>CANSGN010000031.1 GCA_947646415.1 uncultured Clostridia bacterium | reverse complement strand
CATATGTTTAACATCTTTTGAACTCACGTGCCTAGCACGTGGTTTTCTTATACAAAAAAACGTGCCGATTTTCGGCACGTTTTTAAGTCGCCTAGTACGGATAGATATATTATCTCTCCACCTACCTCTATTCTCCAACCTGTTCCTACTATTGCTGTATTGCCGGATACTTCATCGCCTTTCCTATTGTAGATTGTCATTGCGGATATATTTATTCCCATTTCTGCTAGTTTTGTCTTTAGCATTTCTACACTTGTATTTACTGATATATTGCCTATTACATTGGTTTTGCTTTCACTCGTTTTGCGTAGCATATTGTCCCTATCCAATGTTAAATATGTGTAGCCCGTATTTGTACTTTCTGTTTCGCTCTCCAAGAATTTATTTATATTAATTTGTTTATCAATATAATTCCTCAATATCTCACTATCTATTTCGGTTATTCCGCCTTTGTTGTTTATCATACCTGCTAGTCTCTTTTCTATTGGCATAGTGTCCAATGATTGACTGTCATTTGCCACTTGTCTTAGGTACGCGACATCACTTGCATTTATCATACCATCGCCGTTTATATCCCCTAATACGGATAGGTAGATTGTATCAAATGGAGTGGTATCCGTACTATTTGAGTAAAGCTCTACTTTAAAACCTGTTGTTATCAACTTATTTGCGGTACTGTCCGGCATCACACCATTGCTTTCAATTCCGTCAAATTGTAGTACACCTTTAGAATCATAAACTTTTATTAATTTGCTACTATTTCTAATATTATTGATTAATTGATGTATTGTTGTGCCAATCTTTATATTTCCGATAACATAAACATTACCATTTATAGTATTAGTTTTATCACTATCGTTTACCCTGTGTATAGTGTTTGTTTGCTTATACGTTTTCTTATAGCCATTTTCTAAATATATATAATCAAACTTGCTATTATCAATCAGCACTATTCCCGGATGAACTATTTCATATTCTATTAAAATATCTTCCGTCGATAAACTTCCTGCCCATACATTGTTCCAATTATCTTTTAACTGCACTTTTGCAGTGTACTTACCAACACTAGCTCCTCGATTGTATGAGATATTCATTGTATTGCTATCGAATCCGTCAGGCTCAAAATTTATTTGTTCACCATTGTTATAAACAAACTCATATTTTTTTATTGTTGGCTTTTTTATTTGATTTTTTGGATTTTCGATTATAAGTTCAAAATAAGGATTTTTTGCATTAGTATCGTTTGAATGAAAAACATATCTACCCGGTTCTGACACATTAACACGATATCCACTTGCACCATTGCTGCATGTAATAAACGTATCATTTCCCCTTACAGTATATGCTTTCCCCGTATATGGGACAGACAAATATGTTCCGGTTGTATAATTACTAATTTCATCTGCTCTCCACCAAATAGTAAACAGTGAAGATGTACCTGTACTTTTTAATTCCATTTCGCCATCACTATTTAATTGAACCTCCTTACCACTTACGTCAGAAAAGAAAAATCTGCTAGGCGCCGCAGTGTTCCCACTGCTTGTATATCCACTTGTAAGGCTAGTATCAATAGTCCTATCAGTAACCACATTTATACCTATATATGTTATTGAATCATCTTGAATTAATTTTTCGCTAATCTTTATTTTGTACACACCATGCAAAGTAAGGTTACTTCCATTCCCCCTATCTGTATTATTGTAAATTTTAGTGCCCGGTCCTATAGTACATGTATTCTCTCTTATAGCTACACCACCACCATAATTCACATTATCTTTGTTTCCGTTATTAGTATTACCTGTGATTAAACAACTTGATAAATATGTCGAAATGGTCGACCCTAAATACATAGCACCACCACAACAATCGGAAATATTATTTTTAAATTCGCCACCTGTAATATTTACTACGCTTAAGCCGTAAGAACACACAGCTCCACCGCAAGGAGTAAAATCTGACTCATCAATGCTGACTGCTTGATTATATTCTATTATACCCCCCGTCATATTCAAATAACCACCTCCGGCAACTAGTATTCCACCGCCATCATCACTAGCTGAATTTTTAGCAATAACTCCGCCAAAAATATTTGCTACAGATTTGCCTGTATCCGAAGAAACAGCAATTCCACCACCATCAGCAGTTCTATTATTATATAAAATTCCACCATAAAAATTTAGTGTGGATTCACTTATTAAATTGATTGCTCCTCCGCTAATTTTTGATGAGTTATTTGCAATTAAACCATTGTTCATAATAATAGTTGAATTTGCAGCTTGAACTCCACCACCACTATCTTGTGATATATTATTAACTATAGCTCCGCTTTCAATTATTAAATTTGCGTCTGTTAAATGGATAGCTCCTCCCGTATAAATGTTGTTTCCTCCGGTTATTTTACCTTGGCAATAGCTTGTCAAATCTACATTTGAATTTGTCTTATAGGCATTTTGAATGGTATAAGTATCATAGCAACTATCTTTGATAATTAATGTTGCTGACCTTACGACAATCACTTGTCCATTTTCTGTTGGAGTAGTTAGTTTTCTATCCAAACGATGTCCATTTAAATCAATAGTTATGTAGGTATTAGGTCTTACATAAAGTCTTCCCCTATCAAAAGCATTAGCAACATCGCCTAAAATACCATTAGCAGGAGCAATCCAATCCTCATACATTGTTACCAATATATGTTGATTCCCACCATTAGCTAACGATTTTTCTATTGCAAGCCCCCATTTTATAGACTGCTCGGTGCAAGTTTTACCATCTAGTAATATTTCTTCCACTATTGGACTTATTTTATCTTGTTCGACCGTATTTATTTTGTTATAGTTTATTAAATTATTATCGCTATTTGTGATATTGCTGTCATAGTTGAATGCCTCACAACAAGTGACTAAAAGTAGAAAAGAAATTACTAGTACAAAAAATACTATTCCAACTCTTTTAATAATCTTTGCCATAA
>CANSGN010000030.1 GCA_947646415.1 uncultured Clostridia bacterium | reverse complement strand
GACTATGTAAGTATAAAGGTAACAGAGCAAGAGTTGTATGTAAGATTAAATAACACTGTTACAAATGAGTATGACTATAAGTTTGTGCTAGGAAGTAAAGAGATATTTATACCCGATGCCGCAAAAAAGGCGTTGGAGAATAGTCAAGAAAATCTAAGCTAAATTTTAAAGTATAAAAAGGTTTCCGCAAGGGAACTTTTTTGATTTAATAAACATACCGCTGAAAAATTTTACCGTATTCAACATATTGAATAGTAAAATATAGGCGATTAATATAATATATTTATATTTTATAATCAAGTTTGTAACAGGTCGTTATTATCATTTTTAAGTTTTCAAATTGGTTGTCGGAAGATAAATATTTGTAAAAGTTAGTTAGCAATATACATAAATTTATTAAAAAAATATTGTAAAATAATAGCATTTTTGTGTAGCGAGGGCGAATAACTTTTTATATGATTTTAAAATGAGTATTGCAAATTATTTTAATCTATACTATAATATAAGTGGGGAAATAAAGTAAATAAAAATTACTAAGGAAATCGGACTAAAATTATTGGCAATCTAGAGCAAAAAAAAGTAATTGATAAGGGGAAATAATGCTAACACTCAAAAATGTTTACAAAGTATATGAAAATGGTACTGTGGCGGTACGAAATGTATCGGCGGAGTTTCCATCATGCGGAATGGTTGCCATAATCGGCACTAGCGGTTGCGGAAAGTCTACTTTGCTTAATTTGTTGTCAAACAACGATATTCAATCAAAGGGTCAACGTTTATACAATGGTAAAGATTATCTTGAATATGAAAGAGCTGTTTTATTGAAAGATTTTGCGATAGTACACCAAGACTTTAAATTGATAGAAAATTTGACAGTTTATCAAAATATAAAGATAGGTTATGAACTTTCAAACAACGTTATCGACAATGACTTTATATTGCAAACTGCTAAAAAGTTGGATATTGAAAACATATTGGATGAAAAGGTATATTCGTTATCGGGAGGACAGCAACAAAGAGTCGCGATAGCAAGGGCAGTTGTCAGACAGCCTAAAGTTATATTTGCGGATGAGCCGACAGGCAATTTAGACAGCCTAAATTCCGAAAATGTTTACTCAATATTAAAAGAATTGTCAAAAGAGATATTGGTAGTTATAGTATCGCACGATATAGAGGTAAGCAAATTTGCTGACCGCATCATCGAAATGGATAACGGCAAAATACTAAGAGACTGTTCCATAGAGGACTATAAACAAATACAAGCGGAAAGTAGTACAGAAAAGGGCTTGCCAAAGACGGAAATA
Organism: uncultured Clostridia bacterium; assembly: GCA_947646415.1. Classification (GTDB taxonomy): domain Bacteria; phylum Bacillota; class Clostridia; order Christensenellales; family UBA3700; genus MGBC100798. The sequence goes on along the minus strand of CANSGN010000030.1, from coordinate 2,909 downwards.
TTGAATGTAGACCTTTATGAAAAGCCAAAGAAAAAACCTATAGAAAAGTCGGACAAAAACAAAAAACCGTCGAAAATCGGTAGTAAAAGTATATTTTTATCCACAAAAGGCAAAAGTAAAACACGAAAAAAGCAAGGGTTGTCCTTAAACAGCATAATCGGGCTTACTTTGGCGTTTAACAACAAAGGAATATTAAAGAAAATAGTGCTATTAATAATAGCAGCGTTTATGCTTATGCTAATTTTCTTTACAACTACGGTTGTATTTTCTTCGCAGGAAGCAGCTTTTTGCAATAGTATGAAAAACAACAAAATTCCATTTGTAGAAATGGATATTTATTCACGAGAATTTTTGTTTAATACCGAGCATAACAACAAAGTACAAGAATATTTAAAAAACGTAACCGGTGCGGATGCAGTACCCTTTTCGTATACATTTTTACATAGATATTTGGGAGATATAGAGCCTGTAGAAGATGTAAATATTTCGGCAGAGATAGAACAAATGAATTTAGCTAGTTGTCATACTGTTTATGTTGACGATGAAAATGAGTTGGGATTGAAAATCATTAAGGGCAGAGCACCTAAATATAATGCTGACGGTCCGGATGAAATAGCCATATCCAAAACTTTTTATGACTATTTTATGTATGTAAAACGCTTTAAGAATTACGAAGAGCAAATAGTCGATTTTGACAAAAGGGATTTGTTGGGTAGTTATATAGAAGAATTTCGTTTTACGATTACGGGAGTATTTGACGACCTTAACGAGTTTGGCTTAAAAATGGACATGGAAAATGTTGATTTGTACGATTATAACCATTTAATATATACTATAATAAGGCCAAAAGCAGCACTTACGGATACAATAGATTTGTATTCTAAATCGAGACTTGCGCTATACAATATTTCCTATGGTATAGGTATGACGGCAGGATTTTATAATATGGCACCCAATAATAAAAGTTTAAGGAAATATTATTATAATTGCAGTAAATTACAAAATGAACTTGAACCAAATGAAGTGTATGTGAGCAGTATGTTTGCAAACGATTACCAGAGGGGGATGGGAAAAGAACTGCAAGTAGGAGATACCATAAAATTTGATTTTATCGAAAGGGGATTTAACCTTGGCGGTCAGTTTGTAAAAAACGTATTGCACGAAAATTTGCAGTTTATCGTAAAAGATATAGAGGATGGACTTGATGGCTATGTTCCTATAGTAATGAATGAACAGGTTTATAATAGTTTAATATCTCCGTATTTTGACGGCATACAAGGTTTTGCAATTAACAGCAAGTATATTTCGCCTAAGTTTATTAGGAATATCCGACAATATATTTACAACGAAATTTCTCCCGATATTGCCGAAATAGTAAAAAACGATTGGCAACATTACCAATTTAGTGTGGATTTTAAAATGGCAAAGTATATGGGAAACGAGGAATATTATAATGACGTTGCGGACATTGCAAGATTTTACATAGGTGTGCCGTTATGTATTATTGCAACGGCAGTGCTTGTAATTATAATTTGTGTTTTAATGTCGGATATGGTCAAGGAAAAAGGTCGGGAAATTTTGATTTTACGGTCATTGGGTACAACCTATACAGGTATATGGAAAATCTTTGGACTAGTTACTATTATTACGATAGCAGTACTGCTTGTACTAGGTTGTTCCTTAGGTATAGGTTTGATTTACGGCCTAAATGTTTTGTGGATGTATGCAGGTAATTACAATTATTATCTTCAAATATTTTACGTAAGTCCGCTAAGCATATTTACAATGCTTTTGGCAGTAACCAGCATTTGCGGTTTTGCGTTGTGGTACAGCTTGCATAAATACAACGGAAAAAATTTAAGGAAATTGTTCCAAAAGCAAAAAAAATAAAAGTAAATTATCAAAATGTAAAAAAAGTGTCAGAAAAAGCATACTTTTTCTGACACTTTGTATATCCGTATGTTTTATAAACTATGGTTATAAAATGCATAGATTTTTTTGCTTATTGCCTATTTTTATTATATACGAGAACTAAATTATTGTCAATATTTATTGTCAGAAAAAGTATACCTTTTCTGACAATAAATATCAAGACTGTAGTTGCAAGGTTAAATAACTAAGCGTTAAATTATAGTGAATTTTAAGTTTTGGAGGATTGTTATGGAATTGGAAAAGTATTTGTCGGAGGAAGACAATAATGCGTTGAAAGGCGTTAAAAATGCTGTCGAGATAGATGAAAAACAACTTTTTGATAAAAAGAATATGGCTATTGTATCGGTATTTTTGGGAGTATTTGGGTTGGATAGATTTGTTTTGGGGGATAAAATACGCGGTATATTAAAAGGGCTTGTTTTTTTAGGACTTTTGATAAGCTTGATTGTCATGGTCAATGTCATAGGCGGAAAAACTATGGATTTTATATTTCAAAATGGAACAATAGGCGAGTCCTATACTATCGTTTGGGCTGACAATGTTAGCGTTGTCGGGCAAAATATGGCGAATGTAGTTTATGGTTTAGCTGCCGCATTAGGTGCATATATAGTTTTTGCCATTGTTGACGGAGTGCTTTGCTATCGTAAAAATATGAAAAATAATTATACCCAAATCAAAAAATCGCTTAATGAGCAATAAAAAGATATAAATAGTAGAAAAATATTGTAAATAGCAACGCAAACAGCAGTAAGCTGTAAAATTTAAACCGAAAAACAAAAAATAATTGAAAATATAAATATTAAAAAGTAAACAACAAAAAAATAAACGATAAACAGCAACACAATAAATATTAAAAAGCTAGCAATACACTAAATACAGCAAAAAAAGTTAAAGTAAAGATAGTATAAGGGTTGAAAAACAAGTAGTAATATGTTAAAATAGAGGGAGAAAGATAGGTATACAAAAGAGAAAGAGAT
>CANSGN010000029.1 GCA_947646415.1 uncultured Clostridia bacterium | reverse complement strand
GTTCTTACACAAAAATTTCGCCTTATCCTATCTATTCTTTTGTCAAGGTACATTTATCTGCTGCTTGTCACAGCCTCTCAATAATAGCACAGCGATTTTTTTTTGTCAAGCAAAATTTTGAAGATTTTGAAAGATTTTTTCATTTTCTTAAAAAGTTTGTCGAATAGCTTAGTTTAGTATTGCCAAACTGCTGATTTTAAACCAAAATGCTATGATTTATTTGCCTTTCTATGAGGCAACTTTGACATATTAACACTAAAAAAGAATAATGTCAACTGTTTTTACCACAAATTCAAAAAAATTTAAAACTTTTTTGGGTGGACTTTTAATATACTACATAATTTTACAAAAATCAATACTTTTTGAAACTTTTTTACAAAAATTTGACAATTATTGCATTTGCACAATAATCGTCAAAATTTATATTATTATATTTAAAATATTAACTATGATATATCATTATTACTTAATTACTTATTGTAACTTTTTTCATAATGCAAATGTTCGCACTCGACAGGTGGCTCTATCCCCTGTTCATTGCAAAAATCTATAAATGCCTTTGACACATTGATACAATGAACGGCATTTGTTTCATCAATTCGCAAATAATGATGTTTTTTATGCCATGTAGTATCTATATGATGAAAGGATATAAATAAATCTATACTCTTTAAGTTCCCATCTTTAAATTTAAAAGTAGTATAATGGCGATTATTATATTTACTCTTTTTTATATAAAATTTCCTTGAAGTTATAATCGTTTTATTATTTTTTTTGTCTTTTATCTTATTGATAACCTGACAATCCTTCTCAGTTTTTTGCAAATTATCTGAAAAAAGATAAGGAAATAATAAATATGTTCCCATATAACTATCAGGATGTATAGTTTTTTCTTCCCAACGTTTTTTTCTAAAATTATATAAACAATGTTTATCTTTCTCTAGGCAAATGCTAAAATATTTTGGAAATTTCCTAAAATGTATGGCAATTAATTTTCCATTGTGTTTATAAAAATATACATTAAGCAAATTACTAAACAAAGTAATCATTATATAAAACCAAAACACACTCAAAAGAGCAACTCCAAAACTTAAGCCTATACATAAACCTATGGTAGGATAGTTTATCATCATAAATAAAAACAATCCCATAAAAACACCTATAACTATAGTGGCAATTATGGCACAAAATATTTGCTCCCATAGTTTAAGGTAGTTTGACGTGTACTTACCATACATACAATCCATATTATTATAAGCATCCCTAATCATATTCGCTTGCCGACTATTATCTTCTATATCCAAAAATTCATCTGCAGTGCGATTAATTGGCTCTTTATTATCGATTTCTTCCATTTATATCTCCTAATAGTATGTTAAAATTTTTATTAATGCTGCTCGATAAAATGCAAACATTTATCCCAATACTCCATAGTCCTATCAACACCGTCAAAATTAAGTTGATACATTCTAAAGTCAGCTCATAATTTTTTGGTTGCCACATTTCCTTATACGAATATTTATGCTGCATACCTACTTTTTTCATAATTTACCTTTTATATATATTATACTATAAAGCAATTATAAAGTCAAATTTGCCAATTTTAGGGTTGTGCCGAGAATTTTGAGTTTATTTAATCTTAAAACAACAAGGTCGGTTTCCCGACCTTGTTTTCTGTTAAAAAAATATATTTATTGTCAGCAATTTAACTATTGCATTCCTTACGATTTCCGCATCAGCACTTGTCACGTTGCCTTTATTTATTACCATACTTGCAAGTTTCTTTTCTACGCTTAAGCTTTCGTATAATGTTCTGTCGCTTGCTATTTGCCTTAAGAAGGTTACATCACTTGCACTTATCCTACCGTCTCCGTTTACGTCACCCAATACGGATAAGTATATCGTTTCTCCATTTGCATTAAAATACCAACCTGTTCCAACTGCTAACTCTTTACCATTATCCAATAGGCTTTCGCTTATTCCATCTCCTGCCGCACCGTTTTCGTATATTAATTTGTTTTTACTATCATATAGTTTCATATTATTTTTATCTATACCTAGAGGTGCAAGTCTTTCCAAAAAGTATTTTACCGAAGTATTTGGCAAGATTTTTCCCAATATATAGCTTTGAATATCACTATCATTATATCCGTGAATTTTTTCGTTCTCACTGTAATTCTTGCGCTCATTATTTTCCAAAAACATAAAATCATATTCGCATGCTTCACTATTTTTTGCAAACATTAACTCCCCATTACTACTTAAAACAACAGCATAATCATCAATACCGCAAGTAAAATATTTGTTCGGGTCTATGTCATGCGGAAATGTAGAATACGAAGAGGTAAAAGTATGAAACAACCCCTCTTTTGAAACAAACGACAAATAAATAGGCTTTTGATTGGTGTTTTCTTCATTCATTTTCAATGGAGATTCTATCCTTATTTTACCATTAGATTTTATTTTTATATCGCAATTTGTTCCATCCGCAATCACATTGCCACTCATATCCAAAAATCCGCCGATTTGCAATTTAGAAGTTTTATCCCAAGTTCCTTTTGACGAAAAATCTATACCTGCCCCACCTGCTGTAGCATAATTGTCTTTAAAGATACAGTCTTGCAAATATACTTGAGAGGCATAACATACTTGAATTCCTCCACCGGAATCCTCGGTATCTCCCAAGCATTTGTTACCGATAAATGAAACATTATACATATCTATTATCGAGCCTGTTTCATTACCTGTTATATAAGCGCCCGCGCCCGACGAATGAGTAGAAATGTTACCCTCAACCCTTACATTTGTTAACATTAATCTACTGTGGTTGTTTAAATATAATGCCCCCATCATTACTTGCCAATTTCGCTTTACAACACAGTTTGACATTTTACCGGTCTCTATTCTTATTGCACTACCTCGATTAATAGTACGGTTGCCAACAAACAATCCCCCGTTGATATTACTTACAGGTGCAGAAGAGAAAATCCCCCCGCCACCGTCTTCACTATTTGAAAAATTGCCACATATAATACCGTTATTAAACTGTAACAAACTAGTTTGACCCATGACGCATATTCCACCACCCACATATTCACAACTATTGTTACAAATCATTCCTCCGTCTATTTGCAAAGTTGCATTAAATACTGAAATTGCCCCACCTCTATCTGACACATTGCCTCCGCCTATATAACCTATACCTGTAGCATCAACTATATCTTGCACTAATTTTTTGCTTTGTTCTTCCCACAAATCGGGATTGTTGGCATATTCATCCAATGTCATATTGTCAGATAACTGTTCTGCCTTTTCCAATATTCCATTTGGGTCGGATGCAAAAACACTATCTTCAATATATAAGGAAGCGTGATCGTTTACAACAATTACATTTCCATTGTAAGTCGGGCTTGTAAGATTTGAACGGGTTATAGAGTGTCCGTTTAAATCAATAATTACTCTTTGATAATTTTGAAGATCTAACCAAGTTTCCAAAACCCAATCACTGTTTAAAACTATTTTGACAAATTTGTTTAATGTATACGACTCTACCTTTGCCTCATTCCATTTTTTAACTATAGTTGCGGAGTCTCCCTCAATGTCAGTATAAGTTTTGCCGATATCAACAATCGGTTGACTTTTGTTGTTCTCCACAGTGACATCATTTCGGCTTTTCAAAATTTCATTATTTTTTGCAAGCACTACAGTAAAAAGCGTTAGAAATATTATTGCCAAAATCAACAAAAACACTATAGCTCTTTTTATACCTTTTGCCATAATAAAACCTCCAATTTCACTTACATAGAATAAGTATATCTATGTACAAAATCGAATATTTTTTGAGTTTGAATATATATTTTTTGTATGCTTAAAGTAAAGAGTTTACAAAACCTTTATTATAACGTTGACATTATCTTACATTTTAGTTTAAAATATACATATAATATGTACATAGATATACTTATTCCATGTACCCAAACTTTACATTAATGGCAAATTTTTATCCACATTAGTCCCGATTTTTGACAGGATTATTGCAGTGAACAGCACTTTTGCCTACTTTAAACTTTACACAAAAATTAACACCCCGAAACAATTTGTTTTGGGGTGTATTTCTTATATCGATTATTAATTTAATCGCTCAAAATCTAGACATATTTTGTCTTAATTTTAGTTATTATACTCACTTACAAGTATACTTCCCTTTATAGCTTGTTTTAGCACTTCACTATCTGCTGTAGTTATTCCACCTTTGTTTAATAGTATTGCAGATAGCAATATGCAGTCTTGTACATTTGTAGTATCGCTTGCTGCTATTGCTCTTAAGTAGGATATATCTGCTGCGGTTATTCTTCCGTCTCCTGTCAAATCTCCTAAAACGGATAAATATGTTTCCTCTCCGCCTACCTCTATCCTCCAGCCTGTTCCTACTATTGCACTATTGTCAGTTACTTCATAGCCTTTCCTGTTGTAGATTGTCATTGCGGATATGTTTATTCCCATTTCTGCTAGTTTTGTCTTTAGCATTTCTACACTTGTATTTATAGATATATTGCCTATTACATTTGTCTTGCTTTCACTTACTTGCCTTAACATATTTTTTCTATCCAATGTTAAATATGTGTATCCTGTACTTGTACTTACGTTTTGACTTTCCAAAAATTTATCTAAATTTATTTGTCTTTTATCAATATAATTCCTCAATATCTCGCTGTCCACCTCGGTTATTCCGCCTTTGTTGTTTATCATACCTGCTAGTCTCTTTTCTATTGGCATAGTCTCCAAGGCTTGACTGTCATTTGCTACTTGTCTTAGGTAAGATACGTCACTTGCTGTTATCCTACCATCTCCTGTTACATCCCCTAATATTGACAAGTAAATAGTATCTGTCTTGTCGCCATCGCTATTATAAAGTTCCACTTTAAAGCCTGTGGCCAAAATTATATTAGAGGGATCAGCAGGATACACCCCTTCCAATCCATCATAAAATGGGGTTATATCACTATCATTTGCATATATCTTTAACAAATTAGTATCATTATACAATCCATTTAGAAATGTAGGTAAATTTGTGCCAAAAGGGATATTACCCATTACATGTCTAGCTGTTCCGTTAAAGACATTCAAATTTTGGTCATTTACTTTATGAGTGTACTTTTCGCCATAAGATTTTTTAATATTGTTGCTGTCTATATATTGGTAATAGTATGGCACCCCGTATTTTGTAATAATGCCTGGAGCAAATATATAATAGCCAAACTCTACACGCTCCACTGTACCATCACTCCATTGATGGTTGGAGTTAGGGATAATTGTAGCAATATGTTTGCCGACATTAGTCAGCGTATTATCGTAAATTTCCATAGTTGCCGCGTCAAAACCGGCAGGAAGATATGTTACGGTTTCGCCTGTATATATAAACTCATTATCCCCCAATGTTGGTTTTTCGATTGGTTTTGGTGTGATTTCCCAATTATAATCCAAAGGAGATATAGTGCCGTCAAACCAATAATGCCTTTTGCTTGTAAGCGAAACTTTTGCAACATATTTCCCTGCATTAGTTTGTTTATTGCCGCTTATAGTCATTGTTTTAGAATTAAAGTTTTGTGGATTGTCACAAGTAATTTCGCTACCGGTATAAGTTATAGATGGGATTGTATCTGCCTTTGGTATTTGAATCATATTTACATCCGTTCGTTTATTATGCAAAACAAAAACCGAATTTAAATATCTTGTACTATCAACTAACCGAAAAACATGTATACCTGCTGTTGTAATACGACATTCTTCACCGCTACTATATGTTTTACTATTACCTAAATATACAAAAGGGCTATCGCATGTAATATCTACCAAATAGCCTACGCCTGCTGCATTTGTTTGTGTAGTACTAAAACTAGGACAGCTTGAGGGATAACCAGATATAACATTCCAAGTAACTTTATCAGTACGTTCTGTTCCATTTACCAATTTTGCTTCGGTTGTACTATTTTGAACTTTCCACGAAGTGTCATCTGAAAAAAAGAACTGAGTAGCCGGCAATCCCGTAGAGTATTGCGAATAGTTATCAATAAATTTTCTATCAGTTCGACGGTTAGTTATACCAACATAAGTTGTTCCTACGCTTTTATCTATCATAGGCTCTAACAAATGAATTATTTTTCCGTCACTTGCCGTATCGGTCAATATCAAATTGCACTGTTTTTTTGTATCTCCCGTACCATTATAATTGTCGTAAATTTGTATACCTGTACCTAAATTTATATGACTCAAAGGCCTATCAGCAGTACTATCATACAAGCCTACACCACCGTTTGGAGTACTTTGATTTGTACATAAATTTATATTTTCTTTAATAACGCCACCATACAAATTTATCCATGAACCTGTTTGACCTGCAATGGCGGAAAAAGCAGAGTTAGTTGCGTTGTAAGCAATTAATCCACCATACATATTAAAAATTCCATTACCCAATCCTACTGCACCGCTATGTCCTGCATAAGTTTGATGAATATTACCATATATAATCCCACTATACATATTAAATATTCCGCCATTATAAACTGCGACAGCTGAGCCATTTTGATTCATATTTTTACCATTATAGCCACCTGTTATTTTGCCAACACCCCTATATTTTTTTATATCTTCGTAACTACTGAATTGAGATATATCATATGGATTATAGTATCTATCAACTAAATTCAACACCCCTTCTACATAAAAAACTCCACCAAAAGCTACAGCATCACTAAATGAACTAGAGGTATCCATATTTGTTGCCAATCGTCTGTCAATAACACATCCACCTAAATTTAATGTTATAGTAGCACCTTTTGGCACACATATTCTACCATAGGAAAATCCGACACCGCTACCAAAAGATGTTTTATTGGCAGCATTATCGCCTACCGTAGATGGAGTAGTGGCTTCCCAATCTTGAAAAATTGTAACCTTAACATTTACTCCATTATTATCCAAAGAATATTGAACAGCTTCATTCCAAGTATTATAACATGATGAATAATAGCCATTTATTGTAAATGTTTTATCCGCAGTTGTTTGCAAAGTGTTTGCCATATTATCCAAATTTGTATTATCAGTTTTATCCTTTATTGTGTCCGATGCAAATAAACATCCCATTATTAACAGAAAGGAAATTACTAATACAAAAATTATTTTCCCTGCCTTTCGTGCATGTTTTGTCATAATAAAACCTCCGTTTTTACCTTACATAGAATAAGTATATCTATGTACAAAATCGCGGTTTTTCGGAAAAGTTTTTTAAAGTTTTTGTACTCTTTTTGTAAAGCAATTACAAAATGTTTAATTAAACGTTGACAAAAGTTTACTTTTGACCCTATAATAAATATATAATATGTACATAGATATACTTATTCCATGTACCCAAACTTTACATTTAAGG
>CANSGN010000028.1 GCA_947646415.1 uncultured Clostridia bacterium | reverse complement strand
TGACGCAGTGATAAATAATATTAGCCAATCTGTCCACTCCTACTTTACTTTTGTTATTAAAAATGATAAAATAAAAGTAGTATAGTTAAAAAAAGAGTTTTTTATAATAAAAATAATGTTATTTGAATAAAAAATATTAATAATTTGCGTTAATTTGAACATTTTATAAGGAACAATATGAAAATTCAAGAATTGTCTAAAAATTTAAAAATAGCTGTCAAGCCGTTTTATTTGATAACAGGCGACGATTTTTATTTTAAGAAAATGGCTACCGACCAATTAAAAAATTTGGTTGACGAGAGTAGTTTTGATTTTAATATTACTTATTTTAATCCTCAAATGTCGGCAGAATCGTTGTTTATAAATTTGCAAACACCTCCGCTTATGAGCGATTATAGGATTGTAATGTTTACCTGTGACGGTAAAAAAATAGATAAGGATAGGGCAAAGCAGTTAGAAGAAAAAATAAAAGAATGGTTAAAAAATCCTTGTCCGGGTGTTGTATTGGTAGCGGTAAATGATGAGGATAGCCTTAAATTTTTAACGAAAATTGCTGAAGTAGTGGATTGCTCTAAACAAAATACTATAGAACTAATGTCCCCGGTTACCAAATATATTAATGAAAACGGCTATTCTTCCAATGATACAGCGGTTAAAGAATTGATAACAAAATGCAACAATGATATGATGATAATCACAAATGAACTTGTCAAATTGTTTGCATTATCCGAAAATAAGATAATAGATTACGATATGGTTTGCAAAATTGTTGTCAATAATATAGAGCAAAGTGTATTTAAGCTAACGGACAGCATAGCACAGGGGAATATTGGCGACGCTTACTTTATTACGGATAATTTGCTCGCAACAGGCGAACAACCGCTAAAAATATTGGCGGCAATAACAAGTCAGTACAGGCGTATGTTTATAAGCAAAGTTTCGGCAGATAGCGACAATGTGATTGCCGAGCAACTAGGGGTAAAACCTTATGCAATTTCCATAGCAAAAAGGACGGCAAAAAATTATAAACCTATGCAATTAAAGCGAATGGTAGATAAAATGCAACTTATCGAGTTTCAAGCCAAAAACGGCGAAATAGGTATGTTGGAAGGATTAAATTTAGCGCTTATGTATGCGGTAAATAGGAGGTAAAATGAATTTTTTACGTATAGAAAACAATAAAAAAAGTACAGTGCTTACAACTTTGAGTGTGCTGTTGCCTTTTACATTTGTTTATAAACTATGGTTTGAGGCGGAGTTGATTTTTAACACTGTAGCTTTAGGTTTAGGTAGCTATATGGGTAGGGTACTATCCTATTGCGTAAATGGTGCGATAGGTTATCTGTTGGCATTTGCTGCAATCGGATGGTCGTATAATATTTTTGCCCGCTCAAAATACTCTCCTTGTGACGAAAATTTTGTTTGCAAAATAAATAAACCTACTTACACAGCGATAGGATATTTTGTTGTATGTATAGCAAATATTTTGGGTGGAACACTTAATTTTATAGCTTATGCGGCGCCTATATCCATAGTATTTGTAACAATATTGTTGCCTAAATTGGTAACAATCATTGCAGTTTGTGCTTTTGTAGCTTTATTATGTTTAGAGTGCAAAAAGGAAGAGCGTAGGCAGTTGCTTACATCTATGGCAATCCCTTGTATTATATTGCTGTTATTGTTGAGGTAAGATATGAAAAAAAGATTGATATTGATTTTAAGTGCGATTTTCAGCGTGTTTATTTTGAGTTTTGCCTTAACAGGTTGCAGTAGTAATGTAGGAAATACAGATGCAAGCAAAGCAAATTTTGTGGCAGGAACAACACCTTATGAGACTTTGGAAGAGTTTGTTTCAACTTATCCCGATAGAACCTCGACACAGTCTTACGGATTGGATAGAGGTAAGGATGCTGCACAATGGATAGCAGGGAAATTTGCAGATTTCGGATATGAAACTAGTTATAATATAAACAGCGAAAACGAAGGGTTAGACATTTTCACATATCAAAACAATGTTACCAATAAATCGGAAACCGCTTATAACGTTGTGTTTAAAAAGGAAAGTTCATCTAATAAAAAAGTTGTAATCGGCGCACATTACGACAATATATATGATATTTCATATAACGGAGTTAAGTTTTATACTGACGGAACATACAACAACGGGGTAGGCATTGCGACACTTATCGAAACAGCACGTGTTTTAAAAGATAAAGATTTGCCTTTTGATTTGGAGTTTGTTGCATTTGGAGCGGAAGAGTTCGGTTGGCTTGGCAGTGATAGATATCTTAATAACCAAACGGATAAAGAAAATATCATTTTAATGATTAATTTTGATAGAAACGCAATCGGCGATTATGTTTATATGTACTCAAGCGAAGCAAAAACAGCACACAACAAGTTTTTTTATGATGTGGCAAAGGAAAATAATTTGTGCATTGCAGAGCTACCATCATATAGAAGTCCGTTTTTAAACGGTGTGCCAAGTAACAGCTATGTTTCCAACGAATTAAATTGGGCGGATAGCGATAAGTTTTTGGCTGAAGGGATAAATATTATCAATTTTTCTTCAATGAATTTTATGCCGTCGGGTGTAGTGGAGAGTGACGGAAAACAAAATATAGCATACACACGTGACGATAATCTTTCCGCTGTTGAAAGCAGATTGGGCGGCAGAGATAATGCAAAAGCAATTATTGACAAACAAATAAACAGTGCAATAAGCAGTATTGTTTATGCCTTTGAAAAGGAAAATTTTGTAGATGTTATGTCCGCATCTAAAGCAAATAATGGTATGGACACATTTGCAAATAGTACGGTTATATCACTTATAACTTATGGAATAATTGCATTTTTGATAATTGTTTTATTAGTATTGTATTTTACTTTGGGTGTAAAAACAAAATCTCATGATGTATATATCAATACTCCGTATGGAAGAATAAACAAAACCACAGGTAAGCTTGAAAATGCAATGCCGCAAGATAAAAACGTCGGTGGCAATATAGGCAGTGTATTTGGAGAAGAGTTTGACCCTAAAAATAAGGAAAACTTTGACGGTGAGATTGGAAAAAATAAAGACAAAACAAATGATATATTCGGAGACTTTTAATAGCAAATTGCTTTATTAATATGTAAAAAACAAACGAAAATCGGGGGTAAATATAAATGAATGAATACGAATTGAAATACTTTGAGTGTTTGTCCGAAAAGTTTAAAAACAAAAAACAAGTGCTTGCGGAAATTATAAATTTAAAAGCGATTATGAATTTGCCTAAAGGAACGGAACATTTTGTAAGCGATATTCATGGAGAGTACGAAATGTTTTTGCATATTTTAAAAACGGCATCTGGCGTAATCAAAAGGAAAATCGATGAAGAGCTATCCGCCGATTTGTCCGAGACTGAAAGGGGAGAACTTGCATGTTTGATATATTATCCCGATGAAAAACTTGCTATTACCCAAAAAACGGATGATTGGTATAGGATAATGCTTTATCGTTTGATAAGGGTAGCAAAGTGTGTCAGTGCAAAATACACTCGTAGTAAGGTGCGAAAAATGTTGCCTAAAAACTTTTCTTACATTATCGACGAGTTGCTTAATTGTGATAGCCAAAGCATTAATAAGGAAAATTACTACAAGGGAATTATCGAAAATATAATCACTTTTGATTTGGCAGAAGACTTTTTAAAGGCACTATGCAGCTTGATTCAAAGTTTGGCGATTGACCATTTGCATATTGTCGGAGATATTTTTGATAGAGGTCCGAGGGCGGATATAATACTTGACTATTTAAAAGGGGTACGTTCGCTTGATATACAATGGGGTAATCACGATATATTGTGGATAGGTGCTGGACTTGGCGATAGCGGTTGTATATTATCTGTGCTTTGTGATTGCTTTAAGTATAACAATCTTGATTTGTTGGAAGACGGCTATTCAATCAATTTGTTGCCGATATATAATTTGGCGGAAAAGTATTACAAACATAGTGATTTAAGTAACTATAAAACCAAATACAACAGCGAAAAGATGGCAAGGCTTTTAAAGGCTGTCAGCATTATGAGGTTTAAAGTAGAGGATAGTTACAAGAAAAAATATCCGTCATTTAATATGAGCGATTTGACTGTGCTTGACAAAATAGATTTTGAAAATAAAAGTTGGAACGGTTATCAAATGAAAGAATGTGACTTTCCGACGGTAGATAAACAAAATCCTTGCAAATTGAACGAGGATGAAGAGCAAGTGCTTGCAAAATTGATACATAGTTTTATAACTTCCTCGAAATTGAAATCGCATATAAAATTTTTGCTAGATAAAGGCTCTTTGTACCTTTGCTACAATAACAATCTTATGTTTCACGGTTGCATCCCGCTCGATGAAAAAGGGGAGTTTTTGGCAGAGGAGTTTGAAGGACAATACTATAAAGGCAAAGCCTATATGGACTATTGCGACAAAATGGTAAGGCGAGCATATCTTACACGCAATAAGGATGACATTGCTTTTGTTTGGCAGTTGTGGTGCGGTAACAAATCGCCTGTGTTCGGAAAAGACAAGATGGCGACATTTGAAAGAATATATATAGAAGATAAGAAAACGCATGAAGAGGCAAAGCAAAATTATTTTAATTTGCAAAACAATCCAGATGTTTGCGATAAAATTTTTGAGGAGTTCGGTTTGGATAAGGAAACCGCGCATATCATAAACGGACATATCCCTGTAAAACAAACTAAAGGGGAAAGTCCTATAAAAGCAAACGGAAAAATGATTGTTATTGACGGTGGTATGAGTAAACCATATCAAAAGGTTACGGGTATTGCAGGATATACGCTTACTTATCACTCCTATGGTATGGGGCTTGCTGCTCACGAGCCGTTTTTGGGTAAGGACGAAATAGTGCTAAATGACCGAGAAATGCTGACCGTGAAATATGTTGTATCAAGATATAAAGATAGGATAACTGTAGGTCAAACGGATATCGGAGAAAGGCTAAAAGAGCAAATTGCAGATTTGACTACACTTGCATATCTTTATCAAGAGGGGATAATAAAAGAACGCGGTTGATTGTTTTATTGGAGAATAGTAAAATAGTAGCGATTTTTGACGGTTTTTTCTTAACGATAGAGATATTTTGTGAATAAAACTTGTAAAATCATTTTAATTATAGCATAACAAATCATCAACAAATCAAAAAATACTTTGCAAACAAGCGGTAATTTTTTATAATTTTATTGTGTTAGTCTTTACAATATAAAAATAATGTGTTAAAATAAATATGTATACATATACGCCTTATATGTATAAAATAATTATTGCGAGATAAGTTTATGGATATTTTGGAGCTTGCAAAAAATATTGATAATGTCAAAAACAACATTGCAAAAGTGTGTTTGCATTGTAACAGACAAAATGACGTGATTTTGGTCGGAGCAAGCAAAACTATGTCGCAAGAGGTAATCGATGCTGTCAGCAATAACAGTTTGCTAAAGGTTTTGGGCGAAAACAGAGTGCAGGAACTAATTCAAAAATACCATGAGGGACAAAACTTTGATTGGCATTTTATTGGCAAATTGCAGTCTAACAAAGTAAAGTACATTATCGATAAAGTTAAACTAATACATTCGGTCGATAGCATTAGTCTTGCAAAAGAAATTGACAAGCAAGCAAAAAAACACAATTTGGTTATGCCTGTGCTTTTGCAGATTAATATGGGAAAGGAAGAGAGCAAAAGCGGCTTTTTTATAGAAGAAATCGAAAATAGTATTTCGGAAATATCTAAGTTTGAAAATATTGCAATAAAAGGGCTTATGGCAGTTATGCCTATTTGCGAAGAAAGCAAAACTATAGAACTTTATAAGGCATTGAAGATAAAATTTTTAGAGTGTAAGGAAAAATATAATTTTGAGTATTTAAGTGCAGGAATGACAAATGATTATTTGCTGGCAATAGAATATGCTGGTGCAAATATCGTCAGGGTAGGAACTGCGATATTCGGAAAAAGGAGTTACGATGAGAAGATTTAGAGATAGGGAAAATTACGATAATTTCGAACGCGATAATTTTGACGTTGGCGGTTACGATAGAAACAGCGGTAGCCGTGACAATGGAGATAATAATTTTGACCGCATGTATGACTCCAGAGAATATTCGAGGAGCGATGACCGCCGTTTTGACGATAGGAGCAGTGCTTATGGCAGAGGTCAAAACTATCCTCAAGACGGATATAGATATGGGGAGCAGCCAAGAGGATATGGCGAACAACCGCGACGTGACTATCGTGAGGAAAGGTTTACAAGATTTGAGGATAGACCTGTAAGCGACGGCGGGTATGAAAAATATCCTCGTACTATGCAGGAAAATACAAGACCTAATATGATATCCGATAGTGAGAATAAAGTTGTTTTTTGTTCGCCTCAGTCTTACGAAGATATTCAAAAGTTGATTGACAGTTTGAAAAAAAAGCAGTCTTTGATAGTAGATGTTTCGGATTTAGATGCTAAAAATACACAAAGATATTTGGACTTTTTGAGCGGTGCTATTTATGCACTTAACGGGTCTTACCAAAAGATAGATAATAAAAAGTTTTATTTTGCACCACAAGGGGTTTCTATTACTATCCCTTATGACTTAAGGCAGAAAAAGGAGTAAAAAATGATAGCGATATTGTTGGAAGTCGGATTGTTCGCATTGTTATTATTTATAGATTTATTTTCAAAAGGTATGATAATGCCGTTTTTGGACACTGTAGGCGGGCACTATACCCTGATTGACGGCGTGCTTGGATTGGAATGGGCAATCAATGATGGTGCATCATTCAATTTTTTGAGCGGACATCAAGGTTTGTTGATGGCGATTTCTATTATAGTAATTATCGTGTTGTTTGTTGGGTTAGTTTTGACCGACGAAAAACCAAGGTTGCTAAGATACGGTGTTGTTACTATCATTGCGGGTGCAATGGGCAATTTGATTGACAGGATTGCTTTTGATTATGTACGTGACTTTATTGATTACACTTTTTTCCAAACTTGGTTTAATGTTCCGTTTGCGGTAGGCAACATTGCGGACATATTCTGTTTGGTGGGTGTATTGATGATATTGATATATCTTTTGTTCGAATACAGAGAGGGCGATATTTCTTGGAGACATAAAAGGCTTTTATTATGGCGGAAGAAATAGTATTGGACAGTACTTTATCGGATTTTGAAAGCGAACTTGTTGCGGATAAAAATGCACATGGTCAAAGACTTGATATGTTTGTGCTTGAGGGGACGGATAATCTTACTCGCTCGCGGATAAAAACTTTAATCGAGTCGGGCGAAATTAAGGTAAACGGCGAAATTAAAAAAAGCGGATATTCTTTGCGTGCAGGGGATGTTGTAAGCATTGCTATCAACCCGCCTGTGGAAATGTCTATCGAGCCGTATGATTTCACTTTGGAAATAGTTTATCAAGACAATGATTTGGCAGTTATAAACAAACCGAGAGGTATGGTAACTCATCCTGCACCCGGTAGCCCTAAGGATACGCTTGTAAATGCTTTGCTAAGCAATCTTGACAACTTGAGCGATATAAATGGTGTAATAAGACCGGGTATTGTTCATAGATTGGATAAGGATACAAGCGGACTTATTATGGTTGCAAAAACAAACAAAGCACATTTATCTTTATCTGCGCAAATTGCAAGTAAGGAATGTCATAGAAATTACATTGCTTTGGTTGACGGTGTAATTAAATCGGATGAGGGCGTCATAATCGCAAATATAGATAGGAACAAAAAAGACCGAAAACTTATGGCTGTTAGCCGTGACGGTGGAAGATATGCGGAAACACACTATAAAGTGCTTGAAAGATATCGTAAATACTGTTTGGCGGAGTTTGAGTTAAAGACAGGCAGAACACATCAAATAAGGGTGCATTGCAAACATATCGGACATCCTATTGTTGGGGATAGTGTGTATGGCGGAAGTACAAAACTTTTTGATAACGGACAGTTGCTGCACGCATACAAAATTTCGTTCAACCATCCTGTAAGCGGGGAGTTTATGGAGTTTACAGCGGATTTGCCTGATTATTTTAAAGATGTAATTGAAAAATGCAGGAAAATGATTTAGTTTTTTAATAGATTTAAAAATAAATGTTATTATCAAATAAAACTTACTGTTAATAATGTCGTAGGAGACTGCAATGGGTATTAAAGCAAAATTAATGGATAGCGGTGCTATGGACAGAGCGTTAACCCGCTTATCGCATGAAATTGTAGAAAAAAACGGCGGTACCGAAAATGTCGTTTTGATTGGTATAAAAACCAGAGGTGTACCTTTGGCTGCTCGTGTTGCGGACAAAATAAAAAAAGCTTACGATGTTACAATTCCCGTAGGAGTGCTTGATACTTCGCTGTATCGTGATGATAGGGAAAATATATTTGATAAAAAACAGGACGATACTAACATTCCGTTTGAAGTAGCACTTAAAAATGTAGTACTTGTGGACGATGTTTTGTACACAGGCAGGACTGTAAGGGCTGCGATTGAAGCAATAATCAAGCTTGGCAGACCAAGCATTATCGAGCTTGCCGTTATGGTTGATAGGGGGCATAGGGAACTTCCTATCCGTCCTGATTTTATCGGTAAAAATGTTCCAACAAGCAAAATTGAAAATATTCAAGTAAATTTGACTGAAATCGATGGCGAAGATAGTGTTTTATTGCTTGATAATTAAATACGAATATGATATATAATTTAAAATAATCAAGCGCATTGATTATTTTTTATTGTATAAGAAAACCACGTGCTAGGCACGTGAGTTCAAAAGATGTTAAA
>CANSGN010000027.1 GCA_947646415.1 uncultured Clostridia bacterium | reverse complement strand
GTTTAACATCTTTTGAACTCACGTGCCTAGCACGTGGTTTTCTTATACAATAAAACGAACCAATATAAAAGTTGGTTCGTTTTGCTTTTGAAGCAAATTAACAATTTAATTCTATATAAATTTTAATTATAATATTTCATGTTTGTGAAAGAAATTAATCTTTTGGAAATTAAATCATCTAACAAAGTGCCATTTTAAATATTTAAATCAAATTTTATTTCATTTTTTATTAATCAATGCAACATATTGCATTGATTAATATGAATCTAATTTTTTTTGCAAATTACCAATTAAAATCTTTTGAAAGTTGTTCTTCAATTTTTTTAATTAATTTGTCTATTTTTTCTTTGTCAATAAATTGATTTAAATTGTTATGGTAAATTTTATTCTTATATTTCTTTGGAAGTAATGCATAGTTGCAATAATGATATTTGATAAAAACTTCTTCTATTGCAGATATATATGCAATGCTGTCAATTTTGAAATATTTTGATAATTTATACAAATCTTTATCATAAGTGCAAAAATAAGGAATATAAATTTCTGTTTTTAAACTAGGGTTACAAAGTGAAACAATTTGAGTTTGCAAATGAAAAATATCCCAAGCCATATTTTTGATTTTTTGAGATAAATTTTTTGCTGAAGTTTGAATTTTTTTAAAAAAATTGACTTCTTTTTTATTAAAATAATCAGTTGCAATATACAGTAATGGATAATTAATGTTTGTTTCAAACATTTTTTCTAGCCAATCAATATAATAATCTAATTTATCTGATGAGGGTATATTTTTTGATAAAGATATGTAAGTTAGCATAAGAAATTGACAATAAATTTCTCTGTATAAATTCAAAAAATACGTGTAATTTAACTTCTCAAATCTTTCTTTTTGCATTTTATAATAGTCAGCAAAATTATAGTTCATTTTGTAGTAGTTATTATGATTGTAAATATCTTGCTCAATTAATCTTAGATTATCATCAAGTGAAATAGGATTGATATTTTCAAATAATTTATTTTCTAATAAATATGGCATATAGTCAAAAATTATACGGCCATTATTATAAATTATTGAAAAAAGTTTTTCTAAATCTATATTAATTTCTTTGTTAATTAATTTACTTCTCCAATATGAAATGACATTTGTGTCAAATGAGAATGCTCTTGAATCTTTTAATTCATTAAGTGGATCATTTAATGTTTGATGGCATACGCAATTTATTTTATTGTTTACAAAAGGAGTGAAAATGAAAAATTTATTGGAACTTTCAAAATTCGTTTCTAAATTAATTGGTTTCCATGTTGGTTCAGGTATTGTATATGATTTAATAAAAACAAAGTCTTTCAAATAGCAATAATTTTTTTTAAACTCTTCAAACAAATCATTAACATGGTTGCAAAATAATAAATTTTTAATTTTTGTGCACATTTCATTATCAAACTTTATTTTTTGTAATGCTTTTTTGTAAAAACATAAAACATTATTGAAAAATTTTTTATCTATTTGTATTTCAAAAAGATCACAAATATTAAATAAAATATTACAAACATAATAATAATCAGTTAAGTTATCCAATGAAAAATCAAAATAATTCATCCAAACATCAGCAATTTTTAGAAGTTGAGATCGTGTTTTATTATAATCGCTAGGGTTATATTTTTCATAAAAATGTACAGGTGTATAGTACCATTTATCAAATATTTCTTTGTAAATTTTTAATATTTCGCTTCTTAAATATAAATATATAGTAACCATTTAAACACTACCTAATTTTAGTATTTATTATATTGTAATATTTATTGTTTTCCCTGTCAACTTAATTTTGAGAATAATTAGACTTTGACTATGTTTTAAATGCACAACATATGTTATTAAATTTAAATTTTATTTTAATTGAATATAGTTGTATAGCACCGCTCTCGTTATATCAAGCACACGCCTAAATGACAAATAGTCTTTTATGCTATGTTTTCGTTTGTTTTTTCAGTTTTAAAAAGGTTGATTATTTTATTTTAAAATTAAATTATTAACACTTTGTTGGAATATGGTTATTGTAAAATTTGCATTATATAATTAAAAAGCCAAGAAACCTTAACGGAATCTTGGCTTTTGTATTAGTTATTGTATATTACACGATTTTAAAAGTATTCAGCACTTAGTCATCACTCTTGTGGTGTTTTGTCTCAGATATTATGGTTGTTTCTTCAACAGCAACTGCGGGTTGCTCAATTGGCTCTGTTAGGGTAAGTTCATTTTTTACTAGTTCTTCCTTTGCGATAGTTTTCATTACTTTTTTTTCATTATAAAACAATAGTATAACTGCACCAAATACGCAGAAAACAACTGCTACAATACCAACTATTGTCATACCAAGTGTTGAAGCTGTTATATCATTACTATTGGCATTTTGTGTAGAGCCTATTATTGCGAGTGAGGTAAAGAGCAACATTGCAAACGACTGACCGAATTTCATTGCGAATGTGCGAGCTGCAAAAAACATACCCTCACGTTTTTCACCAGAAGTTATGCCATCTGCTTCGGCAACATCTGCTACAATTGATTGTGGTATTATACCAAGCAATGCCATAGGAAAAGCAGCAATTATGCAAATTAAAACACCAAAGACTACGCCTGGAATAACACCTATTCCTAAAAGTCCAGAGTTTTCTGCTGTGCCAAGTACACCTATAAGCGTTGCTATCATATAGGCGAGTGCTAAGCCCAAGAAACCTGCAATCGTCAGCTTTTTCTTGCCAAATTTTTTAACAAGTTTAGATACTATTGGATAGAAAATCGCTGAAAGCACAGTTAGTCCGCCAAGAAAAATCATTGTGAATGATTCACTTATGTTCATTGACACTTTTACATAAAATGGCAAGCCGGTTTGGAATAGTGTTAAGCCTACCCAGTACATAATATCTGAAAGTGTAAAGATGCGGAAATCGCTGTTTTTGAAAGTAGCAGCAAGAGACTTAAACATATTAACATTAGATGGTTGAGCATTAACGAAGTCTTTTTCATTTAGTAAGAATGTAGGAATAAGCATACAAATAGCTGCTATTACTGCCAAAATTATAAAGCAAATACGATAACTCCAAGCGAAACCAACACTTTCCCTCAATAAACCAGCTAATACAAAAGGGGTATAAGCAAGCATTGTGCCAACAAAGTAGGTTAACGAGATTGCTGTAGAGATAAACATTCTGTTCTCTTGTGTCTGACCAAATTCAGAAATAAGTGCATTGTATGGAGTGCAGTACATTGTCATAAACAAGTAGAAAAGTATAATAAATATTGCTATCCAAGCAATATTCCATCCACTTTGAGCAGGTACTGGTGCACAGAATAGTAAAACAGTACTTACTGCCAAAGGTATGGCAGCATATTGCATAAATGGTATGCGTCTGCCACGTTTGTTTTTACTTCTGTCCGAAAGCGAGGCTATAAGTGGGTCAGTTACTGCGTCAAATATACGGCTCAATGATGTTATTAAACCCAAAACTGTTAAAAAACCGCCTATTATAAGCCCTGGTGTTATATATTGAATAGCACCATTTTGTGCCAAATCGTTAGAAGTTGGTAGGTAAAATGTTACTAACCACGCACTGATAATACCACTTAGCATTGACCAGCCAAGTTGACCAACTGAAAATATCCACATTTGTTTTTTGCTTAACTGTTTCATACTTTTTCAATCGAACTATCCAATAAGTTCGCTATTCCCCCCCTTGACTTTTTTTTAAGTTTATGTCAGACAAACAAGTTATACTTTTAAAGTATTTAATATTATTTCAATTAAAGTTTCAATTTCCTTTTCTTTTTGATGAGAAGCGTCTTGAATTACAATATTAGGTGCAGAGAGTTTTTTGCAAAGTTCTAACATAGCATGTGCGGTTGAATAATAGAATATTTCCCAATTAGATAATGTTTTAACACTGCCATCCTCAATTCCTCGAAAATACGCATCACCAAATGCCGATTTAAAGAGTTCTAAGCCGATGGCATAGTCGTCAGCATCGGTTCTGCCCAAGCTTAACATAAACGCATCAAAACCATTAATGAATTGGAATAATTCCCTTCGTTCAGTGAAAATTTTTAAATAGCAACCATAAAAAAGTGAGAGTGCAGTAAATCCATCTACATTTTGCGGAAAAATAAAATATTGCTCAAAAATGCTTTTTTCAAGTTTTGCCGCTGCTGCACAAAGTAGTTTTTCCTTGGAAGCGAAATAACGATAAATAGTAGCCTCGCCCACAATTGCGTGTTGGGCAACATCACGAATAGTAACATCACAAATTGGTTTTTCCAAAAATAAAGCAATCGCTTTGTCTAAAATAAAATTAATTTTTATATCTTTCATACTCATAATTTTACCATTGATAGTCTTACTATCATTTTGATACTTTGTCTATCATAAAAATAGTATCATAAAAGATTGGAATTGTCAAGTGGTAAAAATTAAAAAGTTAAATGAAATATTAGAGTTAAATATTGGCATTGCAATGTTGGAATTATCCATCAATTATAACATATTATTTGAATTTTGCATCATATTTTTTATTCTAAGCATTTTTTTACTTTGCTTACTCCAAAAATTACTTTATATCAACTTTACTGTACTTATATTAGCATATCGCAAAAAAAACTAAGGATAACTTAATTATCAGTTTAAAGGTGACTCACTATATTGCTAAAGTTATATTTTTGCATTTTCATACACTTACAAAACGTGTTTATTTGTGATATAATTTTGATATAAATAGTAATGGTAAAAAATTGTTTTACGGAATATTTTTCAGTATTTTTATAATTGTAGGTTCTGGAATGTTGATTTTCTGATTTGTGAAACTTGCACAATTCAAAGCAGCAAAAAAATTAATACAACTGTAATTTCGGTCGAATGCAATTATCATAAAAGAGAAATGGATGTATTGTTTGAATTTCAATCAAACGGCGAATACATTACGGCAAACTCACATTATAACAATTTGGAGTATAATGATGGGCGGCTGATTTATTATGAAGGTTTGCAAACAAAAAAACATATTAATAGTAAAAATCAAATAGTTGTCTACGGCAAAACCGAAATTATAGTTATTTTTGGTGGAAGTTTATTCTTTTTGTTCGGCATTTTTTGCGGTTTGTTTACATTTGCCTTTGGTGGTTACTGCTAAAAGCAATGTATGGTATATTTATTAAGATATTGATTAAACTCGGAAAATTCAGTGAAAAAATTAACCATAGTGAAAATTTGTGATTTTGAATCTGAAGGAAGTTTTCAGATGGGTAATTCATCTATAAACCATATCGTGTTCAAAAAGTTTAGTGTTGTGACAACGATAGATGGAAAACATTCTGTAGGCTATGTATTGGGAAGTGTGCCACCTCCAAAAGGATGTGTCTTTAAAGTCTTAATTCGACCACATATAATGAGAAGATTTATTATAGATAACAAATGAAATTCATTTTAGCTTGTTATCGCTCCGCCATTAGCGAATAAAACGAACCATAATGAAAATTATTGGTTCGTTTTATTTTACAAAGTTTATATTTTGGTGTATGATTGAAATGTGATTTGTAAATTAGTAATTTTGAGGAAGTAATATGAAAAACGAAAAATACGCTATTTGTAATGAATGTGGCAGTAAATTTCTAAAATCAAGTTCAGCGATGGAATCTTTATGCCCAGAGTGTGCAAGTATTATATATGGTTATCCAAATTGCAATCATATTTTTAAAAATGGCAGATGCATACATTGTTATTGGGATGGAAGCCGAAGTGATTATATAAAACATTGTTTAAACATCAACAATAAAGAAAAAAATAATGTAGATAAATAAATTTCGATTGCAATTATTTTGTCGCAAATAAAAACACGTCAAAAGACGTGTTTTTTGCTATATGTTGTTACTTTATTTTGAGTGTTAAATATTGATTGTTTTTAAATGTTAGAAATGTAAATATACAATCTTATTTATAATCAAAAGTAATCAACTATATTTAATAATACGCTAAATTATAGATAATTAATGATTAGTTAAAAATATAAAAATTACTTTTAATATTGCATAATTTATGTTTTTATTATATAATTAATTTGTAATTGTATCATAAAAGGAGTACTATTATGAGTGAAGTATTACAATTTGCAGACAGACAAGCATTTAGAGATTGGCTATGCAAAAATTGTCTTTCAGATGACGGCGTTTGGCTTTTATTTGGGAAATCAAATGGTCCAAAAACTTTAAAAGCGGAAGAAGCCCTTGAGGAAGCATTGTGTTTTGGTTGGATTGACGGACAAATGCAAAGTATTGACGAAAAAATTTATAAAAAATATTTTTCAAAACGTCGACCAAATAGCAAATGGTCGGAAAAGAACAAAGCTTTGACCGCTAAACTAGAGGAACAAAAGCTTATGACCGATTACGGCAGACAAAAAATAAATGAGGCTAAACAAAACGGTCAATGGTATGCACCTAAAGCAGCTGTAATAACCGATGAACAAATAGAAAATTTATCCTTACTTTTAGCTGATTACGAGCCTGCATACACAAACTTTAAAGGAATGTCCCAATCTGTCAAGCGGACATATACAAAAGCTTATCTCGATGCAAAAACGGATGCTGGTCGCGAAAAACGCTTTGCTTGGATTGTTGATAGATTAACTAAAAATCTTAAACCAATGTAAAATATTTAATATTCGTTTTTATTACCACTGCTCTATCAAATTAATTATTTAGCAAAATTTTTAATTATCAAATTCAAATACACAAAAATAATCGGATACAATTAAAATAGATTAAGGTTAAATTTAAAATTAAACAAAATATAAGCAGCTAGAAATATCTAGCGGCTTATATAAAAATAAAAAAGTAATTAATATTGATTTTTTATGTTATTGCAGTTATTCAAACTATTAAAAAATTAAATTTTGAGTAATTAAACAATAATTTTATATTTGAAATGTTATTAAATATATTGCTTAAATTTTAATCAAGCATAATTTCCTTAATTGAAGATTTATTTGCTTTAAACATATAATACGCGAAAGTCAAAGAATACAGCACAATAAAACTTGCTAAAGTAATGAAAAATATCTTAACATTAAAAGTATATTCCGGAACATTTTCTACATCTTTAAATATTGTGTTAATCATTAATGATAATAAACCATATTCATATACTGTGCCCACAAAAAAACCAACTATTAAAAATATTATATAACTTGAAAAAATTGTAACAAAACATTCCTTTTGTGTGTAACCCATTGTTTTCATTAAAGCTATATTTTTTGTATTATTTTTTACAAGCGATGTCATTGCCATAAGCATTGAAATAATTGCTAGCACTATGCCAATACCCAAAATCAGCACACCCATCGTGCCGGACATTAAGTCCTCCATTGAAGCACCCATTTGAACCATTGCCGAAAAACAAAAAGCAGAAAAGGTTACAAAAAAAGCCAAAGATTTTTTATTGTTTAGTGTTGCAAAACACATTTCTAGCAAAAATGGTCTGTCTTTTGATTTTTTACTATGCTTAACTTTCTTTGTTTTTGTTAACTCCCCTTTCATAAGCAATAACGCAGGTTTACGCAAAACAACAAAAGCATAAATATATGCGATTAATGCAAATATAATAGTCGGAATTATTACCAAACAAATAAGTAAGGTCGGATGGAATGATGCCGTCACACTTGGCAAGCCATCAATCGTCAAATCTTGATAAATACTTGTCATTGCTGCCCAGCCTACGCCAAAACCTAAGCTACAGCCTACAAACACACTCAAACCAAAAATCAAAAAGCTTACAGCTATCCTATAATTAGAATACCCCATTGCTTTGAATGTTCCAATAGTTTTATAGTTGTTGTCAATATACAATTTTATGTAAAATAGCATCATTATTACTACAATTACAAAAAGAAAACCACCTGTTACTGAACATGTAAATTTTGCAGTTGAAAGTTGAGCTGTATAAAGCGGCATTATTTCACTGCTAATACTATCTTTTAGTGGCAAAATGTCTATGAAATAATTTAAAAAGAAAGTACAAACAAACACCGCACAAAAACAAACTATCGATATACCAATTAATTTAAAACAATCTTTTATTGAAACTATCATTTTACCACCCTATTTCATAAGCTGTTTTTTGTTTTGAATTTTTTATAATTTCAACTATCTTTCCGCTATTGATTTTTATTATTGTTTCCGCCATTTCGGCAATATTTTGGTTATGCGTTACCATAATCATAGTAAATTTTTGTTTCACTTTTTCTTGCATAATATAGTTTAAAACTTCACGTCCTGTATTTTCGTCCAACGCACCTGTCGGCTCATCTAAAAACAATATTTTAGGTTGCTTTGCAAGTGCCCTGGCAATACATACCCTTTGTTGCTCTCCGCCAGACAGCTCGGTTGGCATAGATTTACTTTTTCCCTCTAAACCAAGCGAATTGATAATTGTCTTATAATCTGAATTTTTTGCAAGGTTTGCACCCATTTTTACATTGTTTTCAACATTAAGATGTGAAAGCAAATAATATTGTTGAAAAATAAAACCAATATTATCTCTTCTGAATTTAGTTAACTCCGCCTCTGTCTTTTGTGACAAATTAAGTTCATCTACTGTTACGCTACCACTATCTGCTTTTTCAAGTCCAGATAAAATATTCATTAATGTAGATTTGCCGGAGCCTGATGCACCAAGTATAACTACAAATTCGTTATCTTGAATTTCAAGTGATACATCTTTAAGTACTTGTACTTTACCATTGTTATAAGACTTGCTAATATTTTCTGCTTTAATCATTTTTTCACCTCGCACATTATTAAACTTCTACAAACTATATTAAGCCTATCCAAAATTTCCTCTTCAGTTAAATTACACATTTTATTTACAATCAATGTTGCAATTCCGTGGCTAAATATCCACATATCAAGGTATAACTCTTTAGCAAATTCTTTTGATACTCTATAATGTTCCGTTATCGAATTTAAAACCTCGTCATAACTGTCCTCTATTAATCCCAACACATTATTAGTACTTGGTACAGTCTCAATTTGTTTCATAAACAACAATTTAAATAAATTTGGATGTTCTTTTGCAAATGTTATATATGCTATTCCTACACCTCTAAATGCAATCTCCTCCTGCAGACCAACTTTAACATAGCTTTGATAAAGATTATTTGCATATTGATTTACGCCTTTAATCACATCGTCCATATTATCAAATGTTGTAAATATAGGTCTTGCGGAACTTCCAAGGCTATTCCCTAGCGACCTTGCAGTTAAAAATTCCATACCTTGGCACTCCACAATCTCTACTGCTTTTAAAATAATTTCCTCTTTATTAAATTTTGCATTTCTTGGCATGTTAACCTCTCAAAAAATATTAAAACAGTTGTTTTGCAACATCTGTTTTAATATTAGCATGTTAATATTTAATTGTCAATAGTTTTTTATAAAAAAATTGCTTTATTAATTTTTAATATAACATTGATTTGCTTGACTATTCTCCAATGCTTCTTTTGCAGCATCAGGTATAAATATCTCTTTACTTCCTAGTACAAGCTTATAGTCATACTCATTTGTAACAATGTTATTTAATCTTACATACAACTCTTGCTCTGTTACCTTTATACTTACATAGTC
>CANSGN010000026.1 GCA_947646415.1 uncultured Clostridia bacterium | reverse complement strand
ATTGTAAGTATAAAAGAGGTAACTATGAAAAAGAGAATAATTTTAATTGTTT
Source organism: uncultured Clostridia bacterium (assembly GCA_947646415.1). Lineage (GTDB taxonomy): Bacteria > Bacillota > Clostridia > Christensenellales > UBA3700 > MGBC100798. Next base: position 10,087 of record CANSGN010000026.1, on the reverse strand, counting down.
CGGTAATAGCCGTGCTAATATTTGCATTGGCAGGTTGTTCGGGAAAACTAAAAAACACTACTGTATCGGAAACTCAAGCAGTATGGGATTCAACTGCAAATAAACAAGCACAAGATGTCATCACAATATTAAATTTTAACATTGCCGAACTTATTGTGGTTGAAAAAGCAGAATTTACTATTGATAGAGAGTTTAAAGACGGAAAAGTCACAATCGACATAAGTTTAAACGAATTAAAAATGCGCTTTAATAATGACGCAAGCGGTATTTTTAATATAGCTATAGGTCAAATAGAAAATATAAATTTGAGTTTTGACGATATAAAAGGTATTGTAGGCAATTTTAAAGCATTTAACTGTCATTTGGTATTAAGTGAAAATAATAGCAAAGTTGACTATTTGGTAAATTTTCAAACTGATTACAAGCCCGAAGTATTTAACCAAAATAAAGAGGGCAGCATAGCTATTGATAATAATACTGAAAGCATAAAGCTTACACTTGATTTGTTATTAAGCCACTATACTACTTTATTTGAGCCGTTGGAAACAGGTGCTCAATTAAAAGCGACAAATATAAATAAAATTATAAAAGCTGCTACCACACAAGAAGAGCGTAATACAATACGTGAAATTTTCGGGGTTGATTACACTAGATTGCTAAATGAAAAATTGGTTGTAAATAATTCAAATAACAAATGTTTTATCAGTAAAAATTTTATTAAAAAAATGGATATAAGTTTATCGGATATTCAATTTATGTACAACAAAACTCAACTAATTGATGTCATAGGAAATGCAATAAAAAAACTTAGTCCAAACAATGCTAATTTAGCTGAAACCGCAAAAAAATTGCTTAACAGTTATGTAAAAGAATTGACTAAAAACGAGTCTTGCGTTGAAATCGGAAATATCAATATCACTTCGACCTATAAATTAAATTAATCAATAATAAATTAAAGGTCTCTAATATGACAATGTTAGGGACTTTTTATTTTGAAAATTATAGTATATTTTTCACACTTTATTTTAAACTAATTGTATAAGGAGTAAAGTTATGAAAAAAATACTTGTTTTTATCTTATTAAGTATACTTATATTTACAGTTGTAGGTTGTAATAAAGAAGTTTCTGCGGAGGAAATTACAAACAGTACCAAAGAAGTATGGGACAATTCCACGCAAAACGAAACGGTAGAACAGTTAAGTTTTAAAAATTTGAATATAGGCGGTATTGTTACAATAGACAATTTGGTATTTGATATCGAAAAAAAGATTAAAGAGGATAAAATTTTCCTTAATATCGAGACAAGAAAAAATATGTCGGTAAAAATTAATGAAAATGTTAAAGATATTATCAATATGTTTCTTGACTACAAAAATCTGCAAGGTAATTTAAAAGTTAAACACCTTGAGCAAGCTTGGTCTAAAGTAGGACTAAGGGTAAATTTGCAACTTGACAAAAATAGTGTAGAGGGTATAATTGAAGTTTTAAACGTTAAAGATATGTTTAAAGAAAATTTGACCAAACCCGCAACATTTGATATCAAGTTGAATGATATAGCCGAAAATGAGGCATATAAATCTATATATCACGAATTAAAATGTCATCCGATTGCATCTTTCTTTCCGACAAACAAGGACAGTTTTAATGTAAATAAAGAAGTACCAATATCATTTGATTCACACGAGATATGCTGTATTGCAAATGGCTTTATATGTAATAATTGCGATAAAAAACTAGGCGAATCAGAACTTACTGTAAAACATATTTTATTTGATGCTTTTGCAGATACTAATGCGGAAGAAATTTTTAAAAATGTACTAAGTATCGAAAATCCTACAGCAAAATTTAATTTGATTACTAAAAACGATAAAAAATTTATCGATGGTATGAATATCAAAAGCAAAATAAAAATAAATATATCAAAAAATCAACTTGAAACTATAGCAAAAGATTTAACCGATGCGTATAATAACGAAAAACTATTTAATATTTACAGCAGCGTAATTAATTTGTTAGATTATGAAAACGCTTTAATCGAAGGAGATATGGAGTATTCGGCAACAAATCGAATTATAAAATAACTTAAAAACCGGCTTAATGTCGGTTTTTTTTATCCTTTAATTGCAAATTGATTTTATATATGATATACTAAAAAAAGAGGTATATATGAAAGGTATTATTGTAGTTAATGCTTATGCACAGACAAAATCAGAATTAAATCAAGCCATAAGATTACAGGAAGAATTTAAAAATTTGCAGGTGCAAATTGAAATATTGCCAACGGATAAAATTGCTGTTATAATCAATAACGGCAAATTAAAAAATCATTTTAATGAGATAGATTTTTGCATTTATCTTGACAAGGATAAACACATTTTGCACGCATTGGACAAATTAAATATAAAACTTTTTAACTGTGAAAACGGTATAGAAATTTGCGACGATAAGCTGCTTACACATATATACCTTGCAAATAATGGTATACCTATGCCAAAAACAATCGGTGGAGTGTTATGCTATTATCCGCATGTAAAATACAAAAAATCGATTTTAGATAGCGTTGAGGAGCAACTTGGATATCCAATTATCATTAAGGAATGTTACGGCTCTTGCGGCAAGGGTGTTTATCTTGCAAATAGCAGAGAGCAACTTGAACAAATAGCCGAAAACGTTAAATTAAAACCTCATTTATTCCAACAATTTATAAAGGAAAGCCAGGGTGCGGATATTCGTGTCATTTTGGTAGGTAAAAAGTGTGTTGGGGCAATGTGCAGACAAAATACAAATGATTTTCGCTCAAATATCGAAATTGGTGGAGTGGGCAAAAAGGCAGAGTTGAAGCAAAGTTATATTGAAATTTGCGAAAAGGTCGCTCAAATTTTAAATTTAGACTATTGCGGGATAGATTTGCTGATAGATAAAAACAATACTCCGCTTGTTTGCGAATTAAATTCCAATGCCTTTTTTGGTATGTTTGAGCAAATAACAGGAATAAATGTAGCTAAAATTTATGCTCAATATATTTTTGACAGTGTAAACAATTAGTTTTATATAAAGGGGGAAAAATGAATTTTAAATACAAAAAAATCCTTATTGTAGGATGTGGCGGTGCAGGCAAAAGCACACTCGCTGTTATGTTAGGACAAAAGTTAAACATAAATGTAGTGCATTTAGACAAATTATATTGGTTATCTGGATGGGTAGAGAGGGAGGACTACGAGTTTGATATTCTGGTAGATAACGAATTAAAAAAGGAAAGTTGGATAATTGACGGCAACTATTTCAGAACATTTGAAAGACGCCTTAAAAATGCCGAACTTTGTATTTTTCTCGATTACTCAACCGAACTATGTTTAAATAGTGTTAAAGAAAGAGTATTAAAATATGCGGGCACAAATAGACCCGATATGCCTAGCGGTTGCAACGAACAAATAGACGATGAGTTTATCGAATGGATATATAATTATAATAGCGATATAAGACCAAAAATTTTGAATATTTTGCAAAATTCAAATGTAGATTTTTTGATATTTACATCCCGTGAGCAAACGCAAGATTGGTTGAACAAAATTTATAATTAGTATTTTTTTATAAATTCGGAAACTAGGCTTCTGCAAGTATGTAGTTGAATACAGTTATAAAAATCTCTTGCCTCGATTTTGCCTTGACCGGCTTTCATTGCGTTCATAGCATCTTCGTAAGTTTCCCAAAGTACATAATCAATCCAAGTATTGTTATGTTGATAGTGCTCCCAAGAAATAAAGCCTTTTTCCTTAGAAATTACATTATCATGCAATTTTTTAGTTGTTTCGATAAATCCGTCTTTAGTTACATTTTTCTTAGTTTTGTAAGAAAAAATCCATGCTGCTTTTGCCATAAAAACTCCTTCTTTTGTATATTTTAAATTTTTTATATATTCTGCAAAATTAATGCTTTTTTAGGGCAAAATTTTGAACATTTTCCGCATTTAATACATTTTTCGCTATCAATAAGTGGTGCTTCAAAACCTATTTGTGACAATGCACCAACAGGGCATACCTTGATTGCAGGGCATTTATGATTTTGCGGACAATTTTCAGTTTTGATAATCAATAATTTTTCCATAATTACTCCTAAAATTATTATTAAATTAATATTATATTTTAAACTAGTAGCAATTTTAAATAAATAATTATAATTGGACAATTTCCTTTTTTAAGTCACAATAATATTCAGCAGCTATGGCTTTAAATTTCAATACGCAGTAATCTGGGTCGGTTACACCTTGCTTATAAAATATGCTATCTCCAAAACGCCAAATTTCCTCTTTTGTCGCTTGGTCAGTGCATACTTGCATTTCGCCTATCATTGTAAAACCTTGGTATTTAATTTTTCCACGTTTATAAAAATAAATACAAGCCTTATTGTTAGCTAAATATTGCTTTATTTTATTTGAAGAAGTATTTGTAGAAAAATAAATTTCATTTCCGTCGATTTTACGAGGGGCGAGCATTGCTCTTATCACGGGATAGCCTTGCTCATTGATAGAGGCGATAAACGCCGTTTTTTGTTTTGATATAAATTTAAAAATCTGTGTTTTATCCATAGTAATACCTTTAATATTTATTAAAAAATTTGTTTATAATTTAAAGCAATTTCGCAAAAACAAATTGCTTAATTTTAGTGATATAGTAGTGATATTTTACAGAGAAGTATTATCGGTGGCAGATTGATTAGTCAAATCATCTGTGCGGGCAAATTTACCTTTTTTTAATAAGAAAAATGGCAATATTATCAAAACGCCAATAATTAAGCCTAATATTAAAGACACATTGTGGCAAACGGTTGTCCATCCAAAGCTTACTACGTATGTTGTAAGCACTCCGTAAATTGCTGAGATAATCAAAGTTGGCTTATCTATTTCTTTAAAACCTATAATGTCAAAAAACAAAGCAGCAAGTGCTATACCTATTAAAGCAAATATTCCGCCAGATGCCCCACAACTTGGCATTGAATAAACTTCTTTAAATTTTTCGGGTGCTATTGCGGCAAATATAGGGTCAGTGATTAAAAATTGCATAAAACTTACTATTAAGAATACTATGTAGGTAAGCCACCAACCATATTTCTTTTCAGTATAGTTACCTATGAAATACAATCCAATAAGGTTTGCAATCAAATGTAAAATATCAGCGTGCAAAAACATGCTAGTAAATTGACGATATACATCCATACCTCCGACAATGTTTGAACTTACGGACATTGAATTCATTAAAAACCCACCGCACCATCCAAAAATATAATTCATTGCAGGTGACAGTTCATTATTCCAACAATTAAACCCCGTGTAATCTTTCGGCAAAGGAAGATATTTATCTAACAAATAAAAAATCAATAAAATTACAATCATTATGTTAGTTGCTGTTAAATAATCTTTCCAAGTTTTTTTCTTTTTAAGTGCTTCTTCCATTTTTCCCCCTCTCAAAAACAAAAATTATACACTAAATCGCAAATACGATTGCTGCAATAAATTATAAACAGATTAAAAAAACAGTATCCCGAAGTTATTGTTTGGGAAAACTTCTAAAAATAATCAAGTTTTTATCCGGGTCTAAAAAACTCATATTTTTTGCACCCCAAGGTCTTAGCGTTGGCGGGGAGACAATCTCAACACCTAGTGTTTTTAATCTTTCAAATTCAATATCTACGTCATTTACATTAAATGCAAGGCAAATATTTTGACAGTTTGAGTTTCGTACCAATCCATCGTTATAGATGGTTAGAGTAGTCTCGTCGGTTATAATAAATTGATGAACATCATCTTCACAATCATTGTCTATGTTAAATAATTTTTTATAAAAATTTGATAAACGAATAACATCGTTTGTCAATAAACATACTTCTCCGATTTTCATTAAAACCCCACTTTGTTTATAAAAAACTAATAAAATTTGCAATACAATGATAAAATATTAAATTTTTAATTTTATAATATTGTATTGAGCATTGTTTTTAAAAGATTTGAATAAAAAATAAATATATACTATATAAGTATATTTATTATTTCTTATTGACAAAAAAGTTGTTAAAAATTTTGCTAACAAATTTGCCAAAACACTGACAAAAAATATTAAAAGTAATAAACATTATACCTTTTATATAAAAAACTTTTTGCATTAACCGCATAAATCCAAATCGCAATTTAAGGCTATAAATACATTTTTTATAGATTTTTAATTTTTTTTGTGAAATTGATTTAGCACATATTTCGCCTGTATATAGTGCATATCTTAACCCTGACAGTGTAAGCGGGTCACAAGCGCCTACAGCATCGCCGACATAAAGTATATTGGAGTTGATAACTGCTTTACGAATTCCAATAGGAGTAAATGCTGATTTTAAATTTGTTGTATCGACATTAAAATTTTGTGATTTTAAAAAATCTGCAAATATTTTTTTGTAATCTTTTTTATTTTTAAAAACATCTGTCATTCCAACATTTGTTGTGCCATTGAATGAGCTGACCCAAGCATATCCCTTACGAGTCACGCCAAAATGAATACCAATAGATTCCTCTCGTGTACTATCAAAAGTCATTTGTAATGCGATATTACATTTCTTTTTCTTCTGATAACGACTACCATACCCAATCGTACCATCTGCAAAAACCAGATAATTATAAGCAATTTCTAATTTATTAGACAATGTAAGATTATTTGCGTGTATATTATGACTAGTTATAGTAGTATTTTCTAAAATCTCAACATTTTTATCTTTTGCAAGCTTAAAAAACTCATAGTCAAGCTCAACTCTGTCAATTTTTTCATTAGTATATAAAAATTTATTATTTATATTCAAACGATTTTTAAGCTTGTAAAATATATTAAAGTCTTTTATCAATGAATAGTGGCAGTCATTAACACTAAGGCCGAATTTTTTATATGCAGCTAAAGTTTTATTTGTGATATATCCCGCACAACATTTATACCTTGGGAATGTGTATTTTTCTATAATTAAAATGTCATTTATACCATTTTTTAACAAACTTAGGGCAGTAGAAATCCCGGCTGGACCTGCTCCAACTATAATTACATTATAATGTTTTTTATTCGTATTTTCTGCCATAATACCTTTATTTAATTGAAAAATAATTTCAAATACTATTATTTATTATTTCTTTTTTGATTTTTTACCTACATTATTTTTAGCTTCGTTGTATTGTTTTACACAATCTACTACATTATTAGTCTTTTTAACAACGTTTGTTATTGAGTTGCTTTTTTTAGGGCTATCTTCTGCTTGTGTTTCGTCAACAACTGTTGCAAGAGCAGCCGTTTGTTCAACATTGTTTGAGCTTTTATCGTCATTAATTGCATTTTTGATATTTGCAACAAACTCTTTTTTCAACTTTGTTTTTTCTTCCTTAATTTTTTGTTTCTTTTTACGGCGAACAAATTTAACTATTTCTGATATAATTTGAATTATTATATACGCAATAGAAATGCAAGTCAAAACAAATGCAAACATACTTTTTTTGTCATACATAAAAGTATTTGCAGCCATTGCGACAGTCAAAATTAGGTTAGCTACTTTAAGTACTTTTTTAATTATTTTAAATGAACTTTTATAATCTTTTTTCGCACTTTTAAATTGTTTTTTAGAGCCACTAACCAAAGTCGCAATCAAAACGCCCCAATATACAATTATAAAAGCACCCAAAACATACTGCAACCACTCAAATTGAACATGCTTATTTATAATAGCATAAGCAGTGTATACAGTGTAAGCCACGATATACCCAAAATTAAACAATACAAACCATATTTTTGACAGCTTTTTTAGCAAGCTAGTTTTTTTCTTAGCATTTTCAACTTGATTTACATTTTCCATATTTTTATTATACAACAATCGTAATCAATTTTCAATAATTTTTTAAATTTTCTTAAGATAATTTTTATATACAAAAATATATAATTGTTAAAAAATTACCGAATTTTAATATAATATTTAAATAATTATAATTTATGAAAATATGATAAAACCTTGTCCGAATATTTCGGGCAAGGTATAAAGTGTGGAGCATGAGTGCTTAAAAAGAATTTTTATTTAGAATTAATGTGAATATTCAAAAAATGATTGACAATGCTTTCAACTATGCGATATGCACAATACACAGCCCAAACAATCCAAGTATACTGCCATTTTTGTGTTATTAAACTAATTATAATATATAAAAAGGCTACAAAAATAGCAATAATCCAATTCATAATTTTTTTCTGCTTACGTATTATGGCATTACTTCTATTTAGTGCAGATTTTACATTTTCTTCCGAAATGTTTTTATAATTGCAATCGTTTATCCGTTCGCCATTTAATATTTCATTTATGCTCACATCATAAAATTTGCCTAAGATTTGTAGCATTTCAACAGGCGGTAAATAATTACCATTTTCCCAACGTGAAATGGTTTTGTTTGTTACACCAATTTGTTCGCCCAATTCATCTTGTGTAAGATTTTTTTCCTTCCGCAATTCGGCTAAAAAAGCACCGATTCTTTTCATATCCATAATATATAACTCCTTATGTCTTATATTAGTATTATAGCAAACAAATACGAAAAAGTATTGCCCATAAACAGCGAATTTAAAACAAATATTATACAAATCATAATAATTGTGGTACCATAGTGGATGCTTGATATGTCAAGCATCCGCCACAACCAACAAAACTAAAAGACAAATCGCCGTACACTAAAAGCAAGGACAGTAACTTAAATAGGAGTAAAAGAAAAAACCTAAAACCAATTCCAAAAGAAATCCGTTTTAGGTTTGGCTGGTGGAGTATACAGGGGAGACGCGTTAAGCAAACAATTCATGATTGTTTGTAGCCAAATCCCTGAAGTGGCTATGCTTCAAGGAGGATGGGTGAGCAACGCGAACAAAGAATTTCAACGTCCGAGCCGCTTTCGCCTTTACATAATTTATAACCGCATTGCGGACAACAAACATACGCTTTCATTTTGTTACCTCTTTCAAAACTCCACCGTAAATTTGCTACCTTCGCCGAGCGTGCTTTCGACGCTTATTTTCCAACCGGATTTTTGGCATATCTTTTTGGCAACGGCAAGCCCCAAACCAAAGCCGCCGTTTTTACCGTTGTGCGATTTGTCAACCGTGAAAAAACGTGAAAATACTTTGCTCATATTTTCTTCCGCAATGCCTATTCCCGTATCTTCAACAGTCAAGCATTGATAGTTAAGCGTAACCGTTATACTGCCGCCGTCCTTATTGTATTTAATGGCGTTTCGCACGAGATTTCCGAAGATTTCGCTTAATCGTTCGTGTCTGCTCATTACGATTACGTTATCGTCTATTTTTTCCGTTATCGTAATATTCCTTTTGTCCGCTTCGGGTTTCAATGCGGAAATTGTTTCTCTTGCAAGCGTGGAAAAATCCACCTCGTAAGGGGGTAAATCGTCGTTGTCGATTTCGCTGTAATTGATAATGCAGGCAATCAAATTTGTAAGGCGTTCGCTCTGCGTGAGTATTGTTTTATACGCTGTTTTCGTTTGGTTTTCGCTCATACCGCCCGCCTGTAACAATTCGGCGTAGCCGTGAATCGACGTAAGCGGCGTATTCATTTCGTGCGTTACGTTGGATATAAATTCGTCCTTTGAAACACGCGCTTTTTCCACAAGCTCTTTTTCCGACTGTATCTCGTTCATTTGCCTTTGAATATTGCGGTTGCGCTCATTGAGAATGTCCGCTACGGGTTGCAATTCGGAATATTTGCTCGTAACCTGCGGATTGTTCGCGGCATCGCTTGCAAGTTTTTTTACGGGCGTTAAAATAAAGTGCGTTGAAACAAAAGCTATGACGGCGCACAATATTATAACCAAGATGAAGAAATACAGAAGAATAGGCAACGATTTTGCGAAAATACTCCAATCGGTATCTGTAAATACAGCAATTCGCACCAAAAACCGTCCGTCGAAGTTTTTACAAAAGTACACCATATTTTTACCGAGCGTAGAACTGCCGCGCACTGCAAAACCTTCTCCGTCGAAAATAGCGTCTTTTATTTCCGATCTGTCGGAATGATTTTCCA
>CANSGN010000025.1 GCA_947646415.1 uncultured Clostridia bacterium | reverse complement strand
TGGTTGTTAAAAGGCGAACTTTTCCTTCGCCTTTTCTTTCGCTAAAGCAGTAATAAAATTGGCTTTTGGCAAATAGCCAAAAGCCAAATATAAGTCGTATTACGCAAGAGGTTTCATCGTCGGGAACAACAATACATCCCTTATACTTGCCTCGTCGGTAAACAACATTACCAAACGGTCAATACCAATACCTAAACCGCCTGTAGGTGGCATACCATACTCCAATGCGGTTACAAAATCTTCGTCCATCATTTGGGCTTCTTCGTCACCTGCTTCCCTTTCCTTAACTTGTGCCATAAATCTACCTTTTTGGTCGATTGGGTCATTCAATTCGGAAAAAGCGTTGCCCATTTCACGACTAGTAATAAAGAACTCAAATCTTTCAGTAAGTCTTGGGTCAGATTTTTTACGTTTTGCAAGAGGAGATACCTCCACAGGATAATCGGTTACAAAAGTAGGTTGTACCAATTTTTCCTCTATTTTTTGGTCAAACACTTCATACAAAGCTTTGCCCCAAGTTACGTTATCTGCAAACTCCACACCGATAGCGTTTGCTTTTGAAATACATTCCTCCAAAGGCATATTTGCAAAATCGATACCTGTTTGTTCTTTTACCAAATCAAGCATAGAAATACGTTTCCATTTATCGCCGATATTAATTTCTACACCTTGATAAGTAATAGTCTTGCTGCCAATAACGTTATCTGCAATGTAATTAAACAAATCTTCGGTTAAATCCATCATACCATTATAATCTGTGTAAGCTTGGTACAATTCAACTGTTGTAAACTCAGGATTATGTCTTGTATCCATACCCTCGTTTCTGAACAATCTGCCTATTTCGTAAACTCTTTCAAAGCCGCCGACAATAAGTCTTTTTAAATAAAGCTCAGGAGCAATACGCATATACATATCGATATCCAATGTATTGTGATGAGTAACAAACGGTCTTGCACTAGCACCACCAGGGATAGTATTTAAAATAGGAGTTTCAACTTCCAAAAACCCTCTGTTATCCAAAAAAGCTCTTATGCTGCTAATAATTTTTGACCTTGTGATAAATGTCCTTTTAACTTCCGGATTGGCAATCAAGTCGACATATCTTTGACGATAACGCATATCTGTATTTGTCAAACCGTGATATTTTTCAGGTAATGGCAAAAGTGATTTGGAAAGCAAACTTACGGAATAGGCATGAACGCTTATTTCGCCCGTTTTAGTGGTAAAAACTTTACCTGTAACACCGATAATATCGCCGATATCATATTTTTTAAATTCCGCATAGTCATCTTCGCCTATATCGTTTTTGCTGATATAAAGCTGAATACTACCCGTGCCGTCAAGTAAATTAGCAAAACTTGCTTTACCCATTATTCTACGGCTAATCATACGACCTGCAAGCGTAACTTGCTTTCCGTCAAAATTATCGTAATTATTTTTAATATCCAAAGCATCGGTATCCTTATCGAACTTCACAATTTCATAAGGATTTTTGTCCATTTCCACAAGCCTTGCAAGCTTTTCGTGTCTTGCTTTGATAATATCGTTTAAATCCAATTCCACTTGATTATTTGCTTCCATAAAAACTCCTTAAACCTTAATCGATTTTATCCTTGCTAACCAAAAGTATTTTAACTTCAAAGGTAGCTTGCGGTGTAGCAACACGCACAACATCCCCTTTCTTTTTACCAAGCAAAGCAGTTGCCATAGGCGAATTGTTGCTAATCCTGTTTACATTAATATCTGCCTCTGTACTGCCTACTATTTGGTAAACTTCTTCTTCCTCAAATTCCATATCAAGCACTTTTACAAAAGAGCCAATGCTAACAACATCGTTGCTGATTTTAGAATTGTCGATAATTTCGTAATTGGATAATTGACTTTCAAGCACTTTAATACGTGCCTCAATCATCGCTTGTTCTTCTTTTGCAGCGTCGTACTCTGCATTTTCACTTAAATCGCCGTATTCCCTTGCAACTTTAATCTTCTCTGATGCCTCGCCTCTTTTTACGTCAACAAGTTCGCGATATTCTGCCCAAAGTTTATCATAACCTTCCTTGGTTAAAATAGTTGTATTTGCCATAACTCCTCCAAATTTATACTTAAATAAATCTTTAAACATATACTCGAAAATTTAATCCCATTAAACAAAGAGTATAAAAAATTTAAAACATTAGATAATATGTTTTTGCAAAAATATTTGCTATTCAACATAAAAAAATAATTAATAATGTTTGATTAAAAACCAGACATTATCAAAAATTTCAGTGCATATTTTAAGTTTTATGTAACTTTTAAAATTATTTTGCAATTAGGACGGCAATAAATTGCACGTCCTAAAACAAAAATCATTCTTCTGAAATCGCACTTACAGGGCACTGGTCGCTACAAGCACCGCATGAAATACAAGTATCTGCATCAATAATATATTGAGTGTCGCCCTCGCTGATAGCGTTTACAGGACATTGGTCGCTACAAGCACCACATGAAATGCACTCATCACTGATAATATATGCCATAACATTTTCTCCTTAGATATCTTTTTATTTATATTAATATAGCACAATATTTTATTTTTGTCTATACTTTATAGTAAAAATTTAAAATAATTTTTATATTTAGCCATTAAATTGCTTTAAATTGTATAAACATATATGCACGCACCAAGGATATGTAAAATGCTCCCAAGTAGCACAAATATGTGCCAAATACTGTGCATAAACTCCTTTTTGATAGCGTAAAAAGTCAGCCCGATAGTATAACACAATCCGCCCGCAAGCACCAATGCAAAACAACCTATTCCGCAAAGTGAAATTACATAGTTGACTACAATAATAGGCGCCCAACCGGTCAAAATATAAATTACCATTGTTACCGCTCTAAATTTTTTTACATTTATCCAATTAAGTACCATACTTAAAATACTAAGTGCCCATACGCAGCTTATCAAAATATAGCCTATATTGTTTTTCAGTCCCGAAATCATAAAGGCGGAGCAACTGCCGGCAATCAATATATTAATGCTCAAATGGTCAAATTTTTGTCTGAAAACTCTTTTTTTCAAGTTTTTTTCGTTGTGATAAACGGTGCTCATTGTATAAAGTGCAACCATAGACCCGCCAAAAACCAATGACGAAATTATATCCACAAAATTATTTATATCCCTAATTGTCCTTACTATGGCAAACGAAAACATAATCAACAACCCGATTATGCCAATAATCATACCCATAAAATGTGTTATTACGTTTGCTCGCTCTTCCCTTACCGTATATTTTGGTAATTTCGCTATTTTTTCGGCAAGCTGTTCCTCTGTGTAAACCAATTTTATATCTCCAAAACTTTAAATTGTCACTATTGTACCACACTTTGCAAATAAAAGATAGCAAAAAGCTCCAATAAAAATATTTTATTTATTTTTATACATTAATATTAATAAATGTCAATTTTTATACCACTTTATGTTAAGTAAGTTTACTATTTTAATACAATAAAATTTATTGTTTGTTATTTTGCACAAGCTTTAAGGCAGTTTTAATGCCATCCACTGCACTCGAGGTAATTCCTCCCGCAAAACCTGCACCCTCTCCGCTTGGATAAAGCCCTACAATATTGGACATACCTCTCTCATCCCTTTCAATCCTAACGGGCGAAGATGAACGACTTTCAACGCCAATCAAAATTCCGTTTTTATCAAAACCGTTTATTTTTTTACCAAACGCCACAAGCCCTTCGCGCATACCATCCACAACTTTTTTATCAAAAACCTTTTGAAAATCGGCACATTCCAACCCACGAGCATAAGTAGACTTAATATCCGACATATTTTTTGTCACTTTTCCGTCAATAAAATCGCTAACTTTTACCGCAGGGGCAGCATAGCTTTTTCCAATATCGAATGCTAACCTTTCTAACTTTTGTTGATAGTCAAATCCGTCAAGCACCCCGTCCCCGTAATCTTTAGGCTCTATCCCTACAAGCACAGCGGAATTTGCAAAACCGCTGTCACGTTTATTTTCGCTCATACCGTTTGTTACTACAGTGTTTTTCTCGCTCATAGACGGCATAACATAGCCACCTGGGCACATACAAAAAGTAAAACATCCACTGCCGTTACTAAGTCTATGCGACAATTTATAGTCTGCCGCAGGCAAACCTTTTGTGTTACCATACTGTCCGATATCTATAAGTCGCTGACTATGTTCAACACGCGCACCCACTGCAAACGCCTTGGCACTCATATTTACGCCTTGACTATAAAGCTTTTTTATGGTGTCTCTAGCAGAATGTCCGCAAGCCAAAATGACATTTTCGCTCTCATAAGTAACGCCTTTCGCCTTAACGCCTGCAACTCTACCATCCTTTATTACAATTTCATCCACCTTGTGATTAAACTTGTACTCTCCGCCAAGCGATACAATAGTGTTTCTTATATTTTTGACCACATTTTTTAAAATGTCTGTTCCTATATGAGGCTTTGCGGAATATAAAATATCTTCCTTTGCGCCATGTCTTACAAACTCATTTAAAACAACGGAAATATACTCGCTCGAAATACCTGTGTTCAGTTTTCCGTCCGAAAAAGTGCCTGCACCGCCCTCGCCGAACTGTATGTTTGTATTTTCGCACAACTCGCCGCCTAAATTAAAATTAGTTACGATTTTTGAACGGTTTTCCACCATATCTCCGCCCTCAAATATGATAGGGCACAAGCCGTAATGTGCAAGCACAAGCCCTGCGAACATACCGCAAGGACCGCTGCCGACTATAATAGGTCTACTTGACAAATTAACCTTGCAGTCGACAAGCTGTTTGATTTGTGTAAGTTTTTCCTTATATTCCTGCAAATTGTGATTAGGCTTTCCATCCACAATCACGCTTGCAACATAATGTATGTCGTTTTTGCGCCTGCTGTCAAGCGAAAGTCTATCAATTTTAACAAACTTATAGTTACCCAAATTTTTTTGTATTTGACGGGCAATAACGTTACTGTCAAAATCTATTGGCAATCTTAAATTACTTAGCTTTTGTAACATTTAAAACTCCTTTGCCAAGTTGTAAGCGGATGCGAAAGCAAAATGCAAATTATATCCGCCGCACACGCCGTCCACATTTAAAGCTTCCCCTATTGCGTACAAGTTTTTGTTTATTTTTGACGACATATCGTTTAAATTAAACTCATTTATATCAAGCCCGCCGTTCATAACTTGCGCAAGCTTATTATCCTCACTTTTTACAACGTCTATCCTATAGTTTTTAATGCCATCCACGCCAAATTTAATGGCATTTTGCATAATATTTTTATTTAACAATCCATATTGAGATGTTATATTATCCTCTAGCAACACGCTTACCTGCTCTTTTGTATACTCAGGCATAAAATCAAGATAACATACTCCGCAAGACATATTGTTATGGCACATTTTTGCGGACATATTCAAAATTACTATCCCCGAGATACCGTCTTTCCTAAACTGCACCTCGCCAAACTCGGTTGCTATCAATTTGTCTTTGTCAAAAAGCCTTACATTCGCCTCTTGCCTTACGCCGTTTAAGCCTTTTATTTGTTCTTGTTTTTTTGCAAGCAATGGTACTAATGACGGGGTGTTTTTACAAACAGTATGCCCTAAATTTTCAAATAAACTCAAACTATTTTCCCCAAATGACGCATTGCTACCCGTTGCCAAACAAACTTTTTTACACTGTATTTCCCCTTTGCTTGTATTTACTGAAATATGCTCTCCAATTTTAATGCTTTTTGCTTGGCAGTCGGTTATAACTTTAACATTGTCTTTTTGGATATTGCACAAAAACACATTCAAAACATTGTTTGCCTGCTCGGAAAAAGGATAAATTCTTCCCGACTTTACTTTTGTAACAAGCCCTAAATTTCCCATTTCTTTTTGCAAATCGAAATTTTTTACAATGCTATCCACAAGCATAGTATTGTAGTACTCCCCTTTCATATCTACATTCCCAAGGTTGCATTTTCCGTTTCCCGTTGCAAGCAATTTTTTGCCTACTCTGGAATTAGCTTCCAACAATGCAACGGAATAACCTTTTTTTGCAAGCAATATACTTGCATACATTCCGCTTGCACCGCCACCGATTATACAAAAATCAAACATTTTTCCACCATTTTTATAATTTCATCGCAAATTATTGTGCATAATTGTATTTTAATAAAGCATTTTACACGCAAAAATTTAGTAAAAATACATTTAAACACAATTATTATAACACAAAATATCTACCAAAACCATTAAAACGGATAAAATTTATAAAAAATTTAAAAATTATAATAAAATTATTATGCTTTTTATATAAAATGGTGTATACTTATTTAGGAAAAAATTTTTTAAGGACAAAATCTATGATAAGAGAAGATTTAAGAAATATAGCAATTATCGCTCACGTTGACCACGGCAAAACCACTTTGGTTGATGCTATGCTAAAACAATGCGGTGCTTTTAGGGAAAACCAAGTAGTCGACGAGCGTGTTATGGACAATAACGATATAGAAAAAGAAAGAGGCATAACTATTCTTGCAAAAAACACTTCCGTAAGATACAAAAATGCCAAAATCAACATTATAGACACCCCGGGACACGCGGACTTCGGTGGCGAAGTAGAACGTGTACTTAAAATGATTGACGGTGTTGTTTTGCTTGTCGATGCTTACGAGGGTACAATGCCACAAACAAGGTTTGTTTTGTCAAAAGCTTTGGAAATGAACTTAAAAGTTATAATCTGCGTAAATAAAATTGACAAGGCAGATGCAAGACTTGGCGAAGTTGAGGAAGAAGTACTTGACTTGCTTTTGGATTTGGGTGCAGGCGACGAGGCACTTGACTACCCAATCGTTTATTGCTCGGGAAGAAGCGGTACTGCAACACTTGACCCAAGCGTGCAAGGTACCGATTTGATACCTTTGTTTGAAACAATTATGGAATTTATACCTTGCCCTCAAGGCGATGAGACTGCACCACTTCAACTACTTATATCTTCTATCGACTATAACGATTATGTTGGAAGAATCGGTATTGGAAGAATAACAAGAGGTACTTGCAACGTAAACAGCAATGTTGCTATTTGCGACAACAACCCTAATTTTGTAAATTACAACTCAAAAATAAGCAATCTTTACGAAATAGAAAATTTAAACAGAGTTTCCACTACTACCGCTACAGTCGGCGATATTGTTTGCGTATCGGGCATTGAGGGGATTAATATTGGCAACACAATTTGCGATATCAACAATCCCGAGCCACTACCTTTTGTCAATGTATCCGAGCCGACTTTGGAAATGGAGTTTTTGGTAAACAACAGCCCTTTTGCAGGAAAAGAGGGTAAATTTGTAACATCAAGGAACTTGCGTGATAGGTTGTATAAGGAATTACTTCGCGATGTTTCGTTAAGAGTACGCGACGGCGAGACAAAAGACAGCTTTATGGTTGCAGGCAGAGGCGAAATTCATCTTTCCATACTTATTGAAAATATGCGCCGTGAGGGTTATGAATTTATGGTCGGCACACCAAAAGTCATGAACAAAATTATTGACGGCAAAAAATTTGAGCCAATAGAAAAAGTTATAATCGACGTACCAAACGACTATGTAGGTAGCGTAATGGAAAAACTTGGCAATAGGCGTGCGGAACTTGTAAATATGACTCCTGTTGCATCAAGGATAAGGCTAGAATTTGCAATCCCTACCCGCGGGCTTATTGGTTATAGAAGCGACTTTTTGACAGATACAAAAGGCGAAGGAATTATCAACACATTGTTTGCTGGCTACGAGCCTTACAAAGGGGATATTCCAAGACGTAGCAACGGCTCTTTAATATCGTTTGAAACAGGCAAAGCTACAGGCTACGGCTTAAATGCAGCTCAAGAACGCGGAGTGTTGTTCCTAAATCCGGGCGACCCTGTGTATAGCGGTATGGTTATAGGTTACTCCCCTAAAGCCGAAGATTTGGTCGTAAATGTCTGCAAAGAAAAACACTTGACAAATACCCGTGCATCAGGCAGCGATGATGCACTAAAACTGCAAAGACCAAGATTTTTCTCGCTTGAAGAGGCAATCGAATTTATCGAAAATAACGAGCTTTTGGAAATAACACCTCAATCAATTAGGATTCGTAAAAAGATTTTAGACCACAAGGAAAGAATGCGTGACGACCTAAAAACAGGTGTAATAAAAGCAAGAGAAAAATAAAAAACAGTTCAAAAATCGATATTAAACGAAAAACAACCACTGAAATGCAGTGGTTGTTTTGTTTATGCGGATACTTTACTTAGCATCATACTATCAATACCGTCCGCTATTGTAGACATCAAATGTGTTTTGTATTTACTGTCATTAAGCAACATTCTATCCCCTTCGTTTGATATAAAACCGCACTCGATAATTACCGAAGGATATGGCGAACATTTGCAAATATAGTAATCTCCGCCAAGGCTTTTCAAATCGTCTCTGCCTGCATATTTTTTATTGACGTTACTGTTTATCAAATACTGAAATCTTTCCCCGACTTCCTTATTCTTTTTGGTGTCATCATAAAAAACTTGCACTCCTCGTCTGTTGGTATCTTGATATTTATTAACGTGCAAACTGACAACCAAATCAGGTTTAGCTTTCAAAATAATATCCTTGCGTTTTTGCATATCATCTTTCTTTTTGCCACCTAAGGAATTTGTGCTGTCTCTTGTCATTACTACTTTATACCCTCTGTCTTCCAAAATACCTTTTAGCTCACGTGACAGTTCCAAATTTATATTTGCCTCAATCATATTGCCAAAAGATACTCCGCCGTCCATACCGCCATGTCCGGCATCAATGACCACAACACCTTTTGCCATAGCATTGCTGACAGGGATATAAATTGCACACAAAATAGTGGCAATCACAGCCATAATAAAAACACTTGCGACAATTATATGCTCTTTTCTTATTATCATACTCAATCCTTAAAATTATTATCTATATATAATATGAAAATAATAAAGGCATTTATTCATGATATGATAATATCATTTGTAATCAATAAAGTTTTTAGTACTCATAATTTGATAGTTTGTTTGTTAACAATTTATTTAGCAACTTTATTACCTAACCAAAAACGTGCCTGATATCGGCACGTTTTTTGATTAAAATTTGTACAACTAGCTTTTTACAAAATTTTATGTATAAAATTTTATATTTAATACTTGTTTATGTCTGTCCTTTTATTGATTGATTGTTTTAATACCTCAATATCTGCTGTAGTTATTCCGCCTTTGTTTAGTAGTATTGCAGATAGTAATATGCAGTCTTGTACATTTGTAGTATCACTTGCTGCTATTGCTCTTAAGTAGGATATATCTGCTGCGGTTATTCTTCCGTCTCCTGTCAAGTCGCCTAGTACTGATAGATATAATATCTCTCCACCTACCTCTATTCTCCAACCTGTTCCTACTATTGCTGTATTGTCGGATACTTCATAGCCTTTCCTGTTGTAGATAGTTATTGCGGATATGTTTATTCCCATCTCTGCGAGTTTTGTCTTTAGCATTTCTACACTTGTATTTACTGATATATTGCCTATTACATTGGTTTTGTTTATGCTTGTCTTTCGCAAAATATTGTCCCTATCCAATGATAAGTAAGTGTAAGCATCACTTGTACTTGCAGTTTCGCTCTCCATAAATTTATCTAAATCTATTTCCTTACCGATATAGTTCCTCAATATCTCACTATCTACTTCGGTTATTCCGCCTTTGTTGTTTATCATACAAGCTAACTGTCTTTCCAATGACATACTTTCTAGCAATGTACTGTCATTTGTCACTTGTCTTAAGTAGGATACATCACTTGCAGTTATTCTACCATCTCCATTTATGTCCCCTAATACGGATAGATATACTATATCCCAAGGAGTTGCAGCACTAGTGCTTTCATAAAGCTCTACTTTATATCCTGTACCTACCATAGTATTTGCTACACTGTCTGCAATTATTCCATTGCTTTCTATTCCATCAAATATTTTGTTACCTTGGTTATTATACACTTTTATAAGTTTACTTTCGTTTCTTAAATTAGCAATCAAAGTTGCGATTGTAGTGTTTGTTGGGATATTTCCAAGAATACATTTATCAAAAGATAAATCGTCAATTTTATGATATAAATTTTGATTTATATATGACTTTCTAATATTATTTTCTAAATAAATAAAATCATAATCAATATTATCCTTTGCAATTATACCTGGTTTTATAATAGAATAACTTAGTTCTATTGTATCTGTACTGCCATCTTTCCAAGTATAATGTTTACGTGGAGTCAATTTTGCAATATAATTTCCTATATCTGTTTGATGATTATTTTCTATGGTAAAACAATCTGCATTAAAATCTACTGGCAAATATTCATACATTTTTCCGGTATATAAAAACACATTTCTTCCTAAATCCGGTTTCTTTAATGGTGTTGTATCAGCGATAATAAAAGTAAAAGTAGGATTTAAATAATTATCTTTGCTATAAAAAGTATACTTACCTTTGTTTGTAACTTGATGTTGAGATTTTGCCACATTATCACTATTATAAATACTACTTAAATTTGAGCTTATTGTATATGGAAGCCCTGTATAAGGCACAACTGCAATAACCCCATTTAGTTGAGAGCTTACACTACCTTGCCATTTCCAAGTTATGTATTCAGTTGGATAAACTGAATTGTCCTGAACATTTACTTCATTATTTTTTACAACAACTTGTTTACCAGAAATATCTGAAAAGAAAAATAGACTTGGGGCTAATGTATTTTTATTGCCATATTCATATCCACGCGTAATAGTTTCAGCAGAATAACCCCCCATAACAGATACTCCAATATATGCACTGCTACCATTATTTAAAAGTGAATCTAAAACTCCTATCTGTTGTGTGCCAGACAACCCTACATTGTTTGATATTCCTGTCGTTAGTGTGTTTCCAAAAATTTTAACGCCTGAGCTAATATTAAAAACATCTTTATTTTCGTCATTTACATTGAATCCTACCCCGGCAGAGTACTCTTTGGCTTTATTATTTGCTACAATTCCACCATACATATTACATTTACTAGTTGCATGGCAGAATATTCCACCACCATAAGTACCTGCAGTGTTATTTGCGATTATGCCATTGTAAATATTTACTTTTGCAGTACCATAAAGCAAAATACCACCACCTAAATAATTAGTAATGTTATTGCATATAATACCACCATACATATTTAATGTTCCATTAACCCTTATGCCGCCACCATAACTATCGGGAGAGTTTGGATGTTCATATCCTCCCATGATTTTTCCACATTTGACATTATCTAATTGCGAAAAATCATTAACCGAATTCAAGTCAAGCTCTGAAAAAGAACTATCTTTTAAATTTAAAGTTCCAAAACACCACATACATTTACCTTCAATTACTGCTTCAGTTAAATTTCTATTAATTGTATGTCCATTCAAATCTAATGTTATAGTTGCCTTTTCTGGAATATTAATCATTCCGGTATGACTATATTCTTCCTCTTCAGAACTTGAATAACCTATACCAAAGCCGATACCTGTACCGAATGACATACCTTGTGTTGGGTGTGGCAAAGCTATCCAATCATTCCCCAAAACTACTTCTATGTGACTGTTATTATCTATCGATTCCTGTATTGCTGCATTCCATTGGGTTGCCATTTGATTACAGTCTCCAGATAATATTACTTTTTTATCCGCAATAATCTGAGCATCAGTATTTAAATCCAAGATATTATCATTAGTACTAGTCACATTAACTGTCATAACCATACATATTAAAAGCAGACAAGATATTACTAATGCAAAAAATACTATTCCCGCACATTTTATACATTTTGCCATAATAAAACCTCCGTTTTTATCTTACATAGAATAAGTATATCTATGTACAAAATCGCGGTTTTTCGGAAAAGTTTTTTAAAGTTTTTGTACTCTTTTTGTAAAGCAATTACAAAATGTTTAATTAAACGTTGACAAAAGTTTACTTTTGACCCTATAATAAATATATAATATGTACATAGATATACTTATTCCATGTACCCAAACTTTACATTAAT
>CANSGN010000024.1 GCA_947646415.1 uncultured Clostridia bacterium | reverse complement strand
ATATTGTGGTATAATTTGGTAAAGATAATCATCGATTATTAGGAGAGAAAAAATGTGTTGGAAGAGAAAGAAAAATGTTGAGCAAGAAAGACTAACATCTAATTTTGTAGATCGTGAAAACGATTTAAAAGAATGCAAGAAATTTATAAAAAATCAAACCGACGATTCAGTTCTTTTTATAACTGCGTCAAAAAATTCTGGTCTTACTTTTTTTCTTAAAAAACTTTATGAGGATGAGGTGTTTTGTGATGCCAAGAGACCATTTGATATCTATTTTACAAGCAAATCAAGTGAAGAAACATTTTCTGAAAGTTTATTGTCCAACATAATTGAGCAACAACAATCATTTAAATTTGCTGTAGCACAAAAAAATCTAATTATTTTCATTTTAAAAAATCTTATATCATTAGGTTTGCCTTTCTTATATTTGATTTCTAATACATCAAATATTGGTTTTTCTGTTTCAGATAGTTTAAATTATTTGTTAAGCAATGAAATTCCAACTGAAACTACTATTGGTAATAAAATTATAAAATTTTTTGATAAAAAAAAGAAAGCATCCATAATTATTGTAGATTCAGCTGATAAAATGTCTGAAACTGACTTAGAATTAATTCGCAAATTAAGTAAACTAAATGTAAAATTTGTTTTTGCAATGCAAAATGAAGATGAATTAGGACAAAAAAAATTTTTTTTACAAGCATTTTGTGATAAGAAAGTCAAGCACAAATCTTATAAATTTAATTCACCAAACGAGGAAATGTTTCAAATACTATGTAATAAATATAACATTGATTATGATGATGAATGTAAACAAAAATTATTATCAATGAATGGAAACATTATAAAGATTATAAGTTATTTCTTGGAAGATATGAATTCAAAATTAAGCGATATAGAAAAATATATGCTGTCATTTGTTTTTTATGGTAAAAATGTTCTTAATAAAGATTTATTAATGCAATGTTTGAATTTAAAAATTAGTCGAGATAATAAATACAATCAGTTAACAAAGGTTAATTATGAAAATATTCTTGAAAAATTAATGAAAAAACAGTTAATTAATATTAATTCTGAATTTTTGGAAACTAATATAACACAAGATGATTTAGCAATAGATATTATTGCTTTGCGCTCTCAAATATGTGAAGTTTTATGCGCAAATATCAATGTATGCAATACTAGACAATATAATTTCTTAATTAAACACGAGCATCAATTACAAATAAAAATAAAAGCAGTGCTTCTTGCATCAAAACAATTACTAATTAAAAAAGAAAATATCCCACCAAGTTATGCTTTAATTTTGAAGGATAATTTGTTAGGTATAGAGAATTTTGAATTAAAAGAAAAATGTGAAATAATTCTAGTTTTATATTATTTAAAGCAATTTGAATATAATTCAGCATTTCAAGTTTTGAAAAACTCTTCAAGAAAATCTAGAACTTTGCAAACATTATTTGCTTACACTTTAAATCGTATACAAAGTTTAGAATTAGCTGAAGAAGCATTAAAATTGTTAATTTCAACTTCAAATGATACTGATGAGTTAGCAATATTATGTTCAATTTTAGCAATTACATTTATACACCAAAATAAAATAAATCTAGCATTAGACATGTATAATAATAAAACTAAAAATAAATGGGATTTTGAAAATTTTAAGGCATCACCAAAGCAAGCATATTTTTTAAGATCTATTGCCTATTATATTAACGATGAGCAAGAGTCAGAATTTTGTTTTAAACAAATATGTAAGCTAGGTAAATTCAACAACAACAATTATTTCATGTTTACAACTAAAAACAATCTCTTTGCAAGAAGACTTGCAAGTAAGAGTGTTATATCTAATGAGTTTATCGCTGATTTGGAAACATTATCGAACGAAATACCACATTATGAATTGAGATTATATTACAATAATGTTGGAATACATTATCTACAAAGAGATAGAAACACATCTTTTGAAGCATTTCAAAAAGTGTTCTACTTATCAAAAGCAAAAAATGATTTGCCATATTTATTTGCAAAAATTAATTGTGCAATTATGCACGCATACTATAATGAATTTGATGATGCTCAAAATATATTTGATGAAATAGAAGAAACAATTAATGGTGTCAAATTGACTAAAATTAAGTCATCATATTATCTTGCTCTACTTTTATTTAATTACATGCAAGGGAAGGATTTAACTACACACATAAAAAATGTTGAAAAACATCCAATAAAAAAATTGAATTTTGATTCAGATGAGTATATTGACAAAATTAAGTCATTATATGACAAAAGGAATAATTATACTGCCGAATTATTCCCTTCTATATTTATAAAGAATGTTACTTTTTATTGGTATATAGACCCAATCGATTTATTAAGTGATGTTGAGATGTTGTCTTTTTAAACTACTATAAATTATTTTTTCTATTAAGTCATCATAATCATTCGCCAAATTATTATGCAAACAAGTTTGTACGAATCCTGATTTAGGAGATAGATTACAACATATATTAAATTCAAGAAAATATATGGAATTTGTAATATTATCTACTAAAAAATCAAATCTTGCATAATCTAATGGATAACAACAATTATATATTGTTTTACTATATTGTTGAATAGTTTTAGTTAACTCGGAAAGAGGTGAGAATTCTCGTGTCATACCAGGCTCTGCACCCCTTTTTTGCTTATGAGTTACTATACTACCAAGGTGATTTGTTTTTAAGATATATGGTAAAGACACATTAATTTGTTCACTTGAAAATGCTGGAACAGAATAAAATGTTCCGTCTATAAATTTCTCTACTATAACATCTACATTATTATCTAAAAATTCCATTATTTTTTCAGTTGCTTTTGACCAACTATCGCATATGCAACTTTCATCAATATATTTAGAAGCTGCAGCAAATCTAGGTTTAACAAAATATGGTCCATTGAATATTGTTTGTTTAGGAATTTGATCTTTTGCTGAAATAATAATCCATGGAGCAGTTGGAATCTTCAATGTGCTTGCAAGACATTTTGCTAAATGTTTATCTTCTGCTAAAGCTCTTATATTAGGTGTTGCCCCCAAATATGGTATTTTATAATATTCACACAAAGAAGAAATAAATATCTCTGAATTTTTGATTGGATACTGATTATATAATGAGATGACATAGTCATATTTACTATGATTTTCAATCAAGTCGTCAATGCAATGTGATGCATGTAAAGAAGGAAATATTTTACTTATACTTTTTCTAAAATTAATATGATATTTCGCATAGTTTTCTTCTGAAATATTTTCAAAATTGTCTGTTTCGTTTGCATCTGCATATTTAGATAAATACAATACTGATAAATTTTTATTCATTTTTTCTCTCCTAATAATCGATGATTATCTATAGGAGATTTTTTTAATTTTTAAGCGGTTAGTATATATGCAATAGTAATCTAATCACTAGGTTTAATGTTGACAATAACTGGTTCACATAGTATAATATAATTACTAAATATTTGTAATGGGAAGAGAAAATATGAGTAATAGTGTTGTTAAAGAATTACAACAAGAAATTTTATCCACCGAATGTGATATTTTAAATGTACTTAGAAAAGCACATGTAATTGCAAGCAGGTTGAATCTTTGTGATTTTGATTCGTGGATAATGGATGAATTGAATGGTTATGATGAAGATTCAAAAATTCCACAATATCGAAATGTTTATGGTCTTCTATTTGGTTTGAATCCTTATAGAGGTTACGTGTCGGCATCAATTAAAAACACTGAATTATTAGAGAATTTATGCAATAGAAAAATGAGTGAACCAATAAGTGCTTTGGTTGATTTGTACGACAAAAGTAGTAGCGAAGGTACATTTCAATTGCAAATATGTGAACCGATTAATTCAGAATTAAATAAGCTGTTTAATGCCCCATTTGAAATGCAATTTATATTAAAAATAGGGATTCATCAATTAAAACAAATAATTGAACATGTCAAAGATTGTTTGTTGCAATGGACCATAGAGTTGGAAAAAACAGGAATTATGGGAGAAGGGTTAAGTTTTACTCAAAAAGAAAAGGATATTGCAAAATCTGCTACAACAATTAATAATTTTTATGGTAGTGCAAATATAGTTAATGCTCCAATAAATAATTCTCAAATTATTTCAGGAGACAATAACGAAATTGCTATAGAATATGAGAATCCAGAAGATTTATTGCAAGCAATCAAGGAATCACTTAATAATGAAACTTTGACTACAGAAGACCGTGAAACTGCTGATGAATTAGTAGACGATCTTTCAAGTAAAGTAAAAGAGAAAAAGAAAACAAGCATTATAAAAGCAACATTAAGTGGGTTAAAAGATTTTTTGATTAGTGTTGGTGCAGCTGTAACAGCTGGACTCATTCAGACTGGCATATCAATGCTTGGGTAATTAAATAATTTGCAACGCTAGGATCAAATATTGAAGAAACAATAAAAAATGGTGAGTAATTATGACATTGGAAGAAGAAATTAAGCATTTAATATCTTTAAAACAGGAAGGTGGGTATTGGGATTTTAAGTGCGAGTGGTATGATGATAAAAAAATAGAGGATTTATTGCATGATATAATTTGTTTTGCAAATAATTTGGAAAATAGAGATTGCTATATAATTATTGGTGTTGATGAAAATAATGATTATAAATTGAATGATGTATTAGCAGATTCAAATAGAAAAAATACACAAAAAATAGTAGATTTTTTGAAAGACAAAAATTTCGTTGGTGGCATACGACCTGTAGTTGTAGTTCAACCAATAATAATAGAGGGAAACCTATTAGACATAATTATAATAAAAAATTCAAATAATACACCATATTATTTGACAAAAAATTATAAAGGTGTCTTTGCAAATCAAATATATACACGGGTTCAAGATGTAAATACAGCTAAAAATATGAATGCTGACATTAACAACATAGAATATTTGTGGAAAAAAAGGTTCGGTATAGATTTGCCTGTTATGGAACGATTGAATATGATATTGGATGATTGGGAAAATTGGGGAATATATGTGAATGATATTAATGGCTCAAATTTTAAGCAAGGTGGAGATTGGGGAAATAATAATTATATTTTTCATAAAATGCATCCTGAATTCAGAATAGAAATAGCGTCTGAAAGTATTTGTAATTGGCAAAGCGAGACTATGAGATGTTTTTACATAAATCAAACAGCAGGACACTATTTTGTAAAAATATTTTATAATAATACAGAACTTTACTCTTTCATTCTTGCTGTTGTGGATGAATATAGGAAATATTTGGTAATGCCTAAGATTTCTCATTATCAGAACAAATTACGATGCCAAGAAAATGGGGAAAGGTATTTTGGTAACATGGATGAAGTGAAATTTTATTATCAAATAAAGAATAGTTTGGAAGGCAAAATACAAAGAATCATAACTAACAACACATTTGATACAAGCTCGAGAGAATCATTGATTGAAAAATATTGGCTGCTTCTATTTGATGATGACAAAGATTTTAAAAAGTTTATTTCTTTTGCGGAAGAAAATGAACAGTTATACAAAGTAGGAATATATAATATGGAACATTGTGATGGCGATGAAAAAAATGGAGCAACTTTTCCAATGAATGATATTCATAATGCTTATCGTGCTTATGTAGAATATCTGATCAAAATTAAGGGTAGAGATGAGAAAGAATTCGAAAAATATTTTAGAATTTATGGAATAATGTCAAAGTAACTTAGATGGAATTATTATGGAACAGATACTAAGACTTCACAAGTTGAGTCCTTGGTGACTTGTTTATTGGAAAGTTTTTTGACTGGGACAGCGAGGAAATGCTTAATAAAAAAATAGAGTTTTTTGAGAAACTTGCAGGGGGAATTGCCCCAATAGATATTCTAAACTATTATAAGGTTTTAGAACTTTATCCTACAGAAATTGTTTTGTGGGATTAAAATTGTGTTGAGTTAAAAATGGGAGAGTAGTTTATTATGAAAATGGATTCAAAAGAAAAACAACAAGAAGAATATGAAAAAAAAGAAAATGCTTTTTGGAAATGGGTAAAAGATAATAAAAAAGTTTTAACTGCAGTTGGTGTTGGGGCTGTCGCTGTGGCTGGAGTAATAAAATTAATTTACGCAATTAATTCCAATACGGTTGGCACATCTACATGGTTTAAAAATGCTCCAATTGAGAGGATGAAAGAAGTTCGTGAGGAAATTCACAAAGTTTTTCGTGACCCAAATGCTGATATAAAAATTCGTGAAGAAGCACAATCATGGCTAGCAATTTTTGATAGACACATCTCAGAAAAGGAATGGGGTGGACGAACACCTGTCGGACCTAGTGTACATCGTGAACATGGCTATAATTTATATAAACCTGATTGACAGTGAGTGCATCATTAAAACGAGCCGATGTGGAGCAGAATCCGTGGTCGGCTTTTTTTTTATAAGGGTATCAAAGACTTGTGCATCGAAGAGAAAAATGCTATAATATTTATACATAGCTATGGTGTAGGCGGTACGGTTGGAAATTAAGACTTTTCATAGTTACACACTATGATTTTTGTTGATTTCTATACCTTTGCTAGTCTTCTGCCATATTGAAACTCTGGTTTGTCTCGACCGAAAAGATAGTTGATACAAAACATAGAATATAGATTATTAGGGATATCTAAATTCTAACTTGTCTGAGAGTAATGATAACGTTTTTTTTTGCTAAAACAAGTAAATATCGTGTTAAAAATCGATACTATTTACAAAAATAAAAGCATCAATAACGAAAAGTTATAGATGCTTATCTTTATCTTGTATTATAAATACAGACTTTAATTTATATATATGAAAAAGGCTATGTATAAACATTCGTTTATGTGGAAGATAATTTGTTATAACGACGAATTGCATTGATAAATAAAAAAATTGCTTTAAACAGCACTTATACTTAAAAGAGTATAAGTGCTGTTTTGTATCATAAGTCACTGTAAAAAATCGCTGCAACAAATTTTTTCTTGTACGATTAATTGTAAATAATCAATCTATCGTTACTTTAAAGCTTGTTGTTGCACTATCGTTAGGTGGCAAGCTTGCTACGCTGTAGCCGATGTCTGGACGGTAGGCAGGGATATTTTGTCCGTTAATCAATACGGATTTTTCTACGAAAGTAGTGCCTTGAGGGATATTATCTGTAAAATAAGTATCGTTTATATTGATATTACCTTTATTCGTAAAGGTGATGGTATAGGTCAATGTTTCGCCTTTAACGGCAAACGCTTTGTCAACGGTTTTCACAACTTCAAGATTTGCCGAAATAATATTTAATGTAACCTCGTTGGTAGATTCGGAAAAGCTTACATTGCCTCTTTTAGGGTCGTTCACACTAAATTGGAAATCAGCCGAGTTGGTTATTGTGGTTGCCGTCGAAGGGTTGTTTACTTGCATATCGTACTCGATTGTAACCGATTCGCCAGGGTTTAGGTTAGGAATAAGGACTCCTGTAATAGGATTAGAGTTTGGCTCTGTTACTCCATTTATCTTGACGCTTCCATCAATATAACTTGCGCCATTGGGTGCATTGTTTATGATATGGGTCGGACCTAAAACTGCCGATGAATTGTTTGTTATTGTAATCGTATTATGAAAGATTTCGCCGGCATTAACAAAAGTTTTATCGGTTTTAATTACTTTTGTTATTGCATCGGATAAAACTTCTGTGTAAACTGTGTTGCTTGAAAGACTTCCGTGTGTTCCGGCTTCGTTTGGCGGTACGGCATTATAAGTGAC
Organism: uncultured Clostridia bacterium; assembly: GCA_947646415.1. Lineage (GTDB taxonomy): Bacteria > Bacillota > Clostridia > Christensenellales > UBA3700 > MGBC100798. The sequence continues at coordinate 8,888 of CANSGN010000024.1, read as the reverse complement.
TGCCGATGTGTTTGGTATAATCATAATTATACGCTCCTAATAAAAAAGTACTACAATACCGCTCCTGTTTGGGGTTAAGTATGTAGTAATTAATAATTATAATATATATCAAGTTTATGTCATTAGATATTAAGTTGTTTATTTGATATTTCTACTATATAATATGACAAATATAAAGTATGTGTGCAGTATGCTGCATTGTTGAGAAATTATTTTGTTATAAAATATTATAGATGATTCGTCATAGTATATAAAATTTTTACTATTGCATAATAGAGTGCATAAACTCGCAAATTTCTTGCCATGCTTGTTTACTTTCTTTCAAAAAAGGAGTAAGATACTGAAAGTCGTGCCACATTCCATAATATTTTGTCATTTTGGCTTTTACTCCGCATTTCAATGCTTTTTCGTATAAAATATTATTGTCACTTTCGGAAGTTTCGGCTTCTCCACATTGAATTAGAATTGGTGGAAAGCCATCAAATTCTGCATAGGCAGGAGATAAATATTTATCATAGGGGGAAGTGTTGCCTATGTACTTAATACTTCTTCGAATATCTTTTTCGTGTTCCTTAAAGCTTTGATTTTTAGGTAAAGAATATAAAGGGTCTCTATGGCAATTTTTTTCGTAGGAACTTCCTGTTGCTGCAAGGTCAATGCAACAAGATACAGAGACTATTGCCTCTGGCAGAGGAAGCTTGTTATCACGAAGTCTTAGGCAAGTAGATAAAATGATATTAGCACCAAAACTATCGCCCACTGTGATAATCTTTTTGTCTTTGAGAATTGTGGAAATTAGGTCAACATAAGCTTTATAACACTCATTATGTACAGAAGGATATACAAGGTTTTCTCCTGTTTCATAGTCGATAGAATAGACTTTCGCATTTGAAAGTTTGCATAATTTTTCTGCAACTTTTCTATACATACTATTCATTTTTTGAGTGCTACCTCCACCATGAAAATGTACTATAACATAATCCCCATTAGGTTTGTTAGGGGATAAAATTTCAAATTTTGAACTGCCGATTTCTTTTATTTCAAAAATATAACCTTTAGGCGGAATGTATTTTTTATTTTTAAATTTCACTGAGCGAGAAAGTGATAGATGATTTTTGCGATATTTATAAGTATATAATCTGATAAACCAACTTGTAAGTTTTGCACCCAAAGACATCATAATTGTTCAAGCCTCTTGTTCATGTTTTTAACAAGTGGGTTCATGATGAATTTTACAAGCATTCCTGATTTTATATAACAAAATACTTCATTAAAAAGTCCATAAAAAGCGCACTTAGCATCGCAGTATTTGCTTGCACCATATTTTTCAATGTATGTTTTACGAAGATAAAACCATTTGCCGGTTAGATTATCAAACTGAAACAGGTCATATTCACGGTCTGCATACATAGAGTTTAGCGGGTCAATAAAACCGCTTAATTTTTGTTTTTTGTCAATCATCATATTTGCTATGTTAAAGTCTCCATGAATTAAAGATGCCTCAGTAACTTCTTCAGAAAAAATTATGTCAAACTTTTCCCACGCAGCACGCATTGTTTCAATAACTTTTTTAGGTAGTTCGCCGCTAGCAAACATTTCTTCCGCTATAACCAAAATTTGCTTTGCATAAGGCTTATAAAAATCTATCCAGGAGCTAAATGTAGGGGATAGGGTGTCGCCGAATTTTTCGTTTTTACAACAATGGATATCGTGAATTGCAGTTACAACCTCATCTGCAAATTTCTTGCGATTTTTCTTGGATTTTAAAAGCAATTTAATAGAAAATATGGCATTACTTCCTTCAATCAAATCCATACCATAACAATCGACAGGGATTTCATCATTTGCTTTTTGATAAAATAGAACTTTAGGGAATTTAACGGCGCAATTTGAGGCAAGCAAATCAAGGTCATAAACTTCTTTTTCTAACATATTCTTTGCTCTTAAAAATTTGATGACTATTTTTTTGCCATCTATAAAAACTATCTTGTACGCACTGCCGAATGAGCCGCCTCCTAGATATTTAACCTTTTTAACCATTTGCCCCATTTGCTCAGAAGCAATTTTTTTTGCATACTGCTCAACAGTTTTTTTGTCAAGAGCGGTTGCTTCAATTCTTTCTACTTTCATATTTTCCTCCTCATGAAAAAAAGCGTGTTTCCATTGAGAAACACGCCAAAAACGCATCTCTCAATGTTGCTACACATTCATCCAATCAAAGGAGAGAGAGTACGCTTTTAACTATAGCACTCCCTTTGAAAGGATATTCAAATGTGTAGCATAATAAGTATAGCATACTTTTTGAACAAAATCAAGATGTATGTGTAAATTTGCTTTTACAATGTAAAGTGCCTTTATTAATAGCCTGCAAAATGTTCAATACTAAATTAATGGTGTAGATATTAGATTGTCGTAATTTTAATATGTAAGAGGTGTGATAAGTCGACTTTTTTGTTGCTTGTATGAGCATTAAAGACTTGAAAATTGAATATGGAAATGTTATAATAATCATATTGAAATATAGTTTTTAATATAAATGTTGATATAGTTGACAATTAGGTTTATTTAGGTTAATTGTTTATTTATAGGAGAATAAATGAAAAACAGTAAATTATTAAAGCGGTTTGTGCCGTATTATCGCAATTATTGGCGAATAATGCTTATAGATTTGTTATGTGCTACATTGACCATTGCATGCGAAGTTATATTTCCGCTGCTGGTTAAGGACATTACCGATAGGGCGATAGCAAACATTGCAAATTTGACTGTACAGTATATATTTATTATCGGTGCAATATATCTTGGACTAAGGATTGTAGATACCGCGTCAAATTATTATATGCAGTATATAGGGCATTATATGGGCAGTAAGATTGAAGCGGATATGCGCCGTGAAATGTTTGCTCATTTGCAACAAATGTCGCATAAGTATTATAACGAAACAAAAATCGGACAGCTTATGTCAAGGATAACTACCGATTTGTTTGACGTGACGGAGTTCGCACACCATTGCCCCGAAGAGTTTTATATCGCAGGGCTTAAAATCATTGTTTCTTTTGCAATTTTATGTACATTTAATGTTTACATGACATTGATAATTTTTGCAATGATACCAATTATGTTAATTTTCTCCACATATTTCAGCAAAAAAATGCACGCTGCATTTAGGGCACAAAGGAAATCTTTGGGGGAAATAAACTCTCAAGTGGAAGATAGTTTGCTTGGCATAAGGGTTGTAAAGTCGTTTGCTAACGAAGATGTTGAACAGGAAAAATTCGAGCGTGGCAACAGAGCTTTTTTAAAAGTCCGTAAAACAATGTACAAGGCAATGTCGGGATTTCATAGCGTTACAAGGTTTTTTGACGGACTAATGTATATAGTTGTTGTTATTGCAGGCGGATTATTTCTTGCTTATGGTATGTTGGGAATAGGAGAATTTAGTGCATCACTGCTTTTTGTAAGCACTCTTTTGCAGTCTGTACGCAGGTTAGTTGAATTTACCGAGCAATTCGGCAGAGGAATGACAGGTGTTGAAAGGTTTTTTGAAATTATAGACACCCCTCCTGAAATAGTTGATAATGACGGAGCAGTTGAGCTGTCTAATGTAAACGGGGATATTACTATCCGTGATTTAACATTCGGATACGGCGATGACGCTACCAAAGTATTTCATAATCTTAATTTGGAAATACCTGCTGGGAAAAATATTGCCCTTATTGGTGCAAGCGGAAGCGGTAAAACCACTCTTAGCAACTTGATTCCTAGATTTTTTGAAGTCGAGAGCGGCGAGATTTTAATTGATGGTGTGAATATAAAAAACATAAAATTAAAGTCTTTACGTGAGCATATCGGCATCGTGCAGCAGGATGTGTATATGTTTTCGGGTACTATCCGCGAAAATATTGCCTACGGCAAACCAAGTGCAACCGATGAGGAAATAAAACAAGCTGCAAAAGCAAGTGGTGCGGACGAGTTTATAGAAAGTTTGCCCAATGGTTACGATACTTTTGTAGGAGAACGCGGAGTAAAATTATCGGGCGGACAAAAGCAAAGGATAAGTATTGCGAGAGTATTTTTGAAAAATCCTCCTATTTTGATTTTGGACGAGGCAACAAGTGCATTGGATAATGAGTCGGAAAGATTAGTGCAAAAATCTCTTGAAAAACTAAGTGCAGGCAGAACAAGCATAATAATCGCTCATAGGTTGTCAACTATTCGCGGTGCGGATGAAATAATTGTTTTGGACTCCAATGGTATAGTTGAACGCGGCACTCACGATGAACTTATTGCAAAAAGTGGGATATATTATAAAATGCTTAACGTCTGATAACGACTTATTGATAGGGTATGTTTTGAACATTTTTACAATATCTCGCTGAAAATCGATATTAAATTGCTAAAAATATAATTTTAATTAGCATAAAGGGGAAAAGTATGGGAATTAAATTGTTAGATAAAGATAATCATTAAAGTTTTTTTAGATATCTTAAAAGTGTAAAAATAATTATAAATAAATATTACTATATTAATAATAATGAAATATCAATAAAATATAATATTATTTTAAACAAAAAGTCTACTAGGATAACCTAGTAGACTTTTGCTTTTATGTTAAATTTATTAGTCGATTACTCTTACTTTCAAAACGCCGTTTAGTTTTTGGATAGCGTCAAGCTTAGTGCTGTCAATAGATTTTTTCAAATCAATAATGATATAGCCGACATTTCCGCGTGTAGCAGTAGCAATGTTTGCCATATTGTCAGCCACAATGCTTGTTACTTCGCTAGTCATATTTTCGTTATTTTTGTAAGCAACAGTCAATCTGTCGTTATTTGTTTTTGGAACGGATAGTCTAGGGAAATTAACGCTGTTTACGATATTGCCGTTTTCCAAATAATCTTTAAGCTCATTAGCAGCCATAATAGCGCAGTTGTCTTCGGCTTCAGGAGTTGATGCCCCAAGATGAGGGATAGCAATAATATTCTTTTTGCAAAGCAATTCGCCGCAAGGGAAGTCGGTAACATATTTTGCAACTTTACCGCTTTCGCAAGCCTCAATAATATCTGCATTGTTAACAAGCTCTCCGCGCGCGCAGTTGATAATGCGTACATTGTCTTTCATAATGGCAATGCTGTTTTTGTTTATCATGTATTTAGTAGTATCTGTCAAAGGCACATGAACTGTGATATAATCGCTGTTTTTGAAAATTTCATTCAAGTCGGTAGTAACTTTAACATTGCTATTTAAAGATTTTGCAGCATCCTCGGATAAATAAGGGTCATAGCCGATAACGCTCATACCCAAATCAATACAGCTATTTGCAACCATTCTACCAATAGCACCCAAACCGATTACGCCAAGTGTTTTACCTAAAATTTCAGGACCGATAAATGCTTTTTTGCCTTTTTCAACAAGTGCAGCAACATCGCTTTGAGGGTCTAGCTTGTTAGTCCAATCGATAGCATCGTAAATTTTACGATTGCTTATTAGCATATCTGTAAGCACCAATTCCTTAACGGCATTTGCATTTGCACCTGGAGTGTTAAAAACCACAACTCCGTTATCAGTCATTTTGTCAAGAGGAATGTTGTTTACGCCCGCGCCTGCTCTTGCAACGGCAAGCAAAGATTTTGCGATAGGGTAGTCGTGCATTTTAAAACTTCTTAGGATAATACCGTCCGGAGTTTCGCACTCGTTTGTTAAATTATAATCATTAGTCAAAATGTTGTTTACAAGCGGACTAATTTCGTTTAATTTTAAAATATTATACATATAATCTCCTTATTTATTCTCTTGTTCAAATTTTTTCATAAACTCGATTAATGCAACAATACCCTCTCTTGGCATTGCGTTGTAAATAGATGCTCTCATACCGCCAACCAATTTGTGACCTTTGATAGAAACAAAGCCTGCTTTAGCTGCCTCTTGAACAAACTTTTTGTCAAGGTCAGCATTTGGTGTAACAAACGGTACATTCATCAAAGAACGGTCTTCTTTTACAACCGAGTTAGTATAAAAATCGGAACTATCAATATAGTCATACAAAAGAGCTGCTTTTTCTTGATTGATTTTTTGCATTGCAGTAAGTCCGCCAAGCTTTTTAAGATGACGAAGAACAAGCATAGCCATATAAATTGCAAAAGCAGGAGGAGTATTGTAAAGACTGTCGTTTTCGGCTTGAGTTTTCCATTTTAACATTGTAGGGCAAAACTCCATACCGTCAGAAATCAAATCTTTCCTTACAATAACAAGTGTAACGCCTGCAGGAGCGATATTTTTTTGTGCACCCGCATAAATCACGCCGTATTTAGATACGTCTACAGGCTCAGACAAAATGCTACTGCTCATATCTGCAACAACAGGGCAATTACACTCTGGTACATAGTTGAATTTTGTACCAAAAATAGTGTTGTTATGACAAATGTGAACATAGTCGATATCGTCACGGAACTCAACATTTTTTGGAATATAAGTAAAAGTTTTATCTTTGGAAGATGCAGCCAAGCGAATATCGCCGTAGCGACAAGCCTCTTGATATGCTTTGTTGGAGAAATTTCCCGATACGATATAGTCCGCTTTGCCTTTCTTCAACAAGTTAAGTGGAACAGCTGCAAACTGTGTAGATGCACCGCCTTGCACCAAAAGAATGTCATAGTTGTCAGGCACATTCAACAATTCACGAAAAAGTGCAAGACACTCTTTGTGTATTTCGTCGTAAAATGATGACCTATGAGACATTTCGGTAACTGACATACCGCTGCCGTTGTAGTCAAGGAAGTCTTTTTGCGCTTGCTCTAAAACTTCAAGTGGTAACATTGATGGACCAGCAGAAAAATTGTAAACTCTCATTGGAATCTCCTTTTAGCATAATGCTTTTTAAAAATTATTTTATACTCACAATTATACAACAATTTTATTTAAATTACAAGTTTATTTACATAATTATATTAATATTTTTACTTTAGTGTGATATAAGCCAAAGTAATGGAAAGCAGGCGTTTTGATTAGTATAAAAATTATTAAGCCATTTTATGTCTATGCTTTTTTAAGTATCAAAATTACATTCACAAAAAATGACTAAACATAAACAATAGCTCGGCGTTTAGTTTTGTGTAAAGTTTCAAATCGCTAAAATTTGTATTTCTATGCAATAATCGTGTCAAAAATCGGCATTAATTTGCAAGTTACCATAAAATTAAAGGATAAAAAATGTACATAGAATATATATAATCTATGTACTTAATTAATTATATTATAAGATTAAAAGTAAAGTAATGTCAATATTAAACTAAACATTTTGTAAGAACTTTAACTAATTTATACCAAAACTTTAAATTTGTTGCTTGAGAAATATTCCTAAATGTACATAGATTATATATATTCTATGTACAAAAATTTCATTTAAAAAGAAGTGTACTATTAGGAGAAAATAAAAATGAAGAAAACCATAAAAAAATCGTATCTATTTATAGCAATGTTAATTGTAATAATTGTGCTACTTAGTAGTGCGATTACTAGCATTTTTATTTATCCAAAACAGGCTTTGGCACTTACGAGTACAAATTCTGCAGTAAAAGCAGGTGGTGGTATTGACCTTTGGGATAACAGCACAAATTCTTTTAATAGTTATGTTGTTGCAGACCTTGCAAAAAAATTGTTCGGAAACGAAAATCCAATTAAGTATACAAAATCAATGAAAGATTCCTTTACTGATTGCTATGTTGTTCCTGCATCAACCATAAATTCAAAAGTTGGTAATCCCGATAATGGTATGGTAGTACAATTAGGTGGAAAACAATGGATGGTAACATCCTTAACAATCGCAGATAAAGATGGAAAGGAAAATATTGTTGCCACGCTTTATTTAGTTGATAGTGATGGAGAATCTATTTTTTATACCGATGATAGCAACACAAAAGGTAATAATGCTTATGGTAACAGTGTAGTTAGAAATGAATTGCTAACAAATAATAAGTGGAGTTTATTCACTCAAGCGGGAGAAAATAGTTTTGCTAGCAAGTATTTAGTGCAGCCTAAATATGTTAAATATCAACATATAGAATCTCGAATCGGTAGAGAGGGTAATCCAAATCGTTTCCCAAATGAGGCACTTGATTATTTTGCTGACCATTGGTTTGTTGATTATGTTGACTATTATAAACCGTCGGATTCATTTGCTGACCCGGATGGTGTGCTTCAAAGATATGACGCATGGGGTGAAGACTATATTTGGATACCATCGTTTACCGAAGCTGGGTCAAATGATTTTTTAAATGCAAATAGTATTTGGAAATTAAGTGATAATCAACGCCAAACAAGTACAAGTGTTTTAGGTGGTTCGTGGTACAGGTCAGGTCACGGGGCAGGAGACTACAGCGGTATTTATTATATGAAAAATAATGGTCAATTTGGTTATGTACATTCTAAAGATCGTTTTGATATTCGTCCTGCAATTCATTTAAACTTAACACAAATTTTAGCAGAAACAGCAAATACATTGGAAAATCCGGAAGATCTATCTAGCATATATAATACAAAGACACAAACTGTTAATGAAATTGTTGCACTAAAAGACAATACTCATTGGTATGACAAAAATTTATATGAAACAGAAAATGAATGTGTGACAATCACTTATCCAAATGGAAAGACTTTTTTAAATGCAGGGGAATATTGGATAAAAATTGAGATAAAGGAAAGCTGGATTAATAAAGTTAATCAAGATATTGACGAAGATATATCAAACCATAATTGGACTGACGCACAGATAGAAATAGTACGAGAATTTAGAAGAGCAAAATTTAGAGGAACGCCTGACACTAGCGACCCAAATCATTTGGAAAGCGATACAGTCCGATGGATAAAAATAACCATAAATAAGGCAGATA
>CANSGN010000023.1 GCA_947646415.1 uncultured Clostridia bacterium | reverse complement strand
ATATTATAGGGTCAAAAGTAAACTTTTGTCAACGTTTAATTAAACATTTTGTAATAGCTTTACAAAAAGAGTACAAAAGCTTTAAAAAACTTTCCCAAAAAACCGTGATTTTGTACATAGATATACTTATTCTATGTAAGACAAAAACGGAGGTTTTATTATGGCAAAGATTATTAAAAGAGTCGGAATAATATTTTTTGTACTAGTAATTTCTTGTCTTTTAGTTGTAGGGTGTTTGTTTGCATCTTCAAACATTGCTTTACAAACCGAAACTTTAAAAACACAAAGTAGTGGAGAGATAGCAGATAGCGAAAAAGCTACAGATGTTGGGTATACTCCCGATGTTATTTTAACAGGTACAACAGATGAAAAAGCTGCTTTATGGAGTGAGGCTATACAAAAAAGCTTTGATGGTAATAACAAAGAAATAAAAGTATTGCTTGACAGTGATTGGGTTGCACATGAAGATACTTGCTTTTTCGGTGTAGGTAAGGGCTTTTATAGCAATAGTGGCTCTATAACAGTGCCAAATGGCGCAACAATTATTTTTGATTTAAACGGACATACGCTTGATAAAAAACAAACTACAAAAATGAGCTATGGGTCTATCTTTACTGTTGCAAACGGAGGTGCTTTGACAATCATAGATAGTAAATATGACAGTGATTTACTGTTTAATACTTACGCGGAAAATAAAGACAAACCATTAGCAACTCAAATAAATGCTTTAAGAGCTTTGCCTTTCGGTAAAATCACAGGTGGAGCATGTATGGATACAGGCGGTGGTATTTATACGCAGTCAAATGCAAAATTGACATTTAACGGTGGTATGATAATTGATAATATTTATGCTCCATCCGGCGGTGCGATTTGTGCTGCAGGAGAACTTATCGTGAATGGCGGTTTATTTATGAATAACTGTGCTACAAAAACTAGCGGTGCAGCATTTCATTGTACGAACAATACATCTATTAGCAATTCAATTATAATAGGAAACAAGTCTTCTACTGAAGCAGGTGCTATTATGGCTGCAGGCAGTATAAATTTTGAAATGAACAATGTTGTTTTCAGCAATAACACATCAAAATTAAATGGCGGAGCATTGAGCGTATTTCATGAAAATACAAAAGTTACAATAAACGATTGCGTTTTTTATCAAAATGAAAGTGAGATGAGCGGTGCAGGCATTTTCTCCAACGGAATTACAACGATTACAAACTGCAATTTTGTAGGCAATGTTGCAAACAATTATGGAGGTGCAATTTTTAATTATCAAAATTCGTCTTGTACGTTAAATAATTGTGTGTTTCAAAATAATAGCAGTGCAGAATCCGGCGGTGGAATTTATAACGGTGATAATATTACCCTAATGAGCATTAGTAATTGCGAAATCACGGGGAACACTGCAAAATACGGCGCAGGTATTTCTACAATCGCAGATATCACAGCAATTAAAAATACTACTATAACAGGTAATCATGCAACTGAAAATGCTGGCGGACTAAATATTCGCGCAGGCAAGTTGCAAATAAGTGGAGCTACTGTTATAAAAGACAACTCATCCGACGGTAAATATGCAGATTTGTGTTTGCCGCAGGATATTAAAGTTGAAGTAGTAGGTCTGCTTACAAGCGAAGGTAAAGATGCTCATATTCAAGTTGATTTGAATGATAACTATAATTTATTTGAAACATTCACATTGGGGTATACTTATTACGGCAACGGTAATCAAAATCCGTCAAAATACTTTTTTACCAAAGACAGCAAAAAAGTTGCTGTTTTGAAAAATGAGGAAGTAATTTTTGATTTGAAAGAAAAATCAATTTACGATTTTGTTTATTTGGATAACGGCTATAGGAAAACATATACTGAAAATGACAAGATACATGGTTACAATGACAGCGAGCTAGGAAGATATGTATTGGGAAACATTAAACCAAATACTTCGGTAAACGAATTTGTAAACAACCTAGCAACTTTGGGTATTGATAAAAGCAATATGCAACTATTGGATGGCAAGGGCAAAACAATTTATAAAAACGGAGCAGTAGATAGTAGCATAAGTAGTGTTATTGCGGATAGTGGCAAAGAGCTAGCAGTAGGAACAGGTTGGTATATACAGGCAAACGGCGAGACGATATACCTATCCGTATTGGGGGATGTAAACGGCGATGGCAGGATAAGCGCAAGCGATGTATCCTACTTGAGAGAAATAGCAAGTGATAAGACGGTGTATAGTGGTTTGAGTGAGGAGAAAAAGCTAGCAAGCATGGTAATCAATAAAGGCGAAATAACCACTGCGGATGCGGAAATCGTAAGGAATGTTATTGATAAAATCATAGGAATTGAGTTGTTCTATTAAAACTAAATATTTTAACTTTAAATAAGGCAATATATTTATATTGCCTTATTTTTTTATGTAATAATTAGTATTTTAATAGCATATTTATTAATATAAAATCATTTTTTTAAGTACATTAAGCATTCAAATTTAACGCCATTTACAATAGCCACAATATGGCTTGATAGTTTAGGTAAATTTGAATATGCCTGATTTTATAAGCTTTATATTCCCTAAAAAATTAATTTGAAAGTAGTTCTATTTTGTTGTTTTTTGCAATAAATTGTAATACTAAATCGAATTTTGTAACCCAAATGGAGTATTCGACATTTATTGACAAAATCTCTAAAATTTAGTTAGCATTATTTATGTATAATATTAAAGTAATCGTCATGGTTGGAAGATTTTTTTGACATTTGCTTTAATAAAAGGGTGGCGTGTGTTTTATTCTTTCAAAATCAAATCTGTTTACAAAGTGTTGGTATCGTTAGTTTTAGTTGTGGCTTTAACAGCCTGTTTGTTTATGGTAACAAACAGTACAATCCTTGCAAGCGGAGAAAACAGAAAACTGCCTGTTTACCGAGTTGATACGGGCGAAAACAAAGTCGTAGCGTTGTCATTTGACGCTGCATGGGGTGCGGATAAAACACAGGGAATAATCGACATACTTAATAAATATAATATAAAAGCAACCTTTTTTTTGGTTGGGTTTTGGGTTGATAAGTATGAAGATGAAGTAAAAAAACTTGCCGAAAATGGTTTTGACATAGGCAATCACAGCCACAACCATTTGAAAATGTCTACTTTGCAAGTGGAAAGTATTGTGGATGAGATTGAATACGTAAACAAAAAAGTTGAAAATCTTACGGGTAAAAGACCGTATGTATTTAGAGCGCCTTTTGGAGATTACAATAACAAGTTGATTGAAAATGTAAGCAAGCTTAATATGCAAGCAGTGCAATGGAGCATCGATACTCTTGATTGGAAGGGCATTAATGCAAATGAAATTTTAAAAAGAGTAAAAAGTAAAGTGTCGTTTGGGGATATAATATTGTTTCATAACAATTCTGACCATGTTCTTGACGCTTTGCCGAAGGTAATTGAATATTTGATTGAGAGTGGCTATACTTTTCAAACAGTAAGCGAGTTGGTTTACAAAAACGGCTTTACCATTGATGTAAACGGCGTGCAACACAAACAGAAATAGAAATTAACAAAATAAACAAAAAATAAATATAGGGAGTTATTTGAAATGAATTACGAACAGATGAGCAACAACAAATTGGCAATTACAGGCAAAATATTGGAAGTTCCGGTTTTTTCACACGAAGTGTTTGGAGAAGGGTTTTATGAGACTAAAATAGAAGTAAAAAGATTAAGCGAACAAGTTGACGTGCTACCAATCACGATTTCCGAAAGACTTATCTTAGAGCATGATATAAAAGTCGGAGATGTTATTTCCGTGAGTGGACAATTCCGTTCTTACAATAAAATGGTTGACGAAAAAAGCAGATTGATGCTTACTATATTTGTTAGGGAAATACTTGGCGAGGAAGAGATAATAAACGGTAACAATATTGATATCGTAGGCTATATTTGCAAACCACCTGTTTACAGGACGACTCCTTTTAAACGAGAAATTTGCGATGTTTTGCTTGCTGTTAACAGGGCATACAATAAAAGCGATTACATACCTTGTATTACTTGGGGACGCAACGCTAGATTTATTAAAAATCTTCCTGTAGGCACAAAAATAAGTTTGTCGGGCAGAATTCAAAGCAGAGTTTATCAAAAGATTGACAGTGACGGAATAGTTGAGGACAGGACTGCTTATGAAGTATCGGTAAGCAAAATCGCACTTGACGGTATGCACGAGGGAGAGGAATTTTCCGAAATTATATAATTTAAAAATTGCGACAAATATCAAATTGCTTTCTTTTGGGAAAGCAATTTTTTGTATGCTATTGATTGCAATTTTTAATTTAAATCGTAAATATTAAATTGACTTTTAATTAAAAAGATATTTTAACAACTGTCAATTTATTATTGGGGTTACATATTGACTTTAGTGATAATTTAAGGTATAATTAATGTAATAATTTGCAGTTTAATAAAAGTAAACATATCGGATGGAATATGAAACTTGATAAAGCAAGGGTCTTTAAAGTAGGAATAGCGTTTGTAATCATTATGCTTTTTTGGGAAGTATATGATTTTGCTGTACCTATTTTGCTTGACAGGACTTATGGCTTATCCGCAACTTGGCGTGGCGTTATAATGGGGCTAGATAATATTTTGGCTATAGTGCTGTTGCCTTTGTTTGGTAGTTTATCCGACAAGTCAAAAGGCAAAGTTTTTGGCAGAAGAACGCCTTTTATCGTGATAGGCACTTTGCTTGCAGGTATACTTGTAATGTTGCTAATCGCTATTGAAAATACCGAGTTTAACAAGCTTGTCGAAATGGGCGTAAAAAACATTGACCAACTAGTTTCCAAAGGATATTTGGACAGCAAATATTTAGACCCGATTTATCAGACTATTAATGCCGAAAGTCCGTTGTTTGAACAATTTAGTATCGATTTTCATGCGGCTCAAGTAAAAATGGCTATTGCAAATACCATTGCCAATCCGACATCTCTTGTGCTGTTTATTATAGTATTGTTTGTGCTTTTAGTTACAATGTCTGCGTTTCGTGCCCCTGTGGTTGCGCTAATGCCCGATGTTACAATCAAACCATTACGCTCTGGTGCCAATGCGATTATGAATTTTATGGGTGGCATAGGTGGATTTATATCAATAGGTTTATATAGCTTATTTGCCCCCGATTACGGCTCATTTGTGTTATTGTTTTTGTTACTAGTAATGTTTATGTATATGTTGCTTGCAGGATATATGTTGTTAGTTAACGAAAAGAAATTTGTAAATTTAAGGTATGAAGAAGAACGCAAATGGAATGTTATTGACGAAGAGGAAGCCGAAGGGCAGGAAAAACTATCAAAAGGTAAAATAATAAGTTTGCTTTTGATTTTGGCATCTATTTTCTTTTGGTTTATGGGGTACAATGCAGTGCGTTCGCATCTTTCGGTATATGTAACGGATAAACTGCTTATGGAATCCTCCGGTGTAGGACTTATTAACTTTGCAAACGGCTTAGGCGGAGCGTTGGCGCTAATCCCTGTAGGCTTTATGTCAGGTAAGATAGGTAGAAAAAAATCAACATTGATTGGCTTTGCACTTGCAAGTATTGCCTTTTTCCCATGCTTATTTGTGAACAGCAAAACGGCGTATATAGTTGGAATTTGTTTTGTGCTTGCAGGTATAGGCTTGATTATTGTAAATGTTAATACATTACCTATGGTTTGCGAAATGTCAAAGGGTAGCAACGTAGGTAAATATACGGGATATTATTATGTTGCATCCATGTCAGCACAAGCGGTAGCACCTTTCTTTGCCGGTTTGTTTATGGATAAACTTGGGGATAATGTTATGTTTGTTTTTGCATCGATAAATATCCTTATAGCTTTTATTGTAATGTTGTTTGTAAAACACGGGGATAACAAACCTACTAAGGAAGAGATAAAATCTAACATTATGGATATTTAATAAAAGTTTAAATTTATAATTTTATTTAGTAAAATATTATTGCTAAAAAGCAAATAATCTTTTGAAAATCGGTATTAAAAGTTAAAAAATATAAAAATTTTAATAGAATAGGAGAAAATTATGATTCAAATTATTCCAAAACCCTTAAAAGTTGTTCTAGGCGAAGGGGCTTTTAAATTTACCTTTTCGACAAAAGTAGGTGGAGATTTTCCTAAAACAAAAAAACAGCTTGTTGCAGCATTTTCCAAAAGCGGTGTAGAGGCTACGATTGTTGCGGGCGATGGGGACATAAATTTTGTAGCCGATACAAACCTTGATAAGGAAGGTTATATATTAAATATCAAAGAGAACAAGATGACTATAAAAGCAAGCGATGAAGCGGGGGCTTTTTATTGTCTGCAAACTTTAAGGCAACTAAGCAAGGTGGATATTATCACTAATGCAGAGGAAATAGAAATACCTTGTTGCGTTATAGAGGATAAGCCTAGATTTAAGCGCAGGGCTTTTATGCTTGATGTTGCAAGGCATTATTCCACAATGGACACTATTAAAGAATGTCTTAATATGATGGCACTTAACAAATTGAATGTTTTCCATTGGCATTTAACGGACGACCAAGGCTGGAGAATAGAAATTAAAAAATATCCATTGCTGACCGAAAAAGGTGCTTGCAGAACAGCTACTCAACTTGCTGGCAATAAAATGGAAAACGAGGCATACGGAGATGGGTTGTATTACACTCAAGAGCAAATAAAGGAAATTGTTGCTTATGCAAAAGAGTTACATATAGAGGTTATGCCCGAAATAGATATGCCGGGACATTTGGTGGCAGCTATTCATTGTTATCCGGAGCTTTCTTGCGAGGGTAAGCAAATAGAAGTTTCTACCCATTGGGGTATTTTGGATGATATCGGTTGCGTAGGCGGAGATAAATTGATGCCGTTTGTAAAAGATATTATTGACGAAATAGCTGAGCTATTCCCATACCCTTATTTCCATATCGGTGGGGACGAAGTGCCTAAAAAGAAATGGAAAGTTTGCCCTAAATGTCAAGCAAAAATAAAAGAACTTGGACTAAAAGGAGAGGAGGATTTACAAGGTTGGTTTAACAATCAAATTTTATTGTACCTAAAGGAAAAAGGTATAAAAATGATTGTTTGGAATGAAATTTTGCGTGCAACGGAATTATCTGACGAGACGATTATTCAATGGTGGATACATTCGGCAAAAGCAAGCGGAGTGGACAAATGGCTTGCAAAAGGCAACAAAGTTATCCTTACTCCGGAGCCGTATTTGTATATGGACCATTGCTACGATATGAAAGATTTGAAAAAATACTACTCGGTAGATTTGGATACAATGGGGCTAAGTCCGGCTTTCGAAAATCAAGTTTTGGGAATAGAAGCACCGCTTTGGACGGAATATGTAAGATGTAAGGAGAAATTGCAATTTAATATTTATCCTAGGATGCAAGCACTTGGCGAAATAAATTGGACAGCTAAGCAAAATAAAGATTTTATCGATTTTGAGGGAAGATTGCCTTTGCAAATGCAAATTATGGATGCACTTGGCATAAAATACGCAAATCGTGACGCATACTTGGTAAGAGGCTTTAAAAATTGGGGCAGAGCATCCAAAGCATGGTTGAATTGGTCAAAAAATCAAAATCACGAATTTGAAAAATATTGTAAATAAAGTTACCAAAAAAAGCTGACTTTTTAGTCAGCTTTTTTCTTTTGTATGAAATGTTGTCAAATTTTAAATGTAACGATATGTATAATTTTGGTAAATTTTTAAAAAGATATTTACATAGCCCTAATATTATGTTATTATTAATATATTAAAATATTATATTTTAATTTAAATAAAATATAAGGAAGGAAATTATGAAGCTTGACTTGAAAGGAAAGATTAAGTGGGTTACTTCGCAATGGAATAAACCCGCTAAAGGCAACTATGTTACTATCAAAGAAATGGCTGCATACAGTCTTGGTGGTATCGGTGTTCAGTTTATCGCGGCTGTAGTTGGTTACATCGGAATGTCAGCAGGTAGTTTGCTAATCGGCTCAGTATACGGTTTGACTCCGTCACACATGCAAATAATTGCGGTTGTAGGTGTTTTGATTTCTTTGTTGATTGTACCATTTAGAGGTATGATGATGGACAATACAAAGAGTAAAAAAGGTAAATATAGACCAATTATTTTGTGGTCGTCTATACCGGCAGCAGCTATAGCTATTGCTATGGCGTACATACCACTTACAGCAGATTACAATACAAAATTCGCATTGATTATGGTAGGTTTTACTTTAGTAAACATTTTCTATAATCAATTATTATATCTAGCTTATATGAACTTGGTACAAGTTATCAGCCCTAACAGCGAAGAGAGAACAACTATTGTTTCGGTAAGTTCTATTATTTACTCAATGGCTCCTACTTTGACAGGTTTGTTCTTCCCTGTTATAGCAGAACTTGCTGGCGGAACAATGATTGATATCAAAATTTACCGTTTATTGTTCCCTGTGTTTGGTATATTGGGTATTTTGCTTACTTTCTTTGCATATTTCGGTACAAAAGAAAGAGTGGTACAAGTGAAAACAAATACCGAAAAAATTCCTTTCATGGAAGGTATCAAGAGTGCTTTCAGTAACAAGTATTTATGGCTTTATAACATACAACAAATGATGTTGTTTGCAAGAAACGCATCTTCGCTTATTTTGAATTGGGTATTTATTTATCAATTACAAAACGGAGTTATAATGGGATTGCTTACTACTTTAATGGGTACTGCATCGTTAATAGGTATGGTTGGTGCTCCGATTATAGTAAGGTTTATAGGTAAGCGTAATTTAAATATCGGTTCAAATATCTTATTTGCGATTGCTTATGGTTTGACTTTCTTTAGTACGGGAAGTTTCTATGTAACATTCGTTTTGATTTATATCGCAAATGCAGCAAACTCAACATCTATCATTACAGGTCCTGCAATCAATGCCGATATCCTTGATTATCATCAATGGAAAACAGGAAAGAGAATGGATGGTTTCTTCTGTAACATAGGTATCATTACTTCGGTTGTAGGTATGGCTACAGGTTTCGTAATTCCGGCAGTTACAGAGTCTTATGGTTTGCTAACTAACTATGATGTTTTATATGAGGCAGGATTTAGAGGTAACTTGGTAAGAATACTAGCCGTTATCAGTTTCATAGGAGGTTTAGCTTGTTGCGTACCAATGATTTTCTATAACTTAAGCGAGAAAAAATTGAGAGTTATGATGCGTGAGCTTAAACAGCGTACATTGGATGCCGACTTGGAAGCCGGGGACATTACTCAAGAAGAATATGACGAAAAAGTAAAAGAACTTGCTGAACAAGAGGCTGAAGATAAAGCTAAAGAGGAAAAACGTAAAGCTAAAAAGAATAAAAATAAAAATGTCGAGTCGACAGAGGTAACAGTTCCTGTAGATGAAAGTCAAGTTTCAAATACCGCTGTTCCGACAGTAGATGTTTTGGAAAAAACTGCCTTGGTTGTAGGAGAATTAAATACTGCAAACGAACTTGCAGAAGAAAAAGAAGAAATAAAAGAAGAGTTAAATAGCGATAACGAAGGAGGCAAACAATGAAAAAGAAAATTTTGATAGCAGTAATTGCCGTAATTTGTTTGTTATCCATGGTGCTAGCAGGTTGCTCTAATATAAAAATAGAAAATGTGGATGAAGATGTAATCGGAGTATTGCAAGATGCAATCAAAAATTCCGAAACAAATTATTCAACTTATTACATAAGAGAAAAAATCAATAGCAATCCAAAAAACATTGCTACAAATGAAAGAACAGAGTATATGCTTAATGTTCAAGCTGACGATAAAAGTATTGAAGGTGTTAACAATACTAAGATAAACTTTAGTATCAAATATACAAAAGGCATTACGGAAAGTACAGATACATTTATTTTCGGTCAATCCTTACCTAAGAACATAAAAGCTAAATCCGCACAACCTAGCGACTATAAGTGGTATGTGTTTGAAAACTTTAAGGTTTCTAAAAATGCACCTGTATTTACAAAAGATTGCAACGAGATAGCTTTTGAGGATACATTTAACTTTAGTACATCATACAACGATAATGGTGGAAGAAAGAATGTAAATATGAGCGATTACACAATGTCAAATGTACTTGCTCGTTTGAAAGCTCTAACTAAAGACGATATTAAAGTTGCGGAAAAAGGCAATGTAAAGCAAGGTAAAATTACTACTTATGTTTTTGAAGTTACTAACAAAAATCATGAGTATAGCAAATGGGGCGAACTTAAAGTATTGCTTTACACCGATAAGAAAGAGACAAGGGTTATGTCGGTTTCTTCTACCAACGAGGAGTATACATTGGATGTAATGTATCAAGGTCCGAAGATTGATATTCCTAACTATGATAACTTTAAAGAAAGTGATAATCAAATTACTTTGACAAGTGATAGAAGTGATGGTTTGGTAGCTTTGTATGACCATGATGATTATAAGCAAACCGGTTATATTAATGCTGTTGCTCCTATCAATCCGCTAGATTTGGCTGAGTTTAAAATCGAAGAGGGCGAGGGAGAGAACAAAGTAACATTTTCGTACAAAGTAACTACTGTTGAATCTGCAGTAAATTGGGATTACGAATATACCGAAATTATTATCAAACTTGTTTATATCGATAAAGATGGTAAGGAAATAGAGTATAGCGGAAGTGAAATTACTCCTGTAGAAAGCGGTCACTATCTAGTTCAAACTAAGAACATTGTAAAGACTAAGAAAGATTTGTCTAGTATGATTCCTTTGGCAGCTGCTGTTGTAGCGTTAATTGCATTGCTTGTGGCTTTAATGGCGTTGTTTAAAATTAAAAAACAAAACAAAGAGCTTACAAGACAAATTAAAGCTTTATCCGGCGACACTGAGGAAGAAATAATCATAGACGCGGAAGTAGAGCAAACTGAACAAGTTGAAACTATCCAAACAAATGAGGATGAGATTAAAGAAACAACAGAAGACAATGCCGAAGTAAATACAGAGGCGGAGAAAACTGAAGATAATGCCTAAGTAAAACAAAAGGCAGAAAAAACAGAAGAATAACACTTATTATTAAGTTAATAAGCATTAGGATGTTAATGGCGGGTAGAATTTAATCTATCCGCTATTATTTTTAAAAATTTAAAATTTATTGTATAAATATAAATTAAATATAGCTTAAATGTTAACGTTTGTTAATTTTGGAAAATATAACAAGTTATTGATAAGATGCAATAAAAAATACTCTTACAATTTTGTAAGAGTATTTTTGGTTTTAATTAGGGTTTTACAACTACTATAGATTCGAAGTTTGCCTCGCCCAAACATTTGATTGTTACTGTATGTTTTTTGTACTTCATTTCCGAAGATATAAAGCTTTCTTGACATAAGTCTGTACTTGGAGAGATGTTGATTGATTCTACCTTTTTACCATCAATGTAAACTTCGTAATTCTTATCAAATTTGATAGAGGAGAAAAGTATTAATCTTATTCCTGTGAACTCAAATTCCATTGAAGAATTTTGTTTGCCTACATATACACGACCGAATTTTGACTCTGTGGATTCAATATTCCAAGTTCCGTACAATTTAACATTTTTGTCGCCTAAACCTGTCCTTGTACCGCCGCTTATTTGTAGAATATTTGTGATTTCTATTTTATCCAAAGCCAAATATTTGATAGTAGGTGCGTGTGTATCGGAAATTTGCGTTTTGTAATAACTGAATGTCATCGTCTTATTAAATTGAATAGGTACGGTAATACCGCTTACACCAGCATTTACAACATCTGCTACCAATGTCCAATTTTCTCCGTCATTGCTTACCCATACTTTTACGTTTCTTGGTAAGTATCTTGAATATCTATTACCATTTTCCGTAGTGCCATAAAATACTAATCTGTTTGCAGTAACTTCCTTATCAAGTTGAACAACCAATTCAAATGGATTTGCTTCCGAGATGTTTTCTTTGTTGGTGTGTATATATGTTGTGTTATTATTATCAAATAAATTACCAATCTTATAAGTGTCTGAAGTATCCCAAGGTTTATATTTTGAAGATATTACAGTTGGATTTACATCCATAACGTCTTCAGCACTTCTATAAGACCAACTATATTGTTTGTTATAAAAATATGTTGGATTAAACTTGTTTTCAGGGAATTGATATGTTTCTCTGTAAGCGCTTGCGTAACTAATTGTTGTCGGCTCTTGTTCTGCAAGAATATAGTTGCCGTCATTATCTAAAACAGGGTCGCCGTACTCATCAACAAGTGGCATTCGTAATGGTACTTTACCTGTTCCTAATCCAATAAAGCTATTATTATGCGAATTAACAACCAACACCATTTTAAAGTACACCCAAGTATTCAGTTGTAAGTCATAGTCCTTGTAACAATCCTCTCGCGACGGCCATCTATTTGAAATAGGGAAGTTAGGACTGTTAGTTGTATTTTTATAATGTACAGCCTTTTCATAGCTTTTGCCGTTGTCTAAGGATATATACAATGCTATATCGCCTCTGCCTCGCAGCATAAATCTGTATTTGGTTGTTTCATCTACATAAAATTTACCTTTTACTTCGAGTATAGCATTTTTGCTTACCAATTCCGCTCTATCATCAGCAGTTAACCATATATCCGTATTAGAGTTTTGAACTGCGTTTTTGTTATCGCCTAAAGTTGTTTTTGTGCTGCCTTGATAATTAGTTTCATAAGCCTCTGCAGCAGTTAGGTTAGATGTATCGCTATCAAACTCGTAAGTAGTCCTTTGAAGCATTCTGCCCGTAAGCTCATGTGATTGTTCAAACCCTAAAACCAAGTCGATATCTTCAACTTTAAATGCATTATCGTCTTTTGTAATTTGAAGTGTCACAATAATCTCGCCCGAATGTGTAGCACTGCTTGGAGTATAAGTGTATAAATAGTCGCCTTCTTTAGTAATACTTCCGTTTTCAGGTTGGCTTATACTTTTAATTTTGTAAGAGAAACCATTTGGAATAACTATACTTCCTGACTTATGCGTACCATCAGCTTCAGCCACATATTTACTTAAATCGATTACAAATTTTTCTCCATAAGGTATTACATAAGGTTGCATTGTTTGGAAATATTTATATTCGTCATCATAAATGTAGCTTCTGCCTGTTTGATATACGCTTGATACAGGTACGAACATTGGGTAATCCGGATTTGAGTTTTCTTTTAACCATTCGTCCGTCAAATTACCATAAGCATCTCCTTTTAATATATTCTTAAAGTAATAAGTCATATTATTGTGAGTATACTGTTCCCATTTTTTAAAGTAGTTTTTATAGCTTTGACCACCGCCCAATTTACGTACTTGAATAAATGCGTCGGCTCCGAAATTATGAAGTAGGGTAGCATATAATGCCAAACCTTGTGCTCCGTTTGAAGGATTTGTATTAGGATTATCGTCAGAAAGTTTTAATATATCATTTAATGCCCAAGTTGCACTTGTATAATTATTCCAACCACCTAAACCGGCTGAGCCGTAACTGTTGATTCCGCGATTTGCCGATATTTTTGTAAATAGTGCATAAGATACCAAAGTTAATCCGTTGTTAGTAACTTCTCCTCCGTTACCTACACCATATCCTTGGAAATTGTGATGGTATTCGTGGAAATTACCCCAACCACCGCTTTTTATAAGTGTTTCATAATTTAATGAGTTTGCCATCCAACTATCAGGACAGTTTACAGCCTGTTGACTCGGGAATGCAACCGCAGCACCTGCCGCAACAAACGGGTCATATAAGAATACGATATTTTGATTATTACCTGTTGTTGTAACGGCAGTAACTTTATCCCAAAGCTCAGCAACTTTAAATAAGTCATTGTAAGAGAAGTTTTGAGCACGAAGTTTTGGGCCAGAGTGTAATACGCCGTTATCCCAAACTTCCAAGTCAAAATAAGGAGCAGATGAATCTTTATTAGCTTCGAAGTCTTCTGGAGTAGTATGTCCTAAAATAAAATGTGAGTAACGTACACCGCCCGAAACGGTAACAGTAAAGGTTTTTGATTCTGTACAAATATAAAGCGGACCGCCTAGGAAAGAACCTACATAACCTGTCCAAGTTTTTGTTTTTTCGTCAAATGTTGCAGTTGTTTTGTCAATCACCATTGTATTTAGGATGACAGGGAAACGTTGCATTTGACCTTTTTTAAGCCAAATATTGTTTGCTTTTCTGTTATAAAGTGCTTGACCGATATGAATCATTATACCATTTGTCTTATTCATATCTTCTTCGCTAATTTCTATTTTGATAACTTCTCCAGCAGGGGCATAAATACCTGTAACATTATACATTTCGTGGTTAGAGTATGAACGTGGATTGAAAGTCATTTTTTTGATTATGGCTTTTTCGTCGTTTGAAACATCTCCATAATACATTCCAACCGCAGATGTATGTTTATATAATTTTGTAGGTGCATTTTCGTTTGCGACGCCACTGGTCAAAGAAAGGTTACCGTCTTTATCCATTTTGTTGTAGGTTCCTTTTGGATAACCATCACTACCGATTCGCGTATTTATGGAACATAAATTCCATGCTTCGCTAATAAGTTGTCTTCTGTCATTTTCGGTAATGCCTCTAGGAGTGTAACCATAAGTAGGGTACATATTAGGGTTAGTTACCATACCTTGGTTGGTAATTTCAGAGTCTTTAGGGATTTTTCTGTCCACATAACCCAAAATCTCCTCGGTATATCCTGCTACAGCAGTTGTCCTATATTCGTAATCATACGACGCACCTTTTGTTAAAGCATTATCCATAACACTATAGGCACTACCGCCCGGTAATCTATCTTTATTTGCTGCTACAGCACCGATAGAAACGGATAAAATCAATATAAATACAAACAACAAAATAATTGCGGAAATAGCAAAAAGTCGCAACTTTTTGTTAGTGATAAAATCTTTAAATGTCAAAGAATGTGCTTCCGCTTTGCCATTGGAATTAGTATTGCTATCATTTGCAACGATAGCTGCTAAACGCTCTTTCAAAGATAATTTTTTATCTCCGACTTTTTTGCTTTCATTTTTAACTGTATTGTTTGTTTGTTTGTTTGTTTTGGCTTTCTTGGTAGCCAAAACTTCGTTATTAGCAGAATTTTCGGCCTTTTTAGATTGCTTAGAGTTCACTTTGTCGTACGCAGTAACATTGTTTAAGTCTGCTGCATTTACTTTTTTGCTCTCGTTGGCTTTTTCGGATTTTGTAACTGTGTCTGAAGTTTTTGCAGCTTTTGATTTTGCAGTAGCTTTTTCGGCTACAGGTGCTTTTTCAGTTACTGTTTTTGCATCAGCAACTTTAGTAACTTTAGCCGTTTTTGACTCGGCTGATTTTGTAGTATCCGTTTTTACAGCCGTTGTTTTTGTTGATTTGTTGCTTGCCTCTTGTTTTGGGGCAGCAGTGGATTTTGCTACTTTTGCAGTAGCAGTATCTTTTGTTGCAACCTCTTTTGGGCTATCGGCTTTTTTGGTAGTTGCAACTTTTGCACTGTCAGTTTTTGTAGATTTAGCGCTTTCGCTTTGTGCAGTTTTTTTAGTACTATCCGCAGTTGCTTTTGGTGCTGCCTTTTTTGGCTCGGCAGCTTTAGCAGCGGTTGTTTTTGCGTCTGCCGTCTTAGTAGCTTTCGTTGCTTTAGGCTCGGCAGATTTTGTAGCCTCCGCTTTTGCAGTAGTTGTTTTGGTTGCTTTGCTGTCGGCTGTTTTACTGCTAGTTTGTTTGGTTGCAGTAGTAGTTTTAGGTGCAGTAGCTTTAGACGGTGTAGCTTTTGCTGTTCCGTCCGCTTTTGCAGTTTTACTTGCAGTAGATTTTGTTGTTTTTTCTTGAGTTGTGGCTAGGGTAGATTTTGTATTTTCTACATTTTTAGATTTAGAATTTTTTTCTGCCATAGTTATTCTCCATAAAAATTTTTATACTAAATATTTTATAATATATGCGTATATATAAACAATATAGCCCAAATAGCCGTAAAAGTCAAGTTTGTTTACATTGTTTTGCAAAAATTTTGGTAAAGCTTAGGTAATTTTTGCTATATTAATTTATGTATTGTTTATAATTTTAGTGATAAGAATATTTAAGATGGTAAATTATATTATTTTATTGACAAATTTTATTCAATGAGCGTATAATATTTATTAGTAAATTTTATTTGTAAATTTTGTGAGGTGTATTATGGACGAAAAGGAAAAGTCTCAGGAAAATGCCGCACCGGAAGTACAAGCGGAACAAGTTGATTCCGAAAGTAAGAATAATGGTGCGGAAGCTGACAGTGAAGTAACAAGAAAAGTTATTTTTTCACTATGTTATTTGTGGGGTATATTGTTTTTTATTCCGCTTTTAATGTATAAAGGCGATGCAAAAGCAACAAGGCATGCCAATGAAGGATTGTTATTACTTTTGTTATCGGTAGTTGGGAATATTGTTTTTGGAATATTGACAAAAATAACTTGGATATTTAGTATAATTGCAGCTATCTATTCTTTAGCTATCTTAGTTCTTGGCATAATCGGTATTGTGTATATAGTAACCGATAAAGACCAAGAATTGCCTTTGATAGGAAAAATCAAATTACTTAAATAAGTATAGAAAATTAAAAAATACGCAACATTGTGTTGCGTATTTTTTTGTCTTACTGCTTTAGCGAAAGAAAAGGCGAAGGAAAAGTTCGCCTTTTAACAACCACG
>CANSGN010000022.1 GCA_947646415.1 uncultured Clostridia bacterium | reverse complement strand
TGCAGTGAACACCACTTTTTGCCTACTTTAAACTTTACACAAAAAGTAACACCCCAAAACACTAAGTTTCGGGGTATTCTTATTTTATATTTAGCTTTTATTTTGCCTTGTTTGTAAGAAAGTATATGGCTGAATTTATTTTATTGTTGTTCATTTAGCCGTTAAAACTTATATCTTATTAACCTCGTGCCAAATATCATTAAGTGCGCTTGTCTTGCCTATTCAAGATTTGTTGTTACTTTATAATTTTGTTACTATTTATTTTAACCCTATTTGTCCCAAGCGTATAAATCCTATTGCCTATTATACAGGGTTGGAATTAGTCCAAGTCCACTCTATCCACTCGGATGCAACAGTTTTATTGCCGTCGCCTTTTGCACGTATCTTTACTGTTATCGAGCGATATTGTTTATAATTAGTTACACTAAAAGTATTGTATCCTGTAGTTTTTACTTGTCCAAATCCCTCGCCGTTATACGAAATATAATACTCATAACCAAACGAGTTTGAAATTGCATCCCATTTAACCGCACCGTCGGAATTAATGCTAAACGAAGACTCTGCCGGAGCTGCCAACAATGTTATGACGTCAGTCGTTGCACCGCCTGCATATTGCGAATCAATGTAATAAACGTCATTACTATCAAACGCACTACCTAAAGCCTTTACGCGAACAGAATATCTGCCAGGGCTTTGGATAACTTTGCTATATGTCAATTCCGCACTTGTTAAGGACTGCCCTGCAATCTCATATTGATAGCCCGAACAATTTTGAGACGGTGTTTTAATTGTTACTATAATACTACCGTTAGTTACAAAGTGGTCGTCCGAATACTTGTATTCTATTACAGGGGCTTTTAATATACGTGCCTTTTGCGTATATGTGTAATATGCACTATCAAGGTTTCCGCGACCGTCGCCTACCGCTTTAAGTTTTACGATATGGTCGCCCTCGGTAGTAAATCTTGGAGTATACGAATACTGCGTACCCGAAACATGATAATCGTCGCTCACTTTTTTACCGTCTATTTCAAGATAATAGGAGCTAGCATTAGTCATTGCACTCCAAACATATTTTCCATTTACAATTTCAAATTGAGGAATATCTATTTTGTATGCAGTTATTACTACCGAATACTCGCTATCAAGATATTTGGTATCGTTACCTATAGCTTTAATGTAAAAATTGTATGTACCGCCACCTGCAAGATATTCTATATTAAACTTAGTGCCGTTTTGGTCGCCGCCGCCGATTTGCTCGCCTATTGCGGAATAAATCCTATAAGTCGGAGTGTACTCGGCAGTATTGATATTGTTAGGTGCACTCCACAAAAGTTCAATGCTATTGCTCAAAGCTCCCTCTGGGAAAGTAGGTGCAGCAAGCCGTATAAACTGTTGTGTTGGAGATGTTTCACTTGACATATAATAAAGAGTTGTTTGTGCATTATAGTAGTTTGCTGCTGCTATCATACTCAAAGTTGTACCGTTTGTTTCGATAAACTGATACATATTGCCATAAGCATTTTCCGCAAGCGGAGTTTTGGACAAATCTAGATAAGTCTCATAACTCTGTGCGTTCATTACGTCATCCCACTGCAAAGTTCCATTTCCGCTTGAAGAAATTTTAATGTTTTTAGGTGCTTCCAAACGCTGAATAGCTACAGGAGCAGATGTATTGGATGCAAGCACATTGCTACCATTACCCCTTGTGCTTACTGTCACGGAGTAAGTGCCTGCTTTGATTGTAGAAAGGTCAAAACTTTCAGCTTGTGCAGTAACACTAGTTCCTGCATAAGCTACGGTATACCCATTATTGCCTGCAACTGCCTCCCAAGCCAAAGTGTATCCGGACATTTTCGGATTTTGAGGTGTTGCTTGCACGGTTATATCAAAAGACAATGCTTGTGCAGTAAGACATGGCAATGTAACATACTTGCTGTTGTTTATAGTTTTTACTCCGCCTAAACTACGAACAATATAGGTAAAATGCTGTTCGGTAATAATTGAATTATCTGCTACATTGGTATCGGTAATTGCAGCGTTTGTCGTGTATTTGCCGTTAAGCAAAACTCCGTCCTTATAAAGCTGATAACCGCTTGCACCGTTTACTTGTACGAAGTTTACGGTAAAGCCGCTTGCAAGATTATCCTTTGAGCTTACAATAAAATTACTGTCAACCGCTTTTGGAGCAGCAAGTCTTTCTATAGTGATAGGTGCGGAATATTTACTGTCAAAATAATCTACACTACCGCTTGCTGCATTTGCTTTGATTTCTATCGTATACTTGCCTACACTTGTATAAGCGTGGGAAAAAGCACGTTGCACATCCGAATATGTGCTTATTTCAGGCGTTCCGCCGTCCTTAATTAGCCTTGCAGTATAACCATCTGCAGCATTTACAGCGTTCCAAGTTAGATTGTTGTTTGCCTCTCCGTCAAGTTCTAGGTCATTGTTCCAAGAAATAGTCGGTGTGTCAAGTATATAAACCGTTTTTTCCGCAGACCACGAAGAAAAGTAATTCCCGCTATCATTAAATGGCATAACTGCTATATCTTGCGACCTACCCGAAGGTAACTTATCGTACTGTGCTATCTCAACGCTTGCTTTTTGCACTACGCCACCGATTTGATTTTATATCCCTCTGCACCGTTTATGGCATTCCACTTGATTACGCCGTCCTCTACAAATAGTTCAGTTACAGCATCAAGATAATGGAACTCCTCCGAAACAATTTTACTGTCATAAGTGCTTGTATGATTTCCTAGAGATTTTATTTCTAATTTGAAATCTCTGTTCTCGGAATTGTATGCAAATGAGTTTCCTTTTACCTCTGTGGCTACTCCGTTAATTGTTATTAGATAAGATGATGCGCTACCTGTCCACAATACCATAGTACCGTCATACTTTACGTCTTTCGGTGCTCCGTAAATATATACATTTACCTCTTGACTGAAAGAGGAATAATAGGAATTGTCTCCCGAAACTATAGGTTTTACCTTTACGCGATTGCTGCCTTCGGGAAGTGTGGTAATACGAGTATCCGTTACATTTTGCGTTTTACCGTTTACGCTCACGGCATAAGCATTTGCACCCGATACGGCATCCCAACTGACTTCGCCATTATCGCTTACAGTTATATTTGCTATACTTGCAAGCGGTTTGAAAGTTATGGATGTTGATTTTTCGGTCTTTTCAAACACTGCTGTTACAGTTACTTCAAATGTTTCATTTGAGGCGTAAGCATAGGTGGTGGAATTGGAACGTGATGCCTCCCCACCATCTATGGAAACAGTGTAATGCTTTGCCCCATCCACTTTACCCCAAGTGATAAACTGTCCGTCATAAGAGACATTTTCAGGGGCTTTAAACAGCAAATCTTCCGCTTTACTGCAACCTGCTATCCCAAACGCCGCCAATGACATTATAAGTACGGACAATATGAACATAAATATTTTCTTTTTCATATTCCTTGCTCCTTATAAATAAAGATTGGTTGTATCAGCATAATGAACAGTGTAATAAAAGTCTAAAAGATAAATTCCATATCCACTACCTGAGTATCCGCTCGGAGCATACCAACAAATATAAAAGTTATCATTTATATTGAATGTAGTAGTAAAATTATAATCCCTATATTGATTTATTACATTATCAAAAGACTTCTTTTCCATTAAATAAGTTGAGCTTATTTGTTTTTGAGAATAAAAATCAACATATAACGATACAGTTGTTGTTTTTGATGTTTTTAATTTAGCGTGCCAATCGATTTTCACATTATAATATTTGTTATCGCTAAAATATTTACTATAATTAAATGTATAACACATATTACTTGTACTTGGGACTTTTGTATACGATTTAGCTTCGTTAGTTGAGCCTATTACTACAATCGTATCAGTCTTTTCCTTATACCAACCAGCTTTTAAAGTAAGACCTACCGATGGCATTGTTGTGGAAGTATATTGCTCTTTTTCCGCAGTATACCAACCTGCAAAAACAAAACCATCTTTTTCAGGTGTTGGCAATATTATTTTATTTCCTGCTGCAACGGAAATATCGTCTACATCCGAGCCACCATTTTCATCAAACACAATCTTTGCTTGCCATACAGCTTTAAGTGAAAGGCTCTTGTTTGGCATTGTTGTGGAAGTAAATTTATTACCTTGCATATCTTCCCAATAAGCGAACTTTGCCATTTCCTTGGTTGGTGTTGGTAAGGAAATTGTAGCCCCTGCACGAGCAACTACAGGTTTAACTTTGCTACCGCCATTGCTATCAAGTTCAATTACAGGGGCATATTCCACAGCGTACAAAACCATATCGCCGGTTACTTTGCCATTAAATACTTCCCCACCTTGTGTTTTAGACCAAGTAAGCGGAGCTTGTCCATTTACTCTTGTATTTGGTACAATTTGGTTTACAGGAGTATCGTATTCTACTTGCACATCTTCCGTATCCATACCTGCCTCAAAACAACAAGTTACAGTGAACTTTTCAACCTCAAAACCTGCATAAAGGTATACGTATTCTCCACTTAAATCAAAGTTTGTGTCGTTAAGTACGGAAACTACAGGAATAAGTCCAAATTTATCGGCAACTTGTGTTCCCTCGCAATTTGCTTGAGTGTACCAACCCGCAAACTCTTTATGTTCTGCAGTTAAGTTTTTAGGCAATTCAGGTAAACTTGAGCCATACGCTACGGTAAACTGACGACCTCCCGTAATTGCTGACCCTTGGTAATCTAAAATTACAGTATAGTCCTTTGCCCTAAATTGCGGAAATAACACTATATTTTTACCATCATTAAAAGGCGAAATCGAGGCACCTGTTGACGAAACATACTGCGTACCTCCTACCTCGGCATCGAAAAGTCCTGCAAAAACATAGCCCGCCCTTTCTGGAATAACATCCAATGAATAAGGCATACCTGCTGTTACAGTTATTTGATGGGTACCCGAATCGTCTGTATACTGAATAGTATATTCTTTCGGAGTTGTATCTCCGGGTGTATTTTTATCGCACCCAACAAAAAATGCCATGCACGAAACTAGCATAACAATAACCATGCACAGCGCAATTAAGTCTTTCTTTTTCATAATAAAACCTCCGTTTTTGTCTAACATAGAATAAGTATATCTATGTACAAAATCAAAGATTTTTTAAGTTTGAATATATAATTTTTGTATGCTTAAAGTAAAGAGTTTACAAAACCTTTATTATAACGTTGACATTATCTTACATTTTAGTTTAAAATATACATATAATATGTACATAGATATACTTATTCCATGTACCCAAACTTTACATTAATGGCAAATTTTTATCCCCGATAGTCCCGATTTTTGATAGGATTATTGCAGTGAACACCACTTTTTGCCTACTTTAAACTTTACACAAAAAGTAACACCCCGAAACACTAAGTTTCGGGGTGTATTTTATCAAAAATATTATTTAAAACCATAAAATTATGAGAAAATTTTTGGCTTAAACTTGTTTGCACACATCCAACCACTCTTTAAAGCAAGAGTATTTTTCAAGCTCTTCGATTGTAAGTTCTATAGCGCTATTGCTACTACCGCAAGCAGGAAAAATAGTATCAAATCTTTTTAATGAGTTATCAAGGTATATTTCCACACCATTATTTACGGCAAAAGGACAAACACCGCCCACAGCATGCCCGACTAAGTTTTCCACCTCGTCAAAGTTCAGCATTTTAGCCTTTACACCAAAGTACGATTTATATTTTGCGTTGTCTATTTTTGTATCGCCTGCGGCAACTACCAAAATTACCTTATCCCCTGCCGCAAATGAAATTGTTTTTGCTATTCTGCAAGGCTCACAATTTAAAGCCTTGGCAGCTAGTTCCACCGTTTTGCTTGAAACGCTAAACTCTATTATCCTATCTTCCATATCAAACTGTTTAAAATATTCTTTTACTTTATCAATAGCCATATTATTATCTCCGTCAATGGAATTTTAGCATCTTGCACAATTTATGTCAAGTTAAATGTTTATAAGCATAAATAATATTTTAAAATAAAAAATTTACTTATTTATCATACTTTTATTTATTTTGCAATCCATTATAGCAGATATATTGACAACTAAAAATTTAAACTTCATATTTTTTACGATAAGATAAAGTAAAAAGGCAGAGATAAAACTCTGCCTTTTTATTATTACTATTAAATTTAATATCAGTTACAAAACAAATAAAATATTTATTTTGCAAATTCGATAGAACGGGTTTCCCTAATGACACTTACTTTGATTTGTCCAGGGTATTCAAGTTCCGACTCTACCTTTGCTGCAATATCTTTTGCAAGGAAGATTGTGGATGCGTCGTCAACCTGTTCCGGTTTAACGATTACACGTACCTCTCTACCTGCTTGTATTGCATAAGATTGCTCTACTCCTGCGAACGAGTTTGCTATACCTTCCAATTTTTCCAAGCGTTTTACATAATTTTCAAGTGACTCACGTCTTGCACCCGGTCTTGAGCCGGAAATTGCGTCAGCCGCCTGTACAATAATTGCCTCTAAAGTTTGAGGCTCAACATCGTTGTGATGTGCTTCAATAGCGTGAATTACAGCGCGATTTTCCTTATATTTTTTAGCAAGTTCCACACCTATCTGAATATGAGTGCCTTCCACCTCGTGGTCGACAGCCTTACCGATATCGTGCAATAAGCCTGCTCTTTTTGCGATTTTAATATCCGCACCAAGTTCAGCCGCCATTACTCCTGCAAGATATGATACTTCCAAGCTATGATTTAAAACATTTTGTCCATAACTTGTACGGAACTTCAATCTGCCCAATAGTTTAACAAGTTCGGGATGTACGCCATAAACATTCGCATCGAACATAGCGTTTTCGCCTGTTTCTTTAATTTGAATGTCAAGCTCACGCCTAACTTTTTCAACCATTTCCTCAATTCTGGCAGGATGAATTCTTCCGTCATTTACCAATCTTTCAATAGTAATTCGTGCGATTTCCCTTCTTAGCGGGTCGAACCCTGACAATGTTACCACATCAGGAGTATCATCTATAATCAAATCAATACCTGTAGCATTTTCCAAAGCACGGATATTTCTGCCCACTCTACCTATCAATCTGCCTTTCATATCATCATTTGGTAATGATACAACGGAGACTGTAAGCTCTTGAGCGTGGTCGGCAGCACATTTTTGTACAGCCATACCAATAATATTTTTGGCTTTCTTCTCTGCTTCTTCCTTGGCATTGTTCTCAATTTCCTTTGCCATTATTCCTGCTTCCTTTTTAACTCCCTCTAACAATTCGTCCATTAAAGTTTGTTTTGCCTCTTCAACAGTCATACCGGCAACTTTTTCAAGTTCTTCAACCATTTTTGAGTGTGATTGACTAATCTCGATTTCTAAACTTTCGATTTCCTTTTCTCTTGCTTCAAGCGATTTTTTAAACTCGTCACAAGAGTCCATTTTTTTGTCGATTAATAGCTCTTTTTTGGTTAATAATTCTTCTCTTTGTAAAAGTCTTTGTTCAGACTTTTGGATTTCTGCACGCCTTTCTTTGGATTCTCGGTCAAACTCGTTACGCAACCTTTTTTGTTCATCCTTTGCTTCTTGCAATGCTTCTTTTCGTAGTGTTTTAGCCTCGGCCTTGCCGTCCTCGACAATTTTATCGGCCGCAGCTTTAGCAGATTTTACTTTTCGTACAAATACTGCCCAATAAGCCAAAATGCCAAGTCCAAGACCTACAACCAATGTTGCAATCGCAATACCGACAGCTCCACCAACATCTATAGCACTTAAAAGCAAAGTTATACTGTTGCTTAACATAGTATACCTCCTATTTAATTTTCAAGTTACAAAGGCAAATATATTGTTCGCAAAAACACATTTGCCATAGTATAATAATACTGCAATTTTAACCTAATGTCAATAGCTTTCGCCGTTTTTTTGAATGTTTTTGGTTTTATTTGAATGCGATTACTTTTTATCGCCTTTCATAATTTCCATAACTTTTGCATAAATTTCGTCTGCAACGTCTAAGTTAGTGTCAAGATAATCAACTGCTTTATCCTTGCCTTGTCCGATTTTTTGGTCATTGTAGCTGTACCAACTTCCGCCCTTTTTAACCACGCCGTAGTCAACTGCAACATCAATCAAGCAACCGTTTTTGGAAATACCTTTGCCGTACATAATTTCGAAATCAGCTGTTTTGAACGGAGGCGCAAGCTTATTTTTAACGATTTTAGCTTTTGTCTTATTACCTCTTATATCGTCGGCGGAAACTTTTAATGCCTCGCCTTTTCTTACGTCAATTCTTACACTTGCGTAAAACTTAAGTGCTTTACCTCCCGCAGTAACTTCGGGCGAGCCATAAATCACGCCTACTTTTTCACGTAGTTGGTTGATAAATATAACAACTGTTTTTGATTTGTTGATAATTGCGGTCAATTTTCTTAAAGCTTGGGACATAAGTCTTGCTTGTAAGCCGACAACCGAGTCGCCCATATCTCCGTCGATTTCCGCTTTAGGAGTAAGTGCTGCAACCGAGTCCACAACAATAACATCCATACTACCCGAACGCACAAGTGTTTCCACAATGTCAAGGGCTTGCTCGCCGTTATCCGGTTGTGCAATGTACAAATCTTTTAGTTTTACTCCAAGTTTTTCGGCATAAATAGGGTCTAAAGCGTGTTCTGCATCCACAAAAGCACAAATACCGCCTGTCTTTTGTGCGCTTGCAATTACGTGCAATGCAACTGTTGTTTTACCGGAGGATTCAGGTCCGTAAATCTCTACAATTCTTCCTCTTGGCATTCCGCCTGTTCCAAGTGCGACATCCAAAGTCAAACATCCTGTAGGAATAACTTCGATTGGCACTATCTCGTGCTCACCAAGTTTCATTATGCTCCCCTCTCCGTATACATCGGTAATCTTTTTAATAGCTTCGTCAATATACTTTGCCTTATCACTTTCGTTTGTAGGTATATTCATTACCTTACTTTTTTTCTCTGCCATAAGCTTCTCCTATTTATCTTTATCCTTATCGGTACTTTATTTTTATTAGTATTTTCTCTCAACGCTGTCAATAAGCTTGATTAACTTAAACATTGCATAGTTGCAAGCTTTTTTCCTTACAACATTTCGGCTGCCTTTAAACATAACTTCTTCAACTTTGTAATTTGCAAGACTGCCGTAACCTATGTAAACTAGCCCTGACAAATCGTCGTCTTGATGACTTGCATAACCTGTTGTTGCCAAACCATAGACTATCTCCTTATTGGCAAGTACACCTTTTATCATTGCCTCACAAGTTTGTTTGCTTACTGCGGTATGCTCTTCCAATGTTGTGGCTGGCACATGCAAACGTCTTACTTTTGCGCCGTTATTGTAGGTTACAATACCCTCGTAAAACACTTTGCTTGCTCCGTCAACATCGCATAAGGTGGAACTTATAAGTCCGCCTGTTATAGATTCCGCAACACCGAGCATTTCGCCTTTTTTGATTAAAAGTTTAACCAAGCACTCGTTTAAATCCATATTTTTATCCGAATAAATGTAATCTTCCAACCTTACATTTATTTTGGTCAATATACTTTCCAACGCTACCGAGTCCACATTGTTTTTGGATATGGTTACTACACCCTCCAAGCAATTTTCGGAAAACTCGATACTTATCTCATTTGTCCTTAAGTCTCCGCAAATTTTTTCAAATCTTGTATTGTCCAATCCAAAAGTCCTAAGTACACATTGATATACATAATGTTTGTCAGTCATTTTCTTTCTCCTTACCATTTTGGCTATCTAAACAAGCACTGTCCGCTGTGCAATTATCGCTGCTGTTCAATATCTCGCTATTATCAGTGTTATCCAAAGGGGCGTTTTCGTTAGAGGTTTTCTCGGTACTCAAAACGTGCCTGTTTTTCCAAATATAATTAAAACCGGATACGACCGTCAAAACAGTAGCAATACCGAACAACACCCAACCTAAAAACAAAAATACCACGCCAACCCAATTTACTGCCTTATGCCAAGGCTCGTTGATAAACGGAACAAGCATAAGCATAGGAAGCGCGATCAAAGTAATTATTGTTTTTGCTTTGCCAAGTTTATCGGCTGCCATTACTTTACCTTTAGATGCCGCAAGTTGTCTAAATACTCCAATGATAAACTCACGAGCTAAAATCAAAATTACACATATCTCCCCAAAATAAGGTGCAAGTACGGGATAAATTTCTCCATTTGCGGTCACAAAGTTCATTTTTAGCAAAACTATCATACCCGCTACTACCAAAATTTTATCCGCAATAGGGTCAAGGAACTTGCCCAAATCGGTTACCAAATTATGTTTTCTTGCAAGATGTCCGTCCACAAAATCAGTGCAGGAGGCAATAATAAACACTATTGTCATTAGTATATAATATTGTTCAAACACTTTTTTTAGACAAAATATCAATACGAAAATCGGTATTAAAGCGATTCTTGCAACTGTCACTCGTGTTGGTAAATTCATACTAATTCTCCTTTTAAATCCAAACCTATTCTTTCGGTTATTTTTACTTTATACATTTCGCCGATATCCACAGGCTTATCTGCCGTAAAGTAAACTAGTCTGTCGATTTCAGGTGCATCTTCTGCCATTCTGCCCACAAAACATTGGTTATCAAAATCAACCTCTTCATACATAATCGTTACTATTTTGCCTATTAAAGAATTGGCCTTTTCGCACATTATTTCTTCCTGCAAACTATATAGTTTAGACACTCTTTCTTGCTTTGTGTCTTCTTCTATATGTCCGTCAAAATTATATGCTGCTGTACCGTCTTCCCTTGAGTATGCAAAAAAACCGCATTTATCAAACTTATTTCTTTTAACAAACTCATATAATACATTAAAATCTTCTTCCGTCTCCCCCGGGAAACCTACTATAAATGTGGAACGTATTGCAATATTCGGCACTTGCTCCCTCAATTTATCAATCAATTTTTGCAAAAACTCTTGCCTTACGTGCCTATTCATCCTTTTTAAAATGCTATCCGACGCGTGTTGCATAGGTATATCTATATACTTGACTATTTTTTCACTCGTCGCTATTTTATGTATTAGCTCATCTGTCACTAGCTCGGGGTAACAATAAAGCAATCTTATCCAACTGCAATCGACCTTTTCCAACTTCTCCAACAGTTCCACAAGCTTTAATTCCCCATACAAATCTTTACCATATCTTGTTATGTCTTGAGCTACTATATTCAATTCCTTAACGCCATATTTTTTGACGACTTCGTCCGCTTCCGCTACAATATCCTGCATTGGTCTAGAGGTAAACTTTCCTCTTATTTTTGGGATTGCGCAATATGTACAGTTGTTGTTGCAACCCTCGGCAATCTTTAAATAAGCATAGTGATATGGGGTGGTCAATACCCTTGAATTTGTAAAATCTCGCTTGTTTATATCGTTTTTAATAGCGATTTTTGAGTGGTTTTTATCAAATTCCTTAATTAATTCAGGTAATTCCCTATAATTTGCAGTACCAACAAAAATATCCACTTCAGGCAGTTCTTCTGCTAGGCTATCCATATATCTTTGACTTAAGCATCCGCTGACAACAAGGCATTTGCAATTACCTGTTTGTTTGTAATCGCTCATCTCCAAAATAGTATCTATCGACTCCTGCTTTGCACTGTCGATAAATGCGCAGGTATTGACGATAATAATATCCGCATCGCTTGCATCGCCCGTAAAAGTATATCCGTCCTTTTCCAAAAAAGCAAGCATATTTTCTGTGTCTATTCTGTTTTTATCGCATCCCAGCGAAATTACTCCTATCTTAGTCAAAATTGTACCTCTTAAATTTTATTCCAAACTTACATCGCCGTATTTTGCACGCAATGTAGGCATATCAATAAGGATTTCCCTTTGTTTATTGTCCTTTGCAGCCCCGATATATCCGAGCTCTTCCATAGTATCTACCAATCTTGCGGCTCTAGGGAAACCTATACCGAACTTCCTTTGTAATTTGGAAATACTTACCGCGCCCGTTGTAACAACATTGTATAATGCACGGACAAACAAATCGTCTTGCTCTCCCGAACTTTCGCCAAATGTGGTTTGAGCGGCATTTGCTCCCGCATTGTTGTTTGTGTTAAGGATATATTCCTCAATATCCTTATCAAAATAACATTCGTTGTTATCTCGTACATAATCGCAGATAGCGTTTACTTCTTCTCCCTCAATCAATGTTCCTTGTAACCTTACAGGCTCGTTTACACCGTCGGAGAATATCATATCGCCGTATCTAAGCAACTTTTCCGCTCCGCCTTGGTCAAGTATAGTTTTGCTATCCGTAAAGCTTGCAACCGCAAACGCGATTCTTGCAGGCAAGTTAGCTTTGATTGTACCTGTAATAACATCAACTGATGGTCTTTGAGTTGCAAGTATCAAGTGAATACCCGCAGCTCTCGCCTTTTGAGTAAGACGTACAATCCTTTCCTCAAGCTCTTTTTTCATTACCATCATAAAGTCGCCGACCTCGTCGATAATAATTACTATATACGGCAATTTATCTTCCTTTTTAGGGTCGATTGTCGCGTTATAATCGGTAATTTTTTGCACTCGTCTATCCTTAAACATTGTATAACGCATTTCCATCTCTTCAATAGCCCAATCAAGCAAATTCAAAGTTTTATCTTTGTCGCTTACAGCTTCGGGAATAAGCATGTGAGGGATTTTGTTATACATATTAAGTTCAACCTGTTTAGGGTCAACCAAAAGCAATCGCAACTCCTCTGGAGTGTATTTATAAAGCAATGATACTATCAAGGAGTTTAAGCATACCGATTTACCTGCACCGGTTGCACCCGCAATAAGCAAGTGCGGCATTGCAGACAAATCTGCCGTAAAGTTTTCGCCGTCACAGTTTTGTCCCACCGCAAAGGCAAGCTTATGCTTGTTATGAGTAAAGGAATCCGACTGAATAACCGATTTTAGCCCAACTTTTCCGCGTTTTTCATTAGGTATTTCCACGCCGAAAGCATTTTTACCCGGAATAGGTATTTGACATCTTACACTTTTAACCTCAAGGCACATTGCGATATCGTCTACATAGCTTAGCACCCTTTTTACAGGGATACCCCTTGGCATAACAAGCTCTAGTCTTGAAAATGTCGGGCCTGTAACCACTCTGTTCACTTTTGCATCTATACCAAACTCGGACAAAGTAGTTTCCAAAATAGCGATTTTATCGTCAAAGTTTTCGGTATCCGATGGTTTGCTTTCATAATTTTTCAAAAGTTCAAAAGGAGGATACTTGTAAGGTGCAAGTTTTACCCTTGCTTTTTCCTTTTTAACCTCTTCCTTAGGTGTTTCGACTTTTGCTACTTGAACAGGTTGTATAGGCTGTGCGACAGGAGGAACAATCGTAGGCTTAACAGGTGTAATTTCCGCAGGCTTGATTTCCTCATTAGGCTTGCTTGAAATATGCGTACCGCCTTTGTCACTTCTTTCCTTACGTTTTTGTTCCCTTTTTAAAATTTCCTCTTCGTCAGGGCTGCTATCTTGCAAATTATGTCTTCTGGATACTTCTTCCTTAGCAATTCGCTCACGCTCTTCCCTTTGCCTTTTTAACAAACTTTCAAAGCCGTCAACTTCTTTATGCGTAGCGGTTTTATCTTCCACAGGCATATTGTCGTAATCGGTTTTGCTTTCGATTTTCTCAAACGAGATAGTTTGCTCCTCATTTTTGATTAGGTTTTTAAATGGATTATCTTCCGTTTGTTCAGACTTTTTACCAAATCTATCCAAAAATCCCAAACCATCGTCCTCGACTGTATCTTCCTTAATCTCGCGTGGTTGCTCGTTAAATGTAAAGCGTTCTTCCTTTTTATTGCTGTTTAATATATCTGCAATGGAAGGTTGCTCGTTATTTCCGCTTTTTTCGATAGATATATTGTCCACTTCAAAATAATCGTTAGTCTTTTTTATTTCAACAGCGTTATTTTCTCTTTTTCCGTTTAGATTATCGTTGATTTTGCCAATTCGATACTCGTTTGTATAGCTTTCGTAATCTTCTTTATCCAAAACAGGCGTTGATTGCGACTCTTGTTTGTCCTGCTTTTTTTCATCCACTTTGTTATTACCATACAAAATGTTATAAGCATTGTCAAAATCGCTCTTTTTATCCGAAACAGGTGTTTGTGCAGGCTCAACATTAAGCAAATTCCTATCTTTTAGTCTTGCAAAACGGGAATTAGTGCTGTCCTCCGATACCAATTTTTCAAAATTGACTTTTGCGGTTGTACTTGCCTCGTCAAGCGGCACATAATTTGCTGCAATTTCTTTCCCTTTTTTCTTTTTGCCGCCTTGAGTATCTTCGTCTACATATAAATTGCTTTCAACTATCTCAAAATT
Organism: uncultured Clostridia bacterium; assembly: GCA_947646415.1. Classification (GTDB taxonomy): domain Bacteria; phylum Bacillota; class Clostridia; order Christensenellales; family UBA3700; genus MGBC100798. The sequence goes on along the minus strand of CANSGN010000022.1, from coordinate 4,644 downwards.
ATCTTCGCCGTTTTCATTTCTAAAGTCTACCATTTCGGGATTAGGCTCTTTCTTTTTACCTAAATTCCAATAGCTAATGATAGAGTCATAAAATACAAAAATTCCGCCGAAAGCCAACGCAAATATACTGCAAACGACAATACCAACGTAATTTGCAAGCAATAACGGATAAAGGAATACACCAGCTACAACACCACCGGCAGTGTTGTGCTCGTTATAACAAGTACTCAAGTACTTACCATAACCATCCTCCGTATATTGCATAGACGAAACGCAATGCAAAAGTGCAATTACCATTGCAAAAAACATTAAAAGGCTTAGCACTCTCAAAAAACTCATTTTCGGTCTTTTTACTTTACAAATAGTAAGTATGCCGAAAATTATCAATGCCAAAAAATAAGCGTAAACGGCATAGCCAAAGCTGCCGACAAAAAAGTCGGTAACTGCTTTACCCGCTTTTCCGAAAGCACCAACTAGTATCAACATAAAAACTATGCCGATACCAAGCATTATGCTGCCTTCTATCAAATGGTCATTTTTACCTTTTTCTTTATTATTCCTAGCCATAAGCCCTCTAAAAGCAATTTATCCTTATAATTTACAAAATCGCTTTTGATTAAATATCTTTTTTATATTACGCAATATACAGTCACTTTTATTGCTTGTCCAAGCTGTAACCTTGTTTTTGCGATTTGCCATATTGCCTGTCAAAATTTTCTTTGTTTTTCTTAAGATAAATGGAGTGCAACTCTTCCGCAGTCATCCCGTAGCTTAAGCACATGCTTACAAAGAAATGCAAAATATCCACAAGTTCTTCCTTTACGGCATCCTCGTTTATCGGTTTTTCGTTTTTCCACCACTTAAAATTAACTTCGTCAAGCACTTCCGCAAGCTCGCTTATCATTGCAAGCGTCTGCTTTTGTATCCATTCATTTGGTTTTATGCTTTCCAAATGTCTGTTTTTTATCAAATCGTCTTGAAAAGCCTTTTGCATCATAAAAATCTCGTCTAATTTATCCATATCACACCATACTCGTAATTTTTAGCCTTTTATAATATCCAACGGGCAAAAATCAATCTCTTTGCCGACATAACTTGTAACAACTTTGTCAAAATCAAAAATATATTCGACAATATCCATTATGCTGTCACGGGTTATCATATCAATTTCGCTTATTTTTTTGTCAAAATCAAAGGTTTCATCTAAAAACAACGCATTTCTGCCGTATACCCTCATTAATGATGCCGAACTTTCTTGCGACAAAGCATAGTTGCCTTTAAGCTGTTTTTTTACTCTAGCCAACTCTTCATCCCCAAGACCGCCGTTTTTAAGTTTTACGATTTCCTTTTTGATGCTCTCCAACGCCTGTTTGGACGTTTTTGGATTTGTACCTATATAAATGGAAAATACTCCATCCCCAAAATATGCCGAAGGATAAGAATAAACATTATAAGCAAGTCCGCTTTTTTCCCTTACTTCCTGAAAAAGTCTAGAACTCATACCGCCGCCGAATGCAGAGTTTAAAGCAAGTAAGGACATGTAATTATCCGCACCAAACTCTAAGCTTGGGAAAGCCACAGCAATGTTTGATTGTTCCAAAGGCTTAATCGTAATCACACTGTCGCATTTTGGAGTGTGCTTAACTTTTTGCATTTTGTAATCGCTTTTAAACACATTGTTGTCAAAGTATTTTGCAGTAAGCTCGATAGCTTTTTCCTTAGTGATATTGCCAACAACGGAAATTACCATATTGCCTGCACTGTACTTATCCGCAACATATTTTTTCAAATCTTCCGTTTTAAAATTACGGATATTATCCGCATTTCCCAAAATTGTATATCCAAGGCTGCTACCTTGGTAGTAGCTACTACCCAAGTTTTCCATACACAAGTCATCAGGGGTATCTTCGCTCATTGCGATTTCTTCAAGTACAACGCCTTTTTCCTTGTCCATTTCCACTTGGTCAAATGTGGAGTTAAAAAGAAAATCGCTCATTATTTCCATACAATTTTCCGCATATTCATCCACACTTATAGTGTAATAGCATGTTGACTGTTTAGATGTAAACGCATTAATTTGCGCACCCAAACCGTCAACCTCGCATACAATGTCAAATGCGGAACGTTTATTTGTCCCTTTAAACATCATGTGCTCGATAAAATGTGAAATACCATTATTTTCGTCGTTTTCACTAGCACTTCCTACCGCAAACATTACTCCGATTGCAACAGAACGTACACTTTGCATTTGCTTATGGATAAGTTTTAATCCGCTTTTAAAATAAGTTATGTTATTGTCCAAAATTCTCTCCGTTTTCCCGCTTAAATAAGTTGTTTTCACTAGCCAAGCAATAAATTGCCTTATCTTATGTTATTTATTAAATTTGTCATTTAATATTCGGCTATATGTAAATCCCTTTTTATCCGTAGCACTATAAACTGTGCATAAATATACAATATAATTATACTATTTTTTTTAATCAATGTAAAGACTTTAAAAGAAAAATATTTGTAATAAATATATTAAATAATTATATTAAATACACTTTGCTATTTAGAAATGTCGTATTTTATCAAAATTATTTACATTTCAGTCTATTTTTATCCGCAAGCACATATAATTAAAATATGAAACATAAAGAACTTATAACAAACAGCATAATTGCTTTAATTTTAGTTAGTTTATCTGTCATTACAATGTGTTTTACTCCGCTTGCCATAACCGCAAGCGCAACCCCTAAGCCTATTTATAAAGGCAACGGTTTAAACAGTAGTGTTTCGCTTATGGTAAATGTATATTGGGGTGAGGAATATTTGCCCGATATGCTGGATACCTTTGACAAATACGATGTAAAAACCACCTTTTTTGTAGGGGGCTCTTGGGTAAGCAAAAATGACGGTATGCTAAAAGAAATTTTAAGCCGAGGTCACGAAATCGCAAATCACGGTTACTTACATAAAGACCAAGACAAATTGGATATGGAAGGCAATCTTCGTGAAATTTCAATGTGTCATAATATTGTAGAAAAAACAATCGGCTACAAAATGACATTGTTTGCACCTCCGTCGGGAGCTTTTTCAAACGATACCCTTAAAGCAGCCAACAACTTAGGTTATCAAACAATCATGTGGTCAAAGGATACAATAGATTGGCGTGATAAAAACGCACAGCTAATATTTGAGCGTGCAACCAAAAAAATATCATACGGAGATTTGGTATTAATGCACCCAACAAAATGCACCGCCGAAGCACTTCCTAACATTTTAGAGTTTTACAAACAAAAAGGAATCAAAGCGGATAAAGTGAGCAATGTAATACAAAATTAAGCTTATAAAGTAGATATTTTTTCAAATACCCCCGATTTTTGAATGGTTTTTTATAAAAATAACCAAAACTAAGAAAATTTAAACTTATTATAAATAACAGGAAAATGACAATAAGGCAGGTGAAAAATCACCTGCCTTATTGTCATAAATTATATAAAAATTAGATAATTAAACAATTTTTTGTTTATTGTTTGTTTAACAATTTACTGCGTAAACTTAAATATTCCGCTTGGGTTATTACGCCATTGTCATATAATTCCTTATATTCAACAAGCAGTTTTGCGGTTGATACTTGCGTTAAATTATTATTGGAATTATTATTTGTAGTTGAATAATTTGTTTTTTTCGGTTTGTTAAAAATATCCGTTTTACTTATTGCATTAAACATAAACAAAGCAAATATCAAAACAACTTGGATAATAATCGGGATATAAGATAATGTAAGAATTTTTACGCTACCATACATATTAGTGTAATCGGGTTTGGAAAATTCATTTCCCACACTGCTTTTTATCTCCGAAACAAGGAAAATTCCTACTAACAAAAACAATATTGCAAAAACCATGCAAAGAATAATGGATATTATAGAAATCTTTTTCACTTTATCTTCATCAAATAAAATGCTTATAAATAGATTTCCCAAAATCAATAAAATTGAAAATACTAATTGCAACAGGCACACAATACTAGCGAATTTATATATCCAACTTTGATTTATTGCCGCAGAAAAATTAGTTATAAAATCAAATCCGTTTATCGATGTGTTGTTGGATATTTCGCCAAATATGTTCAGTTCAATTTGCACGTCAAGCAAAGGGATAAGCAATGACAAAAGCGAAAAAATCGCAATAATTAAGGTAATAAAGTTGAATACATATTTTTTTACATTTTCGTTCATAAATAACCTCCATAAAATAAAAAAAGTGCGTCCCATCAATATGGAACACACTCCAAAAGTACACCCCATATTGTTGCTACACAATTTTACCTATGGGAAATAGAGGGTACTATTTGGCTATAGTACACCCATAGGTAATTTAATTGTGTAGCAATATAATTATAGCATACTAAAATGTAAAAATCAATAATAAACAAAAAATTAACAAAAATAATGTATTGAGGAAAAGTGAAATGCAAATGTAAAGCACAGCTTTTGACAAAATTGTCAAAACAAGCAAAAATACAGCCTTGAACGCGTGCCGAATGCACTTAGATGGATTTTGTTGCAAAAAAAAGAGAGTGAATAACGTGTATTCACTCTCTTAGTGGATGCGGCGACGACCTATCCTCCCGAGACGCTTCCATCTAAGTACTTTC
>CANSGN010000021.1 GCA_947646415.1 uncultured Clostridia bacterium | reverse complement strand
ATTATTGCCAATATAGCATAATTACTTTATCTTTGCAACTACTTACAGCTGTTTACTGCAATATTATTAGTTTTTTTATAAATTTTGTTAATTTTATGATATAATATGCAACATATATCAATCACAAAGGAGAAAAATAATGAATATCATCGATGACTATATTTCATTTATCAAAGTTACAAAAAACCTTTCTAACAATACTTTAGCAGCTTATTATCTTGATTTAAAGCAGTATGTGTTGTTTGAGCCTAACATTTTAGCGCCTGACATTTGTTCTTATCTTGGATACCTAACAGATAAACTAAAATTAAAAGATACTTCAATAAGGCGTAAAATTATAGCATTGAACAACTTTTATGATTACTTGATAACGCAAAAGCAAATTACGACTTCCCCTTTTGACAAACTGAAAATAAAGTTTAAAAAGGAAAGCAAATTACCAAAAACGCTATCGGTAACCGAAGTAAGAAAACTTTTAAATTGTTTTGAGGTAGATATTTCGCATTTATCTTTATTTAAAAAATTGCAATTTATACGTGATGCCGCACTTATTGATTTGTTAGTTTCCACAGGCATACGCATTGCAGAGGCCTCGGCAATCAAATTCGATGATATAATAACTCAAGAACGCACAATTTTAATTCACGGAAAAGGCAGAAAACAACGCCTTATTTACATTTCCTCCCCTATCACTTGGCAAAGAATTTCCATTTTATTAAAACTCCAAAAATCCCAAAAACAAACAATTTATCTATTTACTAATCGCTATAATGCGCAACTTTCCCCACAATCTATTGAAAAAATTTATGAAAAATATGCAAAATTGGCAAATATAAATGCAAAATCTACCCCGCATTACTTAAGACACACTTTTGCAACAAATCTGCTTTCAAACGGTGCGGATTTACGTTCCGTACAGGAATTACTAGGTCACGCAAGCGTATCTACCACCCAAATTTATACCGAAGTAAGCTCACAACGAAAAAAGCAAGTTTTACGCAAATACAATTATCGCAACAAACTATAATTTTAGTTAATAAATATATTCGTTTATAAACACAAAAACCATAAGCTACAATGGTAACCTATGGTTATGCTGTTTTATTGCCTTATTTAATTTTATATTTATATAATTATACTATGCTACAATTAAAAGTCTATATTAAATTAATATGCGATTTTGTATAGTTCCAAAATATCGGTTTGAGTAATTTCGCGAGGATTGCCGCCTGTGCAAACATCCGCAAACGCATCTTTGGAAAGTTGCTCCAATGCCTCTTTTGGAATATTAATATCCCTCAAAGTTTGTGGAATGTTAAGGTCTAAAGACAGCTTTTTAACCGCATCTACAGCAGCCTTTGCACCATCTTTTACTGACATACCTGTGATATCCACACCCATTGCTTTTGCAATTTCACAATACTTTTCTTGTGCAGCAGGCATATTAAACTCCATAACTATGGGAAGTAACAATGCGTTTGCAACACCATGAGGAATATCAAACCTTGCACCAAGTGGGTGCGCCATAGAGTGCACACAACCCAAACCTACATTTGAAAAAGCCATACCTGCAACATATTGAGCAAGTGCCATATTTTCACGAGCGACCATATCTTTACCATTTGCGGTTGCTTGTCTTAAATTTTTGGCAATAAGTTCTATCGCTTTAATTTCGAACATATCCGAAAGTTCCCAAGCACCTTTTGTAATGTATCCCTCGATTGCATGAGTTAAAGCATCCATACCTGTAGCTGCCGTCAAACCTTTTGGCATAGTAGCCATAAGCTCCGCATCAATGATAGAAAGTACAGGAATATCGTTAGGGTCAACACAAACCATCTTTCTGCCTGTATCTTCGTCTGTTATTACATAGTTTATCGTAACTTCCGCAGCAGTACCTGCCGTTGTAGGCAATGCAATGATAGGTACGCACTTTTTCTTAGTATTTGCAACGCCTTCAAGTGAGATTATATCCTCAAATTCCGGGTTATTTGCAACAATCGCAACACCTTTTGATGTGTCGATTGACGAGCCACCGCCTATTGCGATAATAAAATCCGCATTTGATGCTTTAAATGCAGCAAGTCCGGCTTTTACGTTTTTAACGGTTGGATTTGCTTTAAAGTCGGAAAAAATATCATAAGGTATTGTAAGTTGAGAAGTTACCATATCCACAATACCAAACTTGATTAAGTCTTTATCCGCAACGATAAAAGCTTTTTTAAAACCGCGAGATGCTATTTCATTTTTTAATTCTGCCCTAGCACCTGCACCGAAATAAGATGTTTCATTCAAAATAAATCTATTTGCCATATTTATCCCCTTTTACTGTCATTTGACATTTATTAGTATTTTTATTATATCATACTTATTTTACTATTTCAAGCCCCATTTTTATTATTTCCAATAAATTTAAGACAAAACGAAAAAGGTTAATTTAAATGGATATATAAAAGAAAAAAGAGAGCGAACTCTCTTTTTTATCATACCACCAACGGAATAACTATACCGATAAGTACTACAAGCAATACAATTATATAAAGAACTTTCCATACAACAGGTTTATTCTTTACAAATCTCCAAGCATTTACGGCAGCGATGCAAATAACAACTGCTGTTGCAACACCTTGCAAAGCACCTACAATTTTCAAACTGATACCGCAAAGACTTAAAATCATTGCTACAAGATATAAAATTGCAACTGCACAAAGGGTATAAAAGCTTACTTTATTAAGGCTCCAAACACTTCCGCCACTTGACGATTTCTTTTTGTTTTGATTATTATCGGAACTTGATTTATTTGCCATATTTTTTTACCTCCATAAATCTTAATAATCGTATTATATTATGTATTTGCCAAATTGTCAATAATTTTATAAAATTTAATGAGCCGTAAAATGTAAAATAAATTTAAAATGTCAATTATAAATTGTGTTTTTTAAATTGCTTTTTTATCTTTTTAGCGACCCATGTCATAAATTCAAAACTGCCTTTTCCCAACAATTCAAACCAATAAACTTCCGAAAATAACGAATATATACGAGCTTTTAAGTCTACAAACTTACTAACATTTACACGTTTCTTATATTCGTTATAAAGTTTTAAATGCGGATATAAAATCATTGCAAAAATCTCATATTCACTCTCCGCCCACATCAAATTGAAAGGGTCAACACAACCGACAAACTTTAATGTTTTTTTGTCTACCAATAAATTAGGCACCCAATAATCTCCGTGAGTCAAAGTAGGTTTACCGCAATCGGACAAAATAATATCTAAGTTCTCGTAAGCTTTTTTCAAAACCTCCACAACCAATTTAGGAAATTTTCCGCTTTCTGCAAGCGGTGTGATATGGTCTAGCCTTGCTTTTGCAAAAGGACGATACCAATCAATCCAATTATCAAACTGCAAACGCCTACCAAAATAGTGATAAATTTACTCTTTTTCATAATTTTCCCCACAAAACCTATTATTTTCTGTAATCTTTCAAATATTTAGGTGTACCATTATCCAATCTTGATTGTTCTGCTAAAAACGCCATTAAATGACTTTCTATACTCATATTGATATCCGTTTTAGCTTTTCCGTCGCGAAGAGCTGCTATCATCTTTCCGTCTCCGCCGGCATGCGAGCCACGAGCCGATAAGCTTCTGCCAATCTTTCTTGGTCTTTTGCCGTACTCTTCCAAAATAAACTTAGGTTTATCAGTATGACAATACATTACACCCAATGTACCGCGAATTACAGTCTCTCTGCTTGAGGACTTACCACTGAATGCAGTCATTGTAAGAGTTGAAGTAATGCCGTTTTCAAACTCCATTTGCACTGTTTGGTGGTCTACAACATTGTTATCGGACATAAATACGCATTTGCCGAAATCGGTATTTTTGCAAGCCTCGTACAATTTAGGTATTGTAACAGTACTATCGGACATCAATCTTGATTGCGGCCACATGTATTTGTATACAGCGGCAGGTTTGCCCTTTATATCTTTTATATAAATTTTTTCGCAGTCATAAGGGCATTTATCTTTTGCCTTACAGCCACCTAAACAATACTGCGTTGCACCCTCAGGAGCATTTTCCTTATTAAAATAATTAAGCTTACCTATTGAGGAAACATATTTACATTTTGAATCCGCAAGATAAACTGCAATATCCAAATCGTGACAACATTTTGCAAGTATCATAGGTGTTGACTCGTCACTATTTCTCCAATCTCCCCTGACAAAGCTGTGTGCTTGGTGCCAATATGCAACATTTTCGACCTGCTCGATAGAAATTATTTTCCCCAACACACCGCTATCCATAACTTCTTTTATTTTTTCGTAATAGCCGGAATATCTAAGTACGTGACAAACATCAACTTTCAAGCCCTTTTCGTTTGCTACTCTTGCAATATCCACACAATCTTCAAGTGTACAAGCTATAGGCTTTTCTAAAAGCAAATTATATCCACAATTCAAAGCTTTTATCGAATGTTCATGGTGTTGTTTATCTTGTGTGCAAATAAACAAATAATCTGCCATTTTAGGAAGTGCACAAAAATCGTCAATGTTTTTAAACAACTTGTCATCCGCAAGCCCAAGTTCCTTTTTTGCCAAATTAAGCTTGTCGCTTGAAACATCAATCACGGCAACTATTTCAAAATGATTTTTGTTTGCCACATTATTGCATAGCAAAGCATAATTTCTTCCTCTGCCGCCATATCCCAATATTGCTACTTTTGTCATAATTCCCTCTGAAAATCGATACTAATTTGATTTTACAATAAATTTCATGTTTTTGAATTAAATTTTTACTTTTATTTTTTCCAATCTTTTGTTTACTTTTTGGATATCGAAAATTGCTTTTTCTTATATAACATCAAATGTTGCCATTCCAATCATTACACTTAAAAATGAGCTTATTCCAAAACCTAAATATAAGTTCAAAAATTCCTTGTAACTTACATAATAACCTTTAGGCGGCTTTTTCCAATAGGTTTTCAGTTTAAAAAGTCCGTCAGATACCTTTTCAGGCAAAAATTTGCTCATAATATTTCCCCTATAAATAATATATTACATATATAATATTATCATATATAAAAAATAAAGTCAATAGCCAATTTTAGTCCAAATCGAGACTTTTTGTCACAAAAAAACTACTCTGCATTTTTTGCAAAGTAGCTTTTTAATTTTAATCATTATAAACAATCTGCTCTAAATTAACATTGCCATTATTGTTCAAAATAATAAGCAGTCCGCCTTTTTTGGAATTTTCCGCATATCCTTCGCACCAACCCGACTGCAAGCCATACCCCAAGTAAATACCATCAAGTTTGATAATTTTATTGTTATCATGGTCATGTCCAAAGAAAACTCCTTTACAACTTCCCGTTTGCTTTAAAGCGGTAAACCAACCTGTGTTTTTCTTGCCGGGGTAGCTATCTTCGTTATTCTCCCCCATAATGTAAAATTGAGGGTTATCCATATTATCCTTATATTCGTTCACAGGTATATGTTGAAAATTAATTGACGGAATTGTCCCCTTGCCGCATGCATCGCTATATAACTTTTGCACTCCGCTCATCGCCCATTTATACCATTCGATTTGGTCAGTGCCTATGTAGTCATATATAGTACTATATTTTTTTACAGCACTATGAGAGTCCACTGCCACAATCGCCTGCACAGGTTTTCCATCTTTTTCCGCAACAACAATATAATTGCCTGCACCACCTTTCAAATTGGTAAATCCAACATCAAAAAGGCTGTTTTTATAACCTGCAAAAATATCTGCATAGTCATATTTTGTAAGCTCGCCTTCCGCATCGTGATTACCGAAAGTCGCTATCCATGGGATATTGAAACTGTCAATCAAATCAAAAACCGTTTTGGTAGCCAAATCCCTTTGTTTTTGCTCGTTTGTGGATACCCAATCCCCTGTAACTGCAATTAAATCAGGCTTTGCGGTTTGCACAGTGCTTTTTATTAATTCAAGCGTCCACTCTTTTTTGTTGTTGTGGTCGTCAAAATGTATGTCTGTTAGTTGCAATATTCTAAGCTCATCTTTATCAATTTTAATTGTTTTATAGCAACTACTGTCAAACACTTTGTTTTTAGTCCAATTATTTTTGTGTTTATCAGGAACTTTTACACCGCAGGATGTCATGACAATCAAAAGTGTAATAAGCATTGATAATACGAAAAAAACTGTAATTTTTTTTACTTTTAATCATAAAATCTCCCAAAATCAAATGTTATTATTTAATTTTAGCATAAATTTTATAATTTATCAAGTAGCAAAATTGTAGCTTAAATTATTGCGCAGGACTAGTTCTTTTTACTCGCTCTTCTTGAGTAAGTCCAGCAAGATAAATTACCTTACTCAAATTTAGCCCTAATTTGTACGCAACTTTCGAGCCTAAATCGGACGATGTTATAAAAAACAACGCACATTGTCTGTATTGGATACGCTCTATTGCTTGCCCTAAGCTTTCGCAAATATTGTTTATCGTATTAGCTTTTTCCTCGTTAGTCATTTTTTCGTAAAATCTGCAAGGTTGTTCAAAATCTATAGGAGTAACAGGCATAGGATAATTTTTCACATATCCGCAAGTGTATAGCGGAGGAGGTGTGCCTACAGGATTAGGTTTTACTCCGCCAAAGGAATTAGGAAAATAGTTAGGGAACGGCTCTTTTGGGATTTGCACCGCCATTTTTCCGTCACGTTGATAGTTTTGCACCATATTTTTTGGTTTATTAGACGGCAACTGCTCAAAATTTGCTCCTAAACGATATCTTTGAGTATCCGCATAAAATACCATTCTTGCATTTAACATTTTATCGGGAGACGCACCTATTCCGTTTACCAAATTACCTGGACAAAAAGCTGCTTGCTCGATTTCCGCAAAAAAGTCGGTAGGGATTCTATTTAAAACAAATCTGCCTACTTTTATCAACGGATAATCTTCCTCGTAAATTTCCTTAGTAACCTCAAAAATATCGTAGCGATATTCTTGTGCTTGCTCTGGCGTTAAAATCTGAACATACATATCCCAAGCAGGATAATCCCCTGCCTTTATGTGGTCATATAAGTCTTGCAACGCATAGTCAGGATTTTCGCCCGCAAGACGAACGGCTTCCTCATTTGTTAAATTTTTAATGCCTTGCAAAGATTTAAAGTGGTATTTAACCCAAACATAACTACCATCCTTTTTGTACCACATAAAAGTATGATTGCCAAAGCCGTCCATGTGTCTAAAGCCGTCCGGAGTGCCGTTATCCGACATCAACCTCATTACTTGGTGCATTGACTCTGGTGTTAAGGATAAAAAGTCCCAATAAGCATTCATATCCGGCAAATTGGTAACCGGATTTCTTTTTTGAGAATGAATAAAATCAGGGAACTTTATCGCATCCCGCACGAAAAATACAGGCGTGTCATTGCAAACAATATCGTAATTGCCCTCCCTAGTATAAAACTTCAATGCAAATCCGCGTGGGTCACGTTTTGTATCCGCAGAGCCTCTCTCTCCCGCAACTGTCGAAAACCTTGCAAGCATTTCCGTTTGTTTACCTACACCGCAAAAAATATCCGCATCCGTATACTCCGACATATCACGAGTAAGCGTAAACACGCCAAATGCACCACCACCCTTTGCATGCACTATTCTTTCAGGGATTCTTTCCCTATTAAAATGTGCCATTTTTTCAAACAAATGGGCATCGCTCATGATTGTGTACTCGTTTTCATTTGTGGTAATGCTGTTTTGGTCATCATACACTCTACTACCTGTAGCTCGAGTAAAATCTTTATTTTCGTTGTTCATATTCCCTCCTGCAAAATACTTTTTAAAATAGCTATACTCTAATTATATGTAGCTAGGTAACTATTTGACAAAACAATAATTTTTTGGTATGATTAGGGAATAATAAATACAATAGCGAAGGATTTTATGTTAAATTTCGAAAAAATATCATTAAAACATAAGCAACCATTTGAAAAATGCGTAAATCAAGATATTAAATTAAATAGCATAAGTGACTTTAATTTCTTTTATTTATGGAACACCACCGACAATGTGGAAATTGCATTTAGTACCGATTTTTGCATAGTTAAAGGTGTTTGGGGTAAAAAAACTTTCTATTATTCGCCATCTATCGCAACGGTGGAAGATTTTGAAAAAGTTTACAAATTAATATCCGATTATCAAAACGGAAAGCATTTTTATATCGCAGGCTTAAGTGCGGAAATAGTAAATAATTTAGCTTGTATCCCCGATAATTGCACAATTTCCTATGATAGAAATGCAAGCGATTATATTTACCTTACACAAGACTTAATCGAGCTTTCAGGCAAAAAGTTTCATTCCAAAAAGAACTTCGTAAATTCATTTAAAAACACCTACAAGTATGAATTTGTGGAATATGACGAGAGCTACTACCAAGAAATACTTAATTTGTACGATAATTGGATGAGTCATAGCGAGCACGCGGTTGACAAAAAGGAAAAAGTAGCAATAATGCATGCACTTACAGACTATAAGGAATTAGACCTTAAAATTGGTTTGCTTTTAGTAGATGGTAAAATAGTTGCTTTCAGTGTTTCCGCAATATCCGTTCATAATATTGCACAAGTGTTTTTTGAAAAAGCGGATACACAATATAAAGGTGTATATGCAATGATAAATTACCTAACGGCAAGCACATTTTTAAAGGACACAACCTATATTAACCGCGAAGAAGATATGGGAATAGAGGGACTACGTAAAGCAAAACTAAGCTACAACCCTGCTATCATTTATGAAAAATATATTTTAGAGTATAAAGATGAACAAAAAAGAACTTTACAATTTGGTTTTTGGAGACGGAGATAAATTTACCGACTTTTATTTTGATAAAAGGCGTAATAAAATATTTTCCTATGAAAAAATTTTGAACAACGCAACTGTTGGCTTAGTGAGCGTTGTAGAGGTAAATTTGTGCCAAAATGACAAAAACTATAAAACCGCATTAATTACAGGAGTATGCACTGCTCCTGATATGCGAAACAAAGGTATAATGAACAACCTGCTACATGAAGTTTTAAGCGACTTAACAGCTAAAGATTATCATTTGGCAATCCTATCGCCTGTAAATGATAGCTACTATAAAAAATATGGTTTCAAGCCATTGATTTGCGGCAACATTGTCCCAATTTCTTATCTCTCAAATAACGAAATTACAAGCAAAAAAGCTACAAAAATCGATACTAAATTGCTTTTAGACCTATACAACGACATTTCAAAAGAATATTCATTATATCAACAGATAACCGATAATATAATTTTAGATTTACTTGACGATTGCGATATGAGCGGCAACGAAATTACAATAGTATATAAAAATCAAATTCCAATCGGTTGGTTTTTAAAAGATGGTAATAACATAGAAATAATTGCACTGCCAAACTACAACATTTTAAACAATATAAAACAATTAGATGGTTTTACTTATTTTATCAATGATTTATCAGGTAAAAAGGAATTATTTCAAATCAAATATTTAAAAGATTGTACGACTAATATAAATGTAAATAACGCCTTGATAATAAGCAAGTATTAACAAAAAGCACCAAAGTTTATCGTAATTCCCATAGGGAATTTAATAAATCGCAAATAATAAAGATTTAGTCATAGCGTTAAGTTGTGCATTTTCAGTACTTTTTTCATGGGCGAATTAGGCTACGTGTAGCCTAGTGAGATATAGATATGTTTTATATTTCCCGCAAAATTCAATCGGTTGCGCTCTTTCATTTTTTGTGATATAATGATTGTACGATAAACAGTAATTTAGCGGAGTAATTCAGATATGATAATTCGTGAAATGCAACGGACAGAATACCCTTTATTAGAGAATTTCCTATATGAGGCTATCTTTATTCCTAACGGAGTTGAGCCACCGCCAAAATCAATAATATATCGTCCCGAATTGCAAGTTTATATTTCAGAGTTTGGAACAAACAAACACGATATTGCTTTTGTTGCGGATATAGACGGTAAAATTGTAGGGGCGGTTTGGGTTAGAATTATGAATGACTATGGACATATTGACGACAACACTCCGTCATTTGCAATATCTGTTTATAAAGAGTATCGTGGAAAAGGAATAGGTACTGCATTGATGAAAAAAATCTTGGCTACTCTCAAAGAACGTGGATATAAACAAGCGTCATTATCCGTACAAAAAGAAAATTTCGCAGCAAAAATGTATCAAAAGTTAGGCTTTCAAATTATAGGAGTAAATGAAGAAGAATTTTTAATGTTGAAAAAGATAAGCGAATAAATTTCAATTTAGCGGAGTTTGTCAAAATTATATATGCATAGGAGTTATTATAAAATGAGATTTCAAACTTATGGCGACAAAAATAATAAGGCAGTTTTGCTGATTCACACTTTATTTACAAACGCAGATTTTTTTGCGCCCATAACACCGATGCTTGCAAATGACTATTATGTTATCGTGCCTACGTTGTCGGGGCATTACAAAAACTCAACTTTTATATCTACCGATGACGAGATTAGACAAATAAAAGAGTTTTTATCTGAAAATAACGTTACGTCCCTTTATGCGGTTGCAGGATTTTCTTTGGGCGGAAACATTGCTTACGACTTTTTTTGTAACAACTCAAATATGACTGAAAAAGCAATCATCGACAGCGCGCCACTTTTTAACTTCCCTGGGTTAGTTAAAAATCACTTTCTGAAAAGTTACTCTAAATGCTTAAAGAAAATTAAGTCGGGCGAGCACGACGTGGAAAAAGAGTTAAATAAGTATTTTAACGGTATGGGAGAACATCAAAAGGATATTGCTCCCCTTGTGTCGCAGGAAAGTTTAAACAACCTTATAGGAAGTTGCTACAACACAAAAGTTTATAAATTGCACCAAGATGAACTAAAAAAAGTTACGTTTATTTATGGTAGCAAGGATATAGCCCGACTTTGTAAGACCCGAATAAAAAAATATCATATCAACAAGATGAAAAGCTACGGGCATTGCGGGTTTTATCGAGAAAATCCCGTTGCGTGGGCTAAACAATTTATTCTATAAAATAAGATAAATTTCAAGTTGTCTTTCTAAATAGTTTGTAGTAAAAAGCTCTCGAACATATCGTTCGAGAGCTTTTGTCCTCGCTTGAAAGTACAACCCTAAAAAATTTAGTATTTAATTCCCTATGGGAAGTGCGCTTTTGCGGTGCTGTTTATTTATTTAAATATTATTATTTTTCTTTAATATTGCTATCGACATTACTTTCTTGTATGTTATCTACAACAACATCATTTTTTGTATTTTCTTTTGAAATAAATTTTTCTTTTACTAAAAGTACAAGTGGTATTAATATACCGCCTATTATATTGCCTATCATTACCAAAAATGTCTGCAGTACAATTTGTCCGACAAATGGTTTTCCTCCCAATATTGCTAGTGCAAAATAAACTTGATTCGCTACAGAGTGCTCTACCCCTAAAATTACAAATATCAATATAGGAAAAACTACACAAATTATTCCCGCGGTCTTATTGCCTTTGCAAGCTCTGTTACCCAAAACTGCCATAGTAATAAATACACCGCACAAAATACCCGATAGTATTACTACCCACCAATCCATATCCAACTTAACAGTATAAAGTTCGATTGCTCTTGAGATAACTATGTTTCCGATAGGTGTTTTAAAAATCAATAGAGCTCCAAACCAACAACCTACGCAATTTCCTAAAAAACTTACAATTAATTTATACCAATCTTTATAGTTGGTTTTTAGCAAATCACAGTTAAGCCCGGTAAAAAGTTTAAATTCTAGCAATACAATAAATGTCAAACCAATGGTAAATGCAAAGCCACCCGCTATTTTAAGCCAAATATTGTTGCTATCAAAACCGGTTATGTAAAGATAGGCTATACCACCGATTGCTATCATCAGTCCCGCTAATATGGACAGCAAAAAAAACAAGCTGTCTTCTTTAACTTTTTTAATGATTTTATCTTTCATTTTTACTCCACAAACAATTTAATATCGATTTTTGTAAGGTTTTACATATTTTTAAATTTATCCCAAACAAAATCAAATAATAATTTTTTACATTAATAATTATTTATCAATCCCGTGACGGAATAACCAAACTTTTAGAATCATAGCTAAATTTATGCCAATAATACTGCGACACTTCAAGTTTTACTACCTTTGTACCAGAATAATCTTCCATAAGCACAAACTGACTGAACCTATAACTATCGTCTACTTTTTCAACTTCTGCAATCATTCGAGTATCCTTGTTGAACTGTTTATATTTTCCGCCCGTTGCTTTCTCGATTGCTTTTATAACTTCGGGCTGAGCAATACTGTCATCCATTGCAGTTGTATTTATCATAACTATACAATAGTATTTGCCGTTTTTCTCATAAACTTTCCTATCGGTATTGCTTGACAAATATTTTTCTTCAAGCCAATTATATTGATGCAAATTTGTTTTCAATTTATTTACTCTGTCAATAGGGGATTTTACATCATCTGCCTCAACATCGGCATCAAATTTACCCCATTGTATAGCTGAAAAATCTGCAACTACTTTTTTATCGTCATTCAGTCTTACCGCATTTTTATAGCTATCCCTATTATGGTCGCCATAATATTTTGCATAATCTTCGCCGTTATTCAAGTAATAAAATACATGACCGCTAGGTGCAGGAACAAAACTGCCCTTACCTGCAATAATATAGTAATCGTAGTAATTTCCGCCGTTTCTTATAATATTTTGATATGAATTTTGATACAATTCCATACCGACAGCCATTGCTTCAAATACGAAATCAATTTCCATTTTATAGTCGGAACAGTTTTGATAGTACTTATAAGCCTGCTTCATCACGTTATAGGAATCTTCGCCCTCAACGACTTTCATACCTGCAGAGTTCGGGTCATATAGTTCAGGCCCCATAGCATCCGGTTTCTTACAGCCGCTAAGTACCGCTACCAAAACGATAATCAAGGACAATACAATAACAATTTTATTTTTCATAAAAACTCCTTTAAATTAACTATTGTCGAAAAAATATCCCCACGGGCTGTTTTTTCAACAACTTAGGTTATTTTAAAAGTAATTATTGCCCCTCAAAAAATCACTTTAAATATAAAATTTTATTTTTAAATTTACATTTCGCGTCTGTCAATCAATGCACGCGATAAAGTTGTTTCATCTGCGTACTCGATATCCGACCCGATAGGTATACCATGTGCAAGCCTTGTAACCTTTATGCCAAGCGGTTTTACAAGACGGGCTATATACATAGCAGTTGCCTCTCCCTCAACATCCGAGTTAGTTGCCATTATAACTTCCTGTACACCATTTAGACGTGAAAGCAGTTCCTTAATGCGAATATCGTTTGCTCCAATCCCCATAAGCGGATTTAATGTGCCGTGCAAAATATGATAAACACCTTTATAGTCTTTTAGTTTTTCAAAAGCTATAACATCCTTAGGCTCTTTTACCACACAGATAATCGATTTGTCGCGGTTTTCGCATATCTCGCAAACTTCTTTATCGGTATAATTACCGCAAACGCTGCAATAATGGACATTCTCTTTAACATCCATTATCACATGCGCAAAATTTTGCGCATCTTCCAACGGCATATTAATTATAGAATATGCGTATCTAGTAGCAGTCTTCATACCTACTCCGGGAAGTTTTGTAAATTCCGCAATTAATTTTTGAATCGGCTCTATATATTGCATTATAATCCTAGTCCTGCAAAAGCACCAAGTTTAGACTGACTTTCTTCGTCTGCTTTTTCCGCAGCATCATTAAATGCAGCAACAATCAAATCCTCAAGCATTTCAATATCGTCAGGGTCGCATGCTTCCGGTTTAATACTTACCGCAGTAATTTTTTTATCACAAGTCATTGTAATTTCTACCATGCCGCCACCGCTTGTGCCTGTAACTTCAGTCTCAGCAAGTTGCTCTTTTGCAGCCATCATATCCTCTTGCATTTTTTGTGCTTGTTTCATAAGTTGTTGCATATTACCCATGCCGCCACCAAATCCACCATATTTAGCCATAATAAATCCTCCAAATTTTACTAAATAATTATATTTATTTCATTTTGATAATATCATTGTCAAACAGTCCTTTTACAAAAGCAATATCGTCATCTATATTTACGATTTTATCGCTTTTTATAACCACAATGTCATTTACTCCCTCAAATTCGTTTACAATCAAATTTTTTATTAAATCAAAATACTCCGGCATAAGCAAAATATCCGCCATATTTTTTCTTGAAGGTCTTATATTAACAACACCATTATCCAAACTAAAATTATCCTTGTTAAGTTCTGTAAGCTCACTATACAAAGCGTATTTTTTCAAATCTCTTGTAGCTTTTATCAAAAATCCACAGCACGCAGATTTCGAGAACTGTCTTTTTACTTTTTTCTCTTCTTTAACATCGCTGTTTAAACTAAAATTGCCGTTTGAGATTTTATCCTCCAAACTTTTAAGGCGTGTAATTACACCTGTCAAATCAATATTAGCCCTTGGGTCGGCACATTTAGCAATGCTTGACTCAAGCAATGTCCTTGGCATACTGCTATACCGCATATTTGACTCTACATTTGACATAATATCTACGCACTGAAGAACTCTATCACTATTAACACTTCTAAGCTCTTTTAATCGTTCAATTAACTCTGTAGGTAAACTTAAAGTTTTTTCGGGTGTCACTACATTTTGCACTATAAATAAATTACGGAACATTTTAGTAATGTCACGTGCCAACACACTCATGCTTTTTCCGTAGTTAGACAAATTGTCAATCAAAGTTAAAGCAGTGGAGATATCCCCTTTTAAAGTGCAATCGATAATATCCAAAATTATGTTTGGATTAGATTGTCCCAAAACATCCAGCACTACATTATAATCTATATTTCCCTCTCCGTAAGACACACACATATCTGCTATCGAAAGTGCATCTCTAACCGAGCCGTCCCCTGCTTCGCTAATCGCTAAGCAAGCATCCTGCGTGCATTTTATACCCATATCATCAAATATATACTTAATCCTGCCAGCTATACTATTTGTAGGCACCAATCTAAAATCAAACCTCAAACACCTTGACAAAATTGTTTGCGGAAGTTTATGCACCTCTGTAGTTGCCAAAATAAATATAACATGACTAGGCGGCTCTTCCAATGTCTTTAAAAGGGCGTTAAATGCGCCTATAGAAAGCATGTGTACCTCGTCAATTATATACACCTTAAACCGACCTACGGCAGGCGGATATTTGACCGATTCCCTCAGTTCCCTAATTTCATCAACTCCGTTGTTAGATGCAGCATCAATTTCAATTATATCAAGGTTATTGGCACCTGCAAGCGATTGACAAACTTCGCATTTACCGCATGCTTGTCCGTTATCATTATTGGTACAATTAACCGCACGCGCAAATATTTTTGCAATGGAAGTTTTACCTGTTCCTCTAGTTCCCGTAAACAAGTAAGCATGACCAATAGTATCGGTTTTAATTTGATTACGCAATATCCTGACAATATGTTCCTGACCGACTATTCCGTCAAAATCATAAGGTCTATATTTCCTGTATATAGATATATATGCCATATAACACCTCATTTAATATTGTATCATAAAAGCCAATCTTTTGCAATGTTTTTTACCTATTTTATTATTTTATAAGTTTATTGAATTATTGCCTTTCCCTAATAACTTTTACCATACATATTAAAGTTTCACTAAAGCACCCACATTGTCTAAAACATAATGCCTAATGTTGTATCAATATCAAAAGCTAAAATTTATTTGTAAAAGCTACATTAATAAAATTAAGGTTTAAATTTGCATAAAAAATAATGATTTTAAAAACTAAAATCATTATTTTTAATTATAACATTATAAATTGATAATCAATTAAATTTTATAAATTTTGCTATAATCGGCTTTATTCAAACAAGCAATATACTATTCATAAATCATTTAAATATCCCGTTTAAATTATCAAACCGCTAAGCCATATTATTTGTATTGTATAGCTTCACCATCAGTCAATAAAATCATCTTAATAGCCTTCATATCGTATGAGTGAGCTTCTACAAACAATTTTCTATCAAGAACACCTCTGCCATGAACTTCCAAGAACAAGTTATCAACTTTTGGAAGAACACCTTTTTCTTGCAATGCCTCGATAGTAACTGTTTCGCCATCTTCAAACCAATGAGTTAAATCGTCAGTATACATTCTGTATTTAACTACAGGATAAAACTTGTTAATTGTGTATTTATCGCTCTTAACAATGGTTAACATATCATAAGCCAATTCGTTTGTAATCAAATTACACTCATCTACCGAAATTACAGGTTTCATCAAATCTGCAATATACTGTTTTTTAACACTTACAGGTACAGGCGCGAACTCTGCTCCGAAATCAATCGGCTCATAATCTTCAACTTTTTGGTATCCGATTGAGGTCATAATTTCATTAATAAGTTCAATACCATATTTCAAACCACGTTTAGATTTTACATTATGTAAAGTAGGTGTTTGGTCATAAATTTCACTGCTTGACACATCTTCAGTATAGTACTTAGTGTCAATAGAGTCATTTGCCAAAGCTAAATACAATTTTACAACATCGTTTTTAACAGTTATTTTTGCTACCGTAAATCTTGCAATACTAAAGGTATCAAACTTTTTAGACATACGTGATTTAACTCTTTCGTAAGATAGCAATTCGTTTTTCAAAGCTGTATAATATTGTCTAACGCTTTCATTACCTCTCTCAAATCTCTTTTCAAGTGGTACTGTTTTGTATCTTTCTTTAAGTAGCTCTGCATCTTCTTCAGTCGATGGGTCAATCAATACTGCCATAAATGGAGCTGTCTCGGAAACTTCCTCAACATGTTCAGGCTCAACATAAATTTCTTCCTCTACTACCTCTTCTACGACAGGCTCTTCTTCTACACTTTCTTCTATTACTTCTGCGATTGATTCTGCAAGTTCAGGAACTACTGTTTCTTCAACTTCCTCAACCTCTTCGATTTCTTCTACAAGGATTGGCTCTAATATTACAAGTGGTAGTGGCTCAAGTTCTACAACAGTTTCCTCTTCAACTTCCTCAATTTCAACAACCGACTCTGCTTCCACGATTGACTCTGCTTCGGTAATAAGAGTTTGTTCAACTGCAATAGGCTCCAATACAACAAATGGCAATGGCTCAAGTTCAACAACAATTTCCTCTGCGACAGGTTCTTCTACTTGCTCTGCAATAACAGGAAGAACTTCGTCGATAGGTTCTGCAATAGGCTCCTCAGTAACAACTTCCTCTGCAACAACAGGCTCGACAACAGCAGGAACTTCTTCCGCAACTGCCTCTACAATTTCAGGTGCTGTGTCCTCATTTTCAAAGAAATCATTACGTTTGTATTTTGCACGCTCAGAAATAGCATCAACTTTGTTCTTTGATTTGAAAATAAAGATATCATCATATAGATTCGGAGTGAATCTACTCATTTCATCACTAGACGTCAAGTAGCCAAGCATATTGCATTTGGCATCCATTTTCTTTCTTGCTCTAGCATTATTTTCTGCTGTAGTCTTTCGCATAGCAACCCCTTAATTTACATTCTTTATAAAGATTATAGCACAATATATTAAAAAAGACAAGTTTTTAAACGTATTTTTATATATTTTTTATTTGGTAAAATTTAACGGCGTTTTTATATAAAATTTTCTCGCGTTGAGCGTCCGACAAATCTAGTTTATCAAATCTTGCCATTTCCTCACTATGCTCCCACATAGGAAAGTCCACTCCAAACATAAATTTATCTTCGCCAAATTTATCAATCATACTTTTTGCTTGCTCGGGAGTCAACTTGAAAAGCGCTGACGATGTATCAAAAAACACATTGTCCAAACCTAGATAGCAATCAACCTCATTCCACCTGGAATACCCTCCGAAATGTGCACCGACACACTTTAATTTAGGGAAATCTTTTGCCACAACGCTTAGTCTTTTAGGTGCGGAAAAATCAAACCTTTCATCCCCCGTATGGAACAAAATCGGCAGTTTTCCCTCGCATCTTTCGTATATGCGATATGCGTTTCTATCATCAATGTTAAACCGCTGAAAATCGGGGTGTAATTTTACTCCAATCAAGTTGTTGGCAATTATAAAATCTATCGCTTTGTCCAATTCTTCATCAGATAAATCCGGATGTAAAGCGCCCAATCCAAACACGTTACTTTTGTTGTTTACACTGTTTAAAATAAACTCATTTATCGAATGTACTTGAGCACTTGTAGTCGCCGAACTGCACACTATATAATGTGTAACACCCGCCTGTTTTCCATGTTCCAACAAGTAGTCAAGTTCCCCGCTACCATCCATCTCTATTCCGTAAAAATTACCAATGCTTTTTACTGCTTTAGTAGCGATTTTCGTAGGGAAAATATGTGCGTGTGTGTCAATTATTATTCTGTCCATATAAAGTAAAATCTCCTTTTAAAAGATTTTACTCCTTTTATCCTCTTTTGTCAAATGTAATAGAGCAATTTTTGTTTGACATTAATAATGATATATTATATAATAATCAAAATGGTTTACGAAAATTTACAAAAAAATTTAAAAATTTTCTCAAAATATTTTGTTTTAGAAATTTTAAGACTGAAATTTACAGATAATTATATAGGAAAATAAAATGAGTATTTTACAAATTAGCGGACTTACACACATATTTGATAGCAAAACTTTGTTTAGAGAGGCAGAGCTTTCCATTAACAACGGAGAGCATTGCGGTATTGTCGGACTTAATGGTGCAGGCAAAACAACTTTTATGAATATCATTGCCGGGAAGGTTGTTCAGGACGAAGGCGAAATCAAATGGCTTAACGGTATACGTTGGGGCTATCTTGACCAACATGCAAATATCGACCGCAGCCTTACGGTTATGGAATATTTGAAAACCGCATTTTCACATCTTTTCGAATTAAACGAAAAATTGGAAAGTTTGTACTTGCAAATGGGCGAAACCTCGGATATGGAAGAACTTGATAAAATGATTGCAAAATCTGCAAGTATGCAAGAACGACTTGACAAAAGCGGTTTTTACGATATCGAAAGCAGCATAAAAAAAGTCGCAAACGGATTGGGAGTAGGCAACTTCGGTTACGACACTGTTATTTCCAAGCTAAGCGGAGGGCAAAGAGCCAAACTTATGCTTTCAAAACTTTTACTTTCCGATTTGGATGTTATGTTGCTCGACGAGCCAACCAACTTTTTGGATATAGAACATATAGATTGGTTAACAAAGTTTTTAACGACTTTCAAAGGCTCTTTCCTGCTTGTTAGCCACGATACGGAATTTTTGAACAATACCTGCAACTTAATTATCAATATTGAGAATCAAACTATCAAAAGGTACAGCGGAAATTACAAACAATTTATGGCACAATATGAACAAAATGCCAAACAATACGCAGAAGCTTTTGAAAGACAACAACGCGAAATCAAAAAAATGCAAGATTATATCGACCGAAATAAAGCCCGTGCCGCAACTGCGGGAATGGCTAACAGCCGCAAAAAAATGCTTGATAGAATTGAAGTTATGAGCAAACCTGTAACTAGCGTACCCGCTCATTTCGACTTCCCTTACACTTTAGTTTGTACTAAAGATTTGCTTGTGGTAAAAGACTTGGAGGTAGGATATGAGGGAAAGGCTATTCTTCCGCCAATCAATCTGCATTTATCTTCTGAAAGCAAAGTTTGGATACGCGGTACTAACGGACTTGGCAAATCCACTCTTATCAAAACTTTAATGAATCAGTTAAGGAAAATAAGCGGTAAATTTGCGTTCAATGTAAATACTAAAATTAATTATATCGAACAAGATTTGGATTTTAGAAACAACACGATATCCCCTATTCAATATATGAATGAGCAACATCCTAGACTTAGCCAAAAAGATATACGAAATGAGCTTGCAAAGGTAGGGATAAAAAATGATTTGGCAACAAAGTCCATTTGCAATATGAGCGGTGGCGAACAAGTTAAAGTAAAGCTTTGCTCACTTATGCAAAAGCCTAGCAATATTTTGATTATGGACGAGCCGACTAACCACTTGGATGTAACTGCAAAGGAAGCTTTAAAAGAGTCTTTGGTAAAATACGAAGGTGCTATTTTACTTGTAAGCCACGAGCCGACATTTGCCGGCGAAATATGCAATGAAATATTCGATATAGAGTTTTAATAAAAAATTTTTAATTATAATTTGAATTTGTTTTGTAATTATTTGATTATTAATATTATTTATTATCTATTTTTTCAATTTAATTAGCACAAGACCACTGATAGCTCAGTGGTCTTTAACAAATAAATATCCCCACGTTAAACGTGGGGTTTTTCACATACGGGTATAACCCTT
>CANSGN010000020.1 GCA_947646415.1 uncultured Clostridia bacterium | reverse complement strand
GTAAGTATAAAAAAACAATTATTGACACAAAAATTCTCGTCTTATCCTATCTGTTCCAAGTCAAAGTTTTTATATATACCCCTTGCTTATGGCAAGGAATTTTTTTTATTCGGGTATTTTTTTATAAACACTTGCAGTAATAAATAAGTTTAAATACTTTTAATTATAAATTAACATTAAGGATAATATGTATAAGATTATAGAGACGTATATAGCAGGTTGCAACTTTGATAATCAAGACGGCAGTTGCAGAAGAGAGATTTTAAGTAATTTAAAATTGGATAGTGAACTTATATTGGGAAATTACTTTTTTGAAAATGAAAAAGCAGTACGTATACTGACGGTAAACAATCAATGTATAGGCAATATCCCAAAAGAATTTGCTGAGCAAATTTTTGACTTTAACGAAAAAGATAAAATAAAAGTTGCTTTATTCAGACCCAAAAAGTATCCAAACGGTACAATAAGCTATTACATTAAACTATATATCAAATAGTATTTTGCACAATTAAGTAAATTAAAACAATATTATACAAGCCAAAATATTTCTAATAATTATGTATAATTTTAAAGGTATAAAATAAAAAATACACCTCAAAAATTTTTTTTCGAGGTGTTACTTTTTGTGTAAAGTTTAAAGTAGGCAAAAAGTGGCGTTCACTGCAATAATCCTATCAAAAATCGGGACTATTGGGGATAAAAATTTGCCTTAAATGTAAAGTTTGGGTACATGGAATAAGTATATCTATGTACATATTATATGTATATTTTAAACTAAAATGTAAGATAATGTCAACGTTATAGCAAAGGTTTTGTAAACTCTTTACTTTAAGCATACAAAAATTATATATTCAAACTCAAAAAATCCGTGATTTTGTACATAGATATACTTATTCTATGTAAGGTAAAAACGGAGGTTTTATTATGGCAAAGATTATTAAAAGAGTTGGAATAGTATTTTTTGCATTAGTAATATCTTGTCTATTAGCAATAGGATGTTTACTTACAATGAATATTTCAGATAGCGATTTCGGTAGTACGGTTAAAAATGCTAAAGATAATATTCAGACAGCATCGGATTATAGTATTACTTTATCAAGCGGCAATCAAACAATAAAATGGAATGAAGCTATTCAATATTCTTTAGATAATGGCGGAGTTAATGTAGATGTCGTGTTAACTGCAAATTGGACAGCAACTAGTAGTAACGAGTACACAACTTCATTCGGGGAAGGCATTGGGTTTAATAATGGAAGAATTATGATTCCCAGAGGGGCAACTATTTTTTTGGATTTAAATAATTATTCTATTAACAGAAATCTTACGGCCGAAACTGATGATGGTAATGTTATTATTAATTATGGAAGTCTGCACATAAAAGATAATAGCAGATTAGGAGCAGGTACTATTACAGGCGGTTATGTTAATAATAGCGATAATAATTCTGCTGGTGGTGGAATTGCTAATATGAGTAATGCAACATTAACACTATCTAGTGGTGCAATTAGCAATAATCGTGCTTATAATTCTGGTGGAGGCATCTATAATTATGGACTATTTTTAATGTATGGTGGCAAAGTCACAAATAATGAGGTGTATGGAATACCTCGTGGCTCAAGTGGTGGAGGAATACTTAATGCTAGTACATTTATAATGTATGATGGTATAATTTCTGAAAACGATTGTGTTTATGTTGGTGGCGGACTTATGAATGGTAGAAATTGCGAAATATATGGCGGTATAATTTCTAACAATTCTGCACTTAACGGAGCTGGTATGCGTAATGATGGAAATGCATTAATTGCAGGTGGAATTATAACAGAAAATGTTGCAACGGGTATCGGCGGTGGTTTACTTTATAATGTTGGTACAGTAAGTATAAAAGCTGGCGCACAAATATATGGTAATAAAGTTAACCCAAGTGGCAATGAAAGTGATTTGCATTTTACAATTCATTCTGCACCAACAAAATTGAAAGTATTAGGTAATTTGTGCGAAGATGGAAAAACTACGCATATTGGTATTAGTGGAGAGGCTAACAACACTATAACTTTCACAGATGGCTATAGTCAATATAATGGAAATAATAATCCTGCTATATATTTTTATTCTAATAAAGTTGGCTATAATGTAGGGACTTCAAGTGGGGAAGCAATCTTTGTAAATGGAACTACAGTTACTGAGACTATTACATGGCGTTGGAATGGTGCTGGGCAAGGTAATACAACAGCGTCTAATGCTACAGTACAATATAATGCGTCTAAGTCTTATGTAATAGATATTGGCGGAGATTCTTTTTATGATGAGTATGGCAATTTATCAAATACAAAAAGTGTATCCGAACCGGGAAACTATGCCTTTTATACTACAAAAAGTTGCGTAAATCCAACTTTTATGTTTACAATTAAGGGTGGCAGTATTGAAGCACCAAAAGGTATTAATAAAACATTTACATATTCTGGAGAAGTAATTGATTGCAGTTCATATATTAATGGTTTTAATTCAAATAAAATGAACATTTTGAATAATAAAGCTACACAAGCCGGTATTTACTACGCTTTAGTTGCTCCTAAGCAGGGATTTAATTGGCTTGATGGCTCAAATAAGGTGTTGTTATATGAATTTGTAATTGAACCACAAAAAATAAATAAGCCAACTATAGGGAACAATAATTTTGTTTATAGTGGAAGTGAAATTACTTATGTTATTGATTATAATGCTGACTTAGTAGAAGTTACAAATTTCAAAGCAACTGATGTTGGAAAATACAAGGCAAAAGTTTCTTTAAAAGATAACAGAAATTACGCTTGGGAAGATGGTAGTACAAATGAACTTGAATATGAGTATGAAATAATCCATCCGGGAATTGTGCTAAAAGATAGTAGCAAATTAGACTATATTTATTTAGATAATAATTATAGGAAAGGGTATAAAGAAAACAAATTGATACATAAGGTAAACGACAGTGAGAAAACTACAATAGATAGTGGTAATATATATATAATAGGAAATATAAAAGTAAATACAACATTGAATAGCTTTATAAGCAACATACGAAATGATAGTAAGCTATTAAAAGTATTTGGAGCAAAAGGCGAATTGATATATGATGGAATATCATGTAATGGTTTAATTGCAGAAAGCGTGGAAAATTATTGTGTTGGTACAGGCTATAAAGTAGAGCTTTACTCAAATAGTACGGATACAACTCCATTTGATACAATCTACCTATCTGTATTAGGGGATATAAACGGCGATGGTAGGATAAACGCAAGTGACGTATCATACTTAAGACAAGTAGCAAATGACAGCACATTGCTAGAAAGTATGCCATTGGAAAGACAGTTAGCTTGTATGATAAACAACAAAGGCGGAATAACCGAAGTAGATAGTGAGATATTGAGGAACTATATCGGTAAGGAAATAGATTTAGATAAATTTATGGAGAGCGAAACTGCAAGTACAAGTGATGCTTACACTTACTTATCATTGGATAGGGACAATATGTTGCGAAAGACAAGCACAAGCAAAACCAATGTAATAGGCAATATATCAGTAAATACAAGTGTAGAAAATCTTAAGACAAAACTAGCAGAAATGGGAATAAACATATCCGCAATGACAATCTACAACAGGAAAGGCTATGAAGTAACTGACAATAGTGCAATAGTAGGAACAGGCTGGAGGATAGAGGTAGGCGGAGAGGAAACATATTTATCCGTTTTAGGAGATTTGACAGGAGACGGAAGAATAACCGCAGCAGATATATCCTACTTAAGAGCAATAGCAGCAAGTGATACTACAAATGTACAAGACTGTATATTACTATCCGCAATACTATTAAACAAAGGCGGAATAACTACCGCAGATGGAGAAGTGTTAAAACTTGCAATTAATAACAAAATTAGTATAGATAAATATTGATAAAATAATTTACTTTTTAAACATTACAAAACCAAGTGAGAGATTGCTTGGTTTTGTGTGTTTTGACAGGCTTTAGTTTGTTTAAAATTAGTATTATAGCCCAAAATTTATAAGAGAGTAATGTTTAAGAAATAAACAGGAAAGAAATTTTATAAATAATTTTCCTTTACGTATTTAATTTATAAAAAATATATGCTATACTTTATATAAAGCTAAATAAAATGTAATTTTAAGATTAAAAGGTGGTAGTATGACGCAATCGGTTTGGATAATTGACGACGAAAAGGAACTTGCCGACAGTGTAGCCAAATATTTTGGAATGTTTGGCGTGCCTGTTCATGCGGAATACACGGCAATGGCTGTAAATGATATAAGCGACAGCGTGAAAGTCGTTTTATTGGATATCAACCTTGGCAGAAACAGCGGGTATGATTATATATCAATTATACGCGAAAAGTCGCCTTTGGCAAAAATTTTATTGATTTCCGCCCGCAATGAGGAAAGAGATTTGCTAAAGGGCTATTATTTGGGGGCGGACGATTATATTGTCAAACCATTTTCCTTGCAAGTGTTGTTGCTAAAGGTAAAAAATTTGTTGGAAAAGGAAAACAAAGCAATCGAGGTTTACAAGGATTTGACTGTTGATAAAGCGGCTATGATTATTAAACGAGGCGACGAAAGCATAAGCTTAAAAAATATGGAGTTCAAGTTGTTTATGTATTTGTTTAACAATCGTGGCAAAGTGCTTGATAAAGACGACATAATCAAAAATGTATGGGGAGCAGGGTATTACAGTGACAATACGCTTAATATTCATATAAGACGAATACGAGAGAAATTGGAAAAATATCAAGGAGAATTTATAACCACGATTTGGGGGACAGGATATAAATTTGAATAGTGAAGAAGTACGTAATTTGAAATTAATATCGATTTTTGATAGTTTTTTGCATTGTTAAATTGCTAAAAAGTGTAATCGGTGGAGAGGGTATGAAAAAATTTATTGTGAGTTTATGTTTAATATTTATAGTGATAGGTGCGGTATGCTTGGGGATAGGATTAAGTTTTGACTATAAAAAAGTAGATACTGTTTATATAAACGAAGTTGTTCAAGGTTTGGATTTTGGCACGGAGCCGAAGGAGATAGTTTATCATTATGCATTGATAGACAAAACGGGCGAGGTGTTAAAATCATCAAAGGATGTTCCCGAAATGGCTATTGAAACAAGGTTAAGCAAAGCTTTGGCGGACGGAGATATTGTCGTAGACTACGGGGATAAAAAAATCATTTTTTACACAGAGTCTAATGCAAGATTTTACAATATGCGCAACACTTTGATATGGATAGTTGCGGTATCATTTGTAGTGCTTGGTTTAGCAATGGCTATAGGCTGTTATTTTATTTACAAACGCACGGTAAAGCCATTTAACAGCCTTAAAAGCTTTGCACAAGAAGTTGCAAAAGGTAATTTGGATTCCCCACTGATTTTGGATAAGTATATGTCATTTGGGGCATTTGGCGAAGCTTTTGACATTATGCGTAACAATTTGAGGGAAAGCAGGTTATCTGAGCAAAGTGTATATATGGAACGCCGCAGACTTTTGCAAGAGATAGGACACGAAATCAAAACAC
Source organism: uncultured Clostridia bacterium (assembly GCA_947646415.1). Classification (GTDB taxonomy): domain Bacteria; phylum Bacillota; class Clostridia; order Christensenellales; family UBA3700; genus MGBC100798. The sequence continues at coordinate 17,667 of CANSGN010000020.1, read as the reverse complement.
CGTTATCCACGATAAAAGCTGTTGCAGAGTGCGGTTTTGCAGTGGACGGCAATGAGAACTACACTGTAATTACCAATAAAGCAAATGCGATAGATAATTTGGTAAACGATTTTTATCAAAAAGCACTTGAGGAAGAGGGACAACTTAATGTATTTATCACAAAACACAGCCAAGAAGATTTTAAAAAACTAATTAGCGAGTGCGATTATAACGGAAAGATAGTTTTTGGGGATGATATAAGTTGTAACATTTTGTATGACAAAAACAGAATGATTCAAATTGTGGATAATATTATTGCAAACTCCTATAAATACGCGGATACCGAAATAAAAGTGGAAATGACTTTGCAAGGAGACCGACTAAAAGTTAAATTTAAGGACTATGGCGATGGCGTTGTTCCCGAGCAGCTAAGTTATATTATGGATAGGTTTTATCGTGGCGAAAAAACGGAAGAAAAATTGGGACAAGGTTTGGGACTTAATATTTGCAGAAAGCTTGTTGTACGGATGGGCGGAGATATGAATTGCTACAACGATAACGGTTTTGTAGTGGAACTTATTTTGCCCATAATGAAAAGTTTTGAGCAGTAAATGGTAGTAAAATTGTGTTTTAGTACCGATTTTTGGAAAGAATTAGGAAAGAAAAGAAAGATTATAGAAAAAGTTTGCCTCATATTTTAGTTATATAATGTAGATGACGGAAGATTTGAGTCATCTACATTTTTTAGATATTAAAAGTGTTGTGATTTGAAATGTAAAATTCGCAAAAGGAGAAAGTATGGAAAATAAAGAGTTTGAAAATATTATTGTAACCGAGGGGTTATGCAAGTCGTTTTCTGTAGGCGGAGTGCAACAACACGTATTGAACAACTTGGATTTGCAGATTGCTGACGGAGATTTTACCGTGATTATGGGTAACAGCGGTAGTGGAAAGTCTACCTTGTTGTATGCTTTATCGGGTATGGATAAGCCGACACTTGGCAACATTGTTTTTGCGGGCGAGAAAATCTCCGAATATTCCAATGACCGTCTTGCAAAATTTAGGCGTAATAATTGCGGTTTTATTTTTCAGGAAGTGTTTTTGAATGACAATATGTCCGTAATGGATAACGTGCTTGCAAGCGGATATTTGTCGGGACTTGCAAGAAAAGATGTGTACAAAAAAGCTTGCGAGTATTTTGATTTGGTAGGGATACCTTGCGAAATGTACAAAAAGTTCCCATCGCAAATGTCAGGCGGAGAACTTCAAAGGGTTGGGCTTGTAAGAGCTATTATCAATAATCCGAAAGTGATTTTTGCCGATGAGCCTACAGGTGCGTTAAACTCCGCAAACTCTATTGCTGTGCTTGATTTGATGAACAAGTTCCATCGAGAAGGTAAAAATATCGTAATGGTTACTCACGATATAAAAAGTGCGGTAAGAGGAAATCGTGTACTTTATTTGAAAGATGGTGTAATTTTGAACGAGATTACGCTTGGAGAGTATGACAAAGACAACGAAAAACAAAGACTTGAGACTTTGAAAGTCTTTTTGGACGAAATGGGGTGGTAGTATGTGGAGTATTATTAAATCACATTTCCATAAAGGGAAAACGGGCTTTTTTATAACAGGTTTGTTTGTAGTTTTATCTGTAATGATGATGATAATCGGGCTTTCAATCTGCCTTGGTATGGGGGGGGTATATTACAATGCCCGTAACCTTTCAAATTCGCCTGACCTTGCAGTTTTTGTCTATGAAGAATTAAACGGACCTTTATCAACAAGAATGATAAGTGCTATAAATGAAAGAGACGATATAGATTGTGTGGATAGTCAGCCGATGCTTTGGCAGGAAATGCCTGTAAACGACAATAATTATCAATGCACTTTTATTTTTAGTGAAGGCAACACTATGTCACTAAAAAGAATCGGGTTTTTAAATATTGATGACCAAAATAATAAATTTAAACCATATATTCGTAACCAAGTGAGCGGTGAAGGTTTTAAAATTTATGTAACGGGAAACTATTTGATAACAGGTCACGTAGGCGATAAAGTTATGTATCGTTATAATGGTGAAAATTATTGGGGTTATGTTGCTGGCGTTTACGACGATATGACAAAAATTTATTCAGAAGTTTATTACTATGTTGAGAATGATTTTTATCAAATGGTGAGTAGAAATTCAAAAACTGATGAAAGTATAGTGGAAGAGCAAATAATAAATGTGCATTTTACTTATCAAGATGATGCGGAGAATGCAAAAGCACAGCTTGAGTGCGGAAAAGCATTGATGAATGTTGCAAATGAATATAATTACGAACAAGTTCTTTTATATGGCGATGATGCAAAAATAATTGGGGCGGGATATAATGACAGACAAACTTTTAAGGACGCAACAAGTTCATTTATTTTGATATTGGGTGCTGCAATGATTACATTTTCCGTCATTGTCGCTGTTATAGTAGCTTTGGTAATAGGATTTTTGGTACGCTCATCAGTTATGGACGAAGTGAGAAATTTAGGCGTATTTAAAGCATTAGGGTATACCACGGATATGTTACGACTTAGTTATCTTGCAATTTATAGCGTAATAAGTGGTATTTGTATGATTATAGGTATAATTTTGGGTATTACTTTGATGCCTACATTTGTAAATATCATAACTGATATGGCAAGACTGGAGTGCTGCAAAGCAATAGGCTTGAATGTTGGAAGTGTTTTTGTTGCAATAGCTTTGATAATTGCAGTTATAAGTGCGGTTGTAATGCTTGCAACAAGCAGAGTTAAAAGGGTTACTCCATTATCCGCAATGCGTAATAATTTTGAAACACACTCTTTTAAAAGAAATTTAGTGCCGCTAGCAAAATCTAAACTTCCCGTTAATAGCACACTTGGCGTAAAAAGTGTAACAAGCGAAGTTAATCGAAGTGTTATGGTAGTTATAGTAGTGCTTATTATGTCATTGTTATGTTCCTTTGTTAGCGTAGTGTTTTATAACTTAAAAGTTGACCAAACTGCAATTATTAATATGGCAGCTACCGAGAATCCAGATTATATAATAGGTTTAAGATATGAAGATTCAGACCCGTATTTTGAAGCTATAAGAAGTATGGACGGATATCAAGCGGATATGCTTGCGGAAGTATATTGCGGTGGCTATATCGGCGATAGCGACGATTGGATACGCGGTGAATTTTTTGAAAGGTTTGATATTTTACGTACTGATTTTGTTTACAAAGGAAGGTATCCAAAACATAAAAACGAAATTATAATAAACGAAAAATTTGCAAAACAAAATGGTTTTGAAATAGGTGATAGCTTTACAGTGTCTTTTGACGAATTTACTATGAATGCAGTAAAAAATGAGTATGTAATTGTTGGGTATTTTCAATCTATATTTGAAAATTGCCATTATATGGCCTTTTTAGATAATATAATTGATATGTTACCTGCAGAAGAACTAAAAACAGCACCTAGAATGTTTTATTTTGACAAAGATAAGGTGCCAACCTATGACCAAATAACGCAAGTTTTGAAAAAAGTTAATAATGAAGAAAATATACATTATGGTGCATTTCTTACTGGAAAAGCTAGGCTAGGAAATATGATTTTGAATGTTGTGGAAACAGCTGCCGATGCCGTTATGACTGTATTTATTGCTGTTACCGCAATTATTATTAGCCTTTTACTTGTAATGCTAATAAAATTAAAATTATTGCGTGAGCGAAGAAATTATGCAATATATAAAGCACTTGGGTATACTACACCTAATATAATGACGCAAATAGCAGTGGCAATGGTAATTTTGGGTGTTATAGGCAGTTTGATTGGCGGCATAGTCGGTGCATTAATAACTTCGCCAATGCTTACAGCAATGGGTAGCTTTATAGGAGCGGGACATTTTGCCTTTATCATACCTTGGGGATATGTAGTTGGAATAATTGTGTGCATACCGCTTTTAATATATTTAGTTTCAATGCTTTGTGCTATACCTGTACGAAAAATTGCTCCAGCGACTTTGCTTCGTGAAAGGGGATAAAAATTAACGGTGCTTGAAAAAGCACCGATTTTTTTAATTGGTATTGTATAGTCGCAAAAAATATGGTAAAATAATATTATTAATAAGAAATATGTTTATTTTAAAATTCAATAACAAGATAATTTATAATTTAGTTTTGACAAATATTGACAAATTTTAAAAAAGGTATTGACAAAAATTTATTTTGTGGTATAATCAACTAGGTTGGACATATAAGTTCACATATTGCGTGAGCGTTTCTACAAACTTGCTAAAGTTTACTATGCCACTTGTGTATAGAAAAACTTTAGCTATTTTTGTTTTTAGGAGGAAAAATTATGTATGATTTGATTATTGTAGGAGCGGGACCTGCGGGTATTTTTACGGCATTGGAGCTTGTAAAAAAAGGCGCAAAGGATAAAATACTTATAATCGAAAAGGGGCGTGCTGTTGAAAAGCGGGTGTGCCCTAAGTCTAAAACCAAACAATGCGTAAACTGCAAACCTTATTGTAATATTACTACGGGCTTTAGTGGTGCGGGTGCTTTTTCCGACGGCAAATTGTCTTTAAGCCCCGAAGTCGGTGGAGATTTACCCGAGCTTATTGGCACGGAAATGGCAGAAGAACTTATAAAATATGCAGATAGCTTATATCTTGAGTTTGGTGCGGATAGCAAGGTGGAGGGTATAGGAAATACCGAAAAAGTTAAAGATATCCGCAAAAAAGCTATCCAAGCGGGGTTAAAGTTGGTTGATTGCCCTATAAGACACTTGGGTACGGAAAAGGCGCAGGAAATTTACTTTAAGATAGAGCAGTTTTTGCTAAATAACGGGGTTGAAATTAAGTTTAACGTCAATGTACTTGATATAATTATGAATGGCGACGAATGTCTTGGAGTAATTGCGGAGGAAAATAAAAACAAAGTTGAGTATTTCGCAAAAAAGACGGTTATCGCAACAGGTAGACGCGGTGCGGATTGGCTTGAGAATATTTGCGAGGAGCATAACATTTTGCACGAGGCAGGAGTTGTGGATATAGGCGTTCGAGTGGAAGTTCGCAACGAGATTATGGAGGAAGTGAACAATGTACTTTATGAATCCAAGCTTATCGGTTACCCTAAGCCGTTTAAAAACAAAGTAAGAACATTTTGTCAAAACCCGGGCGGGTTTGTAAGTCAGGAGAATTATGATAACGATTTGGCGGTTGTAAACGGGCACTCATATAAGGAGAAAAAGTCAAATAATACAAATTTATCCATATTGTGCAGTGCAAAATTTACCGAGCCGTTTAACCAACCAATAGCGTATGCGCAAAAGGTCGGAGAACTTACTAATATGCTAGGCAACGGTAAGGTGCTAGTTCAAAGGTATGGGGATATACTTGACGGAAAACGTACTTGGCAAAAGGAACTTGATAACAGCAATGTAAGACCTACTTTGCCTGATGCCGTAGCAGGGGATATAACAAGTGCTATGCCTTATAGACCAATGCTAAATATAATCAATTTTATAAAGGCGGTGGACGAAGTGGTACCGGGATTTGCCAGCCCTGAAACATTGCTTTATTCCCCTGAATTAAAGTTTTACAGTAACAAAATAAAAATGGACGAAAAGTTAAATACAAATATTAAAAACTTGCATTGCTTGGGGGATAGTTCGGGCTGGACACGTGGGCTTATGATGGCATCTGTTATGGGTGTAAAAATGGCTCGTGAAATGCTTTTAGATAGATAAAAGGCTGCTTTAATTATGAATTTTTTAGCAAGATAAATTTAATTGATTGCAAATTTGAAATATCCTGTGGATAATAAAAAATAATCAATGACTTTTAAATTCGAATAATAAAAAATAACCGAGTTAAACTCGGTTATTTTATGTTTAATATCGATTTTTGATAGTTTTTTATGCTTTTACTTGGATTCCGCCTAAATATGTTTTTAACAGATTGCCTTTTTCGTCTATCAAGTTAAAATCAGCAAGCATACCTACTTTAATGTCGCCTCGGTCGGTCATATTCATAAGTTTTGCTTGGTTAAGTGCTGCCATTTGCACACATTCTTCCAATGGGATATTTAAGTTTTGACAAAGGTTTGCAACCATTTTGCTTATAGGTGTTACACTACCTGCGTAAGTGTTAAGTTCTTTGATTATTGCAACGCCGTCCTCTATTTGTATGCGTTGTTTAGATACACCGCTACCCAAGAAAAATTCTCCGCCGTGATTACCTGCAATCGCAAGAGAGTCGGAAACAAGACAAATCTTATCAGCGCCTTTAAGTTTGTAAATCATTTTAAACAAAGGATTTGGCACGTGTCTATTATCCGCTATAACTTCATTGTATAGCCTATTATCGGTAAGTCCAACTTCGGTAAGTCCCAAATGTTTATGAGGAGTTGTTCTTCTCGAACATCTGGAGGTGCAGTTGTACATGTGTGTTACACTGCTTGCACCATTATTTGTCAAAGCGTTTATTTCGTCATCTATGCTTGCATCGTGTCCTAAGCTTATTTGAATATTGTTTTTTGTACATTCTTTCGTAAACCAATCACTTTGATTTTGGTCGGGAGCAACGGTAATACGCGAAATTATATCCTTGTTATCAAAAACCCATTTTGTATTTTCTTTGTTTGGTTCCAAAATATAAGCAGGTGGGTGTGCCCCCGGTGCTTTCATAGAGATAAATGGTCCCTCTAAATGGGTGCCGTAAATTCTTGCATAGTTAGATTCGTAATTTCTTACATTGTCTATAGCGGCAAGAGTAGTAGGGATATCAGCAGTCAAAGTAGTAGGGACATAAGTGGTAGTGCCTGTAGATAAATGATATTTAGAAATTTCGTCTATCGCTAAAGCAGTACCCTCCATCATATCGTGGCCGCCACCGCCGTGAGTATGCAAATCAATATAACCGGCTGTCAAAATACCTCCGTTTAAATCGTAAACAGTTTCCGCTTTGCTTTCGCTAATATTTGCGGTGATATCGACAATTTTGCCGTTGTCAACCAATATGTCACAGGTATTTTGCATTTTTCCGTCTGTAATAGGTTTTACATTTTTAAATAAAATCATAGTAACTCCTAATAATTTTTATAAAAATATTATAACTTATTTATCAATTAAAATCAAGGTATTTTATAATTATTCTAAAGCGAATATGTTGCATTTTACTTGAAATGGCAGTTTTTTCATGTAAAATTTCAGACAAGAACTTGCTAAACACCGTAAAGTGTTTGCAAAATATAAAAAATATGTTATTATTAAATTGTATAATATCGCAAAAATTTAATTTCAAGGGGTATTTATGAGTAAAGAGATTAAAAATCTTAATGAAAATGATAGCCTAAAGCATGAAATAGCGAAAAGTGCAGACTCTCGAAATAATGATGGCAATGGCATTGATTTTGAAGGTGTCAATGGCAGTCAATGTGAAAATGAGTTTTACGATAATGACAGTATATCCAAATTGGATAATAAGGATAGTAGTGCCGACACGACTTTGGGTGGGTTTTCGGATAGTGCACTTGCTGAGGGAGTAGTTTCCAACGGTATTTTTGGGGATAAGATTACTATACAAAATCCTACCGAAACGGATGAAGAAAAGAGAATTTTGGAAAATCATACAATTAATGATTTTGACGAAAATACAGAATTTGAGGGAAACGCAATATCGTCGGAATTTGACGAAATGACAAATGTTATCGACGGACATAAGCGCAAACCAAGAAAAAAAAGAAGAAAAACTAAGGTAAGAAAGATAGTTGTCCGTACTTATGCTACAGTATTTACAGCGGTTTTATGTATAGTTGCTATTTATTTTGGTGCAACATTCTTTCAAATACCTACTACTCAAGGTATGGACGGTGCAGAATTGAAAGTAGATATGACGGATTTGCCCTACAAAATTGGTACTATAGGCGAAGTTAACTTAAAAACCTTATTCCCTAACGGGGAAAACTTTAAAAAAGACGGCGTAAAAAAAGAAATTTTACGAGTAAGCGAGGATGAAACGGAATTTACTGTCACTTATACCGAAACAGTTGAGGGGGCTCAAACGGAAAAAGAACAAAAGTTTGAAGTTGAGCCTAATGCCGTAAACGTGGATAATTGGGACGATTTCGCAAAGGAATTGACAACTAAAAGAGCAACTGAGGATGATGCAGAATACGCGAAAATTTGTTTGCAAACTCCATATATAGCAGCTCCTGTAATGGAAGGCACAAAGAAAAGTAAAATGTCGGGCTTTACCGTACACAATAATATTTACGGAAATGGTTGCACTATAAATGTATTTGAAATTGTTGTTTGCAGAAACAAAATGTCGGGTGGAGCACTTGCTAAACCGTATTTGCAAGGTAACGGACCTGTTCAAGGTTGGGGAGCCTTTAATATCTTGCCGGAAAGTGAAGAACGTCAAATAGTCATGCAAGATTTGCATATTATAGGTAACGATATGAATACGGGCGAGGGCGGCAACCTTGCAGGCGTAAGTGATGCGATTATCGAAAAAAGAGGCTTAAAATTATTCAGCAATTACGGATACCTTATTAGTTTGGCGGGAGAAATGAAGGACAACGAGCCTATAAAAGCCAATTTCAAATTGAAACATTGCGTATTGGAAAACGGACACCAAATTATACATATAAGAAACAGTAATATGGAAATGGAAGGTAACATTATACGTAATGCGTCCGATACTACAATCTCCATTGCGACTTATGCAAATGAAAAAAGTATTATCAAATCAAAAAACAATGTTATAGCAAATGCGATTACGGGCGGTGTTGTATTTTATTGTTTTGATGGCTCTATAAGTGCCGCAAACGCGGATGATAGTTGGAACGAATTGATAATAGAAAAAGGAAGTTTCCTTGATATTTATAATTGGAAACCGCAAGACGGCTTGGCGTTTATGCCTGAGACGGAGGGGGGGGCAGATGTAGCAAACCCTGTTGCAAAAAGTGAAATACCAAAAGCTAAATATGATAGTCTTAAAGCTAACGTGGACGGACAAAAATATATCCACTTTGCAATTATCAAATTGCGTACAGGCGGCGGACTTCCTCAAAACGGCTCGTTTGTAACCAATTACAAAGATATAGGATATCAAACTTCAAGAGATAAAGGCTATCCAAACGGATTCCCTTTGCCGGGTGTGGCAGCTGCTATCATTAAAGATATCGATGTTTGGGGATATTACGAAAAAGGGGATAAAGATGTCACTCCTACCTCTTCGTTAAATCAAGAGACTGTTGAAAAATTGTATCAAGAGTTGCGTGAGGGAAGATAAAATAATTTGCAATAAAATTTGAATTGATAAACAAAAGCAGGAGGGTAAAACTTCTGCTTTTTGTACGCAATAATGTATAAAATTGTTTAGCAATTAGCATTGGCTAACAAAATAAGATGTTTGCACGAACAATAAAATTAATAACGATTTTTGATAGGTTATTTGAGTTTTAGCGTGTATTGCTAAAACCAAAATTTTGTATTAAAACAAAGGATTTTGAAATTGTAGAACAAATTATATTTAAGGTTTGTTTAAGATTGAATTTTTAAATTAGAAAAATGTTTGCTAAAAATTTAAAGCTTAAAAAAAATCTAAAAAAAAGTTGAAAAATTTTTATGTTGACATTACAAGTTGTTTTGCTTAAAAAAATCTTGAAAAAATCGGGGTTTAACTCTAAAAAATTCCTTTTTATTACAATTTATTACGCGTATTTTAATAAATTTAATTTTATAGGCTATTTACAAATCGCAATTATAATGATATAATGTTATTGCATAAAAAGTATTCTTTAAGCGAGGGGAATTATGAGAGAAGAAGAAAAGAACGGTACTACCGAATTTGAAGACCTAGACCTTGCAAGTTATGATGACAAGGAGTATATGGATTCGGACAGTGCGGATAATGCTTCTGCATCAATGATGGACAATGCTGAGGACGCTGATAAGGTAATGGAGCAATTTATGGATGAAAAACAAGATTCCGAGGAAAAAGCTCCTGTTGAGGCGGATGCCGATGCTTATATTGCAGCGGAATTCGAAGAAATGGAAAAAGTCCTAATCATTGACGGCAAAAAGCATAAAGAAAGAAAAAGAAGAAGAAAATTGAGTAAGCAAGGCAAAATAATTTTGAACAGTGGTATTGCTTGCGTATGTTTAGCGTTGTTTATTACTGTTGCGGTTATGTTTGGACCGTTACTAATAAGCATTATCTTTGCTGAAACTACAACTCAAGGCTTGGGTGGAGCAGACCTTATCGTTGATATGACAGACACTACATATCATTTTGGTACGGAGGGGCAAGTTGATTTGACCAAAACTTTCCCTGGTGGAACAGGTTTTGAGGTCACAGAGGGAAGTGCTACGCTAAAAGGTAATAACTTGTCTGTCGGAGAGGCAGGAGAATTTGTGCTTACATTTAATTTACCGGATAAAAAAGAGCCTCAAGTGGTTGATTGTATGGGTGTACAAGACGGTGTAAATGTTACCGATTGGGCTAAGTTTAGAGCAACCGCTAAAGAAGGTAAAATTATCATTTTACAAGATAATATCGCAAGTCCGGAACTTGAGGGCTTAAAACGTAAGGACCATGGTACTATTACTATTGAAAACCATGTATACGGCAATGGTAAAATTATAAATGTTTTTGAACTTGCTTGCAGCAGAACAAAAGTAGGAAGTAAAATTTATGGTGCACCTTACAAACAAGGTAATGGTAAAGTTTGGGGAGATACTGCATTAAGCATTAGGAATAATCCTAACGGCGAGCAAATTATTTTCCAAGATGTTCACGTAACAGGTAACGATATGAGTACTTACGACCCGGATGCTCCTGAGACATCTGAGGGCGAAGACGGCGGTGCTGCCGCAACTGCAGATGAAAATAGACCTGCAGGTAACATGAAAGGCGTTACAAAAGAAACTATAAACAGCAGAGGTGTATTGCTATTTAGTAAATACGGCAACCTAGTAGATATAAGCACTTATGCAGATATGGATAATAACCAAGTTTTAATGAAACACTGCCTGGTTGAAAACGGCGGTAAAGTTGTTCATATAAGCGATGCCGATGTCGATATCGAGGGAACAATCGTAAGAAACGCATCCGATACTGCAATATCCATAGCTACATCGGCAAATTGTGCAAGCTATGTAAGGTCTAAAAACAATGTTATAGCAAACTCTTTGACAGGTGGAATTTTGTTCTATTGCTTTGATCCTACAATTAACGAAGCAAATGCAGATGCAACTTGGAATACTGTAGAAATAGTTGAAGACTCTTTCTTGGATATTTATAATTGGAAACCACAAAACGGTTTGGCATTCTTGCCTGAAACAGAAGGCTTTGCAGATATCGCAAACCCAATCGCAGCATCCGAAATTCCTAAGAAAGACTATGACCCTCTTAAAGGTAAAGACGAGGACGGAAACTATTATATCCACTTTGCGATTATCAAGATAAGAACAAATGGCGGTTTGCCAAAGAACGGCTCTACTGTTATCGGATATGAAAATCTACGCTATGGTAATGTAGCAGAGGGTAGTAACGGAGTTTACAACCAATTCCCTATTCCTGGTATTGCAACGGCAATCATGAAAGACATTGACGTTTGGGGTTACTACGGAGTAAGTGACGGAGATGTTACACCAACCTCTGTATTGGGTGGAGAAACTGCAGAAGATTTGGCTAAATTCTATAAGGAATTAAGAGAAGGCAGAATAAGAGACGATGCGGCTACCGCTAAAAATTAAATTTAAAACCACTTTTGCAAATGCGAAAGTGGTTTTTTTATGCACATAGGAGTTTGTATATTACTAAGCTGTTTTTTATATCTATACGGATAAAAATTATAAATATTTGATTTTAAAACTTTTAATATACTTTTTATATAAATAAAATATTTAATATAAAAACCCCTTTACATTTTATTTTAATTGTAGTAAAATAAAATATATAATGGAGGAAGTATGGTACTTATAGATATAGCTAAGCAATTTAAATTGGCAGGAGAAATTAAAAATATTGAGCCTTACGGCAACGGACATATAAACACAACTTTTTTGATTGAATGTGATAATAACGGCACAATCACAAGATATGTGTTGCAAAAAATTAATACAAATATTTTTACTAATGCAGATGGGTTAATGAATAATATTCAAAGTGTTACTTCATTTTTAAGAGAAAAAATCATCGCAAACAACGGCGACCCTGATAGGGAAACTTTAAATTTAGTGCCTACGGTAGATGGTAAATGTTATTTAAACAATGCTGAAGGTGCTTATAGGGTTTATAAGTTTGTAGAGGATACTGTAGCTTTGCAAATTGCGGAAAGCAAGGAAGTATTTGAGGGCGCGGGCTTTGCTTTTGGTAACTTTGTAAAAATGTTAAACGACTTTGATGCAAGCGGACTTTTTGAAGTTATAAAAAATTTTCACAATACAGCGGATAGATTTAATAAATTTATCAACGCACTTGATAAAGACAGTCAAAAAAGAGCAGACAGCGTTCGTGACGAAATCGATTTCGTACTAAAACGTTCCGCTATGTGCGACCATATTGTTAATTTAATAGAAAACAAAACTATTCCTCTACGCGTTACTCATAACGATACTAAATTGAATAACGTTTTGATTAGCAGTAAAACAGGCAGACCTATTTGCGTTATCGATTTGGATACTATTATGCCAGGTAGCTTGTTATATGACTTTGGCGATGCAATACGCTCGGGGTGCAATACAGGTCTTGAGGACGAACCGGATTTGTCAAAGGTTGGTTTTGATATCGGTTTGTTTGAAAGCTTTACAAAAGGCTTTATGAGCGGAGTAGGAAATTGCATAACCGCAGTGGAAAGAGATTTGATGTCATTGGGTGCTATTATGATGACATTTGAATGTGGTATGAGGTTTTTGACAGATTATTTGGAGGGAGATGTTTACTTTAAAACACATTATCCTGAGCATAATCTTGTAAGATGCCGCACTCAATTTAAAATGGTTGCGGATATGGAAAATTTGCGTGACAAAATGGACGAAATTGTAAGGAAATATAGCAAGGTATGAATACATATTTAATCAAAAAAACAACTGCATTATTTGCCGAGGATGTTAATTGGAAACAAACTTGTGCTATGTCGCTTACAAGCAATAACGGGGACGGAAGTGTACCTTATCAAACAAAATGCTATCTTGCGTATAATAAAAAAGGTATTTTCTTTAGGTTTGAGGTTTGTGACGATAATATTAATTGCACTATGACAGAATATAATGCTCCAATTTATGATGAGGAAACTGTGGAATTGTTTATGCAGTCTACCGGCGATAAAACTCAATATATGGAATTTGAGTGGAACGGTATAGGCGGAGTATTTTGTGCAAAAGTTAAAAATTTTCTTAACGGAAAAACATCGCTTGATTTTAACAAAGTTAATATAATCGACAGCAAAATTTACGCTGCGGAATATGGTTGGATAGTTCAAGGCTTTTTGCCTGTACAGTTATTTGAGGGCAAAATGCAAGGCGAATGGCGTTTTAATAGTTATAGGATAAAAAGAGGAGCTGACGGCTCGCAAATATTGCTAAGCTATAATAACACTATAGAGGATAATTATCATTTACCGGATATGTTCGCGGTTTTGAAGTTTGCGGATTGATAAATAAAACAATTATAAAATAATTAAAAATATATATTTTTAGGAGGCATTTTTATGTCAGTATTAGTAACAGGTGGTGCAGGCTATATCGGTAGCCATACAATTATCGAGTTGGACAAGGCAAACCGTGACGTAGTTGTTGTGGATAACTTGTGTAACAGTAAGCCTATAGCTTTAAAAAGAGTAGAGCAAATTATCGGTAAAAAAATTAAGTTTTATCAAATCGATTGTTGCGACGAGGTTGCACTTCGTGAAGTGTTCAAGGCAGAAAAAATTGATTCTGTTATACATTTTGCAGGTTTAAAAGCAGTCGGCGAATCTGTTGCTATTCCATTGAGATATTATGAAAACAACTTGATAAGCACTTTATCTCTTTTAAAGGTTATGAAAGAGTTCGGTTGTACAAATTTGGTATTCTCTTCTTCCGCAACAGTTTACGGAACTCCTAAAAGCGTTCCTATTTCGGAAGATTTCCCACTTTCTGCTACAAACCCTTACGGTAGAACAAAATTGTTTATTGAGGAGATTTTAAGGGATTACAGTAAAGCTAATCCGGAGATGAATATTGCTTTGCTTAGATATTTTAACCCAATCGGTGCACACGAGAGCGGAATGATTGGCGAGGACCCTAACGGTATCCCTAACAATTTAATGCCTTATATTACTCAAGTTGCAATCGGAAAATTACAACAATTAAGCGTGTTTGGCGATGACTACAAAACTCACGACGGCACAGGTGTTCGTGACTATATTCACGTTTGTGATTTGGCAAAAGGTCACGTGCTTGCAATCGCTAAGCTAGAGACTAATCCTGGCGTTGTTACTTACAACTTGGGTACAGGTAACGGCTACAGCGTACTTGATATGGTAAAAGCTTTTGAAAAAGCTTGCGGTAAGAAAATCAATTACAGAATAGCTCCAAGACGCCCCGGCGATGTTGCAGAGTGCTATGCAGACCCAAAACTTGCTTACAACGAGCTTGGTTTTAAAGCAGAGTTCGATTTGGATAGAATGTGTGCGGATAGCTGGAGATGGCAATCGCAAAATCCAAACGGATATGACGAATAATAACGGTTTAATACCGATTTTTGATAGATTTTTAGTGGAGAAATAATATGTTTGATTGTCATTCGCATTGCAATCATTCGGTGGATAGCCCTACGCCTATAGATAGTATGGTTGAGGCGGCAATTTCCAAAGGGATGAAATATATTGCTTTTACCGACCACCTTGATAGGGACTATTTGTATGGCAATTCTATTGACAAGGATATTAAACAAATTGATTTATCATATCATATTGCGGATACATTGCGGGCAAAAAATAAATATGCGGGCAGTATTGAAATAGCTTGCGGGGTGGAGTGCGGTTTTTCCGTGCAGTCGGAGCAAGATTATAAAAAATTGCTTGATGAATATGAGTTTGATTTGGTTTTAAATTCCGTTCATTCCGTAAACGGTGTGGATTGTTATCACAGTCAATTTTTTGACGGCAAAGATAAATACTCTGCTTATAAAGAATATTTGCTTGCGGTACTTGATAGTGTGAATGCTAAATATAGTTACGATGTGATTACTCATATAGGATATGTTTGTAGGAAAGCACCTTATGAAAATAAGGATATGGCATACTCCGAATTTGGCGATATAATTGACAAAATTTTGAGTGGTATTATTGACAAAGGTGTTTCGCTTGAGCTTAATTCTCATAATCGCGGTACTGATACGCCATTTTTACCCTATTTATCGATAGTGGATAGGTATATTCAACTTGGCGGTAGTGAATTTACTTTTGGCTCGGATGCACACAGGATAGATAGGGTAAACGATAAATTTGAAGTAGTACGTGACTATCTGCTTTCCAAAAATCAAAAGTACATCAATATTTACAGGAAAAGACAAAAAGTTAAAATAAATTTGACAAAAATTTAGCATATTCTTTAGCTATATTAAATAGACAATATGTTTTAATGTAGGAGTAACAATGAGAGTTTTTGACAACGCAACGCAAGAGTTGAAATATAAGGTGTTAAAGGAGGTCGCAAGGCTTGCTTTTGACGGTAAACTTGGAGATAGCTATTATTCTATCCCTAGGTTGCTTGTACCTGACTATTCTCCTGCAATGAGATGTTGTATTTATAAAGACAGAGCTATTGTAGAGGAAATGGTACGTAACATAGTCGGCACTTGGCGTGTACCAAATCATTTGTTGGAAGTTTTGGACATTGCTTGCGACGAGTGTCCTATTGATAGATACACTGTCAGCGAGGGTTGTCGCGGTTGTATATCTCATAGGTGTGTATCTAGTTGTCCTGTTCAAGCAATACGTATAGGTAAAAGCAAAAAAGCCGTTATCGATATTGACAAATGTATAGAATGTGGCAAATGCTTTAAAGCATGCCCGTACAACGCAATACGTGAAAATGTACGTCCGTGTGTAAGGGCTTGTAAGATAGGTGCTATAAAAGTAGAAAAAACCAAAAAGGCAAGCATTGACTATAATAAATGTGTAAGCTGTGGAGCTTGTATGGTAAAATGTCCTTTTGGTGCTATTCAAGACCGCTCATATTTGTTGCAAACCATAGATATTTTAAAGCAAAGCGAAAACAACACTAAATACAAAGTGTATGCAATGGTTGCACCGTCTATCGGGACGCAGTTTAATTATGCGGAGGTAGAGCAAATTTGCACAGCACTTAAATTGTTGGGAGTGTATGATATTTTTGAGGTTGCAATGGGTGCGGATATAACCTCATTTAAAGATGCTCACGAATATGCGGAAAAAGGTGCATTGATGTCCTCATGCTGTCCGTCGTTTGTAGAGTATGTTACAAAACAGTTCCCTCAGTTGGTACAATATATTTCGGTCAATCCATCGCCTATGGTGGAGTGTGCTAAGCTTATTAAAAAGCAGGAAGAAAATTCAAAAGTGATATTCATAGGTCCTTGTGCAAGCAAAAAGAACGAGGCAAATCTTGAGGCAGTCAAACCGTTTGTAGATAATGTTATAACTTTTGAAGAATTGCAGGCTTTGATTGACAGCCGCGATATAAAAGTGGAAGAACTACAAAAAACTGAAATTAAAAGTGCATCTTACTTTGGCAGGGTATTTGCAAGAGTAGGCGGAGTAAGCGAAGCTGTTAAAAATATCATAAAAGAGGAAAGTTTGGATATCGAGCCGAACATAGTTTGTGCTGACGGACTTGACAATATAAAAATAGCGTTATTAAAAAACAACAAGGGATTAGCTAAAGGTTTGTTTATCGAGGGTATGGCTTGTAGTGGCGGCTGTGTAAACGGTCCGGGTTGTGTAAATCACGATGCAAGAAGTATTAAAATGATGAATGAATACAGCGAAAAGGCTTCTAAAGATAATGTAAGCGTTATTGTTAAGGAAAATTTATAAACTTTGTTTATTTAGTATATAATTTTCTATTATTTAATAGATATATTAAAGATATATAGTAAAATAGTCTTATTTTGTAAAGATATTGCAAATAATGCAGCTGTTTTACAAAGAAATGTAATATTTTTGAAAAATAGCTTGTTAGATTAAAAAAATAATTTGACTATTTTAAAATATATGGTTATAATTAAAATATAAAACATCTACAGCTAGTTACGATATACTGCTATCGGCAAATGACAAGCTGTATAAATTTCGGAAGTATTAACTTCATAAAACTTTTTACAATTCTATTACCGAAGTCGGTACAGGTAACACTGTGCCGATTTTGGTTTTTTAATGTGATATTTATTTTAGGCATTTTGCAATTACGTTTGCATTAAACAAGGTAAGAAGATATATTAAAAAATTAAGAAAAATTTTTTTGCAAATGGTTTTTTGCCTGTAAAACAGGAGGCTACGATAAAATTTAAAGTAAAATAAAATGCAGATTTCAGCCATTTTACTTCTTGATTTTATTGTATAATTGCTAAAATATAATTTAAAAATACACCCCGAAACATTGTGTTTCGGGGTGTTGCTTTTTGTGTAAAGTTTAAGGTAGGCAAAA
>CANSGN010000019.1 GCA_947646415.1 uncultured Clostridia bacterium | reverse complement strand
GATTGCAGGTACAGGGCACCGCTAGCTCCCCACTTAGCGTAGTAAATGTATTATAGCATAGTTTACACCTAAAGTCAATAGATAAAACAAAAAGGAGTTTGCTTTATTGATATTATTTGCACATTATGTCGATTATACAAAGCTGCTTTTTATTTAAAAAATTGTAAAACACAAATGCACCTAATTTTAGGTGCATTTTGCTTTGTGATATTAAATTACTTTTCTCCAAGCCATTTTGTGCGGAAAGATTTTCGTTTTTCATATTGCTTGTCAGTTAAAGATTCCTCAAAAGCCTTTAACAAGTCTTGTTGTTTTTTGCTTAGCTTTTGCGGAGTATCGATTTCGACAGTTACATATAGGTCGCCAAAAGCTTGTTTCTTTAGGTATTTTACGCCATAGCCCTTTACCCTAAACTTAGTACCCGTTGCTGTGCCTGCCGGAATAGTAATGGTAACTGACTTATCGGTTGTAGGTATTTCCACCTTAGCACCATTGATTGCATCGCTCATGGAAATAGGCAATTTGTAGTATAAATCGTAACCTTCCCTGACAAACAATGGATGCGGTTTAACGTTTATAACAATTATCAATCTGCCGTTTTGACCACCATTTATACCTACTTCTCCCTCATTGTAATAAGTGATTGTTTGACCATTATCAACGCCCGCAGGTATAGTTACAGGAATTACTCTTTCCTTTTTGATAGTACCTTCCCCTCTGCAAGTTTTACATTTATCGGTCACAATCTTACCTGTTCCGCCGCATCTGGAACATTTTGTCCTAACAGTTTGTCTACCAAATATAGTGTTTTGCGTAACAGTAACTGTACCGCTACCATGGCAATCCGGACAAGTGGTTATCTTGGACGGGTCGCTTGCACCGCTACCTTTGCATTCCGGACATTTTTCTGTACGATAAACTTTTACAGATTTTTCGGCACCTTTTATAGACTCCTCAAACGTAATGTCTATGCGCATGGTTATGTCATCGCCGTCTATAGGCATATTTGCACGATTTGTCCTACTTCCGCCACCAAAAAACTGACTGAAAATATCTTCAAACCCACCAAATCCGCCAAAACCACCGCTGCCGCCGCTAAAGCCGCCGCCATTAAATTGTGGTCCGTCTTCCGTGCCGAATTGGTCGTAATTAGCTTTCTTTTGCGGGTCGGAAAGCACATCGTAAGCGTGGTTGATTTCCTTAAAAGTCTCCTCCGCTTGTTTACGTTCCGCCTCCGGTTTAGTCGCATACCTATCCGGATGATATTTCATTACAGCTTTTCGATATGCTGCTTTAATTTCTTGCTCGCTTGCATTTTTTTGTACGCCAAGCAAATCGTAATAATCTTTATTTGCCATAAAATAAGTATCCTTTTTTAAATTAAATAAGCTTTTAAAGTTAGTTTTATACAATAATACCCTTTAAAAATCGGTATTAAAAGCTAAAATTTTGCGTTTTGCTAATTAATTGTACTTTTTAAAAACTTACTTATAATGCGACTAATTTCGCCGACTAATTAAATCGGCGAAAAAAGTCAAAGGGTTAGTTTTAGTTATTTTTATACTTCCGGATTAGCATCTACAACACCATCGTCAGGTTTTGCTCCGCCGTTTTGTGCTGCCTCTGCTTGTGCGGTTTCTTGATAAATTCTTGTAAAGATAGGACCTGTAACTTCGCTCATTTTTTCAATAACTTTGCGTATGTTATCTGCCTCGGTTTCTTTTTCCAAATCTTCTTTTGCGACTTTGATAGCATCTTCAATCTTTGTTTTTTCGTCCTCGGTAAGTTTTTCGCCGTTTTCTTTCATAAACTTCTCGGATGCAAAGATTAATTGCTCTGCCTCGTTTTTAGCATCGACTGCCTCTTTACGCTTTTTGTCTTCCTCGGCATATTTTTCAGCCTCTTTAACAGCTGCATCGATATCTGCATCGCTCAAGTTGGAAGATGCTGTGATTGTTACGCTTTGAGTTTTGTTTGTACCTTTGTCCAAAGCTTTTACGTTTACGATACCGTTTGCATCGATATCAAAAGTAATCTCAATTTGAGGTACGCCACGTGGTGCAGGAGGGATACCGTCCAATACAAATCTACCTAATGTTTTGTTATCGCTTGCCATACTTCTCTCGCCTTGCAATACGTGTACATCAACAGCAGGTTGATTGTCCGCATAAGTTGAGAATACTTGGGACTTGCTTGTTGGGATAGAAGTATTTCTTGGG
Source organism: uncultured Clostridia bacterium (assembly GCA_947646415.1). GTDB lineage: Bacteria > Bacillota > Clostridia > Christensenellales > UBA3700 > MGBC100798. The sequence goes on along the minus strand of CANSGN010000019.1, from coordinate 29,038 downwards.
ATTAGCACAGTAAATACACCGCCCGCAGTCTCAATACCAAGTGACAATGGTGTTACGTCTACAAGTACCATATCCTTAACATCGCCTGTCAAAACACCGCCTTGAATAGCAGCACCGATTGCAACACATTCGTCAGGGTTAATGCCCTTATAAGGCTCTTTGCCTGTTGCCTTCTTAACAGCATCAACTACTGCAGGTATACGTGTTGAGCCACCTACCAAAATAACTTTTGCAATGTCATTGCTAGATAGTCCTGCATCCGACAATGCTTGACGAAGAGGTTTCATAGTTCTTTCCACCAAATCGGAAGTCATTGAGTCGAACTTAGCTCTAGTAAGGTCGATATCGATAGATTTAGGACCATCCGCAGTTACAGTGATAAATGGTAAGTTGATATTTGTCTTTGACAAGCTAGAAAGTTCGATTTTAGCTTTTTCTGCAGCCTCGATAATTCTTTGCATAGCCATTTTGTCCTTTGACAAATCAATTTTTTCTGCCTTTTTAAACTCTTCCAAAATATAGTCTGCAACTCTCTTATCAAAGTCGTCGCCTCCTAGTTTGTTATCGCCGCAAGTAGCAAGTACTTGGAACATACCATTATCAAGTTCAAGTACTGATACATCAAATGTACCACCGCCCAAGTCATAAATCAAAACTTTTTGTGCGTTTGTAGTATCTTTATCTACACCATAAGCAAGAGCTGCTGCAGTTGGCTCGTTTATAATACGAAGTACATCCAAGCCTGCGATTTTACCTGCATCTTTTGTTGCTTGTCTTTGAGCATCGGTAAAGTAAGCAGGAACAGTGATAACTGCTTGAGTTACCTTTTCGCCAAGGAAAGCCTCTGCATCCTGTTTCAATTTGCCAAGTACCATACTTGAAATTTCTTGCGGTGTAAAGTTTTTACCATCAATAGTCACCTTATAGTCGCTACCCATGTGTCTTTTAATTGAAGAAATTGTTCTGTCAGTGTTTGCAACAGCTTGACGCTTTGCAGTTGCACCGACCAATCTTTCGCCGTCTTTTGCAAAAGCAACTACAGACGGAGTTGTTCTGTTACCCTCTGCGTTAGCGATTACTTGTGGCTCGCCGCCTTCCATAACAGCAACGCATGAGTTGGTTGTTCCTAAGTCAATACCAATAATTTTAGCCATTTTTATATCTCCTTGTCGTTAAATTTCATTTATTTGAATAACATTTTGTTATTACGAGCAATTATTAATTATTTTGCTACTACTACACTTGCGTGTCTTAAGATTTTATCTTTTATCTTGTAGCCTTTTTCATAAACGGTAACACATTTACCGCTGTTTGCCTCGTCCTCTACTTGCATAAGTGCATTGTGCAAATTAGGGTCGAAATCTTGTCCCAAGCTTTCAATTTCGGTTATGTTCAATTTTTCAAAAATACTGTCGATTTGTTTTTTTACTTTAGACAATCCGTCTTTGATTCCGTCAGGCATTTCCAACGCCATAGCTCTTTCCAAATTGTCCACAACAGGCAAAAACGAAAGTACTGTATCAAACCTGCCATCATTATACATATCACGTGCAATGTTTTCGTTACGCTTTTTGATATTTTCCATATCCGCTTTCATACGAAGTGCATAGTTTTGAAGTCTGTCATTCTCTTCAATCAATCTTTGCATTTCGGCTTGAGTTTTGCTTTTTCTTTTAGGTTTTTCTGCCTTTTCCTCGCTTTCAGGTTGGTTTTTTTCAACTTTTTCTTCCAAAACTTCCTCTTGCAAATTCTCTTTTTCTTCCATTTCCTACTCCTTCTTTATCTTTTCGATAGCCTTGGTCACACCGCCAAGTACTCCCAATACTTTTTGATAGTCCATTCTTTCAGGTCCGATAACCACTGCGTGTCCGACTTCTCTGCCGGCTATGACGCATTTTGCGGTTACCACCGCCATATTGTCCTCCGCATTTTCGTCCTTACCTATTTTTATGCTTATTTCCACATCATCTTCGTTTATAAGATTGTGAAGTTTTTCGCCCGTATTTATTACCGATAAAAAGTTTTTGACATTGCCGACATCTTCAAATTCCTTATAGTCAAAAATTTTATCCGTGCCTTCCATATATATTTTGTTTGCACTGTTTTGTTTGTAGTTGATAAGTATATTCAACACCTCGTCAAACAACGCCTTGTATTCCCCTATTGCGGCATCGACAATGATATTTTTGTTTTCGGTAACTTCTTTAACTGTTTTACCTGCAAACATATCCACTAACATATCGTTTGCCTGTGCAAAAAATTTGCCTTGCATATTTTGCGGAATATCTATTATTTTATCTTTCAAAAGCCCGTTATCCGTTATAATAACCAAAAGTGCACTGTCATTACCGATATCCACAAGCTTAATGTCCTTAAGCAATATATTGTCCACGCCGCCCATTACCATTATCGAAGTGTAATTTGTAACGTCACTTATTACCTTTGCGGTGCTTTTGATAACTTGCTCCACATCGCAAAAATTACTATCAAAATAATCGGAAAAGCTTTTTATACGCCTGTCTATATCGTCCTTATCAAGCAAATTATCTACGTAATAACGGTAAGCCTTTGACGATGGTACTCTTCCTGCTGACTTATGAGGCTGTACAAGATACCCCATTTCCTCCAATGCCACCATTTCACTACGAATAGTCGCGGAGCTTACTTCAGGCAAACATGTCTCCTTAATATGGCTGCTGCTTATAGGCTCGCAAGAAGAAATATAGTTATCGATAAGCGATTTTAAAATCTTTTGTTTTCTTTCGCTGATTTTCATTTCCCCCTCCTATTTTCAACCGTACAATTCGACTGCTAGCACTCTCGCTACTTGATTGCTAATTCTTATTATACTCTATTATAGCTATTTGTCAATACTTTATGCCTAAATTTTTGAAAATTTGTTAAAATTTTACAATTTGACATTTTATAAAACTAAAAAAAGCGGCTAATTACCGCTTTTTATTTTTTAAATTTTACTATTTTAAAATTGGTATATTAACTTGCCAAAGCATCTTTTTTAGCTTGCTTTGCCTCTTTTGGAAGTACAATTTTATATCCTATTTGATATTTTGTTGTTTTATTATTTTTTTCGTATACTAAACAATTATTTTTGGTATAAACGCAGGCAGGTTTTGTGTTCCGCTCATACCATTTGCCGTTTATTTTTTCAAATTTAGACTCAAAGTCATTTTGTATATATAATAAGTCAGGAGCTGTTGAATCTAAATTATTGGCATTGCCGCTTAAAACTTGCTCCCTAAATAATTGCACTTTGTCTTTATCTACAACAACCTGATAACTCCATACATTGTCCTCAAATCTGTAAACTTCTACGGCTGTTTTACCAATTACCAAACAAGTGGAGCCTTTTGTACCTATATCCATTCGCATATTTCCGTTTCTGGCAATTACGCTTGTCTCTTCTCCTTTTTCATTATAAAAAAACACTCCCCAATTTTCCGATGCCAACAGCTGAGTGATATATCTATCCGGTCTGCTCGGCGCGCAACCAACCAAAGCCGTACATAAAATAACAGATAATATTAATATTGTTATTATAAAATAAATTTTCCTTTTCATAATTTCTCCACACCAATATTTTGTATAAATAACGCAAAAATATCCTTAATCATACTATCATTGTATTACAAATAAACATTTTTATCAAGATAATATATAAAAACTTTTAATAGATTTTACTTTATATTAAATTTGCAATCAAACTGTTGGACATATAAATAAACTCCGACTTTATTGCAATAGCCTTATCGCTAATATCATAAAACCTTTTATCATTATCAATTTCGTTGAGTAATTTTTGATAACCATCCACACCAAATTTATCAATATAGTCGCTTATGTTTATTCCGCTATCCATACGCAATGACAGCATAGCATACTCTTTCCGCATATCTTCCGCGGACAAAACTTCCTCAGTTATTTTATCTTGCCCGTCAAGATATTTTTTTAAATCAGAGGTATTATAAAATCTTGTATTGCCGATAAAAGAATGTGCCGAAAGCCCAAATCCTATATATTCCTTTAATGACCAATAACCGATATTATGCAAGCACGGTTTGCCGAAATTAGATATTTCATATCTTTGTAAGCCCGCTTTTTCAAGTATATCTTTTGCGGTATCATACATATCTACCGTTTGGTCTTGGGTTGGCAAACTTACCTTACCGCTATCCACAGCATCAAACAAAGGCGTGCCTTCTTCCAATATCAATGAATAGCACGATACCGAACTTACACCGCTTGTTACTATATATTCAAAATCTTCTTTAACAATGCTCAAGTCTTGATATGGCAAGCCGACCATCATATCGCAATTTATATCCAACCCGCTTTCAACCAATATTTTAAGGCAATCTTGTGCCTGCCGGGCGGTATGTATCCTGCCAATACCTTTAAGCACACTGTCATTTAAACTTTGCACGCCTACGCTAAGCCTTGTGACACCTTGTGACTTGTAAAACTCTACCTTCTCTTTTGTGTAGCTGTTAGGATTACCCTCAACGGTAAACTCGCACAAATCCAAAGTAAAATTACTTTTAATGCAATCTATTATATTTTTAAAATCTTGCAAATCAAGATAAGTAGGTGTCCCGCCACCGATAAATATGCTGTCTACAATATACTCGCTCGCATCAAAACTTTCTATTTCCTTACACAAAGCTTTAATGTAGCTTTTTACCATATCTTGATTACATTTAAAAGACACAAAGTCGCAATATGCGCATTTGCTTTTGCAAAAAGGTATATGAATGTATACGGATAAATTTTTCATAAGCAACTCTTAATGTCTTTTTGTAGTTAGTGCCGATTTTCGTAGGATTTTTTAACGTAAATTGCACATTTAATAACAATATAATTACTATTTATCAAATTTCAAAATAGTCATAAATGCCTCGGACGGAACTTGAACTGTACCTACCTGACGCATACGTTTTTTACCTTCCTTTTGTTTTTCAAGCAACTTTTTCTTTCTTGTAATATCACCGCCGTAACATTTAGCAAGTACGTCCTTTCGCATAGCTTTTACTGTTTCTCTTGCAATGACTTTTGAGCCTACACTTGCCTGAATAGGAATTTCAAACATTTGTCTTGGGATAACTTCTTTAAGCTTTTCCGCAATACTTCTACCCCTTGCGTAAGCTTTGTCTTTGTGAACTATCAAGCTCAAAGCATCGCAAATTTCTCCGTTTAGCATAATGTCAAGCTTAACAAGACTGCTTTGCCTGTATCCCGCAATTTCATAGTCAAAGCTTGCATATCCTTTTGTCCTAGATTTTAAGGAATCGAAAAAGTCATAAACAATTTCGTTAAGAGGTATTTCATATTCTATCCTTACCCTTGTTGTATCAAGATAGGTCATATCTATATGCACCCCTCTTTTGTCTTGGCATAGTTCCATTATTGTGCCTACATATTCAGGCGGAGTATACAAAAACGCTCTTACGATAGGCTCTTCCATAAAATCAATTTCCGACTGTGGAGGAAGATTTGTAGGGTTTTCCACCTCTACCATACTGCCATCCGTTTTAATTACGTGGTAGGAAACTGACGGAGCAGTAGTTATAATGTCCAAATCAAACTCTCTCTCCAACCTTTCCTGTATTATCTCCATGTGCAACAAACCTAAAAATCCGCATCTAAAACCAAAGCCCAATGCTACGGAAACCTCCGGCTCGTACAATAGCGAGGCATCATTTAATTGCAATTTTTCAAGTGCATCTTTCAAGTCGCCGTATTTTGCACCGTCTGCGGGGTAAATACCGCTGTAAACCATTGGCATAACGTTTTTGTACCCCGGCAAAGGCTCTGTAATGCCGCCTGTAGCAAGTGTAATAGTATCGCCAACTTTTGTATCGCTTACATTTTTTATGGATGCACAAAGATATCCTACATCCCCTGCCATAAGTTCGTCGATTTCTATCATTTTAGGGTTAAATATGCCTACTTCGGTTACTTCGTAAGTCTTTCCCGTTGCAAACATTTTTATCTTAGTACCCGCTTTTACTCTGCCGTCTACAACCCTTATCAAGGAAATCGCGCCCTTATAACTGTCGTAAACACTGTCAAAAATAAGTGCTTTTAAAGGCTTGTCCTCATCCCCCGTAGGGTGTGGCAATTTTTCGATAACTTGCTCGATAACTTGCTCTATATTTATACCCTCTTTTGCACTAACCAATGGTACTTCGCTTGCATCCAAGCCTATTACGTCCTCTATCTCTTGCTTTGCCTCTTCCGGTCTTGCGGACGGCAAATCTATCTTGTTTATAACAGGCAAAATTTCCAAGTCATTGTCAAGTGCAAGGTAAACGTTTGTCAAAGTTTGAGCCTCAATACCTTGAGAGGCATCCACAATCAATATCGCACCCTCGCAAGCAGCAAGCGAACGCGATACCTCGTAAGTAAAGTCAACATGTCCAGGGGTGTCTATCAAATTAAGATAATAATCCTCCCCTTTATAGTTGTATTTCATTTTTACGGGAGTAAGTTTTATGGTTATTCCCCTCTCCCTTTCAATATCCATACTATCCAAAAGTTGTTGCTTTTGGTCGCGTTTGCTCACGGTTTCGGTTACGTCCATAATACGGTCCGCAAGTGTACTTTTACCATGGTCGATATGTGCGACAATACAAAAATTTCGGATATGTTCCTGCCTTACTGACATTTTGTCCTCCACAATTAATAAATAGATTAAACAGACTTTTCAATTTATTTTTTATCATATCTATTGTATAATAATTTTTATAAAATATCAATTATTTTTACTATATTTATGACTAATCGTATTGACTTTGAGCAAAAATAACATTATACTATAAATATAATTAAGGTATTTTGGTTTAAAATTATGAAAAATTCTTGGATAAAAAACAGTCCGATTTGCAACAAAGGACTTTTTGACAACAACGAAATAGCGGAAAACTCTTTACCTGCAATCACAAAAGCGGTTGATTGCGGCTATAATTTGTTTTTAAACATAAGTATGACAAAAGACGGACAGCTAGTGGTTTGCGATAGTAAAAAATCTGCAATGCTACTAAGTTCTCACAAAAAAATCGAGCATATATCTTCAGACGATTATGAAAATCTAAAGCTTTTAAATACAGCGGACAATGTTCCACTGCTTAACGACGTACTAAGGTTAGTCGACGGCAAAGTTGGTATAATTTTTCGTATACCGGCAGGTAAAATCTATAAAAAGATTATTACTGAACTATCCAAACAACTTGCTTTTTATAAAGGCAAAACAGCAATGGTCGCAACCGATTACTCAATGTATTTTTATATCAAAAAGACAAAAAAGGATTACCCTTGCGGAGTTATTTTAAAAAAGTCATCATCCAAATTGATTTACAATGTAATACTGTTTGCAAACGTAAACAAATTTAAACTTATAAAGCCTGATTTTATAATTTGCGATATCAATAATCTGCCAAACAAGTACTTGGATGACTTTTTGTTTCATAACCCGTACGCCTATATTATTAGCAGGACGATTATTGACAAACAAAGCTATTTAACTGCACTTGATTATTCGGATAATTTTATATTTGAAAATTATATTCCAAGCAAATAACTGCTAAAAGTACCGATTTTCAAAAGGTTTTTTACAAAATTAATATAGCACTGCCAAAACAGCAGTGCTATATTTTATATTAGATTGTTTTATTAAACCGTACCGTCTGTGCAAACCACGGTATAAGATTTAGGATACCAATTACTTCCTTTAGAAACAAGTTTCCACTCGCTTTTTGTACCTGCGTAATTAAATGTCACTTTCTCCGTAATTTTGTCAAAAGCATATTTCTCCATTTTAGTTAAGCTCTTTGGCAAATTTACTTGTGCAAGTTTTGTGCAGTTTTGAAAAGCGTTTTCACTAATTACAGTTATACCCTCATGTATTGTCAAAGCAGTTATATAATTACAATTTCCAAATGCACCTGTTGTCATACTGCTAACGCTATATGTGTTACCTTTGTATGTAACGCTGTTAGGAATTACTACACTGCCCGTCATAGTTCTGTTTTGCTTTTCGATTACTGCTTCCCCGTCATACAATGAGTATCTTAAATTGTCAACAGTAGCGTAAATTTTGCCGTCGTTGGCTACTTCGTTATTTTTATAATCCCAAACAACAGGACGGAATCTTTTATTTGTCTCATTATAACCAAACTCCAAATCCCATTCATTTTCCCAACCGCTAGGCTTGCTAGCTACTTCGCAGTATATAACAACATCATAGCTGTTATAAAATATTTCTTTAGAAATATTAATAACGGTACTTGGTATTACCACTTTTGTCATATACAAACAACCGCCAAGCGCCCAATAATCTATTGTAGTAACTGTAGACGGTACTACAAACTCGGTTATTTGATAACAGCCGTAAAACATGCGGTCTGCTAATGTTTTTATGTTTGACGGTAATCTTATATCTTTTAAATTACTGCAACCGTAAAATAGGTTTTTACCTATATTTACAACACTATCTGCCAAACTTGCAGATATCAGACTTGTACAATCATAAAAAACATAATTACCTATTGTCGTAACTCCTTGAGGAATAACTATACTTGTCATTTTATCGCATTGATAAAATGCTCTGTCCGACAAGCTTGTAACTTGATAAGATTGTGAGTTGTATTCTATGCTGTCCTTAATAACTACATCGCCTGCCAAATTTACCGAATGGCGTTTAACAGTTGCAGTGCCGTTTTTCAAGCCATAAGTAACCCCTTCTACAACAGTTGTTATATATCCGTTTTCATCCAAACTATTATTATTGCAATCCCATACTACGGAAACATTTTCGCCGTTAAACCAAGCTGTATTCCAACCGGACGGTTTACTTTTTGCCTCGCAGTAAATTACCGCACTTGCACCTTGGATAGCTTTTTCGCCCATAGTAGTTACACTTGCAGATATTTTAACTCGGCTAAGACCAAAACAGTAATTGAACGCATCTTTACCAATTTGAGTTACACTATTAGGTATTTCAATAGTATCCAATCCAACACAACTTATAAATGATGCAACACCTATACGGTTAACTCCCTGTAAATTTATCGATTTTAAACTTTCGCAACCATCAAACGCATAGTCGCCGATAAATCCGTTTTTAATAACCAAGGTTTTCATATTTATGCAGTCATAAAAAGCATTGTTACCTATAGTCGTTACACTGTCTGGAATTACCAAATCGGTTATGTTTTCATTTCTATAACATAGCTCGGTTATAATTTCCGTAACCGAATAATTCGCACCGTTTATATTTACCTGTGATTCGACAGTCACTTTTCCCGACAAAGATTTTTTTGCTGCACTTGCGATTGCTTGATTATTTTTTATTGTATATCCAATACCGTTAACGATAGTACTGTTGTTACAATCATACAAACGCATATCACAGCCGTATCCCCAATTCAAATCCCAACCGCTAGGTTTTGTAGTTTTTGTTGTTTTTAATACAAGAGATGTACAATTATTGAACGGACTTGATACAATTTTAGTTACACTGTCAGGCAAAGTAAGTTCTGTAAGTTGCTTACAACCGTAAAATGCACTTTTGCCGATAGTTTTCAAACCTTCCTGCAATACTAATTTTTCAAGTGCTATACATCCGTTAAAAGTATAGTCTTTTATTTCTGTAATCGTATTAGGTATTACGATTTCCTTAAGTCCACTACAACCATAAAAAGCATTTTTCCCTATATCGGTCAAACTATCGGGCAACACTATTCCCGTCAAAACAGTACAGTTTTTAAAGGCATTTTCATTGATATTTACTACCGAATAATTTTGTCCTTTATGCTCTATATTGCTTGCTACCTCCAAATCTCCGCTTGTATTTTTTAGTTGCAATGCCACATTTGCTTGACCGTCTTTCAAACTATATTTAATGCCATTTACTCTAACATATTCATAACCGTTTTCATCTTTGTTATTATTTAAACAATCCCAAATTACTGCACAGTAATATGTACTCTTTACCCATTCGGTACTCCAGCCGACAGGCTTACTTTGTGCCTCGCAATATATCGTTGTGCCGTTTATTCCGTTGGCAATGGTGTCACCCATACTTTCTACACTGCTAGGCACATATAATTTGTCAATATTAGTACATTGATATATACTATTTTTGTCAATAACATTTACACTATCCCCAAATGTCACATTTTGCAAATTTGCACAATTATAAAAGGTATAAACATAAACTTTAGGGCAATTAACAGTCGCATTAATCAAATTAGAGCATGCCCAAAATGCGTAATTTTCAATATTTTGTACGCTTGCAGGAATAACAACCTCTTTTATTGCAATGTAGGAAAAAGCACATGTTTTAATAGTCTTAGTATTGGTAGAAATATTAATTTCTTTCAATGCTTCACACCTTTGAAAAGCATATTCACCTATTACTTCGATAGTGTTAGGCATTACAATTTTTTCAATATCATACTCCCTGAAAAAAGCTTTGTCAGCAATTTCTTTTACAGGAACTCCGTTGTATTCGGCTGCGATTTCTACAAGCTTATCTCTTATCGCCCCCTCATTAAATCCCAAACAAACCGCATAAGTTCCGTCTTTGCTTAAAGAATATTGCAAACCTTGCACAATAGGTATACTTTCCTCTTTACCGCAAACACATAAACCATCAGTATAGATATGCTCGGTTTTGTCTTTTATTTCGCTACAACCGCTACATGTAAACCAATGATATTCCTCATCAAACGTATAACTTGTTGCCCAACTATGAGTATGTGTAGTAGGCGGTGTTGGATTGCCGGGATTTTCAGGATTCCCCGGATTTTCGGTATCGTCACCGTCCGAATCAAAAGCACATGCAGTAAATGTAAACAGCAAACTGCAAATCATAAATATCGCCATAAACACTGCAAATATCTTACTTTTTTTCATTTTTTCCTCCTAAATTTTATATTTACTAACCATTTAATGAAAAAGATAAAAGTACTTTTCACTAACTATAGTTAACATTTATATAATAACACAAACTATAATTAGTGTCAACGCATTTGTTAACAAAAGTTAGTATAATAAAATTATGAAAGAATTAGCAGACAGATTAAAAGAATTACGTAAAGAAAATGATATATCCTTGATGACCCTTGGCAAAGCCATTGGAGTAAGCGATGTTGCCGTTATGAAGTGGGAAAAAAATATAAGCGAGCCGACTGCCAGCAACATAAAAAATCTGGCAATATATTTTGATGTTTCAAGCGATTATCTGCTTGGTATCGAAAACTATGACTTTACCAAAACAAGATAAATAACTATAGTATTAATAAGCTTTTAGTATATTAAAGCTTATATAAATGACAATTCAATAACTATATTAAAGATAAAAAAACAAGACGACTTAAAAGTCGCCTTGTTTTTATTTGTTATTCAATTTAGTTTAATTTTACACTTACTATTTAAACATAGTTAGTTGCAATCAATCCAATGCAAATCCCAATTCAAACGCCTTAATATTAGATGGGATAAACTTTGGTTTTTTAGCAAAAATTTTGCTTATTGTGTTTACGGCATTTTCCTTATCAAGTGAGCCGCTGTGTTTTACATACGAACCAAAAATAACAAGGTTTGCAGCCTTTGGATTTTGTGCTTCCAACGCAATTTTATTTGCATCTACATAAATAACTTTTACATCTGTCCTCTCTACTTTGTCAGCTATCAATGAACTGTTTACGATAATCGTACCGCCTGCTCTTACGCTGTTTACAAATTTATCCAAACTTGGCTTGTTCATAGCAATCAAAGTATCCGGAACTGCAATAATAGGAGATGCTATTGGGCTGTTGTCCACGCAAACGCTACAGTTTGCAGTACCGCCACGCATTTCAGGGCCATAAGACGGAAGCCAAGAAACTTCCTTACCCTCATACATTGCAGAATACGCAATAAATTGACCTAACGACAAAACACCTTGTCCGCCGAAACCGGCAATTATAATCTTATCCATTATTTTTCCTCCTTTGCAGTGTCCTTAAATACTCCCAAAGGATAAATCTTACACATTTCTTCTTCAACCCACTTCATTGCATCAAGAGGATTTTTGCCCCAATTTGTAGGACAAGAAGACAAAACTTCTACCAAACTGAAACCTTTGCCCTCTGCTTGATTACGAAAAGCTCTGTCAATAGCTTTTTCCGCTTGTTTAACGTGTTTTACATCGTGAGTGGAAACTCTTTCAATATAGCAAGGACCTTGTAATTGAGCCAACATTTCTGATACGTGAATAGGATAACCGTTAAGCTCTACACTTCTGCCTTGTTGACAAGTAGTAGCTTTTTGACCAATCATTGTAGTAGGTGCCATTTGTCCGCCCGTCATTCCGTAAATTGCATTGTTAATAAATATTACTGTAATATTTTCACTTCTTGCTGCGGCATGAACAATTTCCGCCATACCGATACTTGCCAAGTCTCCGTCGCCTTGATAAGCAAAAACTATAGCATCGGGATTGGTACGTTTGATACCTGTAGCAACTGCTGGCGCTCTGCCGTGTGCTGCCTCTTGCATATCGCAATTAAAATAATCGTAAGCAAAAACCGCACAACCTACGGGTGCTACGCCGATAACTTTTTCCGCATTCAATTTGTCAATAGCACTTGCAACCATTCTATGTACAATACCATGTGAACAGCCAGGGCAATAGTGAAAAGGAACATCAGTCAACATTTTAGGTTTTTCAAAAACTTTTTTCATATTACTTTTCCTCCTTTAAAACTTCAGCCACAATATCCTCGGCAGTCATTACATTACCACCGCATCTGCCGTAAAATTTAACAGGTTTTTTGCCGTTTACACTCAATTTAACATCTTCTATCATTTGTCCCATGGAAAGTTCGATAGACATTATCTCCTTAACATTAGACATATTTGCAATTTTCTCGTAGTTTGCAGTTGGGAAAGGGAACAAAGTTATAGGTCTAATCATACCAACCTTGTGACCTTGCTCACGCAACATATCCACGGCACTTTTTACTATACGTGCTACAGTACCATAAGCAGTAAGCACGATTTCGGCATCTTCGCACAAATATTCTTCGCACATAGTTTCCTTTTCAGCCATCAAATCATACTTTGCAAATAACTTGTGGTTAACTGCCTCAAGCTCATCAGGTTGAATATACAAAGAATTTATAACTCTATGTTGTTTGCCAAATCTTGTGCCGTCTGTTGCCCAATCAGGACGAATGTCTTTTGACATATCTTTCATTGGAGGCAAAGTTACAGGCTCCATAATTTGACCTAACATACCGTCGCCCAAAATCATTACAGGAATACGATATTCAAAAGCTTTATCAAAAGCATTGTACATCAAGTCCATACATTCTTGAACGCTGTTTGGTCCGTAAACCAACATTTTATAATCGCCGTGGCCGCCACCTTTTACAGCTTGGAAATAGTCACATTGAGCAGGTTGAATACCGCCAAGTCCAGGACCACTTCTTACCATGTTAACTATTACACATGGGATTTCCGCACCGCAAATGTAGCTTATACCCTCTTGCTTTAGGGAAATACCGGGAGATGAACTACTAGTCATAGCTCTTACACCTGTGCCACCTGCACCATAAACCATATTAATTGCCGCAACTTCACTTTCGGATTGGATAAATACTCCTCCAACTTCAGGCATACGTACCGACATATACTCGGGAATTTCGTTTTGCGGAGTGATAGGATAACCGAAAAACGCTCTGCAGCCTCCGCGAATAGCTGCCTCGGCAATAGCTTCATTGCCTTTCATCAAAACTTTATCTTCCATTATTTCTCCACCTCTATAACGCAATCAGGACACATAGTCGCACAAAATGCACAACCGATACACTTTTCCATATCAATAACTTCGGCAACAAAATAGCCTTTGTTATTCATATCTGTTGTGCTAATTTTGATAATTTGTTTAGGACATGCAGTAACGCAAAGTCCGCAACTTTTGCACAAGGCTTTATTCATTGTAACTTTAGCCAAAACACTTTTCTCCTTATATCGTAAAATTTATTACTTATTAATTAGGATATCAGCAAATAAAAAACAATTTTTTTATTTTATCCTACAAATGATTATACACTAATTTTATTGATTTGTAAATAATAATAATTACTATTTTTACAAATTAATTTTCGAATTTTCCAAATTATTCAATTTAACATCCACTTTTTGCTCAGTTATAATCTCATTATTATCAAATATTACGCCGTCGGCACATTTTGCAATCAAAATTTTGCCGTTGTCCGAAATAAACTTATTGTTTAATATCCTAATGTTTTTATGTACAGGTTTATTGCCCGTATTTTCAGGCCAAATGCTTATCGCATAGTCTTCGCAGTTATCAAACACATTATTTTCAATCAAAACATCCGTGCAATAGCCGCTTTCGTACCAACTGCGAGCATCATCGGATATATGAATTGTAGGCATATAGCATTTGTGGAAAACGCAATTTTTGATAACAACAGGTTTACGTGTAGTTACAAGTATTCCTCTTGTAGGCACATTATATGTTTCAAGGGTATCCACAATAAGCGAAGATGTCCAAGTTGCATTTTCTAGCACGTCTCCTACTTTAATTACGCTGTTGTCAGCAATATCGCAAAGCTCAATTTCGGTAATTCTTGGGCTAATCATATTGCTTTGCTTAACTTTTGCACTACCTACAGGCAACAAACTCGAAGAGTCGATAAACTCAATTTCATCCCCCTCAAAAAAGCAATTAAAGCCATAAGCTTGAGGATGTGCAAATTTGCATTGAACTTTATTTCCGTCCACTTTTACTATTTTAAAATGTATGCCATGATTATTTATAACGTCATCACGTGTGCCGTCAACCATTACCTTGTTTACATTCATAACTCCTTTGCAATTTACAAAGTGCATAATGTCGGCAAAGGAAGCTGTTGTTCTGCGATGGACACCATTTGGCATAAAGGAGGTATCTTTTATCGTTACATTTTCAGTTAATTGTGCAAGCACTCCCATACCATGCATATACAAAAACATACAATTATCTATTACGATATCTTTACACTTATCCATAAAAAAGCAAGTTCCGTCGCGTCTTACCCAATTAAGTTGATAAGTATTTCCCAATTCAAAACATTTTAGCCATGTATAAACTCTTATAATATCGTTATTAAGTTTTTTACATCTTTTGTTGTTAAAAACATTATGGCTAGTATACGAAACAAAATCCAAACGACGGGTTATTTCTGTTGTAGGATTAAATTCCTGTATCACGCAACGGCTTTTGTCATCATAGCAAAAATGCAGTCTGCCACATTTAATGGTGTATAGCGTATCTTGATTTATAGATATATCCACATACCCAAAACCTTTGCCGACAACTTTAAACTCCGCAACCGAAGGATTGACATAATCAATCATAAAGTTTTTAAACACAATATTTTTACAGTTAAGCAAAGCAATCTGCACCGCTCTATTATTAAATAAAATACGATTACCCATACCGTCAATGGTCAAATTTTCAAGTCCTTCCGCTTTGATTGCAATGTTTCGCATAGAATTAGCAAGTTCTTTTTCGCTCGCAGTGTTGGAAATATACATTTGTTCGCGTATAAAATCCCTGTCAAACACAAGGTCATTAACGTCCCACTCAAGCAAATCTATACCCTTTTCCTTAATTTCCTTAAAAACATTATAAATCTTTTCCGATAAATTACTGCTATCCTTACTTATCCCAAATTCCGATAACTTCATAACTACCCCTTAATTATTTAATTAATAAATTTTACCATAAAACCACCAACTTTGCAATATGTTTCAAGAAAATTTATCCCAATAAAAAAAATAATACCTAGATTGATTGCTCAATTTAGGTATTAAAATTTGCTGCAACTAAAGTATCATCCAAATCAACTATAACTTTCAATTTATCAAGTCCTTAATATTTGATTGTGTTAAAATTGTTACGCCACTTTCAATTAAATCCTTATTTAAACCAAACATTTTGTCCTCATTGTCCGTTTTTTCGTTATACATAGCATATCTTTGAAGACCATATTGTTTAGCTTTTAACATTGCATGTCTGCTTCCGCTATCTCCCTCGCCTTTCCTAAAACTTGCAATTAGGACCACAGCTTTTGCAAACATAACTTGCAATCTATCCCTTTCAACAAATCTGTTGACGCTGTCATATTTATTTTTTGATTCTAGCACATATTCCGTAACAATCAATCCACCATTTAAAATAATTTCATTTGCCAAATTTTTATTTACCTTTGGATAAAAATTTTCCAAAGTGGATGGCAAAAAAGCAATCGTTTTCTTTCCATATTGAATGCAAACTTTATGAGCAATACTATCACACCCAATCGCAAGCCCACTAACAATATTTTGGTTGTTTGTAATCAATATTTGTACAATTTCCTTTTCTCTGCGTGCAATATTTTCACTTGGATTCAGTACTCCAATAACTGCTATATTGTGATTAATTTTACCAAGTAAAGCTATGTCGCCAACATAAACAAACAAAAAAGGCTTATCGGATTGTTTTAAATTTTCATTAATTTTTGGAAATTCATTATCAAAAATACAAATCAAATTAAATTTGTTTTCATTTAAATAAACTGCGTCATTTTCTGTCGCAATATCCAAATTTTTCCAATAATTAATATCAAAATAGCTTTCCCAAAACTCTTTTCGCGTTTTAATTTTTCCATGTTTAATTGCCGAATAAATCTTTATTGCAACTTTTGAATACATATTACTCCCTCGTTTGTGCCGTTAAATTTTTATTATTTAGCTGAGGTGGTAGTATTAAATTGTTCAAATTTGAGCAGTTATAAAATGCATTATAACCTAATTCCACTAATTTAGTGCATTTTGACAAATCTACTTCTATCAAACTTTTACATTCTGAAAAACAGTACCATTCCATATAAGTAAAATTTACAGCCTCTTCAAAATTAATGTTGTCCAACAACCTACAATTAGTAAAAGCATACTTGCCAATTTTTACTAGTTTTTCGGTAAATTTCACACTTTTTAAACTAGTTAAATTAGCAAATGAATAGTTTTCTATTTTATCAGAATCTAAAACAATATCAGTTATTTCATTATTGTCTATAAAAAATTTTGTGCCCAAATTGAAAATATAAGAATTTTTTCTTATTTTTACCCAATCATCAATAGTTCCACAATAATAAATATTTTTTAAATTTGTGCAATTTTTAAATGCATTTTCACCTATACTATTTACCGATTTTGGTATAGTTATATTTTCTATCATCGAACAATTAAAAAAACAATCGTCAACAACATACTTATCATTTTTTAAAATAATTGTTTTCAATGTTTTTGGAATACGATAATATTTGTCACCTTGATACACTGACTCACAGTTTTCATTTGTGTTATTTCCAAAATAATAACCTAAAACACGAAATGGGGGTATTTTTGGAATAGATAATTTTGTTAAATTAATACATTCAGCAAATGCAGAATACTCAATTTCTATATCATCATTACTTATATCTATTTCTGTTAAAGATTCACACTTACTAAAGGCATATTCATATATACTTTCAGTAAATTCATAAAATTTAAAACTTTTTAATTTTTTGCAGTTATAAAAGCAGTTTTTTCTAAAATATTTTATTTTGTTATCATCGGGTATATTAATATTCGCTTGTTCACAATTGTAGAAAGCAGAATCTCCAATATATTGCAAGTTGTTGCCAATATTTATATTTTTCAAATTTGTGCAATTGAAAAATGCGAACTGATTAATTTGTTCTAAGCTATTGCTAATATTTACATTAATTAAATTTTCACAATTGTAAAAAGCAGAATCTCCAATATCAACTGATTCGTTCCCAATTTCTATACTTTTCAAACTTTTGCAATTATAAAAAGCATATTGATATATATTACTATTAATTTTTATATTTTCAGCTAAATTGTTGTTTATATATAAAATATGTGAATAATAAATGGGATTAGATGTCTTATCTCGAAAGCTAATAGTTCCCCAAGTATTCTTATCTTCTATATAATTAGTTTTTTCTATTTTTGCACATCCCAAAAACGCACCTTGTCCAATATCAAAAATATTCTTCAAATTTACAATTTTTAAATTTTTGCAATTCGCAAATGCTTCTTCACCAATTTTTGATGTTGAAATATTTATTTCTTCAAGTGTATCAATATTGCTAAATGCATAATCATTGATTTCATTAATTACATCATCTTCAACAACCAATTTTTCAAGTTTTTCATTATTAAAAAAAATATTTCCTGTAATTGTATTAGGGCAAGAATATTTGCCAGTAAATTTTATTTTTGCCCAATCTAATGCACTTCCTTGATAATAAACAGCATTGAGGTTTTTACAATCGGCAAAAGCATCCGTTTTGATTTCAACAATGGACTTAGGAATTTCAATTTTTTCTAAATTTTCCATATTTTGAAAAACACCAGTTTCAAAAGATGTAAACTTGCTTTTTGGTGAAAATTTTATTTCTTTTATAGCTAATTTTTCATTCCAAAA
This sequence comes from uncultured Clostridia bacterium, assembly GCA_947646415.1. Classification (GTDB taxonomy): domain Bacteria; phylum Bacillota; class Clostridia; order Christensenellales; family UBA3700; genus MGBC100798. The sequence goes on along the minus strand of CANSGN010000019.1, from coordinate 10,485 downwards.
ATTTGTTAGTGAGCCACTGCCGTATAGTGTAAGAATATCATTTTCTAATTTAAAGTTATTTTTCTCTGTACAGCCAGTTGTACAAAATAAAGCAGTTGTAAGCATTAATGCAATTATTATGATGTAAAAAAATATAAGTTTCTTTTGTTTTAACATTTGCAATTCCTCATTATTTAAAGTTAAGTGATTTTAAATTTTAATTACTTAGAAAAAACTCATTTACTACATATTAGTTCATTTTATTTTCTTAACGACAAAATTGGTGTATTCAAAATGCCCACTTTTTAGTGACATTCTTTCACAAAAATACTCATTAACAAAAAATAAGACGAACTTAATATAGTAGCTCGTCTTATTTCCTTGGCGCCCCAAACAGGACTCGAACCTGTGACACTGCGGTTAACAGCCGCATGCTCTACCGACTGAGCTATTAGGGCAAATTTTGTTTTGTACTCACATAGTATAATAAATATAAAACACTTTGTCAAGTATTTTTTTGAAAATTTTGAAAAATTTTATATTAATAGCTTAAACTTATGTTTTAGGCTTATTGTTACAAATTTAACTTACTATATTATATACAAAACAAATGCTGTTTGTGATAATTTTTTGCTATTTAAAAAAATTTATTACCAATCTGTATTTTGATATTCTATATAATTACTTATGTACCCTGTCATTTTTATCAAATTCTCCAAAGTATCCTCTTTGGCAATCAAAGAATTTTGCTTAATGTTATAGGCTACATAAAATGTTTCACTAGGTGTAAATTGATTGTCATCCGTTTTGCTGTTCAAAGATATTTGAAAAATATATATTCCTTGAACATCATGTCCCAAATATCTGGAATAACCATTGTCATAGTTCAATTTATATTGCGAATCTATTTGTTGCTGTACCTGCATTATATTACTATTTTTACGATAATTTTGATATTGAAAGTTTGTTGCAAAAACAAAAAATAAAATTAACACCAAAAACAAAAAAAACAAATGTTATATTAGTGACATAAAAAACTATGTTGACTGCTTTTTTATTCATAATTTACCCCCTAAGTTGCTCTTTCATACACTTAATCGCATTGTCAATATCAATTTCCCTACAAACTGTATATACATAATCACAGTTATATCCTTTATCACCCAAAATCAATAAGACCAACACATTGTCTACATCTTTCTCAAAGCCATTATATCGATACTTTACATAAACATCGTTATAATTTTTATACTTTGTTACCATTCCTTGGCTGGAATAATCAGTCTCCAAATTTGCATCCACAGCATCTAATATATCCCTAAACTTAAGCATTTTATTAGTCGATACATAACTATTTACACTGACAGCCAATAATACGCAACAAGTTATGCACATTATAATATTTACTATGCTAATACAAATGCTAAGAACTAAAGCTTTACTACCTTTCTTTGCCTTTGTACTACTACCAGATTCTGTCACATTTGTAATATCGGATTTCATATAACCGCATTTTACACATAAAACAGCACCGTCAGGCATTTCCGCCCCACAATTTTTACAATACATACTCTTTCTCCTTTTTATAATTAATTATTTTTTTCGCATTAGTACCGATTTTCGCAAGTATTTTTTATCAATTATGTCAGAAAAGGTATACTTTTTCTGACAAAAAAGTGTTGACAAATTTTATCGAATATTATATAATACAAATAGGTAATATTGGTATATTTTACGATTATTATAACCAACATTTTTAAAAATAATAACTATACAAAGTGTCAGAAAAAGTATACTTTTTCTGACACTTTTTTCTCATATCGTCACGAAACTTAGCTAATATACAAAAGAATTATTTTATTCTACTTTATTTAATTATAAATATTAGATTTTCATAACATAGCAAAACAGCTTATCGATATCCAATAAGCTGTTTTGTAATTATTGTAATTTATATTACTTTTATTTATCCTCAAGTTTATCCTTAAGGAATTTACCCGTATAACTTTCCTCAAACTTAGCGACTTCTTCCGGAGTGCCTGTAATTAAAATCCTACCGCCGTCATCGCCGCCCTCAGGTCCTAAATCTATAATATTATCCGCTACTTTAATAACATCCAAGTTATGCTCTATTACAAGGACTGTGTTGCCCATATCGCAAAGTTTATCCAAAATGCCAATTAACTTTTTGACATCGTGTGTATGAAGACCTGTTGTAGGTTCGTCCAAAATATAAAAAGTTTTTCCTGTACTGCGTTTTGCAAGCTCGGTAGCAAGTTTTACCCTTTGAGCTTCGCCACCCGACAATGTCGTTGCAGATTGTCCTAATTTGATATAACCAAGACCGACCTCTTGCAAAGTTTTTATTTTTTTATAAATAGACGGCAAATTTTCAAAAAATACACATGCCTCGTCTACAGTCATTTCCAAAACATCGTAAATTGACTTTCCTTTGTATGTTACTTGCAAGGTCTCTCTATTGTAACGTTTACCGCCGCACACCTCGCAAGGCACATAAACATCGGACAAAAAGTGCATTTCTATTTTTATAATACCATCGCCCGAACAGTTTTCGCACCTGCCGCCTGCCACATTAAAGCTAAATCTACCTGCTTTATAACCGCGAGCCTTTGCTTCGGGAGTGCTTGCAAACAATTCCCTTATTGCGGAAAATACACCCGTATAAGTTGCAGGGTTGGAACGCGGAGTTCTGCCTATCGGTGATTGGTCGATACAAATAACCTTATCCAAGTTTTCAATCCCGTCAATGCTATCGCAATTAGTGAATTTTTGCCTTGCGCCATTAAGTTTAGCTTGCAAAACAGGATAAATAATACCATTTACCAAACTTGACTTACCGCTACCCGATACGCCCGTAACTGCATTGAACTTTCCAAGCGGGATTTTAACCGAAACATTTTTCAAGTTATTTTGCTTTGCACCATTAACTGTGATATACAATCCGTTGCCTTTTCTTCTTGTTTTAGGCACCGCAATTTTCTTTTTGCCGCTCATATATTGACCTGTTATAGACTGCTCGCAATTCATAACTTCTTCCGGAGTACCGCAACAAACAACCTCTCCGCCGTGAACACCTGCTTTCGGACCGATATCTACAATATAATCGGCTAAACGCATAGTGTCTTCATCGTGCTCTACTACAATCAACGAATTGCCTAAATCTCTCAACGATTGCAATGTTTTTAGCAGTTTTTCGTTATCTCTTTGGTGCAAACCTATGCTTGGCTCGTCCAAAATATACAAAACTCCCGTAAGACCGCTACCAATTTGAGTTGCAAGCCTGATTCGTTGTGCTTCGCCACCGGACAAAGTTCCCGCAGAACGAGAAAGTGTTAAATATGTCAAACCGACATTGCACAAAAAGCTAAGTCGTGCGTTTATTTCCGTCAAAATTTGTTTTGCAATTTGCATTTCGGTATTTGTCAAAGTTAACTTTTCAAAAAATTCCTTTGCTTTTATAATAGGCAAATCGCAAAGTTCGGCAATATTCATCCCTCCGACTGTTACAGATAAAGCTTCCTTTTTAAGCCTTTTTCCATGGCACAAGTCACAAGGCTCCTGTGTCATATATCTTTCAATCTCTTGCTTTACAAAATCGGAAGTTGTTTCGTTATATCTCCTCTCCAAATTACTTGCAACGCCCTCAAACTTCATTTTATAAGCCCCGTTAAAGGAGGAAGATGCGTAATTTACAGTGTATTCCTTATCGTCGCCATACATAAGCAAATCAATAGCTTTTTTAGGCAAATCTTTAAGCGGAGTGTTTAAATCAAAGCCGTTTTGCTTTGCAACAACCCTCAAAACACTGCTGGATATTCTGCTTGTATCCAAGTTCCAACCCGAAACTTCAATAGCACCGTCGCTAAGTGACTTATTCCAATCTTTTACAAGCTTGTTAATATCTATCACATTGTTAAAACCCAAACCATGGCACTTAGGACAAGCTCCAAACGGATTGTTGAAGCTGAACATTCTTGGAGCAAGTTCTTCAATGGAAATGTCACAGTCGGGACAAGCGTAATTGATAGAAAACAACTGACGAGTTCCGTCTATTTGAGCTTCCACCAAACCGCCTGCAAGCTTTAAGGCATTTTCCACACTGTCGGAAAGTCTTTTTGATATACCCTCTTTAATAACCAACCTATCAATAACCACATTTATATTATGTTTGACATTCTTGTCCAAAACAACTTCGTCGCTATCAAGAGAATAATCAATTCCGTCGATTTGCACCCTCAAATATCCGCTTTTCCTGTATCCGTCAAGTTGTTTTGTATATTCGCCCTTTCTGCCACGAACGACAGGAGCAACGATTACAACTTTTGTTTTATCCCCAAAAGCGATAATTTTATCTACAATTTGGTCAACCGTTTGATGCTTAATTTCCTTACCGCATTTCGGACAATGAGGAATACCGATTCTTGCATATAGCAGTCTTAAATAGTCATAAATTTCCGTAACAGTACCAACTGTGGAACGCGGGTTGTGTGAAGTTGTCTTTTGGTCGATTGAAATAGCGGGAGATATCCCCTCAATACCGTCCACATCAGGCTTATCCATTTGTCCCAAAAACATTCTTGCATAAGATGACAAACTTTCAATATAACGTCTTTGTCCCTCTGCAAAAATAGTATCAAAAGCAAGTGACGATTTACCGGAGCCAGAAAGTCCGGTAAACACAACCAATTTATCCCTTGGTATTGTCACATTTATATTTTTTAAATTGTTTTCTCTTGCACCTCTGACAATTATTTCGTCTTTCATATTTCACCACAAATTTTTCTTTTTTAAGTTTTAAATTTTGTTAATTTACTGCATTTCTCTAAGCTGTTTTTTAAGCTCGCTTATAGCCTCACGATATTGAATAGCTGCTTCGAAATCAAGCTTGCTACTTGCAATAGCCATTCTGCTTTTAAGTATGTCAATTTCGCGATATATATCGATTTTCGTAAGCTTTTTATCGTTTTTAGTGTCAATTTTCTTGGTAATTTCCAACGTGTTAACAACATCTTTAACAATAGTTTTTGGCACTATATTATGTTCGATATTATATTGATTTTGCACTTCCCTACGGCGGTTGGTTTCGCTTATTGCGGCTTTCATACTATCAGTCATAGTATCCGCATACATAATAACTCTACCCTCGCTGTTTCTTGCCGCTCTTCCTATTGTTTGTACAAGCGAAGTTTCCGAACGTAAAAAGCCTTCCTTATCCGCATCCAAAATCGCAACAAGTTGAACTTCTGGTATATCCAATCCCTCTCTAAGCAAGTTGATACCAACAAGCACGTCAAATTCTCCACGTCGCAAACCGCCTATAATCTCGATTCTTTCCAACGCATCTATTTCCGAATGCATATAATTTACTCGCACATTATGCTCTTTTAAATAGTTGGTAAGCGATTCGCTCATCTTTTTGGTCAATGTCGTAACCAATACCCTATGTCCCGTCGCAACAACAGTATTGATTTCGGATAACAAATCGTCTATCTGTCCGTCGATAGGTCGAACTTCTACTTTAGGGTCAAGCAAACCTGTCGGACGAATAAGTTGCTCTGCAACATTATCCGCAAGTTTAAGTTCATAATCCGCAGGAGTTGCGGAAACACAAATAATTTGACTTATTTTACTGTTAAATTCCTCAAACGCAAGCGGTCTGTTGTCAAAAGCAGATGGCAGCCTAAAGCCGTATTCCACAAGATTGGTTTTCCTCGCTCTGTCTCCGTTGAACATTGCCCTAAGCTGAGGCAACGTAATATGCGACTCATCTACAAACATCAAATAATCATCGCCGAAAAAGTCCAATAACGTATATGGCATTTGACCTGGCAATCTGCCGTCAAAATAGCGAGAATAGTTTTCTATACCGTTACAGTACCCCATTTCACGCATCATTTCCAAATCGTAGCTTACCCTTTCTTTTATCCTTTGAGCCTCTATTAGCTTGCCTTTTTCCTCAAAATATTTAACCTGAATAAGCATATCTTTTGCTATTTGGTCAAGTGCCTTTTGCATACTTTCGCTGTTTACTACATAGTGACTTGCAGGGAAAATATTTGCATGCTCCAAAGTATTGATTGCTCTTGAAGTTACCAAGTCAAATTCGGATATTTTGTCAATTTCATCCCCAAAAAACTCTATCCTTAACCCTTTATCGTTATTATCCGCTCTCATTACTTCCACAATGTCCCCGCGAACTCTAAATGTGGAACGTGTAAAATCAATATCAGAGCGTTTATACTGAATCTCTACAAGTCTTCTTATAAATTCGTCCCTATCAAGTTCCATACCAGGACGTAAGGATATTGCCATATTGTAATACTCAAGCGGAGCGCCCAAGCCGTAAATACAGGAAACCGAGCACACAACAATTACGTCTCGCCTTTCGGACAAGCTACTTGTTGCAGAGTGCCTTAGTTTATCTATTTCGTCATTTATTTGCAATTCCTTTTCAATATAAGTATCCGAACGTGGTATATACGCTTCGGGTTGATAGTAATCATAATAAGAAACAAAATACTCCACTCTATTATCGGGAAAAAACTCACGCAACTCATTGCATAATTGAGCGGCGAGAGTCTTATTGTGAGCTATGACAATAGTCGGTTTATTAACTTTTTCAATAACATTGGCCATTGTAAAAGTTTTGCCGGAGCCTGTAACACCAAGTAGCACTTGTGTTTTTAATCCGTCAATTACACCGTCTGCCAAAGACTCTATGGCTTGCGGTTGGTCTCCGCAAGGTTTGTATTTGCTTACCAAACGAAATTTATCCATAAATTTTGCTTTATCCTTAAATAACCCGTCAAAAATCGGGGTTATCGCATGTTTCGTATTCGTTAAAATGAAATGTATTTCTAATTAAAATAATTTTATTTTGCTATAAAATAAATCACAATATTATTTATTACCTAATCAAATATTATTTATTACTATGTATCAACCTTTAATGTTATATAAATTTGATATATAGATTATCTGCCTGCAATAGCATCCAAAATAAGTTTTAGGAAAAACACGCCTATTGCAAGTGCAACGGACATTGAAATTTTAAAATAAACCCACCTTTTTTCATTCAAAATTTCACGATAAAATGCTTGTCCCTTTTGATGAAGAGTAAAGCACCAAACAGTCTCCCCTTTTCTTTTGGATTCCACTAGTTCGTAGTAATCGTCAAGCTCCAAATCGTGAATAATCTTTTTAAGGTCGTTCCCCTTGATTTCTATCTTAGGAGAAATATCGTTAAGCACATCAATCGGACGTAATAAACATACGCCATTTTTATCCACGGAATTATAATAAATCGATTTCATTACAGCTTTTTCTTTTTTGTTAAGCATATTTACTCCTTTTACAAATTTATCAATCTTAAAACTTTTTGTTATAACTAAAAATATTATGTTATATTTTGCAATTTACAAAAACAAAACTAATAATGTGATAATCGCTCCGCTGATGCCGCCGCCCAATATGCCACCAAGCAAACCGATTAAAAAAGTTTTTAAAGTTTTTTTATTGTCTGTGTTTGCGGTAACTTTGGGAGATAGACTTGACATAATCGCATTTTGACTTGCGGATACACTCAAATCAAAACTTGTAGCTACAGGTTTTTCAGATTGCACGCCTTGGTCTTTTTTGTTTGGTTTTTTAGTTTTTTGAACCTCTTGCCTTGCGATATTAATGCGGTTTATAAGTTCCTCCCCCATTTCGGTAAATGCAAGACACACAACTTCCTCATCTTGGTATTTTAAAATAATAAATTTATTTGTAACTAAAGTATTTATTTCCTGCATCAAAATTTCATTGTCCCATTCAAGTGAAAAATCACTTTTCAAACAATCAAAAATATCGCTTTTATCTATTGTATTGTAGCCTTTTACACACAACTTGTTTAGCGTTTCGGCAAGTTTTACAAAATTGGAATTAAGCATAAACACTCCTTTTAAAATTAACTAATTATCATTTATCATTGCAAACAAACCACTTGTAATTTTTTACAAACCACAAACAATCAATATTGCTTTTGATTAAAAAGTAAACAACATTGTTAAGAAATATAAAAATTATTACTTGATACTTATTACATACAAAGTATACAACATTTTATAAAAAAAATCAACTAAGTATGCAAAATTGCTTTATTTCTTAGTTAAAATGTGGTATTATTTAATGAATAAATACAAAAGGAGAATCGTATGAACTTATTAGACAGATATTGTAGCAATGTAGACGCATTGGATTATGACGATTTCAGTAAGAATACTCGAATCAAAATCCCAGACAACTTTAACTTCGGTTACGATGTCGTCGATGAATATGCGAAACTAACTCCTAACAAAATAGCTCTTGTATGGTGCAATGACGAAGGGGAAGAAAAAATCATAACTTTTGGCGAGCTTAAAACATTAAGTGATAAAGTTTGCAATATACTACTTTCTCACAACCTTAAAAAAGGCGACTTTATTATGACAATGCTTGGCAGACGTTACGAATATTGGATAATCGCTACCGCTTGTCACAAACTTGGCGTTGTACTTGTGCCTGCAACTTTTTTATTGACAGCAAAAGATATCGAATACAGGTGTAACAACGCAGATGTTAAATTGCTTTTTGTTACAAATCAAAACGAAGTTACAAAACACGTGTTGGAAGCTGTACCAAACTGCAATAAATTGCAAGCAGTTTATACCCACGGCGATGTTGACGGTATGCTAAACTTTACAAAAATATTGGAGCAAACTACAGCAGATTTTACCTCACCTTGGCAAACTCAAAATGACGATATGTTTTTGGTATACTTTACTAGCGGCACAACAGGCGAGCCAAAAATGGTTGCTCACAAATATTTATATCCGTTAGGACATATTATTACCGCAAAATTTTGGCAGGATGTTGTTGACGACGGTTTGCATTTGACCATGGCAGAAAGTGGATGGGCAAAATGTAGCTGGGGCAGAATCTACGGACAGTGGATTTCGGGTACTGCTATTTTCGTATACGACTATTTTGGCAGGTTTACACCTACAGACATATTGCCAATGATAGAAAAATATAAGGTTACAACTTTTTGCGCACCGCCTACCATATATAGGTTTTTGATAAAAGAAGATTTATCCAAATACGATTTTTCGAGTTTGACTCATTGCTCTACTGCAGGCGAGCCACTTAATCCCGAGGTATCAAAAGAATTTACCAAAGCTACGGGACTTGAAATTTATGAAGGATTTGGACAAACAGAATCATCAGTATTACTAGGAACATATAAATTTTTGCAAATCAAACAAGGCAGTATGGGCAAGCCATCCCCTATTTACGACATATATCTTGCCGACAACAACGAAAATGAAGTGCTAGATGGCGAAACAGGCGAAATTTGTATAAAAATGCGTGACAACCAATTAGGTTTGCTATATAAATACCATAAGGATGAAGAACGTACGTTTAACACTTTCGGTAGCGGTGTTTATCATACAGGCGACCTTGCAACTAAGGACAGCGACGGCTACTATTGGTTTGTTGGAAGAAAAGACGACATAATTAAATCCAGCGGTTATAGGATAGGACCTTTTGAAGTTGAATCTGCTCTTCACGAACACCCTGCGGTTTTAGAGTGTGCCATAACAGGTGCGCCTGACCCACTTCGCGGTCAAGTTGTAAAAGCTACAATAGTTTTAGCAAAAGGCTACAGCCCAAGTGACGAACTAACAAAAGAATTGCAAAATCACGTTAAAAAAGCGACTGCTCCTTACAAATATCCACGAATTGTAGAATATGTAAGTGAGTTACCTAAAACTATTAGCGGCAAAATTATAAGAAAAGAAATTGCTGCACGAGACAATAAAAAATAATATTAGTTTATTTATAAATAATCGTAAATTTATTATCACAATAAAACGACGGGTTAACCCGTCGTTTTATTATTTGATACTACTTATTTTGGTTGTTTTTTATTACCTTTTTTACTTTTAGATTTTTTGCTATCCTTTGAATGGTTATCCTCAGTTTGCGCTGCTTGATTTTCTTTAATATTTTCCATTAATTGCGATTGGAATTTTTTGATACCTTTTGCATCTGCCTCTTTAAATGCGTAAAACATTATTTTATCCGTAGGGGCATTTAACAAATCGATATTGACAACATCTTTCTCCTTTATAACAAATGTCCAATCACTGTTTTTTACCGTATACGGATTTATTACGGATGCATTTGCTTGTGAGTTATCCAAAATTTCCTCGCTGTTATCTATATTGTTTTTATCATTTACAGGAGCAACTTGTTCACGGAATAACTTTAAGTTTTTAATATTTTTATTTAACTTTATATTTAACACAAACATTAAAAGTATTATCAATGCCATAAAGCAAACAATGCCGATTAATATCCAATCTAACAATGACATTTTGCCGTTTGTTAAGCCACCTAACCCACCGCCATTACTACCACCATTCGGTTTGCCGTCAGTGCCGTTGTTGTTATCGTCCTCGC
>CANSGN010000018.1 GCA_947646415.1 uncultured Clostridia bacterium | reverse complement strand
ATTATTGCCAATATAGCATAATTACTTTATCTTTGCAACTACTTACAGCTGTTTATTGCAATATTATTAGTTTTTACCGACTTTTTTAATATTTTTGTTAAACATATACTCAATTATTTGTATTTTTGTTACTTAAAAAAATTTTACTACAAAGAAATATTTTTTTAATTTTCTTTAAATGAAAACTGAAAAGCAACTGCTTTTAAAATAAACTTTTTCTATTTTGTCAAATAATGTTTTTAGACCACAATAACTATATTGCATAAGTAATCAAGTCATATTTTAAAAATTACCCCCGATTTTCAGCATAAATTTTCGTTTTTATATTAAATTTTATCAAACATAAAATATTTTTTTAACAATACATTTTCCGCAGTTAATATAGTTTATCTACTTTGAAATCAATTAATTATATCAAAACCCCTTATACCATTACGATACAAGGGGTTTTTAATTGTTTTGAATTTCTAATAAATATTATTCCTTAACTTTTTCGGCAGGCACTTCTTCGGCCTTTGGAACAGCATTAGGTTTGATAAATTCAGGTAATGTCAATCCTGCCATGTCAAACATCTCAGTTAGCGGAGGTAATGACTTCATCATACCCGAAAGAAAGTTTGATGTACCTGTCTTACCATCGGCATTTGTGCCACTATCCCAAACAGTAACTTTGTCTATCTTAATATTCTTGATAGCCTCTACTTGTTTAGCAACTATCTCTTCCAACTTATCTGCAACCATTAATCTTACAGCATTTGCAGCATCGCCGTTTGCAGCCTCAACAATCTTCTTGATACCTGTCGCTTGTGCGTTTAGCATAGCTTGAACACCTCGAGCCTCTGCCTCCATTTTTGCATATATAGCCTCTGCCTCACCTCTTGCTTTTCTACGCATTTGTTCAGCCTCTGCCTCTGCTTCCAACTCTTTTTTACGTTTGTCAATCTCAACTTTAACGATGACATCCGCCTCTTGAGTAGCTTTTTCTTTTTCTGCTCTGGCTTTTTCTGCCTCTTGCTCTGCAGCATAAGCATCTTCCAACGCTTTAGCGGCTTGTATTTTTTCCGCTGCAACTGCTATACGCATTGCCTCTGCTTGTTTCTCTCTAAGTCTTGCTTGAGCCTCAGCAATATCTGCTTTTGCTTTATTTTCGCCCGCAATAGCCTCACTTTCAGCTTGTGAAACGTTTATTCTCTCATCTCTTTGAGCTTGTGCCTCACCTATGCTACCATGCTTATCTGCCTCAGCAACGGATATTTTTGCCTCGTTTATTGCTCTTGATGCAGCCTCTTTACCCAACGCCTCAATATAACCTGATTCATCGGATATATCTGTCATATTAACGTTTATCAATCTCAAACCGATTTTCTTCAACTCACCCTCAACGTTTCTTGAGATAGCATCCAAAAATTTATCACGGTCGGTGTTGATTTCCTCAATATTCATTGTTGCGATAACCAACCTTAACTGACCGAAAATAATATCTTTTGCCAATTCTTGAATCTCGTTTAGCTTAAGTCCAAGCAATCTTTCCGCAGCATTTTGCATCACCGCAGGCTCTGTACTAATACCTACAGTGAATCGGCTTGGTACGTCAATACGAATATTTTGTCTAGACAATGCATTTTTTAAATCAACGCTGATTGAAATAGGTGTCAAATCCAAAAAAGCATACGACTGTATCATTGGCACGATAAATGCTGCGCCACCATGTATACATTTTGACGAATTTTGCGTACCGTCTTTTTCTTTGGCAATTTTACCATAAATTACCATAACTTTATCTGACGGACACTTTTTGTATCTTGCAAAGAACAATACAGAAATTGATGCTATCAATAACACAACTACTACAACAAGGATAGCAATAACACCACCTGTTCCCATTGCTGCTAACAAACTTAACATTTTACTTCCTCCTATTTTTTTTATACTCTAATTTCACAATGTAAAAAAGAGCTTTTACATATTTTAATATTTTTTTAAATTTCAACTAGACTACAGTCTTGCGACTTATGTATTCAGTTGTTTACTTTTTCCTTCTTTTTTTCTTAGGCTCTTCTATGGTAGGTAGTGCGACCTCTACATTTAAATCGCTGCTTACTTTGCAAACACCGCCTACAAGTCCTATTACTTTAACGTCCTTACCTGTTGGTATTGCTTCCGTCTCATCTGTAACGGCATCCATTTCCACAAGTTTACCTTGCAATACAATGCTTAATTTGCCGTGTCCCTCGCCTTTTGCAGGAATTTTCAAGTATACTTCCGCTACCTTACCGATTGCATTACGGTTATCAATAGCTCCGTCCGCTTGCAATTTGCGTATTGCTTTATACGCAAAACCGATAGCCACAAATGCAACTAACCCGCATATTATTGATACAGGAATCGTCCAACCGTCTGACAATCCTCCCATTACACAAGCAACGCCTACCCAGCCGCCTATAGCAAAGAAACCTACCAATCCTTTCAAAGTAAAAATACCTATACCACCATCGGCATCTCCGTCAAAATCAGGTCCGCCGTCTCCGCCGATATCTATATCTCCGTCTCCTGAAAAACCTATCAACAACAATATAAACTGTATCAGCAACAAAGCAGACGCTACACATCCTAGGACAAAATATATCTGTCCTATTAGCCTTAATTGTTCCCAAAACATTTTAAATCCTCCATGTTTCCGCGTATTCAAATTTGCTTAAGATTGCCTGTCGCAACCTTTCTACTATACGCTTTAATATATTATATCATATTTTAAAATATATTGCAATACCTTTAGGATTTATGCATATTAAATATTGAAACATTTTCACTTTCAGTCTATCTATCTCCAATACCCTTTGATAACAAGATATCGTTTAATTCCTGCATAAAAAACTAAGGGATCGTGGTAATTCTACACACGACTCCCAATTTTAGCCTTTGTTTATTGATTTTTATCTTATATAATTTTTTATTATATTATATGGAAATAGTATACTAACAAAGATGTTGCCAAATTATCAGATAACGGCTTTTTAAAAATTAAACATTAAATATTTAATTAATCTATTGTATTATTCCGTCTTGTATTAACACTATCTTATCCAATTTTTTTGCAACATTTATATCATGTGTTACTACGATTATTGTCTTTCCTTTGGTTTGCAAATCTTTAAGCACTTCTATTATCTCGTTTGCCGTAACACTATCCAACGCACTTGTCGGCTCATCTGCCAAGATTATTTCCGGGTCATTTACCAATGCTCTTGCTATTGCTACCCTTTGCTTTTGCCCTCCTGACAAGTTCCTTACTTTTGTATTTTTCAAATCGAATATCTTCAATTTATTAAGTATTGTATCTATCCTGTCATTTTGCTCACTCGGTTTGTATTTTTTGCTGAATAATAGAGGTATACGAACATTGCTAATTACCTTATCACTATCTATAAGCCCATAAGACTGCAACACAAAGCCAAACATCGCATTCCTGATTTCCGCAAGCTCTGTAGCTGTTTTTAAATTTATATTTGCTCCGTCAAGCAGATAGTCCCCCTCTGTCGTTTTATCCAAACATCCTATTATGTTTAGCAGTGTTGATTTGCCGCTTCCCGATACACCCATAATTGCGATACTGTCCCCTTTATTAACAACCAAGTCGACACCACGCAAAGCATGCACTTCGTTCTGCTTGCCCTCATTATATTTTTTATGTATATTGTTTAATTTGATAATTTCCATATTACTCCTTATTACATTAAACGCATATATTTAAAACTCAAATTAACACCGATTTTTAAATGGCTTTTTGTGTTTTTTACTTATTCAACTTTATCATTTGAAAGAGATTGTAACGGCTTAAACCTTGCAAATTTTATAAATCCTAACGATAAGCTTACAACATAAACGAAAAAAGTAATACTTAAACCTATAAAATAAGATAACCAAGTAATTGTATTGTCAACGGCTGAAATCATAATTGCTACAGAAATAGCCGATAGTGCAAATGCCATAACAAATATCAAAACAAGCTTAAACAACTCTATTGTAACTAACTCTGAGCGTCTCGCTCCATAAATTGCCATTATACCGCTACGCTTTGTCATTTTATCAACAGAAAAATAATAGTTAGCAGCTAATGCAAACATCAACATAACCAACAAACTTGCCGACCAACTAAGCACACTATCACTTGAATGGGAATAATTTTGACTATCATTAAATTGTTCGCTCAACGTTCTTGACTTCGCTCCTAAATTTGCATAATAATCAGGTGTTTTGCTAGACATCATTAATCCCCCACTAACCTTAGCATAAGGCGGAATCTCATCATATATCAAAAAAGATTTGGACACATTACTTAGTCTTGTATTATAATATGAAAAATCATAATATTCATTATCGGTAAACCCTATTATTTTTATTTTTTGAGTATATTCGTAAACCCCTTTATAACAACTTACTTTCAAAAAATCCCCGATTTTACATTCATTTTTTAACGCATAAGGAGCAAATGCTTCTTTGTAATCTTTAGGTTTTGTTTTAGAAAAATTATACTCTAGCGAAGGCAACTCCTTTACCATTTTTTCACTAACTATTTTTATAGCATAAGCATTTTCGAATTTATCAATATAATCTCCAACATACGCAATTCCCGCAAAATTTTCCATATCAAATTTTGTTTCTAGATACTTATAAAAGTCACTAGGAAATTCTATTACGCAATATTCAGCAAGTTGTTCTGAATAAAATTCTAAATTTTTATCATCTCCCCAACTAATTAAATAATTTATTCCAATCGGTAAAATCAACAAAGAACACAGTAGGCATATAAACATTGCAAATGTTAATATTACAGTTGAATATACATTTCTTTTTAAAATTTTCAACTTGTTCATAGTTATACCTCATCCATTGTACTTAGTATTAGCAGGCATTAAAATAGCTCGTCTGCAAACTATAATTATTGTCACAACCAAAATGCTAACCAATGGTCCACCAATCAACATCAAATAATGTAACCATTCAAAACCTGTAATAACGAAAGTGTTTTGCATTGTAATACTTAAAATAAAATCAAAAATCAAACCTAATCCTATTGCAGAAATTGCAATTAACAATGTTTCAATTAGCATAGTACATGCTAGCAATGTCGGACTGCACCCTAATGTTTTATATGTTGCATATTTTTTACTGTTACATCTTAACCAATACCATAATATCGTTGTGGAAGAAACTATTCCAATAATTAACATTGCAATAAATACAATAATACTATTGGCTAATCCTGCTAAAGTAGTATAATCTCTTTTACAACCGAATTTTCTTAATTGCTTATTAATTTCATTCATATCTTTATGCGATAATCCATATACATATCCACGAACAGGGGATAATTTAACTCTTCCTGAAGCAGCATTGAATGAAGGCTCAAAAGAATACCAATTATTAATTTGCAAATTGTACGGAAGATAAATACCATTATCATCAACAATAATCTTTTTAACAATAAAGTCTATATTGTAAATATTTATTACATCTCCTTCTGCAATATCATATTCTGTAGCTAAATACCAGCCTATTTCGCAAAAATTCTCATTGTTTAAAATATCATTAGATATAGATAAAATTTTAAAAGTTATTGGAAGCATATCAATTTTACTTGCAATACCATTTATTTTAATACTACAATCATATTGTTCAACAATCATTGAGCAACTCATTTGCCCATTGTGATTTAGTTTCTTTCCTTTATCCAAAAGAAAATCGCCAATTTCAATTCTATTATTTATAAACTCTGCTGTATTCATTTTAAAATATAATTCCGTACAATCAGAATATTCATCACGAACTTCAGTAGTAGCAAGCCGCGAAGGGATACTGCAACAGCATGTCATTACAAAAAACATAAAAATAAGTACTACAAAAGCGAACGGTTTATTTATAACCGATTGTTTTATACTATTAAAAATAAATTTTAGTTTGTTTTTCATAGAGTACCTTATACAAAATTAAGAAAGCATATTTATAATTTTATTATTTTGCACCTTCAAAAGTGTATATTGATTTTGCTCTTACATTTTTTGCCCCATTATAAAACGTATAATAAATATCTACTACAACTTTAGTTGTTTTTTGTCCACCTTGAATAGTAACACCGTATGAGGACTTATTAGTACCATCTTTGTGCTTTACAACTGACGGATCACTTGAACCATTAGAATAAAAAGATGCCGTAATTTCAAAATAACCAATATCCTCACTTCTTTTTGTTCCTAATGTTGGAGCTTGAGAATAAAACTTAAATTCAACAATAACATCATCATTAAACAGCAAAATATCTCTTACGTCAACATTAGTTTCTAGAACATAAGACCTAGAATCTCCACTATTAGTAAAATGACGCTCAAAACTTTGAATTCTTCCATTCCATGGGGATTCAGAATAATATGTTACTTTGTCATATTCATCACTTGCCCTATTGTAGTTTATTATATCATAATTATTATTAAATGACAAGTTGTTATCTGTTGTATCACTAACAGCAGACACCGATAAAATTGTGTCATTGTTCGTCTTATTTACTTGCATTGCAACAAATAAAACGCCAAAACTTGTTACTAGTATCAAAATTAATGATACTAAAATTTTACTAAATTTTTTTGATTTTATCATAAAAATTCCTCCATTGTTTTTCATAAATATGCTTTCTTGTTAACAATATTTATTTAGCAAAATATTAATTTAAAATTTTATTTTGCTCTTCACTTAATATACGAATAACTAAGCATTTTTTATTCAAAAAAAGAAGAATTCTTGAAAATTTCAAAAATTCTTCTTTTTTTAGATATGTTTTAGAGTATTTCATACTAAAAGTTTGTTAATTTCTTCTTGCCAATCTATCTCTCCTTCCATTTCAAAATAAATTTTGTAAACATATTCTTTATAAGTAAACTTAGTAAAAGTTTTATATAAATATAAATTATCATCAAATGTCGTATTAAAACTTATAATTACACCATTTATTGAATATTCGTTTTTTAATGAATTGAACTCTTCTAAAAAATCAAAAATATAGTTTTTTTCAATTCAACATTAAGTTCTATTCGTTCATAAGTATCAAGTAAAATAATTTCTTGACTCAATAAAACATCTTTACCTTCATCCGTTAATTATTTATTAATTGTTTTTGTAATTGACATTATAAAAAATTGTCCGAACTTTCGAGTTCGAACAATCTTCGTTTGGTGACCCGTGGGAGAATCGAACTCCCGATTCAGCCGTGAGAGGGCTGCGTCTTAACCGCTTGACCAACAGGCCATGTTGGTGGAAACTATAGGGCTCGAACCTATGACCCTCTGCTTGTAAGGCAGATGCTCTCCCAACTGAGCTAAGCTTCCGTTTTTTATCTTGCGTGCAAGATAAATATTGTATTAATTATAAAAACTAATCTCTTGTTTATCGGGATTAGTTTTTTATAGTGGTGACCCCAAGGAGAATCGAACTCCTGATTCCACCGTGAAAGGGTGATGTCTTAACCGCTTGACCATGGGGCCACAATAAGTGGTGGCGGTGATGGGATTCGAACCTATGACCTTTCGGGTATGAACCGAACGCTATAACCAACTAAGCTACACCGCCATAATATAATGATTGCAAATTGACATCGCTAAACTGTTTTTGCAATCTGGTTGTCTTTGCTCTCCTGCCTATTGAAAAAATCAATAAACAACACCGCTAAAATATAATGGTTGCAGGAGCTGGATTCGAACCAACGACCTTCGGGTTATGAGCCCGACGAGCTACCAACTGCTCCATCCTGCGTCAATATGCCAATGAATTAGCACTATATGCTTGATTATAATACATTATTTTATACCTTTTGTCAAGGATTTTACAACAAAAAAATAATTTTTTATTATAATCGGCATTTTAAAATATATTTATAGCGGTGTTATTTAATTGTCTATTTAACTATTTTGATAAAAACCTTGCGAAAATCGTTACTAAAACGAATTATCACTTATAAAAATTTATCGTAGTAACATTATATGCCTAAAGTTGAACTATTATACCTGTTTATACAATATCTTTTATATAAAGCATTTTTTATTTAACAAAAATTTAGTACTTATAACTAATTGTTATGTAATTTTTACATAATTACAGTTAATTTGTCAATTATTTTATTACCATTTATCTTTGTTTAGCATTATATACCCTTCCAAATTATCCTTTTCACTGACAAATAAATAATCAAAACCTAACATTTCCATTATTTTTATCAATTCAAATGCAGCTCCTACAATAATATCTCTTCTCCCTGCCACCAAACCTTTTATTCTGCAGCGCTCTTCGGGAGCTGTATTTTTTATTTCATTATAAATCTTTTCAATATCCTTTCTGTACAACTTATAGTTATGCACCAAATCCGAATCATATTCTTCCATTTGCAATAGAACGCTAACCAATGTCGATGCTGTACCTCCAATAGCAACAAGTTTATCCATTGTGGGAATAGTTCCATAGTTTTTCAAGTTTTCGACAATATACGTTTGCAATTTATCTTCGTCTTCGCCGCAATTATCACGTAGCCTAACCGCTCCGATAGGCACACTTTTTCCATATAAAATGTTGCCGTTATCTCCGCAAACAATTTCCGTACTTGCCCCGCCGATATCAACTACACAAACATTTTGCCCTTCCGATGCACCTGTAAAGCCAAGTTTTGCTTCCATATCGCCGCAAACCACATCAACTTCTATATCCGTTAAACGTTTAATGTCGGACGTAAAAACGTTACTGTTTTTCGCACTTCTTACCGCTTCGGTTGCAAAAATATGAATTTCTGCATTATATTTTTGAGCTATTGCAACAAATTTTTGTATCGCAAACAAACTCCTTTCCATTGCCGCATCTTGCAAAATCCCGGTTTTGGCAAGTCCGTCAGCAAGCTTAGTAGTTTCTACATATTTTTTTAACGATTTTTTTCCATCACTAATCATTAACCTTATTGAATTGCTGCCAATATCTATAATACCAAATAACTTGTCCATAACATGCTCCGTAATTATTTTTAATAACAATTTTATGATTTTATTATAACATAAAAAAAGGATATATCAAAACAATTTAAAGTATATATCAAATTTTATTATCATAGAATACAACTTTTCAACAACTATAATAACAGAAAAACACTCCGATTTTCAGAGTGTTTTTTATTCAACTTTAGGTTTTATTCTTTTCTTTTTTAAATGTATTTTATTTCCTAATAGTTTTATAACTGACATCAATCCAAAAACTATCCCCGCATAAGTTATAATGTGATAGATTTTTATTTTACCATTAAAAAAGAATATTATGCTAATAGCAAAAATAGATACTAGCAATATTCCTTGAACAAAACCGCGGATTACCCCTGTTTTTTGACCGCTAATTAGTATAGCAAGCCCGCTGCATAAAAAATGAGTTACAATATATATTATTGCGGCTATTACCAAAATACCAAGCTCGAAAAGCTGTTCGTTTGCAATATTTGTCATTTCATTATTCTCTTAAAAAAGCCTTGTTTTTCCCTTGATTTGGAATACTCTAAACTACTTACAGTACCACTTACTACTGCAACGCCACTGTCAATATCCAAAGCCTTAATATCAAAACCGCTGCCATGTATAGTCAACACATTATCTACAAGTTTAAATATTGCAATATTTTCATCGTACTCAAGAGCACAAACAATTCCTCTTATCTCGATACTCTCGCCGTAAACGATATTTACGATATGTTTTTTTGCAACTTTTTGCTCTATATCCATAGTCAAGCCTCCTTAAAATACTATTACTAGTTTTATAAACCTAAAACATTTTTTTATACATAAAACTTTTTTAATAAGTTTTTATACTTCTACTAATTTAATATATTTTGCTTTTATATTTTTTATGCAAAGAAATTTACCCTTCACATTTAAGCAAAGGGCGTAATTTTGCATTATGTATATTTTTAGACTGTGATTTATTAATATAACAATTTGCAATAACCATGTGTTATACATAACTTTTGACATTCCGATTTTGTTCTATCAAGTTATAAGCACAATTTCCTTACTTAAAAAATATAATCTTCTAACTATTTAAAACAATCTATAATAAGTAAGCTTTTTATAAAACTTATTCTCTAAATTAGTTATTTTTAAAAATTAAATATTAATATAAATAAATGTTCATTTATATTATTTTAGTTTTTTATTTAATTTAACAAATTACCCATATAAAATATTTTATAAAGTTTAGTTTTGCGAATTTATCTGTTAATCAAATAAATGGCAATATATCAAACAATTATCAAATTAATATCAATGGTTATAATTGTTGGTTATACAAATAAAAACAACTTCAATAAAAATTGAACTGTGTAACTTTAATTTATAAAACATTAACATAGATAGTCAAGCAGTTTTTTTATTGCATCGACATAAAAAGTAACTCCGGTATTAATAGTTGCACTAAAATCTTCATTTGCATTTTCATCTGCACTATCGGATACAGCTTTTATCATTAAAAACGGTACACCATGGTTACGGCATGCAAAATAAATACCTGCACTCTCCATATCACAGATTTCCCCTCCAAAATGGTTTATAAGCCAATCTCTTAAATCGTTATCGTCGACAAATTTATCTCCGGATACAATACGAACTACCTTTTTCTCGCCGATTACCTTTTGTGCGATTTTAATCATATTTTTATCTGCTTCGAATACAAAACTATCCATTTGGAATAAATATTTGCCTGCCATTTCCTTGTTTTTATAGCTAGTAGTAAAATCATGGTGAACAATTTCTCCAACATACACCACTTCTCCGCAATTTAAATCGGAAGACAAGCTACCAACAACGCCAAAATTCAAAATCACATCAACGTTAAACTGTAAAATAAGCATTTGCGTTGATAAAGCAGCAGAAATTTCTCCTACACCACTATCCGCCATAAATAATTTACAACCATTATAATTAAACTCTGTTACTTTTATCTGCCCAAATTCATATTTTTTTACAGGTTTTCCAAAATTTTTTATCACATATTCCTGCTCTTCAATTAAAGCAACAACCATACCTATTCTTTTAACATTTTTCATAAGCACCTCACTATTGATATAATTATACATATAAAACTAAAAAAAGTCAATCCGAGTAGAGCGAGCTGAGGCATAACCTAACCAATTACAAGCAAAAATATTTGATTTATTATTTTTCAATAATTGAAATATATTTTTCGTAAATTTTTCAATTTATAAAATTAAATTTTAAGTATTTTTTACAATCTACTATGTGTAATATTAAAATTTCTTTATTTATGCGGATAAATTGGCTAAATTGTGGATAAACACGTCAAAAACAGGCTAGTTATCCACATTTTGCCCAAGTTATCCACAATTTTATGTAAAAAATATTACATATAAACAAGCGTTTTATAACCAATAGTTATTTACTTTTGTATTTTAATCAATTTACTTAGCATAAAATGTGGATAAATCTGTGTATATGTGGATAAAAAAGCAATATAAAGCGCAAAATACCTTGTTTTCAACAATATTACACGCTAATAGTAGTAAACTTGCAATGTTGAATAAATGATATAAATCTTCTGACTTTGCACTATTACACTTAAACCGCTGCTCATCTAATACCTTTATTAGAAGCAATAAGTTTTGGAGTGTTTTTTATGAGATTGGCCTCCTTCAAGTAATTTTTTCACTAATTTCCTTTAAAATTAACCATCAAACTATATTATTGCAATGTATTTGATTACATTAAAGTCATATTTTTACAAATGTTTCATGTGAAACATAACAATATGTTATACAAATCTTCCTTCTATAAATAAAATAGCTTATACTGTTACCAATAATCCTTGCAATCTTATTTGCTAATTTTAAGACATTATCAAATAAGTATGAACATTTCCAATATGCACCACAGTAATCATTATTATACTGCTTAAAAAAACTAGTTGCCAAGTAAAATACTGCCTTAAAACAAAAAAACACCTCGCGCATATATTTACAAATGATAAAGCAGTGATATACCAATAAAAAAATAAAACTTTATAAATACACCTACATAAAATTAATAAACTCGCCATACAAAGCACAAAAGTCCTCTTGTGTTCATGCCGTAATCCAATCATTCAAATATACTCCAACATATTTACAAACACAACCACTATTTGACCATAAAACTAACCATCCATCACTAAAACTAATCAAAGCAACGATACAAAACTTAAAAAATAAACCTCTAACAACAAAATAATAAAAAATGCGCTTCTTAAATAAATTTCATATTAAAAAACATTTGCACAATTTAAAAAATCAATGTAAAAAAAATAATAAGAAATCCAATTAATTATGCAAAGGCAATTTCCCACCTGCGCAATCACTAAAGACAAACCTCTTAGGATTAAAAATAAAAAATCAAAGTATTAATAAGCAATGTTTCATGTGGAACATAACTTTTGGTTATACGTAACGATACTTTACCACATTATAAATCATTCTAATTATCAAAAAAATCACTTTTACCTATTATAATGACAAGAGCAACCCTCTAATTACAAATACACTTTAGAAGTTTTATACAATACCAAAAAAAAAACAAGAAAACAGAAAAATAACAAAAAGTGTTTTATCAAGCTATTCTAGCACAATATTACCGACAAATTTTAATACCACGCGCCTAACAACTTGCACAATATAGATTTAAGCACCCTCTCAAGCAGCTTAACAATATAAACATAAAAATCTACACTCTCAATTTTTTCAAAAACAGTCAATTTTACGTCGTTTTATGCTTACACCAAAACATTAAACAAATAAAGCCAACATTTGACGCCATGCCACATGCAAAACCAGCACTCAAACATCACACAAAACAGCGCCCCACATAAATATATCACAATCATAATTATACAAATCACACGATATTACAAACAAACAAATATCAAAAAAAAAGCAACAGCCTTTAACAGCATTAATAAACAGCACTTATAAAAACTCACAATTAATATAAACATATTAATTATATTAAAATCAGCAATTATTAATATAGATGACAAACCAAAGAATTTATCCACACGCAATAAACAAGCATAATATACAAACACAACGCAAACAATAATATAAACAAAAAAAACATCCACCCACATAACAAAAAAATATTCAACCGATTACCAAAAACACAATCTTATATTATCCCCACTAAAAAGCAAGCACCATTTATACCGTATATAAAAACAAATCACTTTTATTGTTAATTTGCTACACAAAACAAACTACATGGAATCAAAACTTTTCATCAATATATCACCCATTAAAACAAACATACGATATAATACTTTATATTAGCACAAATGTTTCATGTGAAACATAAAACACATTGTTTTACAAAAATCAAATCCAACACCATCATCTCACACCAAACCACAAAAAATTCATTCAAACAACGCGCTCGAGCAACCAATGCACAATAAACATTGTAAAACAATAACACATCAACAAACAAAAAAACAATAACAACAATTACAACAAACATTTTATTGGAGCTTTAATAACACAACTTACCACAACAAGAATCGCCTCAAACATTGCAAAAAAATGTTTTCACTTTAAATAAACGCGCCTTCTGTTTCACGTGAAACACCACTAGTTTTATTGTATAACTTAAAGTTATTGTTTTATTATAATTGTTACTACTTTTTTTTCTTTTGTACTACAAATATCAAGTGTTTTTGTGCAAACAGGTTTGTAAAAGCATTTTTGGAAGCATTTTTATATTAATACTTCTAATTGCTCAGCATTACAATCTTTTTTATTGATCCCTTAGTGCTATCTATAGATTTTTTCATTATTACTCAAATTTTATCCGTTTTTTCTATTTTTTAGCGACAAAAATACCATGTTATTTTATTTAGTTTTTGTGGAATAAAATTTTGTTTATCGTGAAACTTTTTTAGACTAATTTTGGCTTAATTGTTAATAAATTAGTATTTTTTAGCAATTATTTTTCTGTTTTTTATAATCAACTTCTATAATTTTTGTTAAAATTTTCCTTTGTCCGATATTTTAAAATTGTGTGTTTCACGGATTTTGTGAAACATTTTTTTATTTTTTCATTTATCTATTCTCCTAGGCGTTTTTACAGGTTTTTTACTATTTTTTTGCCCTTTCTTGTTATGTCTTTTCACGTTTTTTTGTCATTTTCTCTAGTTTTTCACGTTTTTATGTTTTATTTTGCTTTTCTTTCATTACAAATATTACCTTATTGCAAAAAATTGTTCGAATATAATATGGTAGAGCTTATAATCAAAAAATTAATCGTTTTATTTTAAGAACTATATATTTTATTTTTATGCATTTTCAATTCATATTTTCTTGCAACTATATTTGCAACTTTTTAGCTCAATATATTTTTGCTTTTATAATTTTGGCATTAGCAGTTTTATTATTAAACTTATTTTCTGTATAAATTTATAAATAATCTTCTAATGACTACTGTTTTTGTTAAGTTTATCAGCGTATTTCCTAGCCATTGCCACCGCAGAGTTGAAAAAGTATGACTCATTCACTATTACTTTTCATTTTTACGTTTATAGCTTTTATTAATATTAATATATAAAATTATCTTTAATCGGTTGACTTAACTTTATTTTTAATATATAATAATATCGAAATTGTGTAATTTTGATGCTAAATAATGCATATTGAAAATTGACTTTTTGCCACTTATTTGCACCTAATTACATCCAGCAAAAAAGATTATAACAAAAGTGAGGATAGAAATATGAAAAGAACTTATCAACCTAAAAAAAGACAAAGAAGCAAAGTTCACGGCTTCAGAAAGAGAATGGCATCTGCTTCCGGACGTAATGTAATCAAAAGAAGAAGAAACAAGGGCAGAGCTAGACTTTCTGCATAATCTTAAGGCTACCTGCCTTAAAGGATGAACGATTTCATCATTTTAGGCTGATTTTTCAGCCTTTTTTGATAAATTGTTAATTGTATAAAAGCGATTTATTTTATTTGTTTTATAAAATATTTCTGCATTATTTATTTGCATACGCTGCTTTGGAGGATATATGAATAAAGTTTACAGGTTAAAATCTTCAAAATCCTTTGAATATATCCATAAGCACGGCAAATCTTATGCAAATACCAATCTTGTATTGATTGTAGCACCAACGAAATTTAATTTAAAAGTTGGGTTTTCCGTAAGTAAAAAATTGGGTAAAGCCGTTGTCCGTAACAAAGTTAAACGTAGACTTCGAGAAGGTTTTAGGCTTTTAATACCTTATTTGAACACGCATTTTAACTATATGATTATTGCAAGACAAAATGCTGCGAAATGTGATTATCACGAACTATTGTCATCTGTAAAGCACTTGCTTTTAAAGGCAAATTTAGTAGAAAACAAGCAAGATTTTAATAATATTGTTTAATTTTTTATTATATTTTAAAATTTTAGCTAAAAATCAACAAATTTTGAAAGCAAAATCATTTATTACAATTTAATATTTGATTATAAAATAAAAAAATGAAAATAATTAAAAAAGCATTTATTGCACCGGTTAAGTATTATAAATATTGTCTTAATCCGCTATTGCCCAATAACTGTAGATATACTCCGTCTTGTTCGGCCTATATGCAACAAGCGATTAATAAAAGAGGAGTTGTTAGCGGCATAATTTTGGGGGCGTATCGTATTTTAAGATGCAACCCTTTCAGCAAAGGTGGATTTGACCCGGTAAAAAATAACTATAAAGGAAAAGCTAAGTGGCTATTATGATGGATTTTATATCTTTACTCTCTGCCATGCCCGAGCACACCAACTTTATTGCAAAATTTATTGAAGTTTTGAATAACGGAATATTTAATTCCGGCGTTACTGTTGGAACATTCGGTGTAACGGTTATCGTATTTACGCTAATATTTAAAGTTGCGTTGCTACCATTGGATTTGTGGCAAAAATTTTCAATGCGCAAACAAAGTAAAAATATGGAGAGATTACGTCCACAACTTGAAAAATTAGAAAAACAGTATGCAAATAAACCCGACATTTTAAAACAAAAACAAGCGGAACTTCAAAAAGGACAAATGGGCAGTATGTTCGGCTCATGTCTTCCTATGATAGTAACAATGGTTGTTTTCTTTGTAGTTTTAGGCGGATTTAATGATTTTATACGTGTTCAAAACGAGCAAATTGTATACAAAATTGCATTAGAATATAACGCTGCTATCAGTAACGGCACCCCTTTGACTGCCGAGTATATAGCAAGCTTATATCAACCGGAAAGCTTTTTGTGGATAAAAAACATTTATATGCCGGACACTTGGAGTGCGGTTATCCCTACTATGGAGCAATATGTAGGTAGCGGTATGGGTGCGCTTAACGCAACACGTCCGGATATTGCTAATATTCCTAATTGGTACGAAACTTTAATCGGACCTGCTGCTAACGCATGGAACAAAACCGGATTTTTTAATATGGCTAAATGGAATGGTTATTTGATATTACCTATATTATCTATTATCACTTCTATTTTAAGTGCTAAGCTTTTGGGTGCATCTCAAGCAAACACTGCTGTTGGAACAAAAGAGCAACAAAAATCCGCACAAAAAACTCAAAAATTTATGAATTATTTAATGCCTGTAATGTTTGGTGTATTTTCATTATTCTATTCGTCGGCATTCGCATTGTATATCTTTATCAGCTCACTTTTCTCTACTTTATTTAACTTAATATTTAATTTAGTAAGTAAAAATATAGATAAAAAGAAAGCTGAAATTGTTGCATAATTAAAGGAGAAAATATGGAATTTAGAGCAAAGACTGTGGAAGAAGCCATTGAAATCGGATTAAGCGAGCTTAACATTTCTAAAGACGATGCAGAGATAGAAATCCTACAAAAATCGGGACTTCTTAAAAAAGCTGTAGTAAATATCGAAAAAAAAGTTTATACAAAAGCTACCACCGAGGATATTGAGGAAAGCATTGTAAATACCAATGAAACAACCGAAAAACCTGTTAAAAAGTTGCACGAGAGCGATATGCCTGTTGTCAATTTTTTGACTGAATTACTTGAAAATATGGGGCTTGACTGTGAGCTTGACTGCAAATCGAATAGAGACCTTTTGCACATTGTTATCAAAGGTAACGACACAAACCTTGCTATCGGTTATCGTGGCGAAACATTGGACAGCTTGCAATATTTATGCCTACTTGTAGCAAACAAAACCACAAGATTTAAAAAGAGACTTATAATAGATGCTGAGGGCTACCGCGAAATGCGTGCTCAAACTTTGTCTGAGCTATCTATGAAACTTGCCAAGAAGGTAGCTAAAACAGGCACTAGTATAGAACTTGAGCCTATGAATCCGTTTGAGAGAAGAGTTATTCATACAACTCTACAAGACGATAAATTTGTCACTACTTCCAGCGAAGGAGAAGAGCCAAATAGATATGTTGTAATTTCGCCTATTAAAAAAGAAACTAATATGTATGATAGCGAATCAAAAAACAATTTTAAAAAATACGGTACCGGTAAAACACGTTCTTTCGGACAAAAAAATAAAAGATTTTAATTGAAAGTAAATAAAGAGCGTTATTTTACGCTCTTTTGCTTTTTAATTTTTATAATGATTAATATTATTTAATCAATTTTATATTCATAATAAATTAAAAACTCAAAAAACTATCGAAAATCGATACTTTTTGCTTAAATAATTGTGTTTTTTTATAATAAAGGTGTTAAATGTCAAAAACAATCGCAGCAATAGCAACGCCTTTTGGCACGGGAGCTATCGGTGTCATAAGGCTTAGCGGAGACAATTCCTTAAATATTGCAAATCAAGTTTTCAAATGTAAAAAGCTTGATAGTTTTTGTAATGCCGTGCCTAATGTTATGTATTTTGGCAAAGTATGCTGCGGAGAGTTTTTTGACGAATGTCTTGCCGTATATTTTAAAGCCCCACATTCCTTTACAGGAGAAGATGTTGTGGAATTTCAATGTCACGGCGGAATACGTTTGCTTGAGGAGCTACTTAAAAACTTATTGAACAAAGGTGCTAAGATTGCTGATAAAGGGGAGTTTACCAAAAGAGCTTTTTTAAATGGTAAATATTCTTTATCCGAGGCGGAAGGTATTATCGATATGATTAACAGCGAAAATATCGCCAGCCTAAATGCAGGATACAGACAATTAAGCGGTAATTTAAACAAAAAAGTTTTAAAACTCGAAGAACAAATATTGGATATTACGGCATCTCTAGAAGCTAGCCTTGATTATCCAGAAGAATTGGAAGAAGAAGTACGCGAAAATTTGCCGTCAAAACTATTTGCTTTGAAAAACGATTTACTAAGCTTGCTTGATAGTGCAAAATATAGCCGCATTGTAAAAAACGGTATAAATGTTGCCATAATAGGTATGCCTAATATCGGCAAATCCTCCTTACTTAACTCCATTTTAGGCAAAGATAGGGCTATTGTGACCGATATTGCAGGCACAACCCGAGACGTTTTGGAAGAGAGAATAGAAAGAAAAGGTATTTTTATTAATTTTATAGATACCGCAGGTATAAGGAACACTACTGACACAGTTGAAAAAATTGGTGTAAATAAAGCAAAATCCTGTGCCGAAAATGCAGATATTGTTTTGATGATGCTTAACTCTAACAGCAATATAACAAATGAAGAACAAGCATTGCTAGATAATTTTAAAGATAAGCCTATAATAAAAGTTTATAACAAAATGGATTTGGGAGTTTGTGTAAAAGACGACGATGGTATTTACATAAGTGCCAAAACAGGAGAAAATGTTGAGCAAATCATAGATGTTATATGTGATAAATTTATAAGCGGTAAAATTGATGCAAGTGGAGATATAATAACCAATATACGACATATCGAAGCTTTACAAAACACTTTAAATTTTATAAATAACGCTTGTTTAAATAGTGAAATTACCCCATCGGAATGTATTTTGATAGATTTAAGAGCCGCTTATTTAGAGCTTGGAGCTATATCGGGCAATACTGCCAGCGAAGATATAATAGACACTATATTTAGTAAATTTTGCTTGGGAAAATAATTTTAATAGCGATTTTCACTCAATATTTATTAAATTTTACTTTTTTAAATTTGTTTGATTTTTAATGTTTAATATATAAAAAGGTAGATATGATTAATAACAGTTTTTATGATGCAATAGTTGTTGGAGCAGGACATGCGGGTGTGGAAGCATCCCTTGCTTTAGCACGCCTTAACAAAAAAGTGTTATTGGTCACTTTATCTTTGGATAGCATTTCTTTTATGGCATGCAACCCTAATATAGGTGGTACTGCAAAAGGTCACTTGGTGCGTGAAATAGATGCCTTGGGCGGTCAAATGGGTATTTCTGCTGACAACTCATTGTTACAGCTTAGAATGCTTAATTTGTCAAAAGGTGCTGCCGTACATAGTTTAAGAGGTCAAGAAGACAAAACTTTATATCATTTAAATATGAAAAAAGTTATTGAGGAAGAGCCTAATATAACTTTGTTACAAGGCGAAGTTTCAAAAATACTTTTAGACAATGACAATAAAGTTTGTGGTATTCAAACAGGTATGTGTAGCAATTACGGTTGTAACACTGTAGTTATCTGTTCCGGAGTATATTTAAATGCAAACATAGTAATAGGGGAATATAGGAAAGATGAAGGACCAAGCGGTTTTTCGCGAAGCTCTCTTTTAACAGATAGTTTGCTTGATTTAGGTATAAATATAAGACGTTTTAAAACGGGTACTCCTGCAAGAGTTGATAAAAATACTATTGATTTTTCTAAAATGACTCCTCAATACGGGGATAAAAATATTTATTCTTTTTCCTTTTTGAATGATAGTTTTGAAAGTGCAGATATCCCTTGTTATCTTACTTACACCAACGAAAAAACTCACGAAATCATAAGGAATAATATTCATCGTTCCCCATTGTATAACGGGTCTATTAAGTCTGTAGGACCACGATATTGTCCTAGTATAGAAGATAAAGTAATGCGTTTTGCCGATAAAGACAGACATCAAATTTTTATCGAGCCGGAAAGCAATTTTACCGATGAAATGTATGTTCAAGGTATGTCAAGCAGTCTTCCTATAGATGTTCAACTTGATATGTACCGCTCTATTGCAGGACTTGAAAATGTCAATATAATGAGATATGCTTATGCCATAGAATACGACTGTATAGATAGCGAACAACTTGATTTAACCTTAATGGTAAAGCATATACCGGGATTGTTTATGGCAGGTCAAATAAACGGCAGTAGCGGCTATGAAGAGGCTGCGGCTCAAGGATTGATAGCAGGTATAAATGCAAATCAATATTTGGATAATAAAAAACCTCTTATTTTATCCCGTGACGAATCTTACATAGGTGTTTTGATTGACGATTTAGTTACAAAAGGTACAAATGAGCCTTATAGAATGATGACAGCAAGGGCAGAATTCCGTTTAAATTTAAGGCAAGAAAATGCTGACATACGTCTTACCGAATACGGCAGACAAATAGGACTTGTAAAAGACGACAGATATAATAAATATTTAGATAAAATCAATAAAATAAATACCTATAATCAAATTTTAAATACAAATTTAAGCCCTAAAAAATTTACTTCATATTTTGAAAGCATAGGGGAGAGTATACCTTGCAATTCTTTATCTTTTAAAGATATGTTAAAAAGAGCTAATGTTACAAGTGACAATTTAATTGACAATTTTGAAGAATTAAATAATTTAGACAGAAGAATT
This sequence comes from uncultured Clostridia bacterium, assembly GCA_947646415.1. Classification (GTDB taxonomy): domain Bacteria; phylum Bacillota; class Clostridia; order Christensenellales; family UBA3700; genus MGBC100798. The sequence goes on along the minus strand of CANSGN010000018.1, from coordinate 10,789 downwards.
ATGGCGGAAGTTGCATCTACCATAAAGTATGAGGGATATTTAAATAAACAAAATGCAAGTATAAAAGAACTTCAAAAGTTGGAAAATAAACTTATTCCAGATAATATCGATTACTCTCAAATAGAGGGATTAAGATTAGAGGCAAGACAAAAACTAAACAAAATCAAACCTCTTAATTTAGGTCAAGCATCGAGAATAAGCGGTGTTTCCCCTGCGGATATAACTGTATTAATGGTTTATTTATTTAAAAAATAACTATTTACATTATAATAAAAATGGTGTATAATGAAATTATTAGCAGAATATTTGGAAAAACTTAATATTAGTTATGACGATAATATTTTACAAAAGTTTGAAAAATATTATGAACTTCTTATTTTTTATAATAATCAATTTAATTTGACTAATATAACCGAAAAAAATGACGTTATTATTAAACATTTTGCAGATAGTTTGTATGGATATTCATTTTTTAAAGAAACTAATTATGTTGCTGATGTCGGTGCAGGTGCAGGTTTTCCTTCTATCCCTCTTTCAATAGTTTTACCTGATGTCAATTTTACATTGATTGACAGTTTAAACAAAAGAGTTAATTTTTTAAATGTTGTTAAAGAAGAATTAAATTTGAATAATGTGACCGCTGTACACTCAAGAGTGGAAGATTTTTGTTTAAAAAATAGAAACAAATTTGATATAGCCACGGCACGAGCTGTAGCAAGTCTTCCAACTTTATTAGAATATCTTATTCCTCTTGTAAAAGTAGGCGGCAGTGCAGTATGTTACAAATCATTAAATATTGATAATGAACTTAATTTATGCGAAAATGCTTTTAAAAAATTATATTGTGAATTAGATAATAAATTCGATTATAATATAGATGGTAATTTTAGAAGCATAGTCACTATAAAAAGTTATAAGGAATGTAATAAATGTTATCCAAGAAGTGGTAATAAACCAAAATTAAAGCCACTATAATAAAAATCCCTTTAAAAATCGGGACTAAATAAAAAAATAAATTCTTTTTAAGAGGTACAAATATGAAAAAAACAGGTCAAGGATTAGGATTAGGCGCTCTTTTTAGTGATTATACCGCAGATATAACCACTTACGATGTGAACGGCGATTTGAACAAAGGTGTGGAGGAAATGGATATAGAATTAATAATTCCAAATCCTGAACAACCACGTAAAAATTTTGATGAGGATTTGCTTAACGAACTTGCAATAAGTATAAAAAGATACGGCGTTATTCAACCTATTACAGTTGTTAAAAACGGTTTAAAATACATTATCATTGCAGGAGAAAGAAGATACCGAGCTTGCAAAATTGCCGGTCTTAAAAAAATACCTGTTATTATTAAAGATTACACAGAAAAAGAGTGTAAAGAAATTGCTTTGATAGAAAACCTTCAAAGAGAAGACTTAAACCCTATCGAAGAGGCTGTTGCTTTTAGAAAATTAATTGACGAATACAATTTGTCTCAAGAAGAGCTTGCAAATAACCTTGGAAAAAGCCGTCCTGCAATAGCAAACAGTCTAAGACTTTTAACACTTCATCCACAAGTACAAAAACTTGTTGTGGACGGAAGACTATCCGCCGGTCATGCAAGATGTCTTGTAAGTATTAAAGATTACGATGCTCAAATAAAATATGCAAATGCAGCAGCAGACAAAAAAATAAGCGTTCGCGAACTTGAAATGATGGTAAATGCTTATTTGAATCCTAATAAAGAAACTCCTAAAAAAACTATTAAATTGACTCAAGAATTAAAAGAATTTGTAAATGACATGCAAAGGATTTTTGCTACAAAGGTAAAAATTGTAGGTAATGAAGAAAAGGGTAGAATTTATATGGATTATTACACAAAAGACGATTTACAAAGGATATACGAACTTATAGATTCCTTGAAAAAATAACTTACTTATTTTGTAAATAATAAATAAATTTTTTATAAATTTTTCATATAATTATTTACAATTTAATATCATAATGATATAATATTATTATAATTTTATAACGGAGGTGCAAATTATGGCAAATTTGAATAGTGAATTCAAAAAATTACCTAGACTTGTACAAATCTTATTACTTTTGATACCAGGTATAGGTTGGATTACAGAAATCGTTGTTCGTCTTTCTGCATTCCTTAACGGTAAAGCTACAAATCAAATTATAGCACTTATACTTGCTATATTTATACCAATTTTCAGCTGGATTGATTTGATTTGGGTAATTTTGTTCAAGAAACTAATCTTGACCTGATAATAAAAAAATATAAAAAAAAATTCGGAGAAGCTCCGAATTTTTTTTTTATTTATTTTCTTGCTACAATAAAATCTCTGTTTATTGCTTGGTCGACTCTATGCTCAAAATTTAATAAATTATCATTTTCAACTACTTCAAAACCTTTATTTATTAATATATTTTCAAATTCATTTCTTTTTAACAAAAACGTATTCCATGACATTACTAGTAATCCATCTTTATTTAAAACTTTTTTCCAACTATCCAAACTTTTTTCCAACAGTTCTTTAGGACTTCTTGTAAAAGAATTTTGTTTTTCATTAGTTATATTACTGTGTTTTACTCCGTAAGGCAAATCTCCTACAATCAAATCAAAATAATCTTTCTTAAATATTTTGTCCGAAAAAACAGTATTTACGGAAACAACTTCAAAATGTTTATTATCTTTACTATCTTTATTTTTGTTTATATTAAAAATATGTTTTTCTGCTTTAAAACTTTTATTTTCTCCGCTTAACTTTTCTTTTTTATAACTAAATTTATATCTTTCGTTTTCCAAAAATTTTCTTAAAAATACGGCAATTTCGTCCACAACTTTAGGCGCAATCTCTATACCGTAACAATTATAACCGTTTATCAAACTTTCGTAAAGAGTAGTGCCTTTTCCGCAAATAGGGTCCAAAATATTTAAATTTTCATTTTTATTTAAAATGTAACTCCCTATATTTATCATAAGCCTAGTAAAATATTCGTTTGTTTTTCCCGAATATTTTAAAATACTGCTTATATTAGGGTTTATAAACTCTTTAAATTCCTTTTCAATAGGTTTTAAATATCCGTCTTTATACTCATATATACCAAGCAAAAATGATAAAGTACTTATTTTTGGTAAATAAATTTTTATATCATCGGCATCAAAAATCACATAATTTAAACCGCATAGATTTTCCAATTTTATATCTTTGGCAAAATTTAAACTTTCGTTTAAAATATTAAATTCAGATAAAATAATATTATCTGAATTTTTATTATATGTTAAATAATGTTTATTTTTTATTAAAATAGCGTATTTCATAATTATCCCATTAATCTTACAGGTAAAATCAAATATAAAAACTCATCGCCTGTAAGAGGTGTAATGATACAAGGTTGAATGCTCGAAGAAAAATTAAATTTAATATATTCGGAGTCAATAGCTTTTAAACAATCTGACAAAAATTTGGAGTTTAAAGCCAATTTCATATCTTTTCCTTGCATATTTACAGGTACTTTTTCGTTAATATTACCTATTTCCGCATTTGCATCTATAACCATAACATTTTCGTTAATTTCAATTTTTATAAGGTTGGCTTGTACATTTCTTGAAATAATAGAAACTCTATCCAAAGCTTGCTCCAACTGTTCGCAATTTACTTTTAATTCTGTTATGCTTTCCTTGGGAATAATTCTTTCATAATTTACAAAATCGCCTTCAAGAAGTTGCGCAATTATTTTTGTATCGCCCATGTCAGCCATAATTTTTTTATTGTTTAACGAAACAGTTATAATATCGTCATTATCTTTTGCAAGTTTTGAAATTTCATTTAAAGCTCTTGCAGGAATAACTGCATCAAACTCTCCGCTAGGTACTGACAAAGGTTGTTTTGTTATAGCAAGTCTTAATCCGTCAATGGCAATCAACGAAATTTCCTTACCTTTAACTTTCATAAGGCAGCCTTTCAAAATAGGTCTTACATCGTCAACGGCAGCACAAAAAGCAGTTTTATTTACCATATCTTTTAGTTGATTTTGCATCATACTAAAAGTATAGTCAAAATTATTGTCTATAAATTTAGGATATTCGTCAACTTTGAAAAGCATTATTTTAGAAACACTATCCATATATTTAATGTTAAGAATTTTTTCATCCAAACATTCAAGTTCAACTTGTTGGCTACCCATTTTTCTTACAAGCTCGGACATAATTTTACCGGGAACTACAATTTCTCCCTCAAGCAAAATCTTTGCATTAATAGTATTTTCTATAGTAATTTCCGTATCGGAAGCGGTAAGAGTAAGACTGTTACCTATAGCAGTGATTTTTACACCTTCCAAAATAGGAATATTTGATTTTCCCGAAATAGCTTTTGTTACTTTAGCAAAGCTGTCTGCCAAATCAAGTCCGTTACAATATAATTTCATAGTGACTCCTTATAACTTTTTGTTTTATGTATTTTGATGAGTTTATTTTTAAGTAAAAAATTTTTTCAAATATTATTTATTTTATATTAATTGATAATAACAGTAACATTAATACCTGTGGAAATGTGGACAAGGTTATTTTTATAAAAAATAGTAACGATTTTTAGTAAAAATAGTAAAAATTTAAAGATTTTTTATAGGTTTAAAATGTGGATAATTATAAGTTATTTATAAACATTAATCCACAATTTATAATGGTTATCCACAAATTATAAATTTTTGTTAAAAATTAAATAAAAATTGTTATTTTTTCTTTATAATTTCTGTTAAGTCTTTTATGTAATTTGAATACTTCAAATCGGTAGAGATGAGGTCGGAAATTTTATCTCTTGCATGAATGATAGTAGAGTGGTCTCTTCCTCCCATAAAATCTCCGATAGATACTAGAGGAACGGAAATTAAGTCGGAAATAAGATAAATTGCTATTTGTCTTGCTTCCGCAATGTTTTTGGTTTTCTTTTTACCTATCAAATCTTTTTGGTCAATGTTAAAGTAATCGGATACGCATTTTACTATAAAATTCATAGTTATAGGTCCGCTTATATTATCAATATCATCTTTTAAAGCATTATTAACCACATCTAGGTTATCTGCTTTTACACCATTTAAATTGCAGTAATAAATAACTTTTGAAAGTGCACCTTCGAGTTCTCTAATATTAGTATTTATACATTCTGCAATATAATTTAAAACTTGGTTAGAAACTTCAAATTTTTTATTATAAGCTTTTTTACGTAAAATAGCTATACGTGTTTCCAAATCCGGACTGCTTATATCAACTGTAAGACCGCTTTGGAATCTCGAAGTCAATCTTTGGTCGATATTGTCTATTTTTTTAGGATGGCAGTCAGATGTAAAAACAATTTGTTTTTTTGCTTGATACAATTCGTTAAACAAATGGAATAAAGCTTCTTGGGTGCTTGGTTTTCCCGAAATAAACTGAATATCGTCAATCATAAGAACATCTAAGTTACGGTATTTATTACGAAACTGTCTGTTCATATCGTTCGAATTGTTGTTTTTAATACTGTCAATATAGTCGTTTGTAAAGTTTTCGGAAGTCATATAAATGATTTTCTTTCTTTTGGAATTTGACTTTATATAATTTCCAATAGCGTGCATAATATGAGTTTTACCAAGACCAACTCCACCATAAATAAACAAAGGATTGTGTTGTATACCCGGATTTTCCGCAACAGTTTTTGCCGCAACAAAAGCTGCCTTATTACTTCCGCCGATAACAAAATTGTCAAAAGAATAGCTCTCTTCAAATTGAGTATAATAGTCTTTGGAAACAGTAGTTTTTTCCTCTTCTAAGGCAGTTGTTTCTTCCGCAATTATAGATTTAGGTGCATCTACAAAACTATCCACATCCGAAGTAGTTATAATTTGAATACCCTCGATATAAGGGTTAAACTGCATTACGGCTTTTTCTATAATAGGTTTGTAAGATTTATTTATAGATTTTTTACATGACTCGTAAGGAGCTATAAGAATAAGTTTGTTATCGCTTATGGAAATAGGCTCCAAACTTGCTATAAAAACATCATAGAAAATTTGAGAGACTGATTTTGATATTATTGGAAGTGCTTTTTTCCACACTTCTTGTATTTCGTTCAAATTAGTATTCATACAAATATTATACTATTTTTTTTTAATATTTTCAAGGCTTTTTATATATAATTTAAGTAATTTTTTATATAAAATTTAAGGTAATAAAAATAGCCTAATAAGATTGATAAAAATAACAATATATGTTAAAATAAAATTATGAAAGTCGAAAATTTGCAACTTATAAATTTTAGAAATTATAAAAAGCAGGACATTGTTTTTAATGATGGACTTAATATTATAATAGGCAATAATGCAAGCGGCAAAACGAATATGGTGGAAAGTATATACTATTCGGGATTAGGCAAGTCTCCAAGGACATTTCAGGATAAAGAGCTTATAAAATGGGGGGAGGAGTTTGCTTATATAAAATTGCAAGTTGCAAAAAAATACAGAAAGCATATTATAGAAATTCATATCGATAGATTAGGAAAAAAAAGGATAGCAATAGATAAAATACCTGTTAGGAAAATTAATGAGTTAATAGGACTTTTAAATATAGTGTATTTCAGTCCGGACGAACTTGATATAATAAAAGAATCGCCAATATTACGCCGTAATTTTTTAAATATAAGTTTGTCTCAGCAAAAAAAGAGTTATTATTCCGCCTTGGTAAGGTATAACAAAATTTTGGCTCAAAGAAACAAACTTTTAAAAGATGAAAACGATATAAATATAATAAAAGAAACCCTGCCTATTTGGAATAGTCAACTTGCCGAGATTGGCACAGATATATTGATTGAAAGATATAAATTTTGCGAAAAAATGCAAGACATAACCGAGAAAATTCATAACGATTTGACTTGCGGAGAGGAAAGGTTAGAGCTTGAATACGAAAGTAAAATAGATTTGGCAGATAGAGAAACAATGAAAAATCAGTTTTTTGATTTGCTAAATAAGAGTTTTGAAAAAGATATACACTTAAGATATACCACTGTCGGTTGCCATAGGGATGATATTAATATTACAATAAATGGGGTGGAAGTAAGAAAGTTTGGCTCGCAAGGTCAAAAAAGGACAGCAGCATTGTCGCTAAAACTTGCGGAAGTGGAACTTTTTGAGGCAGAAACTTTAGAAAAACCTATTCTTATTTTAGACGATGTTTTAAGTGAACTTGATAGCAAAAGACAGTTTAAACTTTTGGAAAAAATAAGAGGCATGCAAACTTTGCTTACTTGCGCGGAATATGATGGAAAAGCAGAATTTTTTATAAAAGTAAATAACGGACATATTGAAAAATAACATAAAAAATACTCCTTAACTTTAAAAACGTTAAAGGAGTTTTTTAATAATAAAGTGTCAAAAATCGGTACATTATTGGCTTTTTGCAAATTTTTTATTCAAATAAACGGCATCCGAAATGGATATAATAAGCGATACTATTTTGTCTACCAAATTGTCAACAATATCCGATTTAGCATTTTGTAATTGTTCGAAAGCAGGTTTTTTTATGTCCCCAACTTGCCCCAAAATTCCTATATTTCCTATGCTTGCAAGTTTTTTTCCTATGGCTTTTCCGGGTAAAATACCTTGCTTAGTTAGCTTAATCGAGCCAATATCTGTCTTGTCTCCTAATGCACAGTCCACTGCAATTATGAAATCTTTTTTGTGGCAGTGAGATATGTGATTGTAAAAAGTAGTGTAGTTTAAAGCCGTTATAGGATTATTGCTTGTGCCGTATACATAAGCATTAATGTTGTGTTTTAAAAGGGCGTCACCGACCTTTGGAGCAACGCTGTCACCTATAACTTTTGGAGTTCCAATACAACAAATTACCATATAAAACCTCTAAAATCTTAATAAAATATATGTTTGTATGTTAATTATTGCTAAAAATTGGGAATAAATTCATTATAATTAAAAATTTTTACATAAAAAGCATAAAATATATTGCTTTTATAAAAAAAATAGTGTAGAATAGTAAATGTAACAAAATACACTTAAAGCAAGATAAAAAGGAGATATTATGTTTAGTTCACTAATCGGTGCTGTAGCTTGGAATAACTTAGTGTTTGATTTAGCTATTGCTGCTATACTTGTATTATACTTCTTGTGGGGATTTTTTAAAGGATTTGTTAAACCTTTGACTGCATTAATCAGTTGGGGTGTTATTATATTAGTATTCTATTTCGGTGGTAGCTTTATTGGCGATTTCTTGATTGGTAAAACCGGTATAGAGCCATTTATTTTAAACATTCTTCAAAACTTTATGGATGCACAAGCTGCAAGTAGTATTATGAAATATATTGGTTTAGGCTTGGCTGCAATTTGTATTTTCATTGTAGTAAAACTTATCACTTTCATAATCAATATTATCATTAAAAGAGCAAGAAAAGCTCATCGAAAGACAGCTTTGGATAGAGTATTCGGTGGCTTATTAAATATCATAAAAGGTGCTCTATGGGTATGTATAATTCTTGCAATATTAATTCCTATTGCTCAAAAATTCAATATTCAGGAAGTTACAAATATGATTAACGGAAGTACGGTTACAAAATACATTGTACAATACAATCCAATCACAATGTTGGTAAATTTAATAATTAAGTAAAAAATTAAGCCCCGCACAGCGGGGCTTTTTTAATGCCGTTAATATTTAAATTAAAGATAAAAAATTGAAAAAAGCTTATGAAAATCGTACTATTTATAAAGAATTTATTAAATAGTTATACTTAATATATCTATATTAAAACAAAAAAACATTAAAATTTGATATTGACTAAGGCACATTATTTGTGGTATAATAACAAAAATAAATGATAAAAAGGTATATATGGTTGCATTAATCAGCGGCGGAGCAAAAGGCATAGGAAAAAGTTTGGTAGAAAAATTTGTAAAAGCGGGATATAAAGTCGCTTTTTGCTATAACAAAAGCGAGGAAAATGCGGCTAACTTATGCAAAATCTTAAACGGTAAAAGTGAACTTAACTGCATAGGCATTAAATGCGATGTCAGGGATTATGAAAGTGTCAAAAACTTTGTAGAGCAAGCAGTTAAAGTATTTGGCAGTATAGATGTTGTAGTAAACAATGCAGGCATAGCAAACTATGATTTACTAATGGATTTAAAGGTTAGCGAATGGCGAAATATAATGTCTACCAATCTTGATAGTGTGTTTTATATGTGCCGCGAGAGTATTCCTTATATGCTTGATAAAGGCGGTAGCATAATAAACATATCAAGTGTTTGGGGTGTTTATGGTGCAGCTTGCGAGGTTGCTTATTCCGCATCAAAAGCAGGTATGATAGGCCTTACCAAAGCTCTTGCACAGGAAATAGGAAATAGCAAAATAACAGTAAACTGTATAGCCGCAGGGGCAATAAATACGGATATGAATAAATGTCATTCTAAGGAGACGTTAGCCGAAATAAAGGAAAAAACGCCGCTTGGCAGAATAGGCGAGCCGCAAGAAGTGGCAGATACTGCCGTATTTTTGGCGTCAGAAAAAGCAAATTTTATTACGGGACAAGTTATAGAAGTGTCCGGAGGATTTAGATAAAAAGGAGAAAGAGTATGAAAGTTTTATTATTACAAGATGTAAAAGCACATGGCAAAAAAGGCGATATTATTGAAGTCAGCGACGGTTATGCTAAAAACTTTTTGATTAAAAAGAAAATGGCAATTCAAGCCACCAATCAAGTTATAAACGAAACAAATCAAAAGAAAGCAAGCGAATTAAGAAAATTGGAAATAGAAAAGCAAGAGGCAATAAAGCTTGCTGAAAGATTAAACGGAAACACTATTATTGTAGAGATTGCTTGCGGTGATAACGGAAAAATGTTTGGGTCGGTTACTGCAAAGGAAATAAGCGATGCTCTTTTAAAAAGCGGTTATGATATAGACAAAAAGAAAATCAATTTAAAAGAGCCTATAAAAAGCCTTGGAACTTTTAGTGTAGAGGTAAAAGTTTATGCTAATGTAACAAGCACAATTAAAATAAATGTAGTAAAAAAATAACAAAAGGACAGTTTATGAACAACGTACATTTGATAAACCACATTTTAATAGATCATAAAATTGCCATTTTAAGAGACGAAAAAACAAAATGCAAACAATTTAGGGAAGTTATCGAGGAAATAGCAATGTTAGAAACATTGGAAGTACTAAAAGATGCCCCTACAAAAACAGTTACCGTAAAAACTCCGTTGGAAATGGTGGAACAAACGATTATAAAGGAAAACAGCATAGTAATTGTTCCAATACTCAGGGCAGGGCTTGGTATGGTAAACGGAGTAACGGCAATGCTGCCTGCGGTAAAAGTAGGACATATCGGTATAGCTCGAAATGAGGAAACATTAGAGCCTGTGGAGTATATGTGCAAACTACCGCAAGACATACAAGATAAAATGGTAATATTGTTAGACCCTATGCTTGCAACGGGCGGGTCGGCATGTGCCGCAATTCAAGTCTTAAAAAACAGGGGAGTAAAAAATATTAAAATGCTTAATATTTTAGCCGTTCCCGAGGGAGTAGAAAAAGTTGCCAAAGCTCATCCCGATGTTGATATATACATTGCCAAAATGGATAGATGCTTAAACGAAAAAGGTTATATTTTGCCTGGACTAGGCGATGCGGGAGACAGAATTTTCGGCACAAAATAATTAAAAAACAAAAAATATCCGACTTTTTAGTCGGATATTTTTATTGTATAAGAAAACCACGTGCTAGGCACGTGAGTTCAAAAGATGTTAAA
>CANSGN010000017.1 GCA_947646415.1 uncultured Clostridia bacterium | reverse complement strand
TGGTTGTTAAAAGGCGAACTTTTCCTTCGCCTTTTCTTTCGCTAAAGCAGTAATATAAAATATCCCGTTCAATTTGAACGGGATATTTATCGTAAATTTGATTATGTTTAGTTATTTCCTCTGTTAGCTTTAAGTTTTCTGATAAATGCAGGCATATTGTCATCATCGTCAACCTTAGGCTGCTCTACCGGTCTTGACATTTTAGGTATTTGTCTTTCCACAGGCTTTTTATTAAGCTCGCCAAGTGGAACGTAAACACTATCCTCTTTCTCTATATTTCTGTTTCTAAGTCTGCCAAGGGTATCTTCTATACCAGCATCAACGTTACTGCCGCCTACCGCATCCTTAATACCTCCTGTTGCAATCAACGTAATTAAAATTTTACCTTGTAAACTTGAGTCAATGCCCGCACCGATAATAATGTTAGCGCCCTCGTCAACTACGGAATGAACCAAATTACTTGCGATATCAACTTCTTCCAAAGTCATATCCAAACCACCCATTATGTTAAGGATAACACCGCTTGCACCGACAATACTTGTCTCAAGTAACGGACTTTTTACTGCTTGTTGAACAGCTGTAATCGCCCTATTTTCGCCCTCGCCTTCGCCAACGCCCAAATGTGCGGAACAAGGTCCTTTTATTATATTTTTAACGTCTGCAAAATCAAGATTGATAAGTGATGGCGTTGCAATAAGGTCTGAAATACCTTGAATACCTTTTCTTAAAACTTCGTCAGCCTCTTTAAAAGCTTGAACGATAGGTGTATTTTTAGGCAATACTTGCATAAGTTTGTCGTTTGGCACGATTAACAACGCGTCAACATACTCCTTTAGCTTTTCAATGCCTTTCATAGCATTGTTCATACGTCTAGAACCCTCAAAAGCAAAAGGTTTAGTAACTATCGCAACAGTTAAAATGCCCATTTCACGGCTTAAACTTGCAATGACAGGTGCTGCACCCGTACCTGTTCCGCCGCCCATACCTGCGGTTATAAATAGCAAATCAACACCATCAAGCATTTTCTTTAGCATTTCCTTGGATTCTTCTGCAGCCATTTCGCCCTTTTTAGGGTCAGCTCCCGCACCCAAGCCGTTTGTCAATTTCTCGCCAATTTGCAAAGTTTCGCATTTACGGGTATCAAACATCAAAAGAGCCTGCTTGTCCGTATTGACAACAACAAACTCCGCGCTGGATATTCCGGCATCAACCATACGGTTAACAGCATTACCGCCACCACCGCCTACGCCGACAACTTTTATTTTAACAATACCTGTATTTTTGTCGTTTGCATTATCATCCATATATTCAAACCCGTTCATAAACTCCTCCGTTTAGTATAACCTTGGTAAATTCCATTTTATTTATTATATCCCAACACAAAAATATTAAAATGTTATCTTTTATCTTAATTTATTTACCCCAAGAACTTTGATAAAAAGCTTTGTTTAGCACGACCTGATGATTTAACTACAAATTGCATTAAACCCGCCGTAGACAAATAAATTTTGTTTTTTTCATCGCTGTTGATTACCGCATTCATTAGTTCACATTGTCTATTTAATGCGTTTGCCATAACCGAACGAACACCTCTCATATCCGAAAGACCTCTGCCTGTCAAATAAATTTTTAAATAACCGGGGTATTCTATCTTATAATTTGAGATAACTTGAGTTACTTTTTCGCAAATTTCCTCAATACGTGCATTTGCAATCATATTTACGTATGATTTTTCCAATTCCACAGCACCATTATCCGTCCTAACTATAATATTGCCGTCATTATCTGCAAAATCTATTTTGCTTTTTACATAACAAGCTGTATTATAAGGCAATTCCAACCCGTAAGATAAGTCGTAAGCAATATGTCCGCCACCAAATGGCAAAGTATTTAAAGCAATAAGCCCACCACCCATAATATATGATATATCGGTTGTCAAGTATCCTACGTCAACAAGCACTGCCGAATTTTTTATGCGCATTTCTTTATCCGTTGCAATCAAACTTTCCGCAAGGCTGGTGTCAATAAATTTAATTTTACGCGAATACGGTGCTAAAATCGTTTTAAACAAATTATAAAACTCTTTTTTGCACATATTAAAAGAAAAATTTGCACCTAAATTATAACAAATTTTGCCAATCGGGTCTGTTGATTTTTCCTTATTATCCAAAATATAGTTGACAACTTGCATATCGATTACTTCAAATCTACCATCGTTTTTAGGTGCGGTATTGTTCGCCATAGTTTGCAAATCGTTGGCACTGATTTTATGACTGCAACCGAAATTCAATCTGTTGGAACAAACTTGAACTCTTGCAAAATCTCCGGGAACACCGATATAAATTTCCGCAAGTTTAATATTCATGTCGTAAAGTGCTTTATCCAAGCATCTTATAACAGTTTCCCCTACATCGTCGCCTTGCAACCAATCTCCATCCATAAAACCTTCGTAAAAAACTTCCGCTTGTGATTTTATATGAAAAACATTATCTTTTGCAATCTCTCCGATTTTAGTAAAAATTTTATCCGAGCCAATATCGATAATCGCAATATTGCCGTTATTAAACATACACATACCTCACACTTTTCACACTATAATTTTAGCATAAAAAATGTAAGGATGTCAATATATTTTATTAAATATTTATAATTATTATAATATTTATACGCACGTATATATTAAAGAGTGTTTTTAAATATTAAAATCCAATTTAGAGCTGTTTGAAATATCTCCGTTATTGTTCATGTACAAATAATTTGCAAGCTCTCTGTCTTCCCCGCTCATACCATAAAAAGTATTGTAAATTGCTTCACATTGAGTTTTTACTTCAATATTTGTATCCGTACGTATTACCATCGTAATACCCAAAACCGTTTTTAATCTTATTGTGTTATCAATAATGTCTATTTTGTCAAAAGTTGCAGGAACTATTTCGTTAACAACGCCGTAACTATTAAGCGAATTTAAAATATTTTTTAAATCTTTCAAACTATCCACTTGGTCATGTGTAAAATTAATAAAATCTCCCACACAGTCTTCGTTGCCCGAATATTCGTAACCGCTTATAAAAATCACTTTGTTATCGTTATAAATTTCACTTTCGGTATCGACAACGTCTATAATTTTATATTGGTCGGTTTTGTTTTCATTTTCTACTATTGTATAATCTAATACAGCATATTTATCGGAATTTGCAATTTTGATTTTTAATATTGCCGTACGAGCACCCAAACGTATTCTTACTTTATTTGGAAATTCACGCTCTATACCTACAACAATAAGTTCAGGAAATTGCTTTTCGATTTTTGCACTTGCTTTTGCACTGTCTATAGTAAATACGCTTTGACCTTTTTTAATGCCGCTAGTCTCCAATATCGCGGCTTTATTAAATTGAACATTTTTTTCCGACTGCAATAAAATATCCACGTCATTAACGGTAAATACTACTGCTCCGACCACCAAAGTCAAAACAAATACGGCAATACAAGCAAAAATCACAATCAATCTTTTGTTCATAAACACAAAAACGTCCTTAATTTACTCTTACAATATCTCCTCCAAGAGAACGCAAATCCATTTCCATATTTTGATAGCCTCTGTCAATATGTTTAATGTCATTTACTACAGTTGTGCCGCTTGCAAATAATCCCATAAGCACAAGCGATGCACCACCGCGCAAATCTTCGGCTTTTACTTCCGCTCCGTAAAGCTTAGGTACGCCTTCGAAAATTGCCGTTCTCCCTCTGACTTCCACTATTGCGCCCATTTTCCTAAATTCGGGAATTTGTTTAAACCTTGTTTCAAAAATATTTTCGGTTATAATACTTGTTCCGTCGGAAACCGCTGCCAATGCGGACATCTGAGATTGCAAATCGGTAGGAAACCCCGGATAATACATTGTATCGATTTTTCCAAGTTTAGGGTGTCTACCTCTCGACTTTATTCTTATTATATCATTACTTGCATAAATATTGCAAGTAGTTTTTGATAATTTAGATACAAGTGATGACAAATCTTCGCAATTTATTCCTTTTAAAGTTATATCTCCGCCACACATTGCAGCACCAATCATATATGTACCCGCAACAATTCTATCCCCTATAGGCGTATATTCCACACCATGTAATTTTTTAACGCCATGTACAACTATTACACCGCAGCCTGCGCCGTATATTTTTGCACCCATACTATTAAGAAAATTTTGCAAATCAACAATTTCCGGCTCGCGTGCGACATTACGCAAAGTCACAATCCCCTCTGCAAATACGCTTGCCATCATTAAATTTTCGGTAGCACCTACCGACGGTATGTCCAAAACAATTTCTGTCGACTTGATTTTTCCCGTATTTTTACAAAAAATCAAACCGCCCTCTTCGGTTATATCTACGCCCAATTCTTTTAGTCCTTTCAAATGAATATCTATTGGGCGTTCCCCGATTTCGCACCCACCCGGATAAGACAAAGTCGCCTTATTGAATTTAGATAAAATCGAGCCAAGCAAAAATATTGACGAGCGTAATTCATGTGCAAGTTTTGGCGGTACAACCTCACTGTTGATATTACTGCTGTCAATAGTTATATTTCCGTTTTCAAATTTGGCGTATACTCCCAAACTTTCAAGTATAGCCAACATATTATGTACATCCGTTATATTCGGGCAATTATGTAATATTATTTTTTCGTCGGTCAGTATGCAAGCCGCAAGCAACGGAAGCACACTGTTTTTAGCCCCGAGAATATCTAATTCTCCGCAAAGCGGCCTTTCCCCATTTATTATAAATTTACTCATAATCTTACTCCTAAAAGTTCTACTCTACTTCATTTTATGGCGAGCATACAATAAATGTGTATTATTACTTTCCTTACCGATTCGTACAAGCACACCGATAGCATACATAAATACTACCAACGAAGAGCCGCCGTTACTAATAAAAGGCAACGGAAGTCCCGTCGGCGGTATACTGCCTGTTACAACCGCCACATTAAGCAAAGTTTGACACGCTATTACCGAAGTAATACCAACAGCAAGCAAGCTCGAGTAAACATTTTTTGCATTTATAGCTATTTTTACACCCAAAAATACAACATATATAAACAGCATAATCAATAATACAGCCCCAACAAAACCTAACTCTTCGCCTATTATGGAAAAAATAAAATCCGACTCCGCAAAAGGCAAAAAGGTATACTTTTGTCTGCTATTAAACAAACCTACGCCAAACACACCTCCACCCGATAGTGCATAAAAAGATTGAATCAACTGAAAACCCTCGTCTCTAGAATTTTCCCAAGGGTTTATGAAAGCAAGTATTCTTTTTACCCTGTAAGGCTCCGCAAAAATCAAAATTACTACCAATACCAAAACAGGCAATGCAAGCGTAAGCAAATATCTTCCTTTAATACCGCCGCAAATAAGCATTATCAAAACCGAAAGTCCCACAAGCATTGTTATACTCATATTAGGCTCAAGCATAATAAGCACGCAAATTATTGCGGTTGCAAGCAATGGGATAATAAGATTTCGTATCTTGTCAAGTTTATGATCATGTATGTATCCGCTCAAAAAAAACATCAACCCGAATTTTGAAAATTCAGATGGTTGCACGGTAAAAAATCCTAAGTTAAGCCATCTTCTAGCACCGTATTTTTCCACACCCAATACGGGAATAAAGATTATCGCAAGCAAAACAATAGAAACCACAAGTAAATACCACTTGATTTTTTTGTAAAACTCGGTATTTACTTTGGTTGCACATACAAGAGCCACTATGCCAACCGCAAATGCTATCAACTGTTTTTTTACATAAAAAAGGCTGTCTCCTGTTTCCTTTAAAGCGTTATAACTACTTGCACTGTATTGCATAACCAATCCAAAGCAGCACAATATCATTACGCAAAATATTAGCTTAAAATTAATTTCTTTTGATTTTATCAATTTTTAAACCTCTTTATATATTCTTTAAAAAATTCTCCACGTTCGCTGTAGCTTAAAAATCTGTCGTAACTTGATGTTGCAGGCGAAAACAAAACATTTTCACACTTTACTTTTGATGCAATTTCCAAAGCATCTTCCAAGCTGTCCGCTTTTATGATTGTCCTTGAGTAAGATGTTTTGGATGCTGCACAAATCTTATCCCTATTAGCTCCAAAACAAATAACAGTGTTAATTTTTATTGGCAATTCGCTGAATAATTTGGTATAGTCAAGCCCTTTGTCATATCCGCCAACAAGCAAAGTCGTTCTTCCATCCATAGCTTTACATGCAGATATGGCGGAATGTATGTTTGTAGACTTTGAGTCATTGTAATATTTTACTCCGTCAATTACTTCTACCATTTGTAATCTGTGTGCAGACAAATCAAAAGCTTTAAGTGTACTCACAATAACGCTGTTAGGGATATTCAAGATTTTGCAAGCTGTTATAACTGCAAGACAGTTTGCAATATTATGTTCCCCTTTGATTTTTATATCCCTGCAATCGCAAATATACTCTGCCTTATCCCCGCAAAAATATATACTGTTGCCTTTTAAATAACTTCCTTTAACCTTATGTAACAATGAAAAATAATAAACATTACTTTCAATTTGCCCCGCAAAATTGCGAACTATACTATCATCGTAATTTAAAATTGCGTAATCATTTTTATCTTGATTTTTAAATATGTCCGCTTTGCATTGTACATAGTTTTCCATAGTTTTATGGTATTCCAAATGGTCTTCTGCCACATTCAAACACATTGCAATTTTAGGACAAAACAGTTCCGTTGTGTTAAGTTGAAAAGAGCTTACTTCAAGCACGGCAACTTTATCCTCTGGCAAATTAGGAGCATTTTCCGCAAACGGAATACCTATGTTTCCGTAACTATCCGCATTTAATCCCGTATTTTTTAATATTTCGGTAATTAGTCTGGTACAAGTTGTTTTACCGTTAGTACCTGTTACGGCAATTATATCCCCTTTAAAATTCCTATATCCAAGCTCCAATTCCCCTATTATGCCGATATGTCTTTTTCTTGCTTCCACTAGCAACGGACTATTTATATCAACCGACGGGCTTATTACAATCAATCCTACTTGCTTTAACACCTCGTCAATGGACATACCGCTCAAATCGGTTATTCCATCAAAGTTTCCCCCTATATTATCTGTGTAAATTGCCACTTCACGTCCCAAACTTTGCAAGCATTTTACGGCACTTTTACCACTTACACCATATCCATATACCAATGTCAACATATTTACTCCTTATACAAATCAAGAGGATTTTTAATACATAATCATACTTACAATACCAATAAGTCCGCATACAATAGTAATCACTGTATAGCATATTGTTATTTTTGTCTCGTGTACACCCTTGTATTGATAGTGATGATGCAACGGAGTCATTAGCCAAACTCTTTTGCCTTTGGTAATTTTAAAATAAAGCACTTGAACGATAACGGAAATACAAGTAACTATAAGCATTAGTCCCAATATAAAAATCAATAAAATTTGACCGGAAAAAGCAAATATACTTGCCATAAGTCCACCAAGAGCAAGCGACCCCGTATCTCCCATAAAAAT
The DNA here is from genome assembly GCA_947646415.1 of uncultured Clostridia bacterium. GTDB lineage: Bacteria > Bacillota > Clostridia > Christensenellales > UBA3700 > MGBC100798. The sequence continues at coordinate 25,311 of CANSGN010000017.1, read as the reverse complement.
CTTTGCAGGAAAACCGTTGTAGCACAAAAACGCCATTAATCCACCAAAAGTAACAGCTGCCAATCCTGCAAGCCCGTATATTCTGTCTTGTGTCAAGTTATCTCCGCTATAAGCAAGTTTACTTGCAAAAATCATAAGCATAATCGCAAGACTAAAATAAATCACACTTGAAACGGAAGTAGCAAGCCCGTCAAGTCCGTCAAGTAAATTTACCGCATTTGTTGTTGCGATATAAAGTAAAAATACCAACGGAATTATCCACCAACCTATATCAAAAGTTAAATCGGTAAATGGTATTACTACAGAGCGCGACAAAAAGCCGTTAAAATAACAAAATAAACTTAGTATAATAGCAATTCCCGCTTGAGCAATTATTTTTTGATATGCTTTAAGCCCCAAATTTTGATGATGTTTTATTTTTAAAAAATCATCCAAAAAACCTATTGCGCCATAAGCAATCATACCGAAAATAGCGACCACAACTTCCTTTGAATTCCAAAAAAACGTAAGTCCGCAAACGGCAACAGCAAAAATAAATATCCAACCGCCCATTGTAGGCGTACCGGCTTTGCTTTTATGTTTATCCACATAGCTTAATATTTGTTGACCGGCTTTCAGCTTTCGCATAAGCAGTAAAATAGGGTATCCTACAACAAGCCCTACTGCCAAAGCCGAAATACATGCTATAATTATTTTTATTTCCATTTTGTCCCCAACAACTCCTCTAAAGTAATTTTATCGTTATAGAAATATTTTTTGCCATTTTTTTCAAAATATTCCTCACTACCTTTTCCTGCCAGAATAATTGTATCAAAAGGCTCTGCAAGCGATATTGCTTTTTGTGTTGCGGCTTTCCTATCCTCTATAAGCCAAACGCATTTTTTATTTTGCACTCCGCACGCGATATCCTGCATTATATCAAGCGGATTTTCATTTCGCGGATTGTCGGACGTGATAATCACTTTGTTGGCGTATTTTTCTGCAACAGCACCCATTTTATGTCGTTTATCCTTATCTCTATCCCCACCGGCACCAAAAACAACTATCAAATTACCAAAAGTGATTTTTCTAAACTCGGTCAAAATATTTTTAAGACCATCAGGTGTGTGAGCATAATCGATGACATAGTTCACATCCCTATATGTATAAACATTAGCCCTACCGCTAAGAGGCTCTATTTCTTTGAGTACCGTAATCAAATATTTAATCCTTACCCCAACCAATTTACAAGCAACAATCGCAAACAAAATATTGTAAATGTTGTATTTACCTATAAGTTTGCTGTCAAAAATAGTCGATTCGCGAAACAAACTTACATTAAACCTCGTGCCCTCGGCGGAAATTTCATAACTTTTAACTTTGATATCGCAATCTTTATCTATCCCAACGGTTATACTTGGCAGTGCCAATTTTTCCGCTAATCTTTGACCGCTCCTGTCATCTACATTGATTAAAGAAATTTGCGAAAACCCATCCATAAAAAAGGAGTGTTTAGTTTTTTCCAAATTTTCCATATTGCCGAAAAAGTCTAAATGGTCTTGTGAAAGATTGGTATAAATGCCTATTTTGTACTTAATTCCGCAAACTTTTTTAAAGTATATAGCATGGCTTGACACTTCCATTACCACAACTTTTACTCCGCAATTTGACATAACACTTAAAATAAAGTGCAAATCCATAGGGTCGGGAGTAGTCATATCCAGGTCAAATCGTTTTTTGCCAATCATGTAGTATCCTGTGCCTATCAAACCGCACATTACGTTGTTTTTAGTAAGCAAACTCCAAATAAGATAGCTTGTGGTAGATTTACCGTTTGTCCCTACTACACCAATCATTCGCATACTATCGGCAGCTTTTCCGTAATAATTTTTGGCGATTAAGGCATACCCCTCGCGAATATCTTTAATTTTTATTACCGCAATATTTTCGGGTATTTTTACGTATTTATCCACAACAATCAAAGAAGCACCTTTTTCTATTGCCGATTGCAAATTTTGCATACCTTTATCGTTTGTTTGCAAACAAATATAACAGTCTCCTGCATTTATATCTTGATGTTTATGCGTAACTGTTCCTATCTCTTCGATTTTAATATCCGATAGCCATTCATTTTCAATGCCGTCAAACAGTCTTTTTATATTCATACTCCGCCCCTTTAACTTGCTTAATTACCTTAACGATATATTTTATTACTGCAAGCCGCATTATATGCCAATAGAAAGGGCTTGTTCGATTTTTATTTTATTATTTATAATTTATAAAAAATTTTTTTACAAAAAATTATATTTTTCTTTTAAAAATAACGATTTAAAAAATTAATTTTTCAAATAGTATAAAAAAATGACCTTGACACAAAATCAAAATCATTTTTTTAATTTACAAGTTATATTTCTTACGACCCAATCCTTACAAGTGCAACGGTATTGTATCTTACATCCGCCTTAGGTGCAGGTATTTGTCCTATTACTTTGTCTCCCTCCCCCTCAACTTCATACGGTATACCAAGATTTTCAAGCACTTTTATTGCTTCTTCCACACTCATATCCATTAAATTAGGCATTGGAGTGATTTTGCCTAATACTTTCAAATCATTTTCACTATATTGAGGTTTATAACCTTTATAATTTATTATATTGGCAAAAAGCTCCCCAACATAAGGTCCTGCAACCAAACTACCGTAATATACATATCCAACAGGCTCGTCAACAGTCATTAAACACAAATAATCGTCGTTACCATAGCTCATAAATCCCAAAAATGAGGAAACATATTTACCACGTGCAATCACACCATTTTCGTATTTCTGTGCAGTACCTGTTTTTCCTCCGATTTTGTAACCGGGGATATAGGCGTATTTACCGCTACCGTTTTCCACAACGCCGTAAAGCATTTCTTTAACTTTATCCGAAGTCGACTTGCTTATTACTCGCCCTCCAACCATAGGAGTGTTACCTTGCACAACGCCAAAGTTACTGTCGGTAATATTATTTAAAATATAAGGTGTAATTTTGTTTCCGCCATTAATACAGCTGCTAACTGCAGAACATAACCCGATAGGAGTAACCGCAACCGCTTGCCCAAAGCCTATACGTGCTAAATCCACATTTTTTACAATGCTTTCGTTTAGCATAATACCTTTACCCTCGCCAACCAAATCAACACCTGTTTTTTCGTTTATACCGAACTTTCTTAAGTAGCTGTACATTGTTGTTGTACCTACTTTTGTCGCAATATCCATAAATACGCAGTTACAGCTATTGCAAACACCTTCTGCAAAAGTCTGTGAGCCGTGACCTATCGAACGCCAACATTTTATCCTTTTTCCATCAACTATCCTTGAGCCATTGCAATAAAATCTGTGGCTGTCGGGATAAGTATTTTCTTCCAACCCTATTGCAGTTGTTAAAATTTTAAAAGTTGACCCCGGCTCATAAACGTTGGAAATCATACTATTTTTAGCCATACTATACAGTGCATCCAAGTTATCCCTTGGTATATTGTTCAAGTCAAATGTCGGAGCTTGTGCCATTGCTAAAATCTCGCCCGTTTTTGGATTCATTACTATACAGTTAGCACCTTTTGCACTAAAGTCTGTTACAGCATCTTTTACTATTTTTTCTGCAAAAGACTGAATATTAAAGTCAACAGTCAAGCTCACTGTCATCCCGTCAATACTAGGCAGATAGCCTGTTATATTGTCCGGTAATTCTTTTCCTACCAGGTCCGTTTGTGTCAATATTTGCCCGTCAACACCCTTTAGATATTTATCATAATATTTTTCCACTCCAAATTGTCCCACTCCGTCCACATTTGTAAAGCCCAATATTTGCGACATAAAATCTCCGTACGGGAAATATCTTACGCTTTCTTCTGCAAAATACACGCCATTAAAGTTTTGCGACGAAATTGCCATCATTTGCTCTTTTGACAGCTTTTTTGCAACGGTAATTTCGGAAACGCCTTTTTTGTTTATTTTGTTGTAAATATAATCGTAATCCTTACCTATAGCACTTGCAATCGCGCCTGCAACAGCTTTTACATCTGTCATAGAGTTAGGTCTGACATATACGGTGTAAGCTGTTTTGGTATCGGCAACTACCACACCGTTTCTGTCGGTAATATTTCCACGCGTTGCCTGCATTGGCAAATCACGCGTCCATTGCGAAATCGCTCTGTTTGTTATATTTTTACTAGCAATAATCTGCAAGTACGCAAGCCTTACGATAATTGCAGTAAAAACAAATGCAATTACCAAAAATACTGCAAGAAGTCTTTTTCCTAAATTAGAATTTGTAATTTTTGACATGATTTTACCTCACATTCTATCAAGGTATTTTATTCGCAAATTTCTGCGATTATTCCTGCCATCAAATTGCCGTAAAATATTTATTTGCATACAAAAAAGCCCCGTCTTTGTTAAAGACAGGGTTTTTATTTTTTAATTCAATAATAAATATTTGTTATGCTTTGCACGCTTGCAATATTTTATTAAAGAAATCTAATGCCGCTTTTATTATTTGAACATTTTACTCAAACTATTGCAAAAATCTTCAAACCAATTTGTTTGGTTATTGTAAACATAGCCATCGCCTTTTGTCAAACCGCTTTCGCTCTCTGCATTTTTAACAGATTGGTTTGCAGCTTGTTCGCTTACGATTTCGGTTGCAGGCGGAACTACAGTTGCAGTTTGTGCACTGACTGCAGGGATTGCATTGATAAGTAGCATAGCAACTATCAAAACTACCAAAGCAGCGTAAACGCCTACTAATATTTTACCTTTTGTGCTTATATTGATTTTTGATTTTGTTCTTTGTTTTTTTTGTGGCTTAATATCCGATGTAATGTCAGACAACTCGATAGGTCTAAACACATTTTCGCTTGCAGCACACTCATATTGACTATTGTAAAAGTCAATATTTTCGTATCTTTGAGCATATCTTACTTCATTGCTCTCTCTATAATCACTAGGATAGTTATCATAACCTCTGAAGGAATATTCAGGGCGATAATCTTCGTGTTGCATTGGTGCATACTCATTGGCTCTTTCTTGTCTCAAGTTTACATCATTTCTTTCTCTGGTACCTAACATACTCCCTCCTGCCACAAATCCAAAACGGATTAAGCTTTTGCTTGTTGTGATTTTTTTATTTTCTAATGTTTCGACTTTGATTTATATTATTGCCTTACTGATTCGTCATATCAAATTTGGCTTATGTTTTTATATTTTATTTTTTCCTATTGTTTTGCCGTTTATAAGTTTTACGCAATTTAGATTTTTTCGATTATTCTAAGCTTTGCACTTTGAGATCTCTTATTTTCATCAAGTTCTTTTTCATTTGGGACAATCGGTTTTCTTGTTATAATTTCAACCTCTCTCCTTTTGTCACAAGTGCAAATCGGTTGATGTGGCGGACATATACAATCGCAATATAAATACTGAAAAGCATTTTTTGCCATTCTATCCTCAAGCGAATGAAATGTAATTACACACATTCTGCCTTTGGTATTCAATCTTCTTGCCATGTTAAGCAAGCTTTCATATAACCCGTCAAGTTCTTCATTCACTTCTATTCTTATTGCTTGAAACACCCTTTTACAAGGATTTCCGCCTTTAAATCTAACAGCTGCCGGATAAGATTTTTCAATAATCTCCGCAAGTTGTCCTGTACTTTCAATAGGTCTTGCTTTTACGATATTGCTTGCGATTTTTTTTGAAAACTTTTCTTCCCCATATTCAAAGAATATTTTTACAAGTTCGCTTTCGCTATAATTATTGACAACTTCTTTTGCCGTAAGCGATTGCTCTCTATTCATTCTCATATCTAGTTCCGCATCGCCCATATAACTAAAGCCCCTGCTTCTGTTATCAAGTTGATAGGAACTTACACCCAAATCAAGCAATATTCCGTCAACTTTTTCAATACCCAAATCGTCAAGTATTTGCGGTAAATTTTTATAATCGTCATGTACAAATGTTACATTATCAAATTCTTTTAATCTTTCTTTGGAAACCGCAATCGCATCCAAGTCCTTATCTATCGCAATTAATCTTCCGTTTTTATTTAATCTTTCAGCAATTTTGTACGAATGTCCTGCACCGCCTAAAGTACCGTCCACATAAATTCCGTCAGGCTTTATGTTAAGACCTTCGATACATTCGTTTAGCATAACCGAATAATGTTGAAATTCCATATCAAATACCATAATCGCTCAAATCAAATTCTTCGTCATTATTGCTGTTTGCCTCATAAGCTTCCCAACGAGCTTTATCCCACAACATAATTCTGTCGTTAAAACCTACAAAAACAATGTCTTTGCTAATTCCCGCATGTGCTCTTAAGGTAGCGTTTAAAGTAAATCTTCCTTGACTATCCTCGTCAATAGGATAAATGCTAGACATAAATACCATTAAATTTTTGTGCTTTGCTTTAGGAACTCCTAAGGTCTTTATTTTCTCTCCGATAGTATTGATTGTACTAGCAGGATAAATAACCAAACTTCCGTCTTCGCCTTTTGCTATACTAGGTGCTTCTGTCCCCAATTCGGCTTTTAAACGTGCGGGTATTCTTACTCTGTATTTGTTATCTAGACTATGTTCGTATTTTCCGTAAAATAACATACATTTACCCTCCTGTTTAGTTACATTCATATTATAGCACCACTTTTGTCCATTTGCAACCACTTTTTATAAAAAAATTGAAATTTTTACAAAAAAATATCTATTTTACAATTTCAAGATGTCAAAATCAGAAAAAATTTCTCTATTTTTATCAAAATTTTATAATTATTTGTCATAAATGATTATAAACAAGACAAAATATCTCTAAAAAAGCAAATTTCAATATTTTTTCAAAAGTGGTTACTAGTCCCTACTTTATCCACATTTCCACAAAGTTATCCACAATTTCATTCGATTTTGACAATATAAAACAAATATTTACTCATCAAAATCCATAAAATGGTTAAACTGCCCAAAATTGCAAAAAAAGCAAGTAGAATTTTATAATATTACAACTAATTTAGTGATAAAAAAATTCCCCAAACAATATTTACTGCTACTCTTATAAAAACAAAAAAATGATAGTTAAATTAATTTATTTTAATACCAAAACAAAAATTTCAATCAAAAGCTAACAATGTGAATTACGACTTTAAGATAGAAACAACATTGATAATTTTATATTTTTTAAATTCGATTGCCTAAACTCAAAAGTTTTTGCAGCAAAGTTTATAATATTTCTATATTAATTCAAACGCTATGCTTATTCTCATGTTATAGATAATATATTTTTAATTATATAATTAATCATTTATGGCGATTATGAAAATATTGTAAATGAGGATATTTGATTTACTGCTTAAACAAATAAAAGCAAAATTGAACAATATACTTTTTCTCAGTAACATAAGCAATTAGATGGCAAATGAATGAGCTATTTTTTTGGAAAATAATAATCATTAGTTATATTCAAAAAAATGATTATTTTGCACAATTTGAGTAAAATTGCTAATTATTATTATAAAAAACACGCTATTTTAGAATTAAATTAATAAAATAATTACAAAATAACTATATTTTTATAATAATACGTCAATTTAATACACGTTTTGTGTTATTCGATAAATGCTCATAATTGTATAAAATGCAACACAATAACAATTTTATTAAACCTAAAACATTTGCCTAATTATCATATTTATGGTACAATAATATTATGAAAGTATTTGCAATAAGTGATTTACATTTAAGTATAAACAATCCAAAACCAATGGACATCTTTGGTGGTAATTGGGATAATTATTGGGACAAAATCAAAAAAAATTGGAGCGAAGTTGTATCAAGCGACGATATCGTGTTAATAAGCGGCGATATTTCTTGGGCACTAAAATTGGAAGATGCTATCCCAGACTTACAGGAAATAGCTTCCCTTGCCGGCAAAAAAATTATTATCCGTGGAAATCACGATTATTGGTGGTCATCATATAGTAAAGTTAAAAATATTTTACCAAGCAGTATTTTTGCAATTCAAAACAATGCGATTAAATTTGATGATTTTATTATTTGCGGCACAAGACTATGGACAATGCCTACAGCTAACAGCTCGGAACATGATAAAAAAATTTATGAACGTGAGCTTATTAGGTTAAAAATGACTTTAGACGAAGCAAAAAAATTATCCGAGGATAATTTGCCGATAATATTAATGCTGCACTACCCACCTTTTAACGCTTTATGGCAAGACAATGAAATAACTGCTCTAATCAATCAATATGAAAATGTCAAACATGTTATTTACGGACATTTGCATGGTAAAGATTGCAGAGCCAAAGATATTGTGATAAAAAACAATACTCCATATCACTTGACTTCATGCGACCAAGTAAACAATACATTGCAGCTAATTTACGATACAGATATTAAAGAATGATAAAAAAGCATACCATAAAATCGGCATGCTTTTTTTTGTTAAATTTGTTATTATTAATCTTTATTATACTTATAGAATCCCTCTCCGGCAGATTTACCAAGTTTTCCTTTGTCGATATAGTCTTTTAGCATTGTTGCCATACCTTTAAAGTTATACGGTGCAAGGAAAGACGGAACTTTTAAATACATTTTTACAATATTGTAAGCAGTAGTAAGACCTACAGTATCTAATATTTCAAATGGTCCTTTAGGTGCTCCCGTACCCAATTTCCAAGCTTTGTCAATGCTTTCCGGGTCAGAAATACCGTTTACGTACAAATCCATACCTGAAAATAAAAGCGGAACTAACATAGAATTTAAAAGATATCCCGATTTTTCTTTTTTAACAGGCAACGCAACCATACGAATATCTTGTGCAAATTTCATAATCAAATCAAAATACTTGCTTTCTGTTTTAGGTTGCGACATTATTTCCGCAGTATTGTTTTTCCATATAGAGTTTGCAAAGTGCAAAGATAAATATTTTTCCGCTCTTCCGGTAAATTTTGCAAATTTTGACGGCAACAACGTGGAAGAATTTGTAACCAAAACAGTTTTTTCAGGCATTAACGGAGCTAATTTTTTGTAAAATTCGATTTTTTGTTCAACATCTTCTGCCATTGATTCAATAACTAAATCACTATCCGCAACTGCTTTTTGCATATCAAGTTCAAGTTTAATGCTATTATATGCACTCTCAACTTGAGCCAAGCACTTATCTTTATCAAAAGTTTCAAAATCGGCAATACCATTAGCCCAATTTTGAGGTGTTTGACCCTCTTTTGTTGCCATTAAATTGATAGTATCAATATATACCTTTTTCAAATTATCCAATTTCGGTTGTGTTCTGCCAATACTAGCCTCACTTCTTAGCCATATTGTTACGTTAAAACCGCAATAGGCAGCTTGAAAAGCAATTTGACTCCCCAATACACCGCCGCCTGCAACTACTACATTTTTAATATCCACTATTATTCCCCCTAAAATAAAATTTTATGTTATAATTATATCATTAAACGCCCTATCTGTCAATACAGAAATTTATTCCGTTTGCTATTTAAAAAATGCTTTTTGTAAATAATTGAGTATAATACATATTAAAAAATAACAAATTAATTCATATTCAACTTATTAACAATAAATTTCTATAATATTCAAAGTTCAATGTAACAATTAAAAAATTAATTAAAGATAAATTTTTTAAAAGGCATTTTAAACTTTACTTAAAAATGCCTTTTTTATAATTTTATAGAAAAAAATATGTTAATGATGAATGATAAGTAGCATACTAAACCTCCTAAAAGAATAGCGGACAGATACAAGGATAAAACCTAACGATTATAATTTGACTATAAAAAAATGTATATTGAATATAGCTTATACTATGAAATACCTAAGTGTTTTCGAGTAATATATACATATTTTCATTTGGGCACATTACTTTATTTTACGTAACACTATAAATATGAAATTGTGAACAAAATTAACCAAAAAATCATACGATATAGTAAGATAATACTTAATTTGTGCCGTCACATAAATCACAATTAAATACTCTACGTTAAACACTACATATCGCGCTCCCAAAAGAGAGCCTTTATGTAGTTTTTTAGGAGAGTACAATAATGAAAATACCTAATCAATCAAATGTAACCTACAACGCAATGATACCGAACGAAGGTGCTACTCATGGAGAAATCGGAAGCAATACCGTAAGCACTGAGGTTATGTCATACGCAATATCGAAAGTTCTTAGCACCGACAAAACTTGGGTAAAGGCCGGCGAAATCGTTCACAACAAAGTCACAGTGACGAATAACTCCGAAACAAAGCTGACGTATAATTTTATTAGCAACCCCACTCCGAACGGCGCTACCTACGTTGCAGGCAGCGTTAAGCTCAACGGAGCCGAGCTGCCGTCCAAAGATATGATATCCGGTTTCTTTCTTCCCGACTTAAATCCCGGCGAAACACTTACCGTCGAATACGATATGAAAATAAATGACCCGGTGACGGTGAATCCTGTAACAGACGTTTCCCAATTCCAATACGTTGTTACAGAGCCGGTAAGAGGCGAAGTGCGCTACAAAGAATATACCGAACCTGTAACCTTTAACTGTATTTCCGATAAACTGAGTGTTGTAAAAAGTGTGGATAAAATGTACGCCATCAAGGGTGAAACGCTGATTTATACCATATCTGTTACTAACGAAGGCAATGTTGAAATAAGAGACATTAACTTTACAGACAAAATTCCGCAAGGCGTGACCTTTGTAGAAAACTCGGTGTATGTTAATAACGTAAATTATCCTACGGATAATCCAGACGCTGGATATAGTATGGGGAACCTATCTCCAAATCAAAGCGTTACAACAAGATTTAAAGTTAAGGTAAATTAATTACGGAGTGCGTTAGGGATATTTGCCATAACAATGGATTATAAAATATATGAAAAATGTGTAAAAAATTTTTTAATCATTGATATTCAAATCCTATAATCAGCACCAAGTGTGTCGGTGGATAAGTCTTCTGATTTTCCACCGATTTTTGCATTTTTTGAAGCGTTTTCGTATAGAAAAAGGCACACTTGACGGAGTTTCTACTCTCCTTTCACGTGTGTCTTAGTGGTGTGCTTGGAGAGACTCGAACTCTCAACGGGGGCGTCGGAGGCCCTTGTTTTATCCTGTTAGACTACAAACACACAATAATACTTTTTCATTATAATATAACTTTAATATTATGTCAATATTAAGCTGATAACATTTTACAATTTACCAAACGATTTTAAGCAAACTTTTAATTAAATTTTAAATATTTTATTGAGTTAATTTTTGACAAACCACAATAAAATTTATATTCATTTAACATAATTGAATATACTAGTAAAAAAGCAGTTTTACACTGCTTTTTTTACTAGTTAGATTATTTTTTTATTATCAATTTTCAATTAAATTACTTTATAAATTTGCCGTCAGCACTCAAGTTGATTTTTGTTACACGTCCCTCAAAATCGCTTACGATTATAAAATTTTGATTGTTTGCCGAGCCTAAAACAGCCTTACTTAAAATAGGACTACCGATATTAAATTTATCCAATTTCACGCCTGTAGTTTTGTCTACAACATAAAGTATGCCGTCCATACCGCCAAAATATAATTTGCCATCTTTTACCGCCACACTTGCCTCTACACCTTTAGAGCCTTTTCCGCTGTAAGCTGATGCGTAAATCATATTATCGCCTGTTTGACACTCCCACATTACTTCCAAACTATCCATATTTATGGCAACTAAACCGTTTTTATTTGTGCCTACATAAGCTATATTGCCATCCAAATAAGGAGTTGCCCCTACATTGAAATTGTAACAATCTTTATCGCTGCCTTGTAAATACATTTTCTTTTCCTGTACGATTGTTCCTTTTTTGGTCTCGTACTTTAAAATTCTATCCGAATCGAAAGCATAAATATTTCCGTTATAGCTCAACACACTTGGTGCGGTATTGACTCTAACCTCGCTCTCCCAAACTTTCTTACCTGTATTTTTATCAAGTGCATAGTGATGACGCCAATTATCTCCGATAATAAGTTGGTCGCCTACAATTTGCATTTTATAAGGGGACGGCTCGCCTGTTCCGTAATTCTTTTTCCAAATTTGTTCGCCTGTTTTTAAATTAAAGCAATACACAAATCTTGAATTACCGCAATAAACTTTATCTCCATCGCCTGTTATACCACTCATAGAATAGCGATAAGTGACAAGCTGCATATCTTTTTTCCAAATTTGTTTGCCATTATCGGCATCCAAACCATAAACTACACCTGAAGAGTCTTGAACAACAACTACACCATCGTTGATATAAAAATTGTTTTTTACCGAGGTTTCCACCTGCATTTCCCAAATTTTAGAGCCATCCTGCACATTCAAGCAAGCAAAAACAGGTTTTCTAGGATAATCGTTATCCATCATTCCAACGTAAATTTTATCTCCTACCAAAACAGGGTCAGTATACAAATTTCTGCCAGCAAGTTTGACTTGCCACTCGTAGCCACTCTCAGTGCTTTGAGGCTTATAGTCTGTATAGCTCATATATGTACTATCTACAGCATTGTTTGCAATATTTACAATACGTACGCCACCTATTGAGCCGTCAATACCGCCTACAAGCGGAGTTGTGGAAATATTTAAAATTCCGTCGTAATTATTTATAAAATTATAGTGTAAATGCCCATTTATCCAAGCAATTACTCCCTCTTTTTTAAGTTCTATTTTGTTTAAGCCCGATTTTAAAACCATACCCGTTTCGTCACGGCAAACATCGTGATTAAAAATTACTACCTTTTTATTATCCGCAACATTTTCCAAATCGTTTTTCATCCATGCTACAACATCGCTAAATGTATATTTTGCAGGATAATCCCCGTAAGCCAATGAAGATACGATATAGTGAATATTACCAACATCGAACGAATAGTTTACAGGTCCGTAAGTATCTTCGAATAATTGCTCGCTGTACTTGCCATATCTTACAAAATCGTGATTTCCTATAGTATAACGTACCGGTACACCCATATTTTCGCTATTCATATCTTGAATATGTTGCTTTAGTCCTGCTTCGTAACAAATATCTCCTGTATGGATAATAAATGCAGGGTCGCTTTCCTCCACTTGGGCTTTTAAATGATTAAACCAATCGCCAACACCTTTTTCGTTTATTTCCGTATCGGTAACTTGTATAAAGGTATGATTTGTTTGGTCTTTATCAAGCTTTGCCAATGTAAAAGTGTAATCTTTATTCCTTTTGATTTCTTGATAATACTCCTCCGTCCAATATCCCGACGGATTTGTAATGGTTACAAACCTTGCCTTATGCCAGCCACCAAGTTTAAATTTTCCGTTTGCATCTGTTTTTACAACATTTCTGCCATCAGTAACACTGACATTTGCAATAGGTGTATTGTTACCTACTTCCAACACAACACCTTCAACCGGAATAGTCGCCACGCCAAAATAAATGCCTGTAGCTACTCCGCCCAAAACCGCCATACCGGCAATAACTATCAATACAATTAAAGCAATCTTTTTTTGTTTACTGCTTAAAGTCATAATGTCCTCCATTTGCTATATTTAACTTATTATAACATAGAAATTTTTAAAAGTAAATAGCAAAAAAAACAATTTGACAATACTAAGATTATGGCATATCTTATATCAAAACAATTCACTAAGATATCTAATTTATTATTATAAAAAAGTCCTGAAATATAATATTACAGGACTTTTAAAAAGCTATTTTGTTAGATTAAACCACTTGCTCAAAATTATTTTATCTTTTTTATCTATTATAAATTACCATATAAAATTTGATTTAGCAGCCTCGCCATTATCAATTAAAATATCTTGGGCTGTCATCGAATGATTTACTACCGTAACAAAATATGCCCACTCAGCTATTTCTTCTACATCAGCCCATTTTGGTAAAAGTGTTTCATTCATAACTTGTTCCCAAAGGTAAGGATTGTTCAATATATGTTCATTTAATGCAGTTTTGACTCCCCCGGGGGATAAACTATTTGAGGTTGCCCCATATTTTGCAATGCGTAAAGCAACATTTTTCATATAAGCGACCATTCCGCCTTTACTTGCGGTATATTCAGGAAATTCAGACCCTGTTTGTGCACTTGCGGATGCAATAAACAAAACACATTTGATTTTATCTTGAAATGCATATTTTTCTGTTATTCTAATGCTTCCTTTTAAATTAATATCAATATCTCTTCCTGTATTTTGCACTCCGGCATTGTTAATAAGCACTTCAACATTTTCAATTTCAGGCAATTTTCCTGCAAAAATATCTGTTTCAATATGTAAATAGTTAATATTATTAATAGTTGATTTGCAAATATCCATTCCTATCACATTGTGCCCGCAATCTAAAAATTTTTCGGCTATAGCCTTACCAATCCCGCTACTAGTTCCCGTTATTAATACTTTCATCTGCCATCTCCTTTACTCTCAATTCCAAATATTCTTTTCCTACTTCATTTTTCTTCCATCTTTTTGTAATTAAAAAGGCAGGATAGAAAAATATTGCCTCGCATAACAGCTCAACAACCATACCTGTTGCCGCACAAGTAATACATTGAACAATGGTCCAACCGAAGAAAAAATGACTAACTAAAAGAGCAAATACAAAATTGTCTACAAATTGCCCTACTGCTGTTGAAATGTATGTACGTAGTACAAATACTCCTATAGAATCTTGATTTTTTTTAAATATTTTTCCTATTCCATAATTAGAAAAATTGTTTATCATCGCCGATACTAAAAAAGCAATAGTACTTCCTAAAACAACATACCATGTACCACCAATAGTCTTATCAAGAGCATTATTTATAACAGCTTCACTTCCACTAACAAAAGATTCTCCCCAAACACCGGTTATTATACTTGCAATAAACATTAAAAAACAGAAAAATAAGTTCACTAATACTGCAACTATTGTAATCTCATTTGCTGCCTTTGGTCCAAAATGCTTTGTTAGAATATCCATAGTAAAAAAAGCGAACCATGATATAATAATACCACAATCCATAGCTAACCATTCTACAGGGACCGTAATACTTTTGTTAGCAAGCAAATTCATAGCAAAAATAGAGATAATAAATAATACAACTACAATCGTAGGTACATTTTTCATAAGAGTACAAAACTCTTGCCATTCGTTTTTAATCTTTTGTTTCAACATTTATGCCTCCAAATTTAAACGAGAGACATTATTAACAAAAAAAGGGAGTATTCCCCCCATCTTTTCCATAGTTTTGTTTAAAGACAGGATGGTTGCGAACTGTCTCTCGTTTTAACTTATTATTAAGATAATATTAAAATATCACAAATATCACATTATGTCAACAATATCAATAAAAAAACAATAAATAACCATTTTTTTATTTATTTTTGATTTTTATTATTTCTACATTGTTTATTGCATCGTCAATCAAATCTTGCAAGCCGACAATTTTGTTATATTCAGCCTCTGCTACCGAAAGTTTAGGCTTTATAATCGGATTTTTAGGCAAAAATATGGTACAGCAATCTTCATAAGGCAAAATACTTGTTTCGAAGGTTTCGATTTCCTTGGATATTTTTATAATTTCCGTTTTATCCATATCGATTAGCGGTCTTAAAACAGGCAAACTTTTTACCCTACTATTAGTTACAGTAATACTTTCCAACGTTTGCGAAGCAACTTGTCCCAAGCTTTCACCTGTTATCAACGCACCGCAATTTTGTTTTATTGCTATTCTTTCGGAAATTTCCACCATAATCATACGCATTACGGTTATCATAAAATCTTCGCGGCAATATTGATGAATAGCCTGCTGAATTTTAGTAAAAGGCACTACAAACAATGGGAAATGTCCGCAATAATTACTAATAATTCCGCCAAGTTCCACAACTTTTTCCTTTGCTTGAATGCTTGTAAAAGGATAGCTGTGAAAATGTATAGCATTAATTTGCATACCGCGTTTTGCCATACGAAATCCTGCAACAGGACTATCAATACCACCGCTCAAAAGCAACAACCCTTTACCGCTTGAGCCGACAGGCATACCCTCATAACATTTGATATTTTCGTAATAAATATATGAGGTTTTGTTTTCCCTTATATCCACATTAATATTTAGCTCGGGATTATGTAAATCAACTGACATTTGAGGTTTTAGTTGCAAAATATCTCCGCCAATCTGCCCCGCAATTTCCGTACTCGTAAGAATAATTGTTTTATCAGCTCTTTTAACCGTAACCCTAAAAGTCTTGGCATAAGGTAAATCGTCGCAAATTATATTTGCAACTTGGCTAATATCCGTAGGCATTTTTACGGCAGGGCTTACCGAATGTATACCAAACACCTTTTTTAGCGTTTCAATTATACTATCCTCTATTTCCGCATTATATCCCGCAACATAAAATCTATTATGTGATTTTTCGATAATGCAATCGTAAATACTCAAAGCATTTTTTATATTTTTTTCAAGCAAATTTTCAAAAAACTTTTTGTTTTTGCCTTTTAAAAATATCTCTCCGAATCTTATTATTATTACTTTTTCCATGATTTCTCCTTTTTACCCATTAGTTGCCAGACATAACACTTTCCAAATAGTTATAACAACTTGCAAATTCTTTTACAAACTCTTCCGCATCATCCATAGTAGTACTATTATCTATGCTTATACGCAGCATACCGTCAAAATACTCTTTTGATAGTCCTAGTGCAAGCGGCACTCTTGTATGTGCTTTTTGTGCCGAGCAGGCAGAGCCTGTACCGATTATTATCCCCTTATCCTCTAGCAAATGCACCAATACTTCTCCTCTTGTATTTTTGATTGCAAAGGATAAAATATTTGACAAGCTTTTTTCAAAATTTGTATTTAAAATCAAATTAGGTACGATTTTTTGCAGGTTTTCGGCTATAAATGAGATAATTTGTTTATTTTTATCTATATTCAAATTTCTGTAAGTTTTATTTAAAGCGTAAGCAGTGGAAATAATACCGCTTACATTTTCCGTAGCGGAACGCAACCCATGTTCCTGTCCGCCACCCAAAATCAAAGGATTGATTTGAACGCATTTTTTAAGGTATAAACCACCCACACCTTTCATACCATGGAATTTATGTGCAGAAAAAGTATACATATCCACACCCAATCTTGTTAAATTAATAGGTATTTTGCCTACGGCTTGCACGCCATCACTGTGAAAAAGTGCTCTTGGTGCAGCTTGTCTTGTAAGTTTTACTAACCTTTCAATGTCGTTGATTGCCCCCGTTTCGTTGCATGCGTGCATTACGGAAACCAAAGCAACATTGTCCGTAAGTTTGGATATAAAATCATCCTCATCCACTATACCATATTTATCAACAGTTACAAACTCTACAAGTACGCCTTGTGCTTGCAACCTTTTTACCGATTGATAAATTGCACTATGCTCAATATCCGAAACCAAAATTTTGCAGTCTTTAAATCTTTTAACGCCGAAAACTGCCATATTGTCAGCTTCTGTACCGCTTGCGGTAAAAATTATATTACCG
Source organism: uncultured Clostridia bacterium (assembly GCA_947646415.1). Lineage (GTDB taxonomy): Bacteria > Bacillota > Clostridia > Christensenellales > UBA3700 > MGBC100798. The sequence goes on along the minus strand of CANSGN010000017.1, from coordinate 7,756 downwards.
CTGCCGTGCAAAATATCGATTATCTTTTGCTTTGCTCTTTTAATATCTTTAGTTACACCCAAAGATTTTGTGTACAAAGCAGACGGATTGTAAAAATTATCCACCGCATATTCTTTAATTATATCTAATATTTCCGGATACATTGCCGTAGTGGCAGAATTGTCCAAATAAATCATATTTCCTTACCTTCCAAAATACTTGCATAGATGTATTTATCAAGATTGCAAAGTACTTTTACATTTTTTCCTTCGATTAAATACCGACCATCTTCCTTTACAAGCAAATCAATGTAATTTGCTTGCGGATTATCGGATACATTTTTATATTCGCATACTGTCAAATCATTCAACTCTTCCGAAAGCACAACCTGTGTTTTATTAGGATATATTTTTGATATTATAAGCTTACCGCCCTGCAATTTACATTCTATATCGTATATCAATGTTAAAGCAACCAACCTAAACATTATACTGCTCGCCAAACCTACAAAAAACGTTATCAAATAAATATAACTTCCAAGTATCGCCAAAATCAATCCGAATACTACTGCCATATCACAAATCAAGCCTGCAATAAGCAAGACGATTTTAAGCAAATGTCTGCTTTTTGAAGTTTTTGTAAAAACTAATCTGTAAAACATTATTTTAACTCGGCGATAGTTACGCCCCATTCTCCTTCGCCGTATTGTCCAAGCCTGAACGTTGCAATATTAGGATGCGTTTTAAAATAATCGTGAATTGCATTCCTCAATGCTCCACTGCCTTTTCCATGCACAATCCTTACCTCGTGCATGCCTTTCAAAACCGCACTATCAAGGTATTTTTCCACTATTTGCAACGCTTCGTCAACTCGTTTGCCAATTACATTACACTCAAGCGGTAACTGCGTATTATTTATAGGCTTGTTAATAACTACATTTTTGCTTGTATCGTTTTGTTTTTGTACTTTTGCAATAATCTTTTTGACTTTTCCGTATTTCACACTTGTTGTCATAAGCCCGATTTTTACGGTATACTCAGCCTTACGTTTATCGTCGGCTACAACGATTGCCGTTTTATCAAGAGAGGTTATATATATACTATCTCCAATTTTTATAGGCGAAGTGTCGTATTCTTGAATTTTCTCGTTACTTTCCTCATCATAAGAAAGTTTGTTCAACTTGCTGTTAAGCTTGCGTGCTTCAAACAATCCTTGTTCGGTTGGATTTTGAGCAATCTTTTTAATTTGCTCCAAAGCTTCTTCCGCCTCGTCCAAATAGTCTTGCAAAATTCGCTTTGCTTCCTTTCGCATTGTATCGTTTAGCTTTTTCCTTTCGCTTTCCACGATTTCTCTGCCTTGACGAGCCAAGTTATGTTCTTTCACGATTTCCATTTTAAGTCGTTCAATCTCCGCCTTTTCGGCATTTGCTTGACGTCTTGCCTTTTCCGCAGACAAAATAATTGCATCAAACTGAACTTTATCTTCGCTAAGTAACGATTTTGCCCTTGCCACAATATTTTTATCAAGACCTAACCTTTGTGCTATTTGTATAGCATTAGAGCTACCTGTGCCACCTAGCAATAACTTGTATGTCGGTGCAAAAGTAATCGGGTCAAAGTCCATCGACGCACATTCTACAATATCGTGAGTCAAAGCATATTCTTTCATTTGTTGATAGTGCGTCGTAATTACGGAAGTAGCACCCGATTGCACTAATTTTTCCGTAACTGCCAAAGCAAGGCTCGCACCCTCTATAGGGTCAGTACCTGCGCCAAGCTCATCTATTAAAACCAAAGTATTGCTATCCGCATTGTTAGTAATATCAACTATATTTACTAAATGCGAGCTAAAAGTCGAAAGGCTTTGTTCAATACTCTGTTCATCCCCTATATCCGAAAAAATTTGATTGTAAATTGCAATTTTACTGCCATATTCGCAAGGCGGATAAATACCGCACATTGCCATTATCGAAAACAAGCCTATCAATTTAAGGGTAACTGTTTTACCGCCTGTATTAGGACCTGTTACCATAAATACCTTTTTACCTTGCTCTATTGCAAGCGTAATAGGTACGACTTTATCCTTATCGATAAGCGGATGTCGTCCGTTTTTGATAACGATGATACCGTCATTATTTATCACAGGTCTTTCGGCTTTTAAGCTGTGAGCGTAAAGTGCCTTTGCAAAAATAACATCCAAATCGGTTAAAACGTTAAAGTTTTGCCTTATATTGTCCGCCTCTCCGCCTACTCGTATAGTAAATGCTTTTAAAATTCGCTCGATTTCCAAACTTTCGCTAATCCGCAATGTAGCGATTTCGTTATTTAATTGTACTATTTGAAAAGGCTCAACAAAAACTGCTTTACCGCTTGAAGATTGGTCATGAATAAGTCCCTGTATATTGTTTTTAAATTCACTTTTAACAGGAATTACAAACCTGTTATTTCTTATTGTGACAATGCTGTCCTGCAAATATTTGTTGTAAGTTGGGCTTGTAACAAACATATTAAGTTTGTTTTTTATTGTTATATTAAGCTTTGTAATCGCATCCCTAATCCTTTTAAGCTCAGCTGATGCATTATCCGCCATCTCATTTTCGCCCAATATTGATTTGTAAATGTCATTTTCAAGCAATATATCCGCAAAAAGCATATTTGCATAGTCTTTTATCAATTCAATTTCCGTGCTATTTATCTTTCCAATACTTTCAGCTGCTAATCGCGATATCTTCATTACACGTGCAACTTTTAAAAGTTCGGACATTGTAAGAGTTATGTTTTTATCTGCTTTGTCTATTACTTCCTTTATATCGTCAAAAGAAAAATCCGGACTTTCGGCATATTCGTACAAAATTTTATCCGCTTGATAAACCTCATCAAGCAGAACATTTACAGTATTTATCCCTTCTGCAGGCATCATTGACAAAATACTCTTTTTGCCACTTTGTGATACCGCAAAGCCTTTTAAAATTTCTCTGATTTTATTAAATTCCAAAGAATAAATGGTTTTTTCGGAAATCATTTTCAATCCTTTTTAAAAACGTTTTTTACGTCTATTTGACACCTCTTAAATAATGTCCCTTAGTTAATTTTATACTATTACTTAAAATAAAGCAAGAACTATTTGAATAATTATTTGCAATTTGGGTTGAATTTTCAAATTCGGACACATCTATACATGCAAAATGCTCATTTCCCAATTTATCTTTTGGGATAAAATGACAATTACTGTTTAGCATTTCAAAATAGCAATTTATGGTTTTTACTCTTTTTACTTTATATTCTCCATACTTGTCCGACAAATAATATGGCTTGTACTTGCAACTGTCGCATTTACAATTTGTAAAATGCTGTACGGGACAATGACAAAAATACATAACAGGTAAATAACCCAAAGTAAACACAGCACAAGGCATACCTATCTCCGCAATTTCGTTTTTGGAAAGTTCGCTACTTGCAACAAAAGACTTAAGCCCCAAAAGTTTAACGCTTTCGCTGTTATACAAATTTAGTCCCATACCGCCTATAACATTTCTGCCTTGGCTTACAGCGATATAATAGTGATATAAACTGTCTGCATAAACCCCGACGTTTTTAGGCAAGTTTTCCATAAATTTTAGTATTACATTCACATCCGCTGTCATTGCTATTTTTGGCAGCTTAACATACAAATTATTATGATTTTGTGCATAATTTAGAACAATTTTATCAAAATTATTATAATTTAGCACAATTTTTGTACTACTTTTATAATTTAAGCTATCAAAATCTATTTTATCCGCAATTATAATATCGCTGTTTTCGATTGAGGAAATTTGATATTTTTTACCAAAATCCAAGCTATTGTTATGCCTTGATTTTGTATTGCAACAGCTGTTTAGTAGGACAATTTCTTCCCTTAAAAATTCTACAAAATTTCGTCTAATATTATTAATAACGCTTTTTGGTATAAACAAATTATCTTGAATATTAATAGCTATTTTACTAAATTCAAATGGTGTATTACCCGTTTTTTCCAAACTGTTTTTTATATCTGATAAAGTAGTCGGATTGTTTATCGCACTATCAAAATTGCATTTTTCGCTATATTCTATTTTATGGTTTTTGTAATTTGCAGCAATTTCAACATTATCGCAAGTTATACTGCACTCTACTTCAACTGCAATTTTAGGCATATCAATTACCGAATATTTTTTGCTTAAATCGCTATCGTAAGTTATATGTACTGCATCTCCCCTGCCAAACGGATATTTAGAGTATAATTTATAATGGTTGTCCTTACTTTCAATTATTGAAATTTCAAAACCTCCCACCTCGCAGTCATTGCGCATAATTTTAACACCGTCTCCATTTTTCAAGTTAAAATCGCTTTTTATTTCTATTTTAAAGTAATTTTTAGTTTTTACGCAATTTAATACTTCTCCTATTTTTTCCCCGATATGATTTTGCGACTTTGTATATAAAATTTTGTCTTTTGACGTAAAAGCATAGCCTTTACTAAAGCCTCCGCGATTAAAAACGCGTTTCATTTCGCAAATATCTCCGTTTGTTACCATTCCGCTCTCAATAGCTTTTTTATATTTTGCAGTTATCAAACCTACATATTCGGCAGATTTCAACCTGCCTTCGATTTTAAAGCTATCTACACCGGCACAAATCAAATCTTGCATATTTTCTATCAAACATTGGTCTTTGGGGGATATTAAATACCCTTTACTGCCTGTCAAACTCTCCGTATACTCTTTCCTACACGGTTGCAAACACAAACCGCGGTTTCCGCTGTTACCGCTAGATATGCTTGACAGCAAACAACTACCCGAAAACGATACACACATTGCACCATGAACAAAATATTCAATTTCCAAATTGGTATGCTGTTTTATCGATTTAATATCTTCGATTTTACACTCACGCGACAAAACCACTCTGGAAAAACCTAATTCCTCAAGCAATTTTGCCCCCAAGTAATTGTGCACACCCATTTGTGTGCTTGCATGCAAGCTTACAGACGGACATAATTTTGCAGCCTTTGAAACTACTGCCAAATCTGCTACGATTATCGCATCTACTTTTGCATTTTCACAGGCAATTAAAATCTCATCCAAAATAGCTAATTCTTTTTCCTTTATCAAGGTATTGATTGTTACATAAACTTTAGTGGAATATAAATGACAAAATTCCACCCATTCCTTTAAGTTTTGAGTGGAAAAATTGTCGGCTTTTAGCCTTGCATTAAATTGTTCTAGCCCCAGATAAACAGCATCAGCACGGTTTGCAACCGCACTTTTTAATGCTGCTATATTACCTGCCGGGGATAAAATTTCTACCATATTACCTCAATTTTGCATTAAGTTCACTATCTAGCATTTTGATAATTTTATTCATTTTGCCGTTAATTTCTTCGTCGGTCAAAGTTTTTTCATAGTTTGTGAACTCAAATTTAACTGCAACCGATTTGTAACCTTTATCAATGCCTTTGCCTCTGTAAATATCAAATATATTTACATTGGTCAACATTTTACCTGCATATTTTGCACTAACATTTATGATTTGCTCGGCAGTGACACTCTCTTCAACTACCACAGCAAGGTCTCTTTCCACACTTGGATATTTTGATATTGCCTTAAACTCATAACTATTGTCATACAAGCTATTTAGCAAATCTATATCAATTTCTGCGATATAAATTTTTGTTTTTACATCGTATTTTGCAGCAATATTAGGTCTTACTTCGCCAAATACACCGACAATTTTACCGTCAACAACGACATTTGCACTTATACCGGGGTGCAAACAGCTGCAATTAGGACGGGTGTAACTTGCTTTAACACCAAAATAAGCTATTGCATTTTCCACTATACCTTTAATAGTGTAAAAATCTTCCGCCTCGCCGTAAACGCCAAGTGCCAATTTTTGTGTTTCTATTGGTTGCTCTACCATTGGCAGTTGCTTTGGCATATATGTGTTAGCAAACTCGAAAAATCTTGCGGATTTATTGCCTCTTGTAATGTTTTTAGCAATTATTTCTATCATACTGTGCATTAGCGTAGTACGCATGATAGAAACATCTTCGCCAAGCGGATTTAAAAGTTTTACTGTATCTCTTAACTTGCTGTCTTTTTCCACTTCCAACAAATCAAACATTTTAGGTGTAGTGAATGAATATGAATAAGTTTCATTCATACCTTCTCCAACAAGCAAATTTTTTAGATTATCAATATTTTGCTGAGCAACTGTCTTGCCGCCGATAGTTTGTGCACCGCTATCCATTAATGTGCAATTAATATGGTCATAGCCATATAATCTTATAATTTCCTCAGCCAAATCATTTGCACTTTCAATATCGTCGCGATAAAGCGGTACGGTACAAATCAAATTGCCTTTTTCGATTTTTGTTTGAATTTGCAAAGAGTTTAGTATACGCACCATATCATTTTCAGGCACTTGTATACCTAAAATTTGATTGATTTTAATAGCAGGACAAGTTATGGTTTTAGGCACTAAACTTTCCTTACACTCATCAATAATACCACCACAAATTTCGCCGCTTTGAGTTTCATAAATAAGCTGCAAAGCCCTTTTCATACCGATTTCTTGCGATGCCAAATCGATACCTCTTTCATATCTTGTAGAGGAATCAGAGCGAACATTAAGTTTACGGCTTGTACGTCTTACGCTTTCACGCACAAATTTTGCCGACTCAAAAATGATATCCTTAGTATTTTCGTTTATACCGCTAAACATACCGCCCATAATGCCTGCAATTACGCTTGGTTTTTCGCTATCTGCAATTACAAGCATATCTTTTTCAAGCTTATAGTTTTCGCCATTTAAAAGCTTGATTTGCTCTCCGTCTTTTGCATTTCTAACAATAATCGTACCATTTGCAACATTGTTCAAATCAAACGCGTGCATAGGTTGTCCGATTTCCATAAGCACATAGTTTGTAATGTCAACTATGTTATTTATTGGACGAAGTCCTACAGCTTTCAATCTTTTTTGCATATATTTAGGAGATTGTTTGATAACGACATTTTTTACCATTGATAGCATATATCTTGGGCAAAGCTCGTTATTTTCCACCTTAACTTTTGCAGTATTTTGCAATTTGGAAACTTCGTATTTAAAAGTAGGCATTTTTAAAGGCACATTTAAAACGGTTGCAACTTCTCTTGCAATACCAAACACGCTGTTGCAGTCAGGTCTATTTGCAGTTACGCCGATATCCAAAATAATATCATTTGTACCGATAACCTCATTGATATCCGTACCAAGCGGATAATCTTCGTTTAAAATCATTATTCCGTAAACGCCTGCACCTTTGTAGTCTTCCTCGGTTACTTTAAGTTCCTCGCCTGAACACAACATTCCGTTACTTGCTACGCCACGCAATTTACCTTTTTTAATGTGCATACCGCAAGGCAAATCACTACCATCCAAAGCCGCAGGCACCAAATCGCCAACTTTAACGTTTGTAGCACCTGTAACAATTTGCACAATCTCGCTACCTATATTAATTTGACAAATTTGCAACTTGTCCGCATCAGGATGAGGCTCCAATTTTTCAATCCTACCAACTACACATCTTTTGCAATTATCTGCTTGTTTGATAACTTCTTCAACTTCAAAGCCGATGCTTACAAGTTTTGCGCACAACTCGTCGATTGTGCAATTTATATCTACATAGTCTTTTAACCAATCTACTGAAATTAACATATCATCTCTCCTTAATTAAACTGCTTTAAAAATCTAATATCGTTATCAAACAATATTCTCAT
>CANSGN010000016.1 GCA_947646415.1 uncultured Clostridia bacterium | reverse complement strand
TCTTTTCTTCGTCTGATATTTCTTATTTATACTCGGTTTAGTTGTTCTGGTTACTTCCCCGAGTCGTATTTCCTAATAAATACTCTTTTTACTATGCAGTTGTCAATGTGCAATTACTTAACTAGGTTAAGTGCTGGTGGGCTCAAGTGGACTCGAACCACCGACCTCACGCTTATCAGGCGTGTGCTCTAACCAGCTGAGCTATGAGCCCATATAATGGTGGAGATGAGGAGAGTCGAACTCCTGACCCCCTGCTTGCAAGGCAGGTGCTCTACCAACTGAGCTACACCCCCATAAATGAGCAGGTTATTTAATTATCTGCCGTACTGACAGCTTTTACATAATATCACAACCCAATTATTTTGTCAAACATTTTATACAAGTTTTTTAAAAAATTTTTTTACGCTATATTTTTTATTGTCAAACGGTAAATTTTAACTGCCATATTGGGACAAAAATGATAGATAATAGATATAATATAGATATAATAATGATAAAAATATTTATATATAATATATATGTATAAAATTATATTTGCAAATATATTTCTATAAAAGTTTATTTTTCTTGAAATTTCGACAAAAAAAGACAAAAGTTCCTGCACAACTATTTTCCTTTCGAATAAAATATAATGTTACAATTTAAGTAAAAAATGTTACAAAATTTTAATAGATTTTATCGCTTAAAATAAAAATTTAAAAGGATTTTTTTGCAAACAAATACAACATTTTAATAAAATTTTAGCAAAAAAAAGCAGTCTTTATTTTTTGAAACAACAAATAATTAATAGTAAAGATTACTATTTTTAAAATTAAATTTTTGTTATTTTTTTGTATACAAATTATCTTTTGCATAGACAAAAAAATAGTAAAAGATAGGACAAATTTTTTATAAAAAAATTGTAATTTTTAATGCGAAAAAATTTAAAAAAACAAGCCAATTTTTTTGGCAAAAATGAGTAAAATTTTTACCTTAATTTCAAGTACTTTTTTAGCAATTTTTTTTGATAAAATTATGCCCAAAATTCACGATTTTGCCCTACACTTTTGACAAGATTTTTGGGTGTAAAAAAGGCTATTTTTGAGATTAAAATCAACACAATAACTATACATATTCACACTGCCAAATTGCCACAAATAACCAAAAATCGTGGTGTAATATCCAAAAAACAAGGATAAAAGAGCCGAGTTTTCATAAAATTGACAAATTTTAACAAAATTTTACTTAATGATATCAAAAATATTAAAAACTGCGGTTTTTTGCACATAAAAACAGTAAATTTGATGCAATATTGTGTAAAACAAACTATCAAAAATCGGTATGTTTGCAAAATTCAATGATATTTACCAATTAATTTATTAAGTAAAATTATTAACTTGCACACCGAAAAATTCGGTTTAAATAACCGCCAAATTATAACCAAAAGCTATTTTTAACCATATAATACCATATACGTGTAAAAATATAGTAGTTTTATGCTTGACACGCGATATTTTTATTTGATATAATATCCACATAAAAGCGCAATCAAAACACTTTTGCGCTGATTGATTTTTTATAGACAATAACCTAAACAAAAAATGTTTAAAAAAACCTATAAAAAATCGGCACAAAATTTATCAAATAATCTTATGAGACAAAAAACTTTTTTTGCTAAAAATGATTATCAATCCCGCCCTTAATCAGGGCAAAGAAAATATTGAAAAAGGAGACATTGTCATGAAAAGAACTTTTGGAAAAAATATTGTTTTATTTATCCTAATTGTGTTATTCACACTTTGCATGGCTGTTGGTTGCACTACACTTAATGCAACTCCTGTTGCAGATACACAACCAGCAAACTCGTCAAGTTCTATTTCCTTGGAGCTAAGTAGCAATCACTTGCTTCCCGGGGAAACGGTTGATTTGATTATTACCGCAAAATTAAAGAATGACGGAGATAACTCAAACGACAAATGGGGCTCGGCAGATTTTTATATCAGCAGTAAAATTGCAGACAAACTTGAAGTTGTCAATGTAAATACCGGTGATGAAAAATTTAATAAAGGCACTTACGACATTAGTGGCGATTTTGCTTTGGAAAGCAAATACGACCCAGGTTTGAATGTTGAGGACGGAGAAAACTTTTTACATTTCGTAATGCCAGGTAAGGCTAATGTTGACCTAGTTTCTGCACAAGAAAACTTAGTTATCAAAATTAGACTTAAATTAGCTACGAATGCTACTAAAGGCGTAAATTTGGATTTGTTTGTAGAGGACAGCGCCGTCAATGCTCTAACCGCTTGGGGTTACAATGGCGATAACAACCTTTCTTACAACGGTGGTGTTAACGGTGGTTTGGATTTGACAAATGCTACAATTTCCGCAGAAGTAAGAGACCCTGAGGCAAATACAGATATTGAGTATGTAAAAGTTGTTGAGGGTAAATTGGACGGAACTATCGGTGGCGATAAACCTACTAAATTTGAGACTCCTATTACTTTTAACGTTGTTGATGGTAAAAACGTAGGCTCAATCACTACTAATAGAGAATCAAAAGATAACTTTTATGTTGTTGCTAAGCCTTTGATAGACGGCTCTACAGTTGAAGTAAGCATAAGCGGTACAGTTTGTGCTAAAGTAGATAACTATGACAATACATATAAAGTACCACTAAACGGCGGTAATGCAGGCGTTACTCCTGTTACTGTTAAAGTAACTTCCGAAGATGGTAAAGTTGTTGAAACTTATACTATTAATGTTACCCAATCTTATTTGGGTCTTGGAAAATTGGATGTTACTACAAACGAAACAGTTACTGTAGATGCAGATAAAAAAGGTTTGTCAAAAGATACTCCTGTTGAAGAAGGTCGTACAAACTTTAACATTTTAGTACCAATGTCTAAAGATAAAAATAGTGCTCTTGTAAACGGCAGTGCTACTCAAGTGACTATTTCCCCTTCAATCATTGCCGGTTATGGTATAAATGATAATATTTCTATTAGTGCAACAAATTGTACTATTGAAAACGCTGCTACATCAGTAATTTCCGGCGGACAATTTATTGTTACAGGCATAAATGACAATGCAAAAATCACAATGACTTTGAATAACTCCTCAAATGGCAGCACTACTCTTACCATCAATTTGGTACAAGTAGGTATCAGCACTGCTATTGACGGAACTTTCAACTTAATTAGTGATACAGATGATAAAACTCCAATCAAAGAGGCTGACAAAGTTGGTGGCGTTGACTATGCTTTCAAACTACCAAAAGAAAGTAAATATAAAGCTACTTTAGGTGCTGACCAAATCACACTTGAAGATGGTGCTACATTTAAAGTATTCCTAGGCGAAACCGAGGTTGCAAAAAATGCAGACGGTGCTTATATGCTAGATGCTGTTACTCAAACTAATAGATATACTTTGAGAGTTATTTCTGCAGCAGGATGTACAGAAGAGTATGACCTTGAAGTTTCAAAAGAGGTTTTATCCGGTGCTATCGTAAGATTTGAATATAGTATCATTGATGGCTCTTGGATTAAAGTATATGACAAAGACGGTGTAAATCCAGATACTACTATTACTGAGTTTAAATATAATGAAAACACTAGACACTTTACTCTTAACGCTAATATCAACACAACAAAAGTTAAATTTAGATTTGCTATCACAGACTCCTCTGTTTTAGAAGGATTTGACGGCGGTGTTGCAGTTGAAGGCGCAGGTAAATATCTTGATTACGATACTTTTGAGTATTCATACAATGACCTAAAGAGAGGCGTTAACACTAAGATTGTTACTGTTAGTGCAGCAGGTATAGGTAGCAATGCTTACCACTTAGATGTTGTTATTACAGAAAGCGATTTCTCTATTACTAACATTCAATTTGGTAAAGATACAGACAAAGACGATTATATAACATTTAATCCTGACACCACAACTTATGCATTTACAGTTCCATACAAAACACACGAATTGAACTTGGATATTGATGCTAAAGGTGTAAGTACACTTGTTTATGTAAACGATGTTCAACTTGACCGTGTACAAGACGAATCAAACATGACTTCTCACCACAGCAAAATTGTTGCTTTGAGAAGTGCTACAACTACTACTTTCACAATCACATACAAAGGTACTGATGGTATTAATAAAGGCGACAAGACTTACACAATCACTATCACACGTAGTGCAGCAAGTGCCGTAAATACTTTGAAAACTTTGGAAGTGTTTGTAAACGATGATGCAGTTGACGGTCAAAGAAATAACAACAAAATTACAGGTTTTAATTCTAATACTACAAATTATCTAATTTCTTTAACTTCTACCGAGCTAAAGCAAGTTTATATTAATGCTGAAGCAAGTGCTGATGTAGCTACAATCGACGGCTCTACAGGTTTTATTAATCTTAACGGCGTTGAAGAAGCTATTTATACATTTACTATAAGAGTTACTCCTGAAAACTCAGTATATGGCTCAGGCATTAAAACTTATACAATCAACATAAAAGTTAAAGAAAAAACTCAAGATAATGACAATGAAATGTACGACTTTAACTTTGTAGGCGATGATGGTAAAACTTATTTGAACTTTAAACATGGCGACAGCCAATCTCACAGAATTATAGTTCCTTACAATGTATCTGCATTTAAGATTTTTGCAAGCCATGCTGCTAAAGCAAGTTTGGAATTGAAATTGAATGATGTTTCATTTGAAGATTTGACTACTAATTTAGATGGTGCTTATGCTCTTGCTAGCGGTTCAAACACAATTACTGCTCAAGTTACTGCAGAAGACGGAAGCAAAGGCAGAACTTATACTATCGTAGTTGAGCGTGAAGCTGCTAATACTAACGCTACCCTAAAACAATTAGACGTTACTAACAATGCAGGCTCTTCTTTACTAAAAGTTGAAACAGGCAAATTCAATTACAAGGTAAATGTAAGCAACGGAAGTGTTGATAGCAGACTTGTTATTAGACTTGCAACAAGTAACAACAAAGCTTTAATCACTGTTACTAAAAACGGCGAAATCGTAAGCAACTTAGATCCTGATGGCAACAAATTTGAATTAATAAATATTGAAGGCAGCGCAAACTTTGAAATTAAAGACATGGCTTTCGGTGCAAGCGAAATATATACTATTTCAGTTGTTTCCGATGGTGTTACTCAAATTTACACATTAGAACTTACTCGTGCATCTAAAGCTCCTGTTTTGGAAAGCTTGCAAATCACTAAAGACGGCAACACTATTGCTGACTTGTTAGATAAAGATGGTAAGAAAATCGAGTTCTCTGCTGACGTATTCGAATATACAGTAAAAGTTGATTACAGCGTTGCAAACTTGACAGTTACAGGTAAAGTGCCTGATGGTATGACTCCAAGCAACTTGAATATCTACAAAACTATTGCAGGTTTGTTCGGCGACGATTATGGTACTCAAACTTTCACATTCTCTATCAAAAACGGTACTCTTTCAAATGAGTATACAATTAGAGTAATTAGAAATCAAAACCCTGACAAGAATGTAAATGTTGATTCAATCATATTTGGTAAGATTCCTACATTCGAGTTTGATAACAACACTGACTACCAAGGCTCTTATGTTGTAAAATATGGTGTTACTTCCCTTAACCCAATCGTTAAGGCATCTAACGAAGGTGCAAAAGTTTCTTGCAGATTAAATGGTGCAGATGTTACTGCTATCAATGGTTTGAAAGTTGGTAAAAACACTATTGACATTATCGTTACTGCTAATGACGGCGTTACTAAGAGAGTAATCACTTTGGAAGTTGTTCGTGAAGAAGCTGAAATTAGAGGCATTAATGTTTCTAACGTTGAAGATGGCAAAGCAGTTGATACTAATATCACTGATTTGAGCAACAACTCATTCTCTTTCAATGTATCTAACGATATTAAGAATCTTGATGTAAAACTTCAACTTGAAGAGGGCTATACTTACAGCGTTAACAATGCTGCTCTTGAGGCTGGTAAGATGAACAAAGTTACGGTTGATATTAAAGACAGCAACAACACTGTTATCAGAACAATCGAACTTAACGTTTACCGTGATGCTGCTCCTGCAGATTACACAATGTGGTATATCATTGCCGGTGTACTTGGCGGACTTGCTCTTATCCTTTTGATTATCGCAATTATTGCTTTTGTAAAAGGTGGTAAAGGCGGCTCAAGAAGAAAAGGCAACATCAACGATATCGGTATCGGTGACTATGAATTAGACTAATTCAAATAGTTTAAAAACTAAAAAACACGGCTAGCAATAGCCGTGTTTTTGTATTTAAAAAATCTGCCCGAAAAGCAGATTTTTATAAATGTTTTTATTTTTTTTATTATATTGTTTACGTTAAAGTATTTTTTGTTAAACTTTAACTTAATCAATATATTATATCAAATTTGCTGTAAAAGTGCAATATACGGACACATTTGTAAATATATATTTATATTAAAGCAATTTCTTTTTATGAAGAACTATACCTACAACTATACAAATAATTACCGTAACTACCGTGACAGCTAAAAATCCCCACCACTTGCCTTCCCCGGGCACCCAAGTGTTCATACCCCAAATGCCTGAAATCAATGTAGGGATAGAAAGCAATAGTGTAATAGATGTTAAAATTTTCATTATGTTATTTTGGTTGTTGTTGATTATGTTTGCATAACCCTCCATAGTAACACTCAAAATCTCGCGGTATATGCCCGACATTTCTATTGCCTGTTGGTTTTCTACCGCAACATCTTCTATAAGCTCTTGGTCTTCCTCATACTTTACAATCGCAGTTGTTTTTATTAGCCTATTTATAACAACGTCATTACCTTTTAAAGATGTACTGAAGTAGACTAGCGAGTTTTCCAAGTCAAGCAGTTGGAACAACTCCTTATTTCTTGTAGACTTATGTAGCTCCGTTTGAATCCTACCACTCGCCTTATCTATTTGTTTTAGGTATTGCAAATATTTTGTGCTTGCATTGTATAACGCTTGGAACAAAAACCTCGAACGTTTGTTTGTGGAAAAAGTTTTGACCCTGCCTAAAGTAAAATCTTTCATAACCGCAGTGTCTTTCAAACAAACTGTAACGGTAAATTTATCGGTCAAAATATACGCCAAAGGCAATGTGGAATACGAATAGTAGCCCTCTTCCTCTTCTTCAATAATTGGTATGTCAAACAACACCAACGAATAATTATCTTCTATCTCGATACGGGAACGCTCTTCGTCATCCAAAGGTGCTTTGATTGCAGACTCGTCAATTTCGGTTAACTTTGCAACGCTTTCAATTTCCTTATCAGTGGGATTTACAAGTCTTATCCATTTGTTGTTAAGCATATCTCTGCTTGTTATATCGTTAAAATTGCCTTCAATTACCTTTTCTTTTTCGTCTGTATAAAATAATTGAATCATGATTATTACCTCCTTAAACCATTGTTTTTGCAGTGTCGTTTTTGCATAAAAATAGCGTGATATTTCTCACGCCACTACAAAAATCAAAATTTAAAGCAACAATCAGTTATTGCCGTGGCGTAGAACTATTAAATTGTTATTATTGCAACTATCACAATCCGCGTCCACTTTAATAACCTCCATATAATCGTCAAGCTTTTCTTTTTTACATATTACGCTGTAAAATCGTATTTTTGTGACAAATTTACACCTATAAAAAAGACAAAATGACATTTTACAATACAATGATAACATTATTTTTTTTATTTGGCAACCTATTTATGCAACAAAATTAAATTTTAAAATATTTAAAACTACAATAAACAAAAATGCACATTGTTTGCAAACTTTTATTTACTTGAAAACAATGTACATTTAGCTTGTTATATGTTTATTTTAAGCGATATAGTTGTTTATTCTTGTTACAAGATTTTCCAAACGAAGTTGGTCTGCCGTACTATTGTAGTTTGTTGAGGCAATACTCATAAGGCCGTCCTTAAAAAGCTCTAAAAGCTCCTTAGAAGCGCCACTTTCTATCAACCCTAAAACTACACGTCTAAGCTCGTCAATGCTGTCTACAGGCCTTTCTTGCGCCTTATTTTGCACCTTTTCGATTACTGCATTGCTTTCGCTTTCTTTAACGCATCTGGAAACTACTTCCGAATAAATATGAGCATCCACATTTTTGTATTTGTTTGAAATAAAATACATTTGCAAAGCCATTACAATAAGCATACTTGCTCCGTAAAACAAGCTTACGGCTAGCCATAAATTGTTGCCGTCTAAAAAGAATGTTTCCAAAGCAATGGTAGCTATTGCTGCAACGGCACCTAAACCGAACACGCTTATATATGCTATGAAAGCGTTTGTACAACTTCTGTCGGCTGTACGGGTCAAACTTCTTTTTAAAGCAGTTTGATTATCTACCGTTGGATTAAATATATACTTTATACAAGCTTTTTTTACAGCTGACGGCATTTGAGAAACACAAATTTTATTGAAATGTGTAAAATTGCCTTTTTGAATAACGCCAAACCTTGCTATAAAAAGTTTTATCCTTTTAAATGCTTTTGCAAGCCTTATTTCACTGCTGGCAGTGCCGTTTACTATCAAAGTAATTACTGCCGAAATTGTGAACACCGTAAATAGTGCCACTGCCATTGTTGTTCCGTTTATTATATCTCCCCAATAAAAGTTGCCGCCGTTAAACACGTCGACAAAGTTTTTTAATTGGTATAAAAAAGAATCGTACCACATATTTTTTCTCTCCTAAAATTGTATTATGTAGTACGATTTTTATTTTAATATCGATTTTTAAAGGCTTATTTATGTTTAACTATCTTTTTTACAGTTCAATATCCACGATTTCATTTCTGCCGATTACTATTAGCACTGCTCTGTCGACTTTTCGTCCCAAACATTTTTGAACTGCTTTTGCATATAGCTCGATTTGTTTTTTATAGCGCTCTTTTAGCACTTGTGCATTCTCATCCGTCTTTTTGTAATCGGCAATCCAAACTTGCTCGCCGACTATCAAAAGGTCGATAGCGCCATGCAAAAATATCTTGTCCTCAACTGTTGTGTCCATTACCTCATTTGCATTTACGTAAAGGGAAAATTCCTGCTCTCTGTAAAAACGATTTTTTGTAGCGTATTCGATTACAGGGTTGTTCATTATTGCAACAATCTCGGATATGTCGATATCTGTTAGCTCTTCCTCAAGTAAAACTCCATTATTTACAAGTCGTTTAAGCTCACTTTGCACCTGCGAGTATGTTTTTGCTGAAAAGTCTATATTTTCAAGCACCGCGTGGTAGCATGTGCCCCTCTTTGCTTTGTCGAAGTCTGTCGAAACATTTTCGTTATCAACTACGATTTCGTCCTCTTCCACAAAGGTATTTGATGAGCCACCTTGTTTATTTATCTCCGTTACCGTATGTTTTATACTTAAATTTTCAGCTTTTTTTGTCTTATACTCAAAATTTAGATATTTGTCGATTATTGGGATATTTTCTCCTTGATATTTTTTGAAAGAATATCTCTGCATTATATCCGCTTTTTTTAGTTCCTCGCTATGAAAAGTTATCCTATCCTGCATTTCTTGGTTTTGATTTGCGGCTATAAGCACCCAATCTAAAAAGCTATCTGCCTTAAACGGATTTTTTGCAAACAAATCTTTTTGTTTTGCAGTGCCTGTCAAAATTATGTGGTTTTTAGGCCTTGTAAGTGCAACATAAAACAATCGCATTGCCTCCGCCTTATCGTCCATTTGATTTTTTTCAGTCAAAATATCAAACGCCAAGTTTCGCTTTGCCACCATTTTTTCTTCGTCAAAATAGTTTATTGCAATGCCAGCATCCTTATTTATCAAAAGCTTAGGCAAAAATCCGCTTTTCATAATAAGCGGTTTTTCGATATTGCAAACAAATACTACAGGAAACTCCAAGCCTTTGCTTTTATGGATTGTCATAGCCTTTACGGTATTACCTTTTGCACCGCTTTTTATTTCCATTTTGCCGCTATCCAAAGTTGCTACATACTCACTTAAACTACAATCTAATGACAAATCGTTTAAACTATCCAAATACGTATTAACCGCTGACAGTTTATAGTCTCCACCGTCCTGTGTCAAAACATATTTGTCAAATGCGTAGGAGTAAACAATATACTCTGCAAGTTCTTTTATGCTCATATACGAGCTTTTTAAACGTAAGTTTACAAGCATTTCATACAGTTTTTGGATATCCTTATTGTTTTCCCTCTCCGCCTGCACGGCACACCAAAAATAATCTGTGTTTGGCGAGTTTGCCTTTATATCCAACAAATCGTCATAATCCATACCTACCCAAAAGCTGACCAAAACAGCCGCAAGCGGATAGTCCTGCATATCGTTTACTACAAGCCTTAATATGTCTTTTATAATTTCAACCTCGTACACATCCTCCGCCTTTAGCAAAGGTGCAATATCTATAGGCATCAAGTTGTCTTGTATTGCCTTTACGATTTCTCGTACACTATCCGTACCTGTACGCGAAAGCAATGCAATGTCCGAAAAATTAACTCTTCTGACAGCTTGGATTTCGGGATCGTAAATTGTATACGATTGTACTATTTCCTTTATTTTTTTTGCAATGTACAATCCCTCTTTATAGGACGGAGATAGGCATTTATCTTGCGGCTCGTCCTCTTTTACGGAGTACACTTTGTCAAAAGTTTGAATGACTTTTTCCTTTTCTTCTTCCTCTTTATCAAAAATATGTATTTCGTATGAGGGTTTTACAGGAGGAACTTTATAGTCTGCTCCGTAACGCAATTTATCGGTATTTTTGTAGTCTATGCCGCCGAAATTTTTGGTCATAATTACATTAAAAATATCGTTTACAAAATCAACAATACCCTTGTCACTACGGTAATTAAAATCTAGCATTACAGTTTCGCCGTGAGTTGGATTTACATTGTAATCGTTAAATTTTTCAAGCAAAATTTTAGGCTCGGACAACCTAAAACGATAAATACTTTGCTTGCTATCGCCCACCATAAACAAGTTGTTTCCGTTTGAAATATTGGTATAAATATCTTCCTGCGCATAGTTGGTATCTTGGTACTCATCTACACAAATATAATCGTATCTATTGCTAATTTCCCGCTGAATATCGGTACTATTTAGCACTTTTATCAAATTTGCGGTAAAATCGGTAAAATCGAATTTGCCACTATCCAACTTGCTTTCGTTATAAATTTCACGCGTTTTTTTGTACAAATCTATAAGTAGCTTTATGTCGCGAATAGTGTTTTTGTGCAGCTCTTGCACCAAGGAAATATCCTTTGCAAACATCTTTTTAAGCCATTTGATTTGTTCTTTTATTATCTCGTTACAATCTTTGTATTTTTCCCAATCTATATCGTATTTCTTACTTACCCGCTGTTTGCTGACAAGTTCATAAGAATTTATAAGCATATAAAAATTGCTGTATGTATTTGTATTTTTTAGCGACTTAAAAAACTCAAGCGAGCTTAAATATACCGCTTGATTATCCTCATAGCCCGCAAAAATATCTACAATACATGTAATCAATTCTATTACATAGTCCAACCTTGTATTTGTCATTTCAAACAAACTATCCATCAAGCTTGACTTGTTGATATCCTGCGTATACACCCCGCTTATAACTTTATCCAGCCACTCCATACCGCCTGCTTGGGTGGAAACATAATTGTGGATAATTTGGACATGCTCCAACAATTTATCGTCCCCTCCAAACTTTAAGGATAGTTCAAAAATTTCTCCGTTTTGCAAGTTTTTAAATTGCTCAAGTGCACTTTTAAAGCTTTTACCGAACAATATATTTTTTTCAACCTCTCCCAAAATATCACTGCTTGGAGAAATGCCTAAAATTTGAAAAAATTCACTCGACGACTGCTTGCAATATGAGTCATTGGTTATGATATTGCAAAATGGAAGTCTATCTATTTGTTGCTTGATAAACTCTTTTGCAGTGCAATCTTCTTTGCCCAATCGTTCTACAAGTTTTTTGTACATTTTTCCGCGTATTTCCGCCGCGATGGAGTTGTTGAATGCCAAAATAACTATTCGGTCGATAGGAGTGCCTTCTTCTATAATCCTAAGTACTCGCTCTAGCATAACGGTGGTTTTCCCACTGCCGGCAGAAGCCGACACTATCATATTGCCTGCTCTATGGTTGATTATTCGCTCTTGTTCGGGATTAAACTTAATTTTTGCCATTGTCATCCCCACCTTTTACCGCAAAATTACTCGCCGTGTACTTAACTCTTTTATTTTTAGGATTGTTTTTATTAAGGCAAATCAAACCAAACTCACAATTATCGCAATTTGTCGGCTTTGCCTCTATATATCCGCTTTCAATCTCTTGTATAGCGTTTGCCACTACCTTATCCGCATACTCCCTTAAAATACGCAAATCGTCATTGCTCAATAACCCTTTGTCCGACACATCGCCGTCTTTTGTTATGCCAATAGGCAAAGAGGATATGTTTTTATCCTTGAACTTACTATCAAAATGTTCAAACACACTTTGTAAATTACGTACTAGCCCGGAATATGCAAACACTCCGTTGGAATCCTCGTTGGAATATGAATACGGCAACGGCATATACAGCAATGCAAACGGCTCACACTGTATTTGTGAACAATAGGCGTTCAAATATATCAACAGCTGCACTCTCTCGCCGTAATACACTTCCTTTAAACCGTAACTTATCGAACTTTTAGACTTATAGTCTACAATCGCAATATAATCGCCAAAGCTATCGATTCTGTCTATTTTACCCCTGATATAGTAGGTTTTATCCTCCGTTTTAAGCTCATACGGAGGCAAATCGGAATACTCGAATCCGAAATGTAATTCGGTATTTTTTGTTTTAAATTCCGTCCTTTTAGCAATTTGTACAAGTTTGTATAAAATATATTTAACCTTTTTAAATAAGGAGTTTTCAATCACAGTTTTGCTGTTCGCCATACTTATGGACTCAAACTCCGCTTCTGCTAAACTTTCGTTGCATAACCTATCCGCAATTACATTTATCTCTTGCTCTGAAATATCAAAGTTCTTATAACGCCTAAAAAACTTTTCCAATATCCTGTGTATAAATGTTCCTACAGTCAAAACGTCTAAGCCGCTTTTTTTAACTTTTGTCAAACCCAATGTTTTTTCGCAAAAAAACTTAAATGGACAATCAAAATATCGTTCCACCGCCGAAATACTTGCAAAAGTTTTTCCGTTCTTTTTGCTCCATGCCAAACTATTTGGCTTTACAAATTTAAAGTCCTTTTGTTTTATGATATTTTGATACTTATACTCTCCCTCTAGGCGTGTATACAAATAGTCAAACAGCCTTTCGTCGCCGTTTACAATTCCTCTCATTCTTTCGCTGTAATAGTGGGACAACTCCGCTTTTGCGTTTGATTTAGTGCCGATTTTCGTAGCATAATTGCTAATATCCATATCAATTTTATTGTTATCTTGAATAAATGGCACAGCTTTAATATCAAGCAACTCGCAAATATTTTTTGTAAAAAGAGATGGCTCGCCTATTGCTTGATTATAGGATACAACAACTTTTTTGCCTTTCGCTACAAGTTGCAGAGTTTCAAATTTAGCGTTATAATTTTGTTCGTATAGGTCTGGTTTAAAATGCACGCCATTGCCTGCAAGTCTTTCCAAATCGCTATAAGTAAATATACCGATATTGTTTTTTTCTGAGGTAATAACCCCGTCGTTTGCCCCCATAATGTACAGTATATCCGCTTTATCAATTTGCATGCTGTCGTTTGTTACAAGCACATTATCCACATATCTTTTACTTATACCGATTTTTGTGTTTTTTATTATATCTATTAATGAGTTATATATATCAATGTTGTCGCTATAGCTTGACATTTGCACTACATTATCCAAAATACTGTTTATCTTACGCATAGCAAGCTCTGCAACTTGCCTTGCATCAGTGCCGTCTGTCATAACAAGTTTGTTTAAATATCTAGTATAGATATCGCCGTTTATGCAGTACAAAAACTCCTGCATATTTGTTATTTTGCTTATGTTATCCGCGCCGCAATCAAAAAAGGAAAGTTTTTCACGCAGTATATCGTATACAACTTTTGCACGCTCGTAAAAAATGTCATTGCTATCAATATCAAAACCGTTAACAAAGCTATTTCCGCTTAGATTATATTTAACGGCATACAACTCGAATTTGTTGCAGTCCTCCGCACTAATATCAATTAAAATATTTTTAGCAAATGTCAGTACCTTGTTTATATCGTAATTGCTTTTTACGGTATTTATTCCGTCAATCAACAATTTTGCTATTGCAAAAGAAGAAAGCTCTTTTTCATCCTGCATACAATATGGTATTTCAAAAATTTCAAATTGTCTTTTTATATCGCCTTTATAGCTTTTCAAATCGGGACAAAAAACTGCAATATCTTTATAACGCATATTATTTTCCACAATTTCTTTCCTAATTTCGCGACATACTCCTTTGATTTCCAAGCAGATGGTGTCCGCACTTCTAACACTTATATTGCGAGCCTGTTCGTGAACACTGTTATCAAAACCAAAAAGATTATCAAGCAACAATTCAATATCTTTAGGGTACACTTCATACTGTTCGCATGTCTCTGCATTTATATTAAATTTATTGCAAATATCCTCCGAAAACCGAGGGTAAATACGTTTATTTCCCCCTTTTGTGTTAGCAACAGCATAAACATAAAGATTACAGCCACTCTCTCCCAAAGCATTGATAAACCTTGCCTCTTCCTCACTTAAGGTACTAAAACCATATACGAAAACATTGCTACCTGCAAAATAACCGCTTTTTATGTTTTGGACTAAACTGTTTATTAATATTTGATTATTGACAAATTTGCCGTCTAAGCACTTATAATATATCTCATAAAGCAAAGCAATATCTTCCGCTTTAGCACCAAGTATACCGCTAAGATTTACGCCTGCCGATTTCAAGTTTTGCGGAGAAATACAACTTTTTGCAAGCACATTTAATACACCAAACAATTCCCTTTCCGCACTGTCATTACCTACTATTTTATAAAAAGATTTCAAGTTGTTTTTGCGTTTTTTAAGTATGCTTTTAAAAATTAACAAACCTTGTTCGTCGGTAATATATTTTTGAGCAACGCCTACCGTTTGTTTTGCAAGCGTGACAAAATCAAGCACTTTTAAATTAAAAATGCCATCCTTATCAAGAGTTTTAATGATTTGGTTTTTGATATACAAAACTTTGCCGTTTGGTACTATTACATAATTTGTAGTATCAAGCGATAAATTTTTATCAAGCTCTTTTGCCAAACTTTGCAATGTGAAAAAATATGTTTTTCCGCAAATTACCTTAAAAGCCATACTGTCTCCTGCAATTTTTTATATTTTTAGGTAATAACTTATTATAACACGAATTATGCTGCCTTACAAGGCTATTTTTAAATATTTTTATATTATGGCACTAAAGTTATTTAAACAGTTGCAAGCGTTTTGCAATTATGTTATAATAATCTTACAATATGTAAAAATATTATGGTTTTTTGGCAATAATCAAAATAATCATTTTATCAAATAGAGGTATTCATGAAAAAAAAGATATTAATGTTCATTCTTGTAATAGGCATACTTACAGTTGTACTTGCAGGATGTATAAGCAAACCGCCGCACAAGATTTTTTCCGACCCATGGCTTGATTATGAAAAAATCACTTATGACGTGACAAGGACTTTAAACGACAATACAACTCAAATAAAAGGTACTAGCACAATCATTACGGAAAGGGTTACTGACGGAAACGTTAAAGTTGGAGAACGTGATATCAACGGTTTTTCGGGTACTTATGTGGAAATAAATACTCAGCTTGAGGATGGTAGCATTATGATTGCTCAAGTTGCTTTTAAGTCCTCTTTTGAGCCGATTGCAAGCTATAAAAGTATTCAAATAAAAGGTTATGAGGGTAACAGCCCCGACAAAGATATTAATCAAATAACAAACATTTATTACGCAGACGAAAAATGTTACTATGACACAGATTTTGACGGTGTAAAAACATCCGGAAATGTCAAAGTGGGCAAATGGATTAAAACACCTTTTTATGACAATTTGATGCTATATCACATAGCAAGAAGTAGCTATATCAGCAACAGTTTTTCCTCACTTACAACCAAGGTTTTGAGTACGGGCGATTTTAAAATGAAAACCTTAACAGTATCGGGCTCTGCAATAAACCAAGAGATTAAAATTTTTGGCGAAGAGGGCGCCGTTATTAAAGCAGATTTGGTTTCGATATCATTAAACCAAACATTCCCAGGTAGCGGAACCCCAATGACCGTTTTGCTATCTCGCGAAATTAAAGAAGACTACAACGGACTTAATTTGACTTCGGATAGAATCCCGTTGATAATAACCGAAGGTAAAATGGAATATAGGATATCTGCTTATACTTCTCAAAAATAATAAAAATACAGCGACCGATAAATCGGTTGCTTTTTTATTTGCATTTTATAAGCTCTACTTTGCAACTAACGAAAGTTAAATTTTATATATATTATTTTATATTATTGGAAATTGTCGTCAAGTAGCCCATAGGGATATTTGACAGCAGCGATTTTTAATTCAAACTAGAAGTGCTTGTGATAACAGCTATATTGCGACAGCAATATAAAATTTTAATGCTAATTAAAATTTACTCCTATAGTTTATATTATCGGAAGCAGTAGTCAAGCGACACGAAGTGGCATTTGACATCAGCAACTATTAATTCAAATTGTGTCAGACTTGATTTATCAGTGAAAAGCGACAGCTTTTGTTTAAATTTGAGTTTTCTCAAATTTAACGACACCTAATTTATATTAAAAAATATTACAAATATAGTATTTAACCATATACAAAAAGCACTGCAATTTAGCAGTGCTTTTTTGTTTTATAACATTAAAATTATGGTTTAATAATGATTTTAGCGTAAGCCTCTTTAATATCTGTTTTGCCTTTGCTTGTAGCTTTAAGCAAAACTCTGTCAGTTCCTTCAAAAGCTCTTACCATATAAGAAGACACACCGCCGATAGTCTTAGACTCACTGTAGTTAATAATGTCTCCGCCTTTGATTGACAAAGTAATTCTTTCGCCGTCACGACTTACTATATTACCCTTATCGTTAATCAATGCAACGTGTACAAATACAAAGTCTCTTTCGTCATTAGCAAGCGCTATACCGCCGTAATCAACGAATATCCTTAACTTGTAAGCTGTTTCAGTGTTATCAACACTCATACTTCTAACGATTTGTCCATCGATTAAGCCGTCGATTCTTACAGATTTATCTCCTACTTTCTTCAAGCTATCGCCCAAAGATACAGGTGGATGAGCCAAAAACTCATTGTTACCCATATTGATTTGTTGTTTGATAAACTCTGCATACTCCATTTTTTGAGTTGTTTTGAACTCAGGCATATAATAAGGAGTAGTAGCACCTTTTTTAACAGGATAAGTTGCTGTCAACTCATCATTTATATAAACTTTGATAGTATCGCAGTTTGTATATACTTGCATATTGTCAATTAAAGTTGCTAGCTTTGGATGAGGGATATAAACCATAGGTTTAGCCTCAACATCTTGTGATTGGAAGAAATAATAAGCAGTCTTTGGCAAACGATACTCGTTCATCAAGCCCATTACTACTTTATCCTTACCATTAGAATAGTCAACGTCTTGAGCAATAATTGCACCTATTGTATTTGCGTGGTTTGCATTTTGGTTAAGAACGAATTGGTAAGCCCAAGCTTGTTCTGCCATTTTTTGCTCATTGGAAAGCTTTTTATCTTTTTTATCATATTTATATGCGTCACTACCAAAACTTCCGATTAAATATGCAGGCATACCCGGTAAGTTTTCAGGGATTCTAAATTGCTCGCTATAATTGCAGTAAGCAATATCATATCCCAAAGTAGTTGCAGTTTCAGGTCTTGTGGAAACATCGCCAATAATTAGCGGTGCTTTGCCGTGAGGGAAAGCTGCTTTTAAGGTTACAATACAATCCTTAATTAAATCGTCGGTCAAGCCGTCTTTAGCAGTAAAATCGCCAATCGATGCTTCCCACATTGCTACGCTAGTGTTATTTCTATCGCGGTAAGCAAGTTCGGAGAATGTATTGATTACGCTCTTTTTAAACTCGTCTGTGTTGTAAAAACTTCCGTTATTTGGCACACAGTTGATAACAATCATACCCAATGTATCGCAAGCTTCGTAAAACTCCTTAGAGGCTGGGTAATTTACCAATCTAATTGTGTTAAATCCTGCATTTTTAAGTTTTAGCACTTCACGGAACTCAGCTCTGCGAGAAGTAGCCATACCAATAATAGGATATACTTGATGATGGCAAACACCTTTGATTTTTGTTTCTTCCCCATTGATATAGAACTTGCCGTCTTTAACAGAGTACTCACGCAAGCCTTTCTTGTAAATTCTATGGTCAACAACCACAAACTCACCCGTTACTAAATCTCTTGAGAATAATTCAAGTCTCAAATAATACATGTAAGGGAATTCAGGCGACCATAAAATAGCATCCGGAACAGGTACTTTAACCATAAATCCGTCCTGTTTTACGTCTGCATTATATTTGAATTTTGTACGGGAAATAATATTTTTAGCACTGTCTGCAAGAGTAGCTATGATATACATATCGTTTGGAGTGTCGATAAAATTGATTTGACAATCCGCACAGAAATAGTATGTTGGAACGCCATCCTCAATAGCTTTTTCTTGATAAACAAAACAGTTATCATGACACTCGTTTTCATTATAAGTTGCTGTAAAACTTTCTTTTTCGATAATGTTCAACCACACATCTCTTATAATGCCGACAAAGTTTTCATATAAGTTTTTATTTGTTTTTGCACAACCCAAAATATTGTTGTTAGGGTTGTTATCAACAATGATTATAAGTTTATTTTTTTCATTAAACAATACTACATCGGTAATATCAACATAAAAAGGCAAAAAGCTACCTTTATGCTCTCCTACTTTCCTGCCGTTAAGTTCGATAGTGCAGTTAGCGCAAATACCCTCGAATTCCAGAACATAACGTCTCTTTTTTGCTGCTTCCGCATCGCCCTTTTTAGCATTGATTTTAAATTGTTTAGTAAACCTTACCTTTTTCTTGCCGTTCTTTTTACCACCTTCGGCAGAATAGGCGTACGGAATGCTGATATTTTCCCTGCTTTTATCTTTTTTACTCTTTACATTCCAGTTTTCTACGATATTAATCCTCATAATTACCTACCATAAAAGATATTATTTTCTTCATTATAACACAATGCGTATATTAAAGCAATAATATTTTTAATTTTTATATAATAAAATAATATTTTTTGCTAAAATTTTATTTTATTTTTACATTTTAATTGTTGTTTAGCCAAACAATTTCTCAATTTAATTGTTGACCAACATTTCCATAAAGCCTAATACATTTTGATTTTTTGTTTTAGCCAACTCTTGAGTAGCATCTTTTACGCTTACATAAATCTTAAGTTTAGGTTCTGTTCCCGATGGTCTGACACAACACCATTCGTCTTCTGATAGCATAAATTTAAGCACATTGGTTTTTGGCAAATCTATAACTTCCACACTGCCATCAATATTTTTGCTCTCACTCTTTGAAAAGTCCATAAACTTGACAACAGGCAAGCCTGCAATATTGTTTATTGGTTTACTTCTTAACTTATCCATTACGGCTTTCATTTCCGCCATACCGTTAATTCCGCCAAAAGCAATCGATTTTGATACTTCCACAAAATATCCGAATTTTTTGTATAAATCTTGAAGAACATCATACAATTTGATATTTTTGCTTTCGTAATAGCATGCCATTTCCGCAAACAACATTGCACTTACGACTGCATCTTTATCTCGTGCATGAGTACCCGAAAGATATCCGAAACTTTCCTCATACCCAAACAAGAAAGTGTGTTTACTATTGCTTTCCCATTCTTTTATCTTTTCGCCGATAAATTTAAAGCCTGTCAAAACATTGTATACAGTCATGCCGTAGCTTTGCGCTATCATATCTGCCAAATTTGTTGTAACGATTGTTTTTACAACTGCGCCGTTTGCAGGTAGTATGCCCATATCCTTTCTTCTCATTAGGATATAATTCATCATCATAGCACCGATTTGATTGCCCGTTAGCAAAACAAATTCGCCGTTATTATCCTTAATCGCGACACCCATTCTATCCGCATCTGGGTCTGTACCGATAACAATGCTACTTCTAAGCTGTTTTGCAAGATTGATACCCATTTTAAGTGCGTCAGGTTGCTCAGGATTTGGCACTGCAACTGTAGGGAAATTGCCGTTTGGCTCTTTTTGTTCCTCCACAACATTGCAAGGGATATTCATTTGTTTTAAAATTGTAGTTACAGGTTTATATCCGCTGCCGTGCAAAGGAGTATATACGATTTTTATCTTGCTGGCAACTTGCTTTACTGCATCCGGGCTCAAAGATAATTTTGCTAGCTCCGCAAAATAAGCATCCTCTACACCTTTACCGATAACCACGATATTATCTTGCAAAAGCTCATTATCCATTGCTTGTATTTGACTGCGTTTCGCATTTATTTGCACGCTGTTTACACTAAAGTAATCTTTTATGCCATCAATGTATTTTACAACAACAGCTGTATCTTCGGGAGACATTTGCGCCCCGTCAGCCCCGTAAACTTTATAACCGTTATACTCTTTTGGATTGTGAGATGCTGTTATCATAATTCCCGCAAAAGCATTAAGGTAACGAATAGCAAAAGAGCACATTGGCACCGGATGAGTGTCATTGTACAAATAAACCTTTATACCATTATATGCAAGTACGCTTGCGGTTTCCAATGCAAATTCATAGCTGAAGTTTCTTGTATCGTAACTTATAACAACTCCGCGTGTTATCGCATTATCGCCTACTTGTTTGATAAAATTTGCAACGCCTTGAGTAGCTCGCCTTACCGTATATTTGTTTAAGCAGCTTGTTCCAAGTGCAATAATACCGCGCATACCCGCAGTTCCAAACTCCAAAGGAATAGCAAATCTGCGTTTTAATTGTTCGTCGTTATTTTGCACTGCTTGCAACTCTGCTTTTTCATCGTCATTAACTTTTGATAGCCAATACTCAAAATCGTCTTTATAGTTTGTCATATAACCACCTCTATAACATTTTACAACAAAAAGTATACAACATATTATATGATTTGTCAACAGCACATATCAATGGTAAAACTATTTTGTATTAAAACTTTTAATAACTATACGGCTTTTTATCCGCTATCAATTTATAACCAGGTAAAAATCCAAGCTTTTATACTTAATTTAATCCGTTTAGTACCGATTTTCGCAGTATTTTTACACTGTTTTGCGGCATATAGTAATCACGTCTCAACTCCTTTCGCGCAATTACTTTGTCCTTGTCGTATATGGATAAAATAAGTCGTGAAATATATCCGTCCTTGCCTATAAAAAATTCGTCCTCGCCTATTTCGTCAAGTTCTATTATCTCTTCGCCGTAAGGAATAGTCTTTATTACCTCCGACTTTAATTTATAGCTATACTCTCGCTTTTTACCAAGTATTTTAATCGTAATATTGTTATCGTCATATTCGGTTTTTATAATTATGTCACTATTTAGTTGGTTTTTTAATTTCATATCTATGAGGTCACTTACTGTGGCATCACGCGACAAGTCAACATACGATGCAGGTAATGAGTGTGCTTTTGCCTCCGTTACCTCTAGCCCCGCAAGCAACCAAGCATTGTACAAAGTTGAGGACACTTGACACACTCCGCCGCCGACTCCCTCAACATAATTGCCTTTAAATATGACCAACGCTTTTTTATATCCTCTCTCTTCCGTTCTCCTGCCGACTACTTTGTTGAAAGAAATTTCTTCCCCACCCTTTACTATATAATTATTTAGGCTTTTCAAAGCTAGCCTAACATTGTATTTTCGTGAATCAGGACTTTTGCTGTAATCGGTGGTAAAAGAGGAAATAACATTTAAATCCTTATCTGCAATCTCATAATATTCGTGGGCAGTTATGCAAGTGGAACTTTCGCAACTGTTGTTTATGGTAAAATTTGCCATATAATAAAAACAAATCGATATCACACCAAAAAGTAAAATGATATCGATTATTTTAGTTTTAATAACACACGCAAAATTTTTCATATTGCTAGTATGTGCATAAGATTTTGTTTTAATCTAATTATATATTAATCTCAAGATAAACTATAAAATTGTGATATAAAATTAGTGATTATTTATTTTCCGATTTGCGAGGCTTGCTGACAATATCGTAAGGAGTAACTTGATATACATAGTAGTTAAGCCAATTATAGTATAAAAGATTTGCGGTACTGCGCCAATTTACATTTATTTTATCCAAATCCCCGTTTACAAAATAGTTGATTGGAGGGTCAATTTTTTCCCCTTTAGCCAAATCGCGCAAATACTCTGTCTTTAAAGTATCTCTGTCATATTCGCTGTGCCCCATAAAGAAAAATTTCCTGTTATCCACGCTCTTTACAATGCTTATACCGCCCTCTTTGGACTCTGCAAGCACTTCAAGCTGCTCGTTTGCGCGTATAGCATCCTCGTCCACTGTGGAATGTCTGCTGAAAGGGATGTAAAAAGTGTCGTCCATACCTTTTAACAATTTATCAAACTTCATTGTAGCCTTATTGGGATAAATGCCAAACATTTTTTTTGAAAGAGGCAATTTGTTTATACCATAATAATAATTAAGCCCCGCCTGTGCACCCCAACAAATAAAAATTGTAGAGGTTACGTTTTTATCCGCATAATCCATTATTTGAATTAGCTCTTCCCAATACATTACTTGCTCAAAAGGCAATGTTTCCACAGGAGCACCCGTAATAATCATTCCGTCAAACTTTTTATCTTTGATTTCTTCAAAAGTTTGATAAAATTTATCCAAATGTTCCGCACTTGTATTTTTACTTTCGTAACTGCCCATCTTAATCAACGTCACATTAACTTGCAAAGAGGAGTTACCTAAAAGACGCATAAGTTGAGTTTCCGTTTCTATTTTTGTGGGCATCAAATTGACAATAGCAATTTCTATCGGTCTTATATCTTGAGTTTCCGCACGCACTTTTGGCATTACAAAAACATTTTCATCATTTAAAATGCTAAATGCAGGCAATGCTTTTGGTATTATAATAGGCATATCATCATCTCCTTTTGACTAAAATCCGCTCAAAAATCGAGGTTAAATCAATAAATAGCTTGTAAAGCTTGTTCCAAATCGCTTATCAAATCGTAAGGGTTTTCTATACCGACAGAAAGCCTTACCAAGTTTTCGCTTATACCGCAAGCTACCAATTCCTCTGCGGATAACTGTCTGTGCGTTGTAGTTGCAGGGTGCAAAATACATGTCCTTGTATCGGCAATATGAGTGACTATTTTTATAAGTTTTAATGCTTTCATAAAATCACAAACTTGCTCTTTATCACCCTTAATTCCAAATACAACCATACCGGAATTCAATCCATCGGTAAAATATTTTTGTGCCTTATCGTAGTTTTCATCCCCCTCTAGTCCACTATATTTAACCCATTCGATTTTAGGATTTTGACTTAAAGCTTTCGCACATAACAAAGCATTTTCACTATGCTTTACCATACGCAAATGTAAAGTCTCCGCACCTAGATTAGTTAAATATGCGTTAAATGGGCTCATGCAACTTCCCAAATCTCTCATCATTTGCACCCTTGCCTTAACACTAAAACATGCAGGTGCAACGCTTGTGTAAACTAAACCATGATAACTTTCGTCAGGTACATTAAACTCGGGATATCTAGGATTACCTTTAAAATCAAAATTGCCACCATCTACGATTATACCGCCTACACAACTAGCATGTCCATCCAAATATTTACTTGTGGAATGTACTACCACATTTGCCCCAAGTTCGATAGGTCTACAAATGATAGGGGTTGCCAATGTATTGTCAACCATAAACAAAACACCGTAATCTTTGGCAACTTTTGCAAGCAATTCAAAGTTTGCGATATTCATATTTGGGTTTGCAAGTGTTTCGCAATAAATGATTTTTGTTTTGTCATCAATCACTTTTGCAATCTCCTCATAACCCGCTTGTGGGAAAACAAATCTTGTATCAATACCGTATTTTCTAAGTGTTACGTTGAACAAATTAAAAGTACCGCCGTAAATAGTAGTCAAGCTTACTATATTATCGCCCGCATTACATACATTTAAAATTGCAAGTGTTTCCGCTGCAAGTCCGCTTGAGCAAGCAACCGCACCTACACCACCCTCCAAAGCGTTGACTTTAGCCTCGAAAGCAGCTACTGTCGGATTGCTTATTCTTGTATAAATATGTCCGTCCTCGCTCAAATCAAACAATTTAGCAAGTTGTTCGGGCGTTTCGTAAACATAAGTTGTCGATTGATATAGCGGCAAAACCCTTGGCTCGCCGTTTTTTGGCTCATATCCCGCTTGCACGCATTTAGTCTGAATATCCATAATGTACTCCTATATTTTAAAATTTTTATTCCGATTAAGTTGTTTTAGTTATAATAATGATATTATATTTAATTATATCTAAAAACAAATGATTTTTCAATACTTTTTGCAACAAAAAACAATTTTTACGAAAAGCAGTTATCTATTGTAATTTTTCAAATCTCTTTCAAGTTGCCTTGCCTGCTGTTTGTCTTGCAAAGATTGTCTTTTGTCATGAAGTTCCTTACCTTTTGCAGTAGCAATTTCCACTTTTACCAACCCTTGTTTAAAATACAGCTTTGTAGGTACTAAAGTGTACCCTTTTTGCTCTACTTTACCCCTAAGCTTATTTATTTCCGCCTTTTTAAGCAATAACTTTCTTGAACGTCTGCTATCCACATTAAAGTAGCTGCCTTTTTCATAAGGGGAAATGTGCAGATTGATAAGCTCAATTTCATCCCCGCGAATCAAACAATAGGTATCTTTCATATTGACTTGCCCAAGCCTGATTGATTTTACTTCGCTGCCCACAAGCACAATGCCTGCCTCTATACAGTCCTCGATAAAATAATCATGGTAAGCTTTTTTATTTGTAGCAACTATTTTAATATTACTCATTTTCCACCCCGTCTTGCTCTAGCACTTTAAATGTAACTTTTCGGTTATCTACATCCGCACCCAAAACTTTGATTCTTACTACTTGTCCCAAAGTATAGCTATGTTTTGTGCCTTTTAGCAAAAATCTATTTTCCACAAACTCGTAATTATCTTTAGGTAAATTATCCAATCGAGAAAGTCCTTCCGCGGTATTTTCAAGCTCAACAAATATTCCAAAAGCAGTTACACCGCTGACAACTCCGTCAAACTCTTCTCCCACATGTTTAAGCATATATTCCGCTTTATAATAGTCGTCGATATCTCTTTCCGCCATTTCGGCAGCTCTTTCCCTTTCGCTGGAAACTTCGGCAATTTCTTCACACCATCTTTCAAGTTTTTCCAAACTGCCAAGCTTACCATCAAGCATTGCCTTTATTATTCTGTGAATTTGCAAGTCCGGATATCTGCGTATAGGGGAAGTAAAATGGCAATAATACTCTGCCGCCAAGCCAAAATGCCCCAAATTATCCACAGTATACTTTGCTTTTTTCATACTTCTTAGCATAACTTTTGATATTATGCTTTCCATTTTTGTGCCTTGTACTTCGTCAAGCAACTTTTGCAATTTAGCAGGGTGCATTTTGCCCTTTTCCAACCTATATCCGCATGACTCCACAAATTTTTTAAGTGCAATCATTTTTTCGCCGTCAGGCTCTTCGTGCGTTCTGTATACAAAAGGCAATTCCAACCCGCAAATAAACTCCGCAACAGTTTCATTTGCTGCAAGCATAAATTCTTCTATTATGCTATTGCTTACAAGATAAGGATAAGGCTTTATCTCCGAAACATTACCTTTATCGTCCAAAATAACTTTGCACTCTTTTGTTTCAAAATTTATCGACCCGCGTTTTTGCCTTTTGTCATTTAGTATCCTCGACAAATCGTAAGCATCGCAAATCATACCATAAACTTTGGAATATTGAGTTTTAAGATTTTCGTCCCCATCCAAAATAGCTTGTACAACCTTATAAGTCATTGCATAATCATTATTTATTATACTTTTTACTATCCTGCGGTCAATGACGTTACCTGCAAAATCTATTGTCATTTCGCAGGTTAAAGCAAGCCTGTCCTCCCCACCGTTTAGCGAACATAATCCGTTACTCAAAACAGGCGGCAACATAGGATAAACACTCCCAGGGAAATACACGCTTGTACACCTTTTAAAAGCTTCTTTATCCAAAATACTTCCTTTTTCGACAAAATGCGACACATCCGCTATATGCACATACAATTTATAGTAATTGTCATGTTTAAATACGGAAATCGCGTCATCCAAATCTTTACTGTCGTCGCCATCAATGGAAATTGTAAGCATATCTACAAAAGAAGTTCTGTTGGAAGTGAATTTTGTACGCATATTGCTTGCTTCCGCCTCAGTTTCTTTAGGGAAAGTGTTAAAAAATCCGTAAGACTTTAAAATGGACAAAACTTCGCTCTTTTTATCCCCTGCCTTGCCAATAATTTCCACAATTTTGCCCTCGGGATTACGCTCGGCAAACTTAGTGATTTCGCAAATAACTTTTGTATTGTCAGCAGCTTTCAAATCTTTACCACTCGGGATAAAAATATCCGAATAGTAACAATTATCGTCAGCCACCACAAACCCGAAATTTTTGGTTTTTTCGTAAGTTCCGACAATTCTTTTTACGCCACGCTCCAAAATATCTACTACTTTTGCCTCGTCCCCTTTTACGATAACGCAATACACGGTATCCCCGTGCTGTGCCCCATGCAAATTTTTGTGAGGGATAAACAAATCTTCTCCGCCGTCCTCCCTAGCCAAAAAAGCAAATCCGCGTTTATTGCCACGCAATACACCTTTTATTTTTGCCACTTGCTTAACTTTAAAATACTTGCTGCCTTTTGTTTTAAGCTTTCCCGCTTTTTCCAAACTTTCAAGCACTTTTTTTATTTCGCCTACTTCAAATTTAGAGTAAAAACCCAACCTGTTCGCAATTTCCGAACAGGACATTCCATCGATTTTTATTTTTTCTATCTTTTCAGCTATTTTATACTCAAATCCCATATATTTTTTACCTTATTAAGCTATAAAACAAAAAATGCCTTACAAGCTTATTTTATCATTTTAAACTGTCTCACACAATACTTTTTGCAAATATTATAAAAAATACGGCTGACCTTGCTCAAGTACAGCCGTAATATAAGTTTTTTCCAAAATCAAACAAGTAGCAATACAAAATAAATAATTGCCAAAACTACAATAATACCACCGATAATTGCAGTTGCCAATTTCAACTTTCTTTCCTTGTTTTGACCTTTGTTTCTGCCCATATAAGTATCTGTCTCGCCGCCGATAACACCAATATTGTCATTAGTGCCCTTTTGCATAAGAATTATAACAACCAACGCGATAGCAAGCAACACCATTAATATTACAAGAATATCTCTAAAAATGTTTATTCCTGTATAGTCGCCTACCGCACTTATCATCATTTGTAATGAGTTTAACATATTCATTTGATAAACCTCCATTTTACTTAACTACCCTATAATATCACAAAATAAAAATAATTACAAGCATTTTATCAATATTTTTATTTTTAGCACATATTTTAGTTAAAATCAAGCAAAACTTATTTGTTTACCAATAAATTATCAACAATTTCTCTCTATAATTTTGCGTTTTTGCTCCTCAAGCGCCAAAATATGTAACTCTTCGTCCATGATAATACGCTCAATTAGTTCACGTATGGAATAGTTTTGTACGCATCTCATAGTCTTTTTATAGTTTTCTATAGCGATATTTTCCGCTTTTATATCTATGTTAATCATATTTATTATATCCTTGCAATAGTTTACCATACTGCCGTTCCAAAATTTATGAGTTCCACCCATTACAGGCGTTCCGCCAAGCTTTACTATTGCCTCCCCAAGCATTTTGTGATGGTGCATTTCGGTTACTGCAATTCCCTCAAGTGTTTCTTGCAACTCTTTATACTGTTCCATTTCACTTAGCGTATATGCTTGGTAAATATAAGTTAAAATAGCAGTAAGTTCACTTTCCGCACCACCGTAGTCCTCCATAAGACATCTGCAGTCGCTCATACTTACCGAATCAATTTCAACCTCCGGATATTCCAAATCAACTTTTATCAGTTTCATATTATCCCCCTAATTTTTGCATTACTTTAATATATGCACAAAAGTGTTGTTGTGTGTAAATTTTAACTTGAAATTTTATTTTATACTATCGCAAAAAAAGGCATAATTTAATTACCGTTTTATTTATGCGTGCTTGACATATAAAGCTTTTTGGTTTATACTTAACCTGTAAAAAAATTAGGAAAGTACTATGCAAGAAAAAGATTTAGAGCAGTCCGATGCAATCAAAACAAATGAAAAAGCCTACGAAAATCGACCCATTGAGCAACTTAACAATGGGGACGGTGTTTTTTACGACGAAGAATACGATAAAAACGACAATATTTCAAACGTAATTATCGAAGATATTGCAACACATTCGCAGGAAACAAAAAAGGCTAAAACAAATTACTCAATGCGACCTACTTTGGGATATTTTAGAAACGTTATTATCCCTGTTATTTGTTACAGCGGTGTTTGCGGAATTTTGGTTGGCATTA
Organism: uncultured Clostridia bacterium; assembly: GCA_947646415.1. GTDB lineage: Bacteria > Bacillota > Clostridia > Christensenellales > UBA3700 > MGBC100798. Next base: position 4,582 of record CANSGN010000016.1, on the reverse strand, counting down.
TCGTTGGACTTTATACCAAGTTTGCAAATCTTTTAATAGGTTGGTCAAAGGACATTTACATTTTAGTGCGTAATAATCCCGCTTGGACACCATTATTTTTATTTGGCTTGGTAGTTATCGCTTTGCTATGTTATTTTTTGTTAAAAGTCACACCGGAATGTAAAGGCTCAGGCGTTCCGCGTACGGAGGGTGTACTTCGCGGTATATTGACTTTCCGTTGGCTAAGAGTGTTGCTTACTACTATTGCATCCTCGCTTTTAACATATTTCGGAGGTTTGTCTTTGGGGTCGGAGGGTCCGTCAATACAAATCGGTGCTACAACCGCTCAAGGTGCTTGTAGGTTGTTAAAATGCAGGATGGCTTGGACAAGATATATTATGTCCGCAGGTAGCGGTACGGGTTTGGCGGTTGCTTTTAATGCCCCATTGACAGGAATAATTTTTGTTATAGAAGAAGTGCAAAAAAAAGTAACTCCTATGTTGCTTTTGACTGCGGGTTGTTCCGTTACGGTAGGTGTTTTGACGTCTAACGCTATCGCTCAACTTTGGGGCGGAACAGGTTATTTGTTTGATTTTGGGGCTTTCCCCGATAAGTTTGCAATAGGCAACATTTGGATGCTTGTAGTCCTTGGTATTGTTATTGGTCTTGCAAGCGTAGGCTTTAACTATGTGATTATCAACTCACAAAAAATCATTCCTAAAAAAATCCCGCAATGGGCAAAATTGATATTCGCATTTTTGCTTTGCGGTGGCGTAGGTTTGGCTTTGGTAGATACTGTCGGCGGCGGACATTCGCTTATTATGAATATTGGTAACGGCAATTTTGTTTGGTGGATGTTGCTTGTAATATTGCTTGTCAAACTTATACTAATTCCAATAAGCGTAAACAGCGGTGCAACGGGTGGCTTGTTTATACCAATGCTTACTATCGGTGCATTAATAGGCGGTTTGTTTGGCAATTTGTTCCAACTTGCGGGACTTGATACTACCCTATTTAAACTACTTATAGTTATATCTATGTCGGCATTTTTCGGAGCATCTGTTAGAACACCTGTCACCGCAATGGTTTTGGTTATGGAGGTTACAGGCTCTTTCCACTCATTCCTATTTACGGGTATTACGATATTTATTGCAACATTGGTTGCGGAATTCTTTAAAGTACCGCCTTTGTACGATGCGTTGCTTGAGCGTACTGTCGAACAAGAACGTGAGGGCAAAAAGCAAAAACAAATCAGCTTTAAAGTTATGGTGGAACATAATTCCTTTGCGGACGGCAAACTTATTAAAGACCTATTGTGGCCACCTGAGTGTGCAGTTAAAACAATCAGCAAAGGGGCGGAACAAATACTTGCAAGTGCGGAAACTAAGCTTGAGGGCGGCGATATGTTGCTTATAAAAGCAAAAACCTATAACCCTGACGAAACAATGGAATATGTGGAAAGACTGCTTAATGAATAATTTTTAAGTATGTTTAATTTCTAATAAGCTAAGTATTTGGAAATATTAATACAAACAAAATATATTTCAATTTGTTTTATAATAGTTTTAAACAATCTAATTAATATAAAGTTAAAAACGTGCCGATTTTCGGCACGTTTTTATTGTTTTTATTATAATTTATCTTGTTTGAAACATATTAAAATTTTGCTAAAAGCTTTAGTTGTTATACTCACTTAAAAGTATATTACCTTTGATTGATTGTTTTAGCACTTCACTATCTGCTGTAGTTATTCCGCCTTTGTTTAATAGTATTGCAGATAGTAATATGCAGTCTTGTACATTTGTAGTATCACTTGCTGCTATTGCTCTTAAGTAGGATATATCTGCTGCGGTTATTCTTCCGTCTCCTGTCAAATCTCCTAAAACGGATAAATATGTTTCCTCTCCGCCTACCTCTATTCTCCAGCCTGTTCCTACTATTGCACTATTGTCAGTTACTTCATCGCCTTTCCTGTTGTAGATTGTCATTGCGGATATATTTATTCCCATCTCTGCTAGTTTTGTCTTTAGCATTTCTACACTTGTATTTACTGATATATTACCTATTACATTGGTTTTGTTTGTGCTTGTCTTTCGCAACATATTGTCCCTGTCTAAAGTTAAATATGTATAACCCGTACTTGTGTTTATTATTTCACTTTCCATAAATTTATCTAAATCTATTTCCTTACCAATATAGTTCCTCAATATCTCACTATCTATTTCGGTTATTCCACCTTTGTTGTTTATCATACAAGCCAACTGTCTTTCCAATGACATACTTTCTAGCAATGTACTGTCATTTGCTACTTGTCTTAAGTAGGATACGTCACTTGCGTTTATCATACCATCGCCGTTTATATCCCCTAATACAGATAGGTAGATTGTGTCAAGTAAGGTTGCGTCCTCACTACTTTCGTAAAGCTCTACCTTAAAACCTGTTGCTAAGGTTTGACTTAAGTCACTCCTTGTACCTGTCAAGCCGTCATATATAGGAGTTATATCACTTTCCTTTGCATATATCTTTATTAAGTTTCTATCACTCTGCAAATTATTTAGGAATACTTCTATACTTGTATTTACAGGGATATTTCCCAATACATATTTAGATACGCCATTTACTATATTTAAGTTTTCGTCATTCAACTTGTGCATATAGCTATTGCCGTAAGATTGACGAATATTGTTACTATCTATATATTGGTAATCATATTTTACCCCATCTTTTACAACAACTCCCGGAGGGAATATCCTATACTTAAACTCCACAGCTGTTGTTGTATTATCGCTCCACTTATGGTTGGAGTTAGGCGTAACTTTTGCAGTATATTCCCCTACATTGGTATTTTTATTATCCGTTATTACCATTGTTGAAGAATTATATCCTTTTGGCATATATGTTTGTTCTGCATTATTGAATATATACTCGTTGGTATCTGCTGCGGTCGGTTTACTTATTGGCTTTGGCGTTATTGTCCATGTCAAACTAAAAGTAGCTGTTGTATTATCCGACCATTTATAGTTGTTTTTATCTTTTAACGAAACAACTGTACTATAACTGCCTGCATTTGTTGCAGTATTACCCGAAATAGTCATTGTTGTACTTGAATAATTGTTAAGTTGAAGTGTCTTTACTTGTCCATTATACTCAAAACTAGCTGTTTTTACCGTTGGTTTTGTCAATGGCTTTTTCGTTATTCGCCAACCATATGTTATCCTCTCATATTTCCTTGAATCACTCCAAAAATAGCCACTTTTAGGTTCAACATAAGCATAAAACGGTTCACTATGATTATACACATCCGTTTTTGCTTCGCATATTAAGTTCATTTTTGAGCTATCAAAACCTGCAGGGGTATATGTTTGAGCATAACCTGTATATTCTATATAAGCTGTATCTGCTGTAGGAGGTTTATCCACATACAAAGGAACTGTAAAAACTACATTGTATGTTGATGGATTTAGCATAGCTATCTGTGAATCGCTATCATCTAAAAAATATTGTGCCGGATTTTTGCCTTGCATAAACTTATTAAAATCATAAATTTCTAAACCACTACTTACGCTACAGTTTATATTATTTCTAGTTGTAAAATTTGCGGCAACTTGACAACTAGCAGATAAATTATAACTACCATAAGCAAAGGTATTACCATAAATGTTAATTCCCCCATATAAATTAGGCTTTTGATTATTTAGTGCAGCAACTCCTCCACATTGATTATAGCATATATTTATTCCATAATAATCATTCGCACCTAAATTTAAAGTACCATAATCAAGCAAGACTGCTCCTACCGGATAATTATAATTACGTTCACTATCAACGATATTACCTCCTATGACACCACTTTTTAAAGTTACTGTAGCTCTGTTATAAACAACAATAGCACCATGTTTTACCCCTCCATTAATGTCGGAAACAACGCTGGCTTTGTTCTTACCTACACATCCACCATCAAGAATAAATTCAGCATTTATTCCACTAACTAAGATTGCTGAGCAATATGAAGTAGAGTTTCCTCCTGTTATTATTCCTCCTCTACCGTTTTTTGGAAGATTGCCATTTTTAAGAGCTTCTGTAAAATCAGTTGTATCAAAATTTTCATCGACAATTTCAAGTTTTCCACACACATAAAATACTTCCCCGTTGCTATGCGATGTTGATAAGTTTCTATTTATATTACAAAATTTGCTACCCATATAATAATAACTTAAAGTTAATTTTATATTTGCTCCATCAGGAACATATATTCTTCCACTATCAAAACCTACTCCTGTACCAAAAGATGTCCCATAAGTGCTATCTGTAACAGCTGTCCAATCTGAATGCAAGTCTACTTGAACTAAAGCTCGTTGAGCTTTTGAATACGATATAGCTTCATTCCATTTTGCTGCCATTTGAGCACAAGTTCCACTTAATGTATAAGTCTTAGCCGCCGTTGTTTGTACGTTTCCATCGTTGTTTTGTATTTCGGCATTTTTATCTTTAGTTGCACTATTTACTGCAAATACGCAACCTAATATTAATAGAAAGGAAATTACTAGTACAAAAAATACTATTCCAACTCTTTTAATAATCTTTGCCATAATAAAACCTCCGT
>CANSGN010000015.1 GCA_947646415.1 uncultured Clostridia bacterium | reverse complement strand
GGGTTATACCCGTATGTGAAAAACCCCACGTTTAACGTGGGGATATTTATTTTTTAATGGCGGAGAGTTAGGGATTCGAACCCCAGGTGGTGTTACCCATCACTAGTTTTCAAGACTAGCGCCTTAAACCGCTCGGCCAACTCTCCTTAATGCTATTGTAGTATATCAAATTAATAATAGTTTGTCAATAGATTTTTGCTTATTTTTAAAATTAAATTATTTATGTTTATCGTTGGGGGAGGGGAAGGATTTTTTTAAGTAATTTTTGAATGAGCGATAAAAATATGTTGCTTATTAAATAGTTTATTCTATAATTTAATTGATAGTATTGATTTTTGAGTTTTTAAATGTTATAATTTTTATATGAATGCACCGAAATTTTTAATAGAAGAAAATGACGAATTTAATATAATTAAGGAAATATTAGTAAACGACAAAGAGCCTTTGCATTTTGTAAAAACAAAGTCTTATAATAAAAGTAATCTAGAGTTGGACAAAAATATTGCTTTAAAATTTAAAGACGGAATTATTAATCATACTGATGGCAGTTATTTTAAATTGATGACAACTTTTTTTCTGTTTAACAATGCTTATGCTTGCAGTTACTTACTATGTGTATAGTAAAACAAAAAATTTTGATGGCTTTATAGCGTTAATTTTAACTACAGTATTATGCGGATTAGCTTTTATATTTTTTACTTATAGACATTTTTATGAAAATGATGCACTTAAATGCGGTAGTGATTTATTTGTAATTTATGACGCCCAACAAGTGCCTTGTGCTGTAGAAATAAAAAGAAATCAAGTAAAAGTGCTATATAAAGATTGCTTGTATAATATTAAAGACGGTAAATTGAAAAAGATAACCGATAACAACAAATTGTATTTAGCATATTTAAATATGTATTCGTTGTCATTATTTGATATTGAAAAACATGTATCCAATTTGTATAGTTATTCAGTAGATTACGATTTGATTTTTTTGCCATTTATCAAATATTTGGATGACGGAAGTAATATTTTAATGCTAAGTAATATTAAGACAAAAGAAAAAGACAACAATGTAAACACAAGGTTAGTATCAACAAAATCGGCGAATAAATTTTTGCATTTTTATAAATACATTTTTATAACAAATAAGCAACTAAAATTGCAATCCGTGTGTTATAATGCAAAAGAAAACAACCTATTGCTGCAAAATATTACGACATTTGCAGATATAGTCGAAAGAGGGGATAAAGCATTGGAAAGTTTAAGCTTATTTGCAAAAAAAATAACGCATTGCAAAAATTATTGAATGAAATAATTTGTTTGGAAATATAAAAACAATTTAATTGAGAGGATGAATGCAAACATTTAGCGATAAAAACTTTAAAGATTTAACTATAGAAAAGGAAAATATTTTTGACATGGAATTTGTAGACTGCGTGTTTGAAAATTGCAAATTCAGTGAATGTCATTTGTTTAATGTCGCTTTTTCCGAATGTAAATTTATCGATTGTTCGTTTGTAGGACTAAAAACAAAAAATGTAAGCTTATTGTTTGCAGAATTTATTGTTTGTACGATAGTAGGACTTAATTGGACAAGTTTAGACAGCGGAAGTATTTCATTTCCTATCGGCAGGCTTGAAGACTGCTATTTGAAATACAATGAGTTTGAAAAAACGAACTTTAAAAAATTTGATTTTAAAAAGTCAAGCATAGTTGATAGCAATTTTATACGTTGCAATTTAAGTGAAAGCAAGTTTAAAAACTGTGATTTGAAGAATACTCATTTTTCGGAATGTGATTTGAAAAAAGCAGATTTTAGAGAGGCAAAAGGATATGAAATAAACCCTTTGAATAATCTTATAAAAGGTGCTAAATTTTCAAGGGAAGAAGCTATTTTGTTATTAAAGTATTTGGATATTATTATAGAAAATTGAAAAAAGTATCGATTTTCGTAAGGTTTAGTACAATAGTGCATTATTTTTTTACCTTATGATTAAAGTAAATTAATAAAAATATAAGAACAAACTTTAGGAGGAATACAAATGGCAAAAGAAATTAAAAACAAAAATTTAACAAATACACGCTTAGCAAACAATTATGGCGGTTGGATATACTGTGACGCCTGCGGCGAAAATATAGGCAATTTATGCTATCAAACTTATGACAAAATTAAGTTTAAGTATACTTGTAATTGCGGCTCATGCGGCAGTATGGAGATTGATTTTGCGGATAGTGTGGAGGGTAATTTATCCGAAGATGAACTTGTAACAATAAAAAACAGGCTTTGTTGCCCAAAAGATTCCGAGCCGTTGATTACAATATTGGATAAAAAATTATCCGTTTATGACTTGGAGATTACTTGCAAAGCTTGTGGTAGTACATATAAAAAGAATAAATAATAAAGAATATATAATAAAGAATAAATAAAACCAAATGATTATTAAGATTATTTGGTTTTATTTATTTGTATTGCTTTGCAAATTGTTTTAATAGAAATAATTATTAATAATATCCAAATACAAAATGTAGATATGCAACTTACAATTAGCATATTGTTATCCGTTTCGGATTCAAAAGTCACAATCAATATGTATTGCAAGGAGAGTATAGCTACTAAAGAATCTTTTAAATTAATATTTCTTAGCATAATAATACTTAAATTATTATTTTTTTTAGCTTGTAAAGAATTTTTAATTGCTAAAATTATTTTACAAGTAGTGTAAGCTGCAGTTGATATAGCAGGTATAGTTGAATAATTAACTTCTTTTTGTCCTAATACCATAATTGATATTGGTGCAATTAATAATATATCAATAGTAAATAGCATTATACATTGCTTCAAATATAATTTTTTTTGCATATTGAGTTTGTACTCTGAAATATTTGGCTTTGATAATTTATTTTCATTATACAATATATATGTACGGATAATAATTAAAAAACCATAATAAATAGCAATACTTATGTTCCAGCCTGTATTATATATAATCCCAAGATAAATATTGTATATAGCAAATATAATAGTTATAATAATGGAAAATAAAGAAAATAAATAAGTTTTAAATTGATAATTTTCTTTTAGTTTTGTTCTTAAATTTTTAATTTGGTATTTAATATTCATAATTAGTATCGATTTTTAAACGATTAAATGCTTGATTTTTTAATCAAGCATTTAACCATTAATAATTGATTAGATTTCTTCTGCTTGTAATAGGTCATTGCCTTTTTCTAGTATATTAGCAAGTTTTTCCTCATTTTCATCAATAACAGGTAAAAGTTTTTTTGTACTTATATCAACTATTTTTTTATAAATAAAATAATTGATACAGCATAAGGCAATGCCGATAATTCCTAATATAATTCCACCGACTAAAACAGGAGTATTATTTTTTATTGTCATTACCATGCTCATTCCACCACCCAAAATAAGAGCTGCGATTATACCGAAAGTATATGCAAATATATTGGCAGTTGATGTTTTTGCAGCGTTTAATTTGTCAATGTTGTTTTGCATTTCTTCTGCTTGCCTTAGCAATTTGTTAAGTTCTTGCTTATGTTTTTGCTTACGATTACGCTTAAAAGAGATGTTGATGTTGCCATTGATAGAATTTGCAGTTGAGGTTGCTTCATAGCCAAAAGCTTCATACATATCAATGATTTTGGTCTGCTCTTGGGTTTTCACTTGTTTTGTCATATATTCGTATGACACGAAATCTTTTTCTTGCATTTTTTGCCTCCAAAATTTTATTTGCTTAAGGTTTGTCATTAAACTTAATATTGACAAATCCTTGAAACAAGTGTATCATATAATAAAAAACGAAAAAAAACAAGTAGTAAAAAGGCTTGTTAGACAATTTAATAAAAAGTGTTTTGCCAAATGAGACAAAAAGTAGAGGATTGTATCATGGAATATGCACAAGAAGATTACACAAGACATTATATAATAACTGCATTATTTAAATTAATGAATGATTATGACTATAATGAAATAAGCGTAACAGATATATCAAAAAAAGCGGGAGTAGGAAGAGCAACTTTTTATAGATATTTTAAAAGAAAAGAAGATATAATTAATTGTTATTTTGAACGTTATAAGAAAGAATTTATTAATAAACAACATTATTATCCGCGTTGTAAAGAAGATTATATAAATGTAGTTTGTGAAATAATGACAATGTTTAAAACACATAAAGAACCAATGAAACTTTTAAAAAAGGCAAGACTTGAATGTTTATACCTAGATTATTTGAATACAAATTTTATCGAACTATTTGACAATGATTATCCTAATTTAAATAATTTTACGCCTTATCTATATGCAGGAATGTTATTTAATATATCCATGAGGTGGTTGGATAATAATTGTGAAGAAGATGAAAAAAAGCTTGCAGAAATAATTGTAAATGCAATCTATAAATAAAAATTTTTAATTTAGAGGTGATATTATGCAAAATTGTAATGAAATTTGTGAAAAAGCAAAACAAATGTATGCAGAAAAAAAATATACCGAAGCGGTTGAATTATGGAAAGCAGCAAGTGCCGAAAATAATAGTGAAGCATTGTATATGCTTGGAATATGCTACAATTATAATTTAGGCGTAGAAGAGCAAGATGCTGAAAAAAGAGGTGTAATTGCAAGCGAGTATTTTATAAAATCTGCTGAACTTGGATATAAAGACGGTATGTGTTTTGCAGGATTATGCTTTTTACATGGCATTGGCGTTGAGCAAGATATTCAAAAATCAATAGAATGGTTTGAAAAATCGGCAGAACAAAATTGCACTCAAGCTATGAACAATCTAGGATTATTATATAAACAAAACAAAGCTGAATTAGAAGAAAATGAAAGCTATGAAAAATCAATAGAATGGTTTAAGAAATCAGCAAGTTTAAATGATTCAACCGGACAATTATATTTGGGTAAAGCTTATTATGATGGGGTAGGAGTAGAACAAGATTATAAAACTGCAGTTAAATATTATAAAATGGCAGCAGAGCAAGGCTTAGCTGAAGCGCTTTTTAGTTTGGGTGAATGCTATGATGATGGGGATGGAGTAGAACAAAACGCTATAGAGGCTTTTAAATTGTATAAAAGTGCTGCACAAAAAAATCATCCTAAAGCACAATGTTATGTTGGGTATTGTTATGAAAATGGTATAGGTGTTGCTTTTAATATTAATGAAGCATTAAAATGGTATCAAATATCGGCGCAAAATAATTATTATCAAGCATATTGTAATTTGGGTTGTTGCTTTGAAGAAGGTAGGGGTGTTAAACGTAATATGGCAAATGCCATTGAAATGTATGAGAAAGCCGCTGACCTTGGAAGCGTTCATGCAATGTATAATCTTGGCAATGTTTATGCATTTGGAAAAGGCGTTAAAGTTGATAATAAATTGGCTGTTAAATATTATACAATGGCTGCGGAAAACGGACAAGCAGAGGCACAATATAATTTAGCTCAACATTTATATCAAGGTAAAGGGGTAGATAAAAATGAAGAAGAAGCTGCTTTCTGGTTTTTTCAAGCTGCACAACAAGGGGATTCTGATGCACAATTTAAGATTGCAAGTTTTTACATGGATGGCATTGGTGTTGATGAAGACTTACAAAAAGCATATTATTGGTTTATGCAGTCAGCAGTCCAAGGAGATATGGATGCACAATACTCATTGGGTATATGTTATGAGGAAGGCTTGGGTGTAGATATTGATTTGGAAGAAGCGCGTGATTGGTATGCAAGGGCTGCTGAACAAGGTCATAAAGCAGCAAAAAAAGCCTATAAAAAGTTAAGTTGATTTAATAAATAAAAATTATAAAAATAAAATTATTTTAAAATTAGTAAAGAAGTATGGAAGATAAGTTCAATTTAGATGAAGGGATAATCAAGTATTTTTATAAACAAAAAAATAAAAGTGTAGGGAATCAAGATAGCGAAGTTGACGAATGTCAACGATTGAGTATTTCCGAACTTTTAAATCAAGCATCTGATGCAGCAGATAATAATGATTATAAAAAAGCAAAAAAATTATGGGAAGCTGCTTCTAAATATAATGATGACCATGCTTGGTATTGTTTGGGAATTTGCTATTTTGAAGGAAAGGATGTTGAGATAGATTATTATAAGGCTTTTGAATATTTTGTTAAATCTGCGAATAAAGGCAATATGCATGCAGAATTTTATTTGGCACTTTGTTATGAGTATGGCTTAGGTGTGGATATAAATTATGATTTAGCTTTTGAATGGTGTCAAAAATCTGCTGAACAAGATTATATGTATGCGGAATATAGATTAGCGTATTATTATAAACTGAATACTCATTTACCATTTGCAGATAATAAAACTTTTTTTTGGTTTAATAAAGCAGCAGAACAAAATTATATTCCGGCAATTTATATGTTAGGCGAATGTTATTTTGCAGGAATAGGTGTTAATAAAAATATAAAAAAAGCTATTGAACTTTATGAAAAAGCTTCTGAAAATCAGTATTATCCTGCTATTTGTAAACTTGGAGAGTTGTTTGAGAATGGCATTGGTGTACAAAAAAATTTAAATAAAGCCATTGAGTATTACAATTTAGCAGCAGAGGGTGGAAATGATAAAGCACAATATAATTTGGCACTAATTTATGATAATGGAATTGGAGTGCCACGAGATTATAAAAAAGCTGTTGAACTATACAAATTATCAGCGGAAAACGATTATCCCCCTGCACAAAATGCGTATGGTTGGTGTTTTGTTATTGGAAAAGTTGTAAAACAAGATTTGTACCAAGCCGTAAGATGGTTTAGGAGTGCAGCAAAACAAGGAAATATGCGAGCGCAGTATAACTTGGCAATTTGCTATGAAGAAGGAAAAGGCCTTATACAAGATACAGAAAAAGCATTTTATTGGCATTCAAAAGCTGCAGAACAAGGAGATGACCGAGCTCAATTACATTTAGGCTGGGCATATATGGTTGGTAATGGTGTTGATATTAATGGTAAAGAAGCTTTAAAATGGTTGTTCAAATCTTCTGAAAATGGAAATGCCCAAGCAATGACTGATATAGGTTATTGTTATGCAAATGGCATAGGAACAACAAAAAATAAACAAGAGGGTTTTAAATGGTATTTGAAATCTGCAGAAAAAAATAATAATATGGCAATTTACAATGTCGCATGTTGTTATAGACATGGGACGGGTATTAAAAAGGATACTTCTAAAGCAGTGGAATGGTATGCGAAAGGCGCTGAATTAGGAAATACCGATTGTATGTTATCTTTAGCATTTATGTATGAGTGTGGTAAAGGTGTAAAAAAAGATTTGGGACAAGCTGTTGAGTGGTATACAAAAGCAGTTCAACATGGTAATGAAGCTGCACAAATTATGCTAGAGAGAAAAAAGATAAAGAAATATTTAAATAAAAATATTTAAAAATAAAGTGTACTATAGGTTTATAGTACATTTTTTATTGTATTGTAAAATTTTTTATAAAATACTTGACAAGGTATACTATGCAATGTATAATATAGTATATAGCGGGGTGTTAGATGGATATTCAGTTGAAAAAAGGGATATTGGATGTTTGCGTACTTTATGCTCTTAGTAAAGGCGAGAGCTACGGGTACAAAATTATCAGTGATTTGGAAGGCATTATCGAAATTTCCGAAAGCACGCTATATCCTATTTTAAGACGTCTTGAAGTTGGAGGTTTTGTTGTGACGAGGACAGCTGCTTACAACGGTAGGCTCAGAAGATATTATAAAATAACAAGTTTGGGATATGAAAAATTTTCGGCAGGAAAGGCAGATTTGTTAGAAATAAACGCAATTTATAAAAAAATATTTGGAGGACGGCTATGACTTATAATGAATGGCGGGATGAACTCAAAAAAAATCTTTTAAATGTTTCGGAAAGAGAAAAACAGCGAGTTCTTGATTATTATGCGGAAGCGTATGCTGACAGAAGAGAAGCAGGATTAAGTGAAAGGCAAGTAATCGAAGATTTTGGTGCTCCTTATGATGCGGCACAAAGAATATTGTTGAATTTTTACGACAATTCCGACGAAGAGCCTTGCAGAGACAGATTCGAAAGTGAAAGGGATTATTCGGATAGGGAAAGTAAGAAAAAACATTTCGGTCGTGCCGAAAAGGAAAGGTCAGCCCCTGTAGTGGACGCGGAAATAGTACGGGATGACAAAAGTAATAAAACGGCAACACGTCAAAATAACGGTTGGGTGTTTGTATTGTTATGTGTTATATTTGCAATTCCGTTATTCGTATTGTTCGTAACTTTGGCAAGTATTTCATTTGCATTGATTATTTCTCCGTTTGCTTTGTTGGTTGCAGGCATCGGCACTATAGGTTTAGGTTGTATAGAGTTATTTAGTAGCGTGGCTTCCGGACTATTTACGATTGGCGAGGGACTTATGGCATTTGGAATAGGTTTGGTTTTGATGCCGTTGTTGGTAAAACTTGTAAAAATAACATGGAAACTGCTAAAAAGATTTTTTAATTGGGTTAGCAGCCTATTTAGCGGAAAGGAGTATGCAAAATGAGCGGATTGGGGAAAACGGTAATAGCCGGAGTTATAATTGCAGTAATTGGTTTGCTTGTGTTATTGGTTGCATTGGGTATGAATGGCTGGTCGTTTAATAACGATTACGAGATTAAAACTTACGATTGTACGACAGATATAAATAAATTAAAAATAGATTATGCCGCAGGAGTTTTAAAGACAGAGTATTATGACGGAGAAAAGATTAAAATTGAATATCCTGAAAGTAAGTCATACAAAGCAACAATAAGCGAAAGTGAAAGCACTTTGAATTTTGAAACAGAATATAAATTTAGATTTTTCCATTTCAATTTGTGGAGACAAATGCCACCTGCTGTAATAAAAATACCTAAAAACAATATTTTGAGTATTGATTTGGTTATGAACGCAGGTACAGTTGATATCGCAAGTGGGCAATATACTGAAATAAAAGCCAACTTGAATGCTGGAACATTGAACTTAGAAAATATAGAATGCGATAATTTTTACAATAAATTAAACGCAGGTAATGTGAAAATACAAGACTTAAAAACAGGAAATTCTACATTTGAGATGAACGCAGGAGATATAAAAATATCTAATCTTGAATGTTCGGATAGCTTTTTTAAAGTAAATGCAGGTAACATTTTGATAAAAAACTTAAACTGCAATTCAATTAAATCAACTTTAAATGCAGGTAAATTGACGGTTGAAAAGGCTTTAAGCCAAAATGTAGATTTTGATATAAATGCAGGAACTATAACTATGAAAATGGTAGGCAGAAAAGAGGAATACAACATAATCGTAATAAAAGATTCAGGTAGTTGCAATTTGCAAAATCAAACAGTTACCGATAGTAGCAAAAAAATCAATTTGGATATTGACAGCGGTAATATAAATATCGATTTTATTCAATAAAACACAAAACTGCAAGCTTAGTTTAGGCTTGCAGTTTTTATTTATAGTATAATATTAATAATAGCATAAGTCGCTTGCTATTTAAAATAAAGTATGCTATCATTTGATTGAAAATAATTTTGATTAAGTGGTTTATGATAAAGATAGAAGAACAACTCGCAAACGGTAAAATTTTGCCTTTGGTTTTTAAACTTACGGTGCCGGCGGTTATAGCACAACTGATTACATTTTTATATAATATTGTGGATAGGATTTTTGTTGCAAAAATACAGGATGTAGGTATGGATGCACTTGCTGCTTTGGGTATTGTATTGCCAATTACCTTAATAATTACTGCATTTGCACATTTGATTGGTTTGGGAGGTTCGCCGAGAGCAAGTTTTAAACTTGGGGAAGGGAATAGCTCGGATGCGAATAAATTATTTAACACATCGTTTGTGCTTTTGACATTAATCGGAATTGTTATAAGTTTGGTTACATATTTTTTGGCAAGGCAACTAGTTGTATTGTTCGGTTGTCCGCCTACAGCTATTGAGTATGCAACTTCGTATTTAAAAATATATTCTTTAGGTACTGTTTTTGTATTGCTTGCCCAAGGGTTAAATCCATTTATAACCGCTCAAGGTTATTCGTTTGTTGCAATGTTTTCTGTGCTTATAGGTGCAATTTTAAATATTGCTTTGGACCCTATATTTATTTTTGTATTGAATATGGGAGTGCAGGGTGCAAGTTTGGCTACTATACTGTCTCAGTTTGTTTCTTTTGTTTGGATAACGGCATTTTTCTTTACCAAAAAAAGTTTGTTTAAACTTAATTTTAAAGATATGTCCTTAAACATTAAAAGAATAGTAAGCATATTGTCACTAGGTTTATCGCCGTTTATTATGGCAATTACCGAATGTGCCATACAAATAGTTTTTAATATCAATCTAAATATTTCTACAAACGGCAACAAAGATTACACGGCAGCGCTTACCATAATGCTTAGTGCATTGCAACTAATATCCTTACCGCTTAATGGTTTGGGGTACGGCATGCAACCATTTGTCAGCTATAATTACGGTAAAGGGGATGCTGACAGACTGAAAAAAGGGATAAAATATGTAACAATTATCGCATTTATTTTTGCAGTAGTAGTGTGGTCGATTTCTCTTGCAGTTCCTGAAATATACACGTATATATTTTCCGCAAGCGATAATGTAAGATTAATTTGCAAGCAATATACGCCGTTTTTCCTTATGGGCTCGATTATGTTTTTTGTGCAAATGACTTTGCAAAATATAAATGTTGCACTTGGACAAACAAAATCGTCATTGATACTTGCCGTTACAAGAAAAGTAATAATTTTAATTCCGTTATGTTTTACGCTAACGCATTTTATGGGCTTTAAAGGAGTATATCTATCCGAAGGCATTGCTGATTTAGTAGCAGGTGTAATAACTTCAATAGTTATATTTACAACTTTCCCAAGGATATTTAAAAAACGTCAAGCAGAAGTTTTGAAAGACCATTCGGAAGATATTCAACAAAACGCAACAGTTGAATGTAGCTGCTGTGACTACGAGGAACAAGTTTAAATTTAGGAAAAATTTAGGCATACACATAATGTATGCCTATTTTGCCCGATAATTTAATTTGTTAAAGGTGATATGGTAACCGATTTAAAATATTTTCTTGACTAAAAAAATATTTTTTGATATAATAAAATAATTAAAAATAATACATTTGAGGTGAGATAATGGCTAACGGTATTTTGTATTTCAGTGGAACGGGAAACAGCCTTTATATTGCAAAACGTATTCAAGAAGAGGTTGGTGGGGACATCAAATTTATCCCTAACTACAAAGGAAATGGTCAAGAGTATGATAAACTAATTATCGTTACGCCTATTTATTCCTTTGGTATGCCAAAACATGTGTACAAATTAATACCAAGGCTCAACACAATGATACCATTGATTATTGTACAAAATTTTGGTGGGATGTCATGTGGTGCAGATTATCTAATGTATGAATACTGCACGAAAATCGGGGTTAATTTGCAAAGTATCTATCTTTTGCAAATGCCTGAAAATTTTACAACCACATTTACAGTACCAAAGACTTACATTAACAGTATATTAAAAAATGCAGAAAAAAGGATAAATAAAATTACTCAGGATATATTAAACGAGCGCTATACTTTGCCTAATAAAAAAATTACAAGGGAAGGTGCTTTTCTTAAAAATATGAGTAATTGGAATCAAATAGCAAAAAGTTTTTCCACCTCGGAAAATTGCATAAAATGCGGCAAATGTGTACAGATTTGTCCTGTAGAAAATATCCAACTAAAAGATGACAAAATAACCTTTCTCGATAAATGCGTAGCTTGTCTTGCATGTTATCACAGATGCCCTGAAAAAGCTATTTTATATAAAAATCATAAAAAGAAAGATAGATATGTCAATCCAAATATAATTGAAAGCGATATAGGGAAAGACTTTGTCGGTAATGATTGATTTTTAATGTTGAATTGCAAAAAAATATAACATTTTTAAATATATTTTTTGTTATTAATTTAACTATTAGTTTGACGAGTTTTTAATATAGTTAAAAACATAAGATATTTGACATATATTATTAAATATGTTACAATAATACGTGAAAATGTATACTTATAGCAGTTTGTATAATAGGATAGTTTATGAAAGACGATAATGAGATGGATAGTAAAAGTGATAAAATTATAAACGATGCAGAAAAGCTAGTGGCAGAAGTACAATTCGAAACTCATAAACCGAACGATTGCAAATGCGAAAATAATCTAGACAATATTAACATAGAAAATAATGACGATAAACAAGCAAACTATAAGAAAAAGAATTGTAAGGACTTAAAACTGAAAATTGCCGTTGGTATAGGAGTATTAATTGTATTTATAAGTGCAATTTTGGTGTCGAACAAAAATTTATATTGGATTGGACTGTTCGGGAGTTTGTTTGGATTGTTTATAATAGTTGCCTCGGCTTTATATACTATTATAAGAACTTTTAAAGAAGTGTGCAGAGAGCGAAAGGAAAAAATTGCCAAAGTAGTGAATATAAATGTTGACAGCAAACAAAGTACTATTGATGGTAAAGAACAATTTGATAGATATTGCATAAATAATAAAGAAATCAATCAAAATGTAGATATCGAGCCTATGCAAAACAAACCGAACAGTGAGGATAAGCAAAAACAGCTGCTAGGCGATGCAAATAAAAAGTTGAAAATAAAAGGTAAAATTTTATTTAGACGACTTAAAGTTTTTGCCGTATTAAGTTTTTTGCTTGTTTTAGTCGGTGGAGGTATTGTAAATATCACTTATATAGGTTTTATATTGCTGGGACTTGGTATATCGGGATTTGTCGGCATAGTTCTTTATTTTGTGCTTAAATGCAATTATGAAAGAAAAAAATATTTGAAGTATACAAAAGTTGATAAATCATTGTTAAATGATTTTTACAATATTCGTGTTGGAGTTTGTGCAAAATGTATGCAACACAGTCAGGCCTCTTCAAGTAAAAGCAGACATTCTGCCATTGATACCTTATATGTTGTTTGGGTATTACCGCTAGATGGTGAGGACATATTGCATGTCAATGTTGAGGAGCCGGATTTTGATAGCCGTATACAACTACGTATGATAAGCAATGTGAAGTACGAAGTGGGCGACAGAGTAAAATTTTATCAAAACAAAAATAATGAAAAAGATTGCTATGTGATATGCTAAATATGCATTTAATACCGATTTTTAAAAGGTTTTATATAAATTAATTTTTTGATAGGTGGTATATGACTAAAAAGAAAAAAGAGAATTGGGCAGTAGCATTGATAATTATAGGAATGTTTGCAATGCTTGTATGTGCTATTGTGGCAATGATGATGGATAATAAGATAGTGTCCATAGCAGGCTATGTTGTAGGCGGTATTCTTATTTTAACAGGACTGATTTTGTATTTTGTTAATTATTACAAACCTGAAGAATTTGACAGAATAGAAACAAAAGAAATTGAGTCGGAAAACGATATGTACAACACTCAAAAACATGTAAATGCAGATATGAGTGCTCCATCTTATAAGGGCACGGGCGGCGAAGTTGTTTTTGAGGATGAGGAAGAAAACGTTTTTCAAGAAAGTATTTCTGAAAGCAATTTCGAAAACACTGAAAAAATTAATATTGAAGATGATTTTTATAGCGAAGAGTCTGTTGGTAGAACTGAAGACGATGTAAACTCTGTAGATTTGTTTGAAGTTAATAAAAACTTTAAACAAAATTATAAAACTTCGTCATTTGGCGAAAAGCTTATGATGTATGTTATTTTATGGTTTACAGTGGGTAGTATGGCAATTTTATTGTTGACGTTTTTCTTTGTCAGAAACCACACGCTTTATTGGATTTTGATTACTTATGGTATGTCGACATTTGCGGGAACTATAATTATATGTATATTGTCCGCAATTATACAAAGACAGAGATTTTTAAATTATTTGAGGCGAGATAACAGCGATTTATATGCTAAGTGCGACATTGCCGAAGGCACTGTAATAAATTGCAAACTTTACTCGCATGCTACAAATAGTATAAAAAAAGGTCCTTATTCTAATAGACATATTAATAGGATTGTTGTAGAAGTATCAAAGTCTAGTTATAATAATTCGTCGGCTAAGCCTTTGAATGTTGTTAGGATGTTAACTTTACACGAATATAATGTAGGCGCAAAAGTAAAGTTTTATCAAAAACTCGATAATCCTAAAAAGTGTTATATAATTGAAGATAAAGACATAATGTAAGCGATTACTTAAGATAAGGAGGATTTTATGGCAACAACTGTTGAATATATCGAGTTTGTTTGCGGGGAAATTCGCGGTAATTACGATATAAGATATAAAAAAATGTTTGGCGAATATATGGTTTACGTAAATGAAAAACCTATATTATTGGTATGTGACAACTGTGTTTACATAAAAATGCTTAAAGAAGTGGAAAGTTTTATGGACGGGGCAGATACGGGTATTCCTTACAAAGGTAGCAAGGAACACTATGTTTTGGATATGGAAAACAAGGAGTTAGTTGATACTGTAGTTGAAATTTTGGAAAGAGTTACACCTGTTCCTAAAAAGCGTGCAAAAAAATAAAAATATTACAACTTAAACAAATTACTCGTTTTGAGGGGAAATATGAAAAAACGAAGAATTTTATACTTTTGTTTAAATTTAATAGCACTTGCAATAGTATTTGGAATTTTAGCGGCATTATATACTTTTGGCAAAGATGATTTTCAAAAATTTTATCTTTCTTTAGGTGTTATTGGTATCAGCATTATATTATTTGTTATACTATATTTTCAGTACAATTTTGCCGACAGCGAATTAAAGAAGAGATGGACATCTTATTTATCGCTGAGATTGGATGAAAATATAAATTTTGCAGATGAGTTGGAAATTGTGAAAGAAAATTTTCAGTCGGATAAAGATACGCAAAAAAATATGATACCGGCACCAAGTTTGGCACGCAATAAACCATATTTTGATTTTAGTGTGCTTAAAAACGGAAGCATAGGCTACGGTTGTTTGATTGAAGCGAATATGAAATTGTTTT
The DNA here is from genome assembly GCA_947646415.1 of uncultured Clostridia bacterium. GTDB lineage: Bacteria > Bacillota > Clostridia > Christensenellales > UBA3700 > MGBC100798. The sequence goes on along the minus strand of CANSGN010000015.1, from coordinate 20,983 downwards.
CTCCGTCAAAATATGTGCATAAAGTTTTGCCTGCCGCCATTATTTACAGCTTTGATAAGTATTTTGATAGCAATCCTTTGGAGCTTAAAAGCATTGCGCATAATTTATTTAAGAATAGAAGAAACAATTTTTTAAAAAACGAAACACAATATTTCAGCAATATTAAAGTAGATGGGTACGGGGAAAACGGAAGATGCGTATATGCAACCGTTGTGATGGTGTACCGTAAGCATTTGCCTTGGGGAGGGTTCCCCTGCTCGCATTTGATTTTGCCTATCATTGCAAATCCGCAAAGTAGTTCCTCTGCATTTATTGTGGATAGCAAATATTGGAGCAAAAATGTCGTAGCTTCATTTTTTAATGAGATATTAAATAATAAACCTGAAAATCCTATTTCAAATGATAAGCTTGAAAATATTTTCGGCGATTTTGAGGAAGATAAATAATAAAAGGAGATTAAAAATGAGAAAGTTAGTAGTTTTGAGAAAGTGGAGTATAATCGAAAGTGGGTCAAGAATAATATTGTCTGTTTCTTGTGATGAAGAAAAAGCTAATACAAATATTGACGGAAAGCCTTTTATGGCAATGCCTTTAAAAAATGGTAAAAGCGTAGAGTTGGAAATAACCGACGAGGAAACAGTTGTTTACATTTCATCAAGTACTATGGATGTTGACTACACAATCCCTGCAGGTACGGAAAATGTTACATTGCAAACAAAAGCAAAGTATAACCCTATGCAAGGTAATCCGTTTGTTATTACAAAAATTTGATAAAAAGGGCGCATATTTAGCGTCCTTTATGTTTTATTTGATACAATTATACCGCAAACCACAAAATAGGCGTATTATTTAACTAATGGTTTGCGTATTAAATAAAAAATATCCCCAGATAAAGGGGATATTTTGCTTATCAATAATTTTTTTCGCGAATTTCAAAATAACTTTGAGGGTGGTTGCAAGTAGGGCATTTTTCCGGTGCGGATTTGCCTGTTGAAATGTGACCGCAATTTCTGCATTCCCAAACTTGTTCGTTAGCTTTTGCAAATACCGTATTTGTTTTGATATTTTCGATTAAAGCACGATATCTTAATTCGTGTTCTTTTTCGATTGCTGCAACCTGTCTGAATTTTATTGCAAGTTCAGGGAATCCCTCTTTATCGGCAGTTTCAGCAAAAGACTCGTACATAGATGTCCATTCATAATTTTCTCCGCTTGCAGCAGCCTGTAGGTTAGTGGCAGTATCACTAATGCCGTTTAACTCCTTAAACCACATTTTTGCATGTTCTTTTTCGTTATCTGCAGTTTTTGCAAATATTGCAGAAATTTGCTCGTAGCCCTCTTTTTTAGCAACCGATGCAAAGTAAGTGTATTTATTTCTTGCTCCGGATTCTCCGCTGAAAGCAGCTTCAAGATTTTTTTCTGTTTGAGTGCCTTTATATTTATTCATTTTTAACTCCTTTTACGACTAAGTCGATAAATATTAATAGATTAATTATAAGGTAAATTTTGCCATTTGTCAATATACCTTTGCTTTTATTATAAAAAATTATTGTTAAAAATAGCAGTTATCAAACCATTAGATAACTGCTATTATTTCCAATTTAAATCAGATTAATTACTATTTTTATTTATTTTTGCATTTTGTTTTAAAATTTTTTCATTCATTTTATGCACTTTAGATATATTATCGTATTCGTTGCCAAGGCTTGCTACCATATTGGAGAGTGCAATAATACCGATAATGTTAGGTATTACCATTAGTCCGTTAAATATATCGGACAAATTCCAAACCAAATCGACTTTCAATATCGAGCCTACCATAACAAACGCGATAACTATCAAAGCGTAAAATTTTGTTGCTTTGTTTCCAAACAAGTATCGTACATTGGTTTCGCCAAAAAAGTACCAACTTATAATAGTGGAAAATGCAAAAAAGAATAGGCAAATTGCTATGAATATTTCCCCAAATTTGCTACCCCAGGTTCCAAATGTGGCAAATGATTGACTAAATGCAAGTTGTGTCAAAATACCTTCGTTACCAGCATTGCCTGCAACACCCGATGTTAAAATTACAAGAGCGGAAAGTGTAAGTACGACAAATGTATCTACAAAAACACCGATAATGGCAATACTACCTTGACGGCAAGGGTGGTCAACTTTTGCAAGTGCGTGAGCATGTGGGGTAGAGCCCATACCTGCTTCGTTTGAAAACAGCCCTCTTGCAACACCTTTGCTCATAGCTTTTACAATAGCAACTCCCACAGCACCGCCGATAACTGCTTTTGGGTTAAATGCGTGTATGAATATGGAAGCAAATGCTGTGCCTATATTAGCATAGTTAATGCCTATTACAACTAATGACCCAAGTATATAAAGACCTGCCATAATCGGCACTACTTTTTCCGTAAAAGATGCAATACGCTTAACTCCGCCAAGGAAGATGATTCCTGCAAGTAGGGAGATAACAAGACCTATTGCCCATTTTGGAATGACATTAAATGCTGTATTAAACGAAGTACCTATACTATTGGATTGTACCATATTGCCCATAAAGCCCAATGCCAAAATGATTGCGACCGAAAAGAAACCTGCTAAAAATTTGCCGAATTTACCTTTGAAAAATGCTCGTATATAATAAACAGGTCCACCATGAACTACTCCGTTTTCGTCCGTAAACTTGTATTTTTGAGCAAGGACGGCTTCCGCAAAAATAGTTGCCATACCAAGAAGTCCGCTGACCCACATCCAAAATATTGCACCTGCACCGCCTGTTGCAATAGCAGTTGCAACACCTACAATATTACCTGTACCAATTTGTCCCGCCAATGCAGTAGTAAGTGACTGAAAAGATGACATGCCTTTTTTGTCCGCTTTTTCGCCGTTTAAATTCATATTTTTAAAGGTGTTTTTAAAACCTTCGCCGAATTTTCTAAATTGCACACCCTTAAGTCTGACAGTGAAAAACAGCCCTGTTCCAAGCAATAAAAACAATAATATGTAGTCCCAAAGTACATCTCTAACTATTTGTACAATTTGGTTGAGTAATTCCATAAGTATCTCCGAAATTTTTAAAAGTATAATAATTTTATCATAATATGTATTTTTTTGTCAAACATAATTAAACTATTCAAATAAAAATCGTATTTGAATAATTGTATAAAAACCTTGCGAAAATCGGTATTATTTTAGTATTGTATTTGGTTTTAAGCTTATTGAAAGATAAATAACTATGTTTTTGTAGCTGTTAGTTATTAATTTTGCGGTTTAAAAAATGTAAAATATTTTTGTTGTACGTTACATTTTTTTTGTTAGTTGTGAACTAACATTTGTTAGATTGAATATTCTAAAAGTATATAAAAAATAAATTTAAAAAGTCTTGTAATTTGGTATATGTTGTGGTATAATTATTACTGTACAAAAGCCTTATTATGAAACACAACGGAGTGTGCTATGGTAAAACTTACACGAAAGAAAATTTTGACCGAATGTATTAATTTGCTTGTTATGATAGCAGGTGCTTTTTGCTTATCGCTTGCAATGCACATGTTTATGTTGCCGTCAAAGTTTATACCCGGTGGTGTATCCGGTCTTACCATAATCATTCAAACTTTGTCGGGCTTTTCCGCAAGCTATTCTATGCTTATTTTAAATGCGCCTTTGGTTATATTGGCTTTTATTTTTTTGAAAAAGGAATTTGCGATAAAAACTACTTTGGGAATAGGTATGACATCGGGTTTTCTTGCAATTTTTCGTGCAGTAAAAATGTATGAATTTTTCAATCCGAATGAAGTTTGGCTTTCTGCTTTGGCAGGTGGTGTTATAGGCGGTATTGGCATTGGACTTTTGGTAAAGGGCGGCGGCAGTTCGGGCGGAACGGAAATTATGAGTTTGCTTGTACAAAAAAAGTATATCGCATCATCAATGTCATTTATCATTTTGGCAATCAATGTGTTTATTGTTACACTTGGCAGTGTACTTTATATGACTGTAGGCGGTATGGATTTGCTAACAGGCTTTACAACTATTATTTGTTCGTTGATACAGGTGTTTTTAGGGTCTAAGTGCATTGAGTTTGTACTTAACGGATTAAAACCTGCCGTTAAATTTGAAATTATCACAAATAAGGGCGATGAACTTAAAGCGGAGATAAATAACCGTATGCATAGAGGCGTTACTATTGTGAATTGCGAGGGTGGTTATACGGGGGATAATAGGGATATGCTTATTTGCGTTATAACAAGGACGGAGATAAGTACATTTAAAAAAATATTGAAAGAGATTGATAAGGAAGCATTTGTATATGCAATAAATACAAGAGAAGTTATAGGAAAAGGATTTGTAAAAAGAAAATAGTTATTACATAACAAGGAGTAAGTCATGTTACAGCTTAAGGAAATTGTAAAAGATTATGGTAGTGACGAAACTATAGTACACGCTTTAAAAGGTGTGACATTGTCATTCAGAAATTCGGAATTTGTGGCAATTTTAGGACCAAGCGGTTGCGGTAAAACAACAATGCTTAACATAATCGGCGGTTTGGATAGGTATACAAGCGGCGATGTTTTGATAAACGGTAAATCTACTACTATTTTTAAAAATAATGATTGGGATGCATATAGGAATAATTATGTAGGTTTTATTTTTCAAAACTACAATTTAATCAACCATCAAACAATACTTGAAAATGTCGAGCTTGCAATGACTTTATCAGGCATAACTGCCAAAGAAAGAAAGGCAAGAGCTACCGAGGCACTTGCAAAAGTAGGTTTGGATGGTCAGTTACATAAAAAGCCTAATCAACTATCGGGCGGACAAATGCAAAGGGTTGCCATTGCAAGGGCATTGGTTAACAACCCCGAGATTATTTTAGCCGATGAGCCTACAGGTGCTTTGGACAGTAAAAATAGTGTTCAAATAATGGACATTTTAAAGGAAATTGCAAAAGAAAGATTAGTCATTATGGTAACACATAATGACGATTTGGCAACCGAATATTCCAATAGAATTATAAAAATGCTTGACGGCGAAGTTTTGGAAGATACAAATCCTTATGAGCCCACAAAAGAAGATATGGAAAGTGTAACTTTTTTTGTGGAAGACCCTACGCCGGATGTTTCCGCACTTAGCGAACAAGAGGGCAAAAAAGTATTAAAGCTTTTTGAAAAAGAGCAGAAAAAGAAGAAAAAAGCAACTGTAAAGAAAACCTCCATGAGTTTATTTACAGCGTTTAAATTGTCGCTAAAAAATTTGTTTTCCAAACGTAACAGGACATTTTTGACTGCGTTTGCAGGCTCTATAGGTATTATAGGCATTGCTTTGGTTTTGGCTGTAAACAACGGTTTTAATCTGTACATAGCAGATATGCAACAAACTATGCTTGGACAATATCCTATTTCCGTACAGCAAATGTATATGGATATGACCACAATGATGAATCCGATGGGGCAGACTAACACAAACAAGGCAGAAAGATTCCCCGATACGGATAAAATTACCGTGCCAAGCAACAATATGGCATTGGGATTGTACAGCGGTTTACATTACAACAGGATAAATGACGATTATATAAATTATATCGAAAATATCGATAAAAACATTATAAGCGAAATTTCGTATACTTACGCTATGTCCATGAATTTGATAACCGAAACGGGCAGCGAGGGTAATAAAAAATATAAAAAAGTCGCATTTACAAGCATTGACCCTATTTTGGAGATAATGATGGGTAGTGACAACCGTTTTATGGAAATGGTAGGCGACGAATATATGAAAGGCAATTACGATGTGGTACAGGGTAATTATCCTACTAAACCTAATCAAATTGCTTTGGTGGTAAATGAATATAATCAAATTTCCAGAAGTGTGCTTAATCAATTTAACTTTTTGGACGATTTGGATATAAATAATTTGAAATACGGCGATTTTATCGGAAGAAAAATGCGTATAATCAAATATGACGATTGGTATGACAGCAGTTCGGGCAAATTCCTTCCGCCTGACGACAAAGATACCGCAAAATTAAAAAGCTTGTACGATAATTGCACTGACAAAGAGCATGAGCTTGAAATTACTGCTGTAATGAGAGTTAAAAAAGGCTCGCCAATGTCCCTTTATTCCACAAGCGTTTTGTATAGGAAAGAGTTGCGAGAGCAAATTGTTGCCGAAAACCTTACTTCCAAAATGGTAAAGGCACAAAATGAGGAATACAAAAAAGCAAAAGCGGACAAAAATTATAATGAAGTTTCCGTGATTACAGGCGAAGAGATTAATCCATTGTTAATAGACGTTAAAGGCATACCCGGATTTGATACAGGCGATAGCGGATATGTTAATTCGGAATTAAATCCTTTTTACTTGAATGTGGACGAAAGACACGAAGTTTATATGCAAAAAATAGGTGCAAGTTTGATGCCTAATAATATTTTTGTATATCCTAAATCTTTTGATGCTAAAGACGAAGTAAAAGCATATATGGATGCTTATAATAACAATAAGGTAAAAGACGACAAAATTCAGTATATGGATGCGTCGGGCATAATGCTTGATATGGTAAAACAAATTATAGATATCGTATCTATTGTACTTGTATGTTTTGCATCTATTTCGTTAGTTGTTTCGTCTATTATGATAGGTATTATCACGTATGTTTCGGTTGTGGAGCGTACAAAGGAAATCGGCGTTTTACGTGCAATCGGTGCAAGAAAAATAGATATCGGAAATGTGTTTAACGCGGAAACCGCGACTATCGGTATTTCGGCAGGCGTTATGGGCGTTGTAATTGCGGCACTTTTGTCATGGCCTATCAATGCGATTATCAAGCATTTTGCACAAGGTTATGTGGTGGGAAGTATAGTATTGCTATCGCCTGTAGCAGGTATAGTTTTGGTGCTTGTAAGCACCCTTTTGACAATTATAGCGGGCTTGATTCCTGCAAGTATTGCGGCTAAGAAAGACCCTGTCACAGCACTACGAAGCGAGTAGAATTTTAACTATTTTTTAAAATATTATCTTTTTTGTTTTATCTTGACATAAAAGATTATGTTTGCTATAATAAGCAAAGGAGTTTATATGAAAAAAGCTATTGACTATATAATACTTACAGTATCATTTTTGGGTAATTTATTTGGTATTTTATCGCTGCTTACCATTATCGGAGTTGCAAATATAATGCCTTTTTATAATAATTTCGAACATATATTGTTAGGGTATGTGATTGTCGTTGTGTCTATGGCAGTTGGAATTATGTCATTCAATCTTTTTGCAGGAAGACGTAAAAACCCTGCAAAAGCCATTTTGTCTATTGCGGTTACAACTTACAGCACAATTCTTACAATTCCGTTGTTTTTGACATTTGTATTGTGCTTGATACAAAAATTCGGTGCGACTTTTTCAGGCTTTATCGATGGATTTGTATCGCCTATTTACAATGATTTGATTTCTATTTTCAAAGCAGAATGGGCACAATATTTGATATTTATAGGTGGAATTATAATGGGAATAATTTTCCTTGCAGTACCTATCATTATGTGTATAGCTACCATTAAGCCTAAAAAAGATAAAAAAGCAAAATCCGCAAGTGACGAGTTTGAGTTGGATTAATTATGATATCGGTAAAAAATATTTCCAAAAAATTCGGTAGAGGTACAAACTTGCTTTCTGCATTGGATGATGTAAGCTTTAATGTGGAAGACGGTGAGTTTGTAGTTATTCTTGGACAGTCGGGCTCCGGCAAGTCCACTATTTTGAATTTGATTGGATGTATTGACAGCCCTACAAGCGGCACGATTTTGGTGGACGGGGTAGATGTTACAAAAATGTCCGCAAAACAACTTTGCGAGTATAGGAACAAAAATATCGGTTTTGTATTTCAATCATTTTATTTAGAGCCTGCATATTCGGTTACGGACAATATATTGCTGCCGCTTACCATTGCAGGTGCAAAAAGACAAATTAAGGATGCAAAAGCAAAAGAACTTTTGGAAAAACTTAATTTGACTGACAAGGCAAACGCCAAAACCTCGACATTGTCAGGCGGGCAAAAACAAAGGGTAGCCATTGCAAGAGCATTGGTAAATGACCCCAAAATAATTCTTGCGGATGAGCCTACGGGTAATTTGGATAGTGCTAGCGGAGCAGAAGTAATTGAAATTTTAAAAGAAATTTGCAAAAGCGGTAAAACGGTTGTTATGGTAACTCATAATGAGGAACAAGCTTCGGTCGCAGACCATATCATAAGGCTAAAAGACGGTAAAATAATATTTGAAAAATAATAATCAATAAATAGGAGATAAATTTTTATGATGACTAATGAACAAGTTTTGGAAATTTTCCAAAAAACAGGCGGTGTACTTAAAGGACACTTTAAATTGACTTCCGGTAGACATAGCGATACTTATATGCAATGTGCAAAATTGTTTGTGGATACAGAGTCCGCAGCTACTTTGTGCGGGGCTCTTGCCGAAAAATTGGAGGGGATCCCTTGCAATATCGTTGTTTCCCCTGCTGTAGGAGGAATTTTGATGGGTTATGAAATGGCAAGACAGCTACATGTTCCAAACATCTTTGCGGAAAGAGAAAACGGAGCAATGACTTTCAGACGCGGTTTCAGTTTGCCTGCTAATGCTAATGTAATTGTTGTTGAGGACGTTGTAACTACAGGCGGCTCTGTTAAGGAAGTTGTAAAACTTGTTCAAGACAGCGGATGTACTGTTACTGCAGTGGCAAGTATCGTTGACAGAAGCAACGGCAAAGTTGATTTTGGCTTAAAATTTGTAAACTTGCTTTCTATGGAAGTAATTTCTTACGAGCCTGACGAATGTCCGCTTTGCAAACAAGGTTTGCCTATCTACAAACCTGGTAGCAGAGCGTAATAAATGGATAATTGTATTTTTTGCGATATTGTATCGGGTAAGGAGCCGTGCTATAAAATTTATGAAAACGAATATGCACTTGCAATTTTGGATATTTTGAATGATTGTAGCGGGCATACACTTGTAATTCCAAAAAAACATTATGAAAGCGTTTTGGATTGTGATAAGTTTTACCTAGAACAAGTTATTCTTGCAGTTCAAACAGTTTCAAACCATTATGTCAATAATTGCGGTTTTGACGGAGTAAATATAATGAATGCAAGCGGGGATGGCTCGGAACAAAGTATTTTTCATTTGCATTTTCATATCCTGCCAAGGAAAAAGTCGGATGGTATGCATACTTTCCCGCAACTTCCAAAAAACGAATTAAGCTTAAAACAAATGCATAAAAAATTAAAAATGAAATAAAAAGTAAAAAATCCACGCTATAACGTGGATTTTTGGTTTATATAAAATTAATTTTACTTTAAAAAATATTTAGAGAAGATAGATTTGTACAACTTGTATAAAAAGTGTCAGAAAAAGTATACTTTTTCTGACACTTTAGTCATTAATTGTGATCATAAACATTGGTTATAATATTGGAAAATTATACCAAATTTATCTATTAATATTATATAATAACCTACAAAAAATGTCAATGCTTTTTTGTCAGAAAAAGTATACCTTTTCTGACAGTTATCAAATGATTTTATTATTAACAAAATAAAAAATATTAATTAAAACTATTGTCGGAGGATAAAATATGAGTAAAAAAAGTGGGAAAGTATTGACATTGAGTATAGAGGACTTTTTTAAAATATTAGGCTCAATTATTTGTGTCGGTATTATTGTTGCATTTGTAGTTTTTATTATTGTTCAGGAATCTAATGCTTTGAAGTCTTCCAAAGTTGACAAAATCAATATCGGAGACAGCAGAGAGCAAGTTAAGGAAATACTTGGCGAACCTTACAATGAAAATGATGGACTTTTTTACGAATATTACAGTAGTAATTATAACAAATTGATGAAAGAAATTGAAAAAAAGTTTGGTAATTCGTTTGATATGAACAATGAATATTCGTCAGTAAAAGACAGCATAGATAAAGAGCTTGAGGATGCTTTTGACGATTTGGAAAACGAGTTCAAAGAAATGGAAAAATACGAAAAGAAGTTAAAAGAGTTAAAATATGATTGCACGGTTATTAATTTCGATTCGGAAGGTAAAGTACAAAAAATCATTTTGGAGAAAAACAAGCGTTTTGAAGTAGAAAGTTCTGAAAAACAAATATTAAATCAAGAGCTAGTGACAAAAGAAGTCAAGCAAAATACTCCTACGGATTTGGTTTATAAAATCGAGTATGGCGATGGTAGTTTGTATAAATTTATCGTAAAATATGGATATATCAATTCCCAAATTGATGAAAAAGGAAATTGCAAAGTGCAAATTGACTTTAGTGATGCTTGGGGTAACAAAATAACTGAAATACAAGAAATTAAAGTAACAAAATAAACGGGGAGAATTAAAATGGTTTGTGAAAAATGCGGTGCAGAATATAACGGTAATTTTTGTCCAAATTGTGGCTCGAAAAACGGAGTTGAAAAGATAGATAGATGCCCTAAATGTGGTGCTGTAAGGATAAACAATGCTACATTTTGCGCTAATTGCGGTTATAATTATACACGAAAAAAAATTGCTTTTAAAATGAACAAAATTTCTTTTAAGGACTTATTTGAACGAGTTTATCAGTACCTAGGTGGAATATTGGCTTTGCTAGGTGGTGCATTGGGATTAATGTGTTTGGGATTGCCTGCATTGGTGGAAAACTTTTTAGGAGAAAGTGAAACTGTTTGTCTTGTTTTAAACAGCCTTTTTGGAGATATTAACGGCACATTGACTATTGCAAGTTTGTTACTTGTTATTGCATCCGTAATATGCGTTATATATGGTATATACCAAATTTCCATGGCAGTAAAATATCCTTATGACTTGACCGAAAAAAAATGGATTTGGATATTGGATTTTATAATTTGTATATTGTTTATAACAGCAGGATTTTTGGCATTGTCAGGTAGTAAAACAGCCGATTTAATCGGTGCAAAATTGGGTGCAGGTTTTATTTTAAGTATATTTTACGGCATAGTCGGTTTAATTTATGTATCGTTTAAAATCTTTTACGAAATAAAAATTTTGGATAGTTACTCAGCTTTAAAACGAGTAGATGCAAAAAGAAAAACTATGAACAGAAAAAAGGTTTTGGCAATCATTATTACCTCAGTCATTGCTGTTTCCGTTATTGTTATCGGCTCGGTATTTGGCAGTATGTTAAATGTGTTTAAAACAGGCAAAGTTGATAAAATTAATATCGGAGACGATATGTCATATGTTAAACAAGTGCTAGGTAAACCTTACGAGCAATCAGATTATATATGGGAATATTTCAGCAGCGATTATATTAAGCTTAAAGATAAAATAAAACAATTATCGGGCGACGACAGTAATGCTGGGATAGTGCGAGCAAAAGATGACGATTTTGATTTTGACGAAGATGATTTGAACGATTTGTTTGGAGATGCTAAAAAGGAATTTGAATTGGAAGAAAAACTTGAAAAACTAGTTTATAAATACATAAGGATAGAGTTTGACCTTGATAAGAAAGTAAATATGGTTTTATTTGACCCAAAACATTGCAACGACGATAAATATGATAATAAAAAAGATATTAAAAAGTTGGAATTTTTGCCTAAGGAAGTTACAATGTACAAAGCTTCGGAAATTATTGCCGATATAAAGTATAAGGACGGTAGTGTTTATAAAAAGATTATCGAAAAAAGAATGATTGATGATGCTGACAAAAACGGTATAAAGTACAAATTTACAGATTGGTGGGGGAATAAAATAGAACAAACCGCTAAATTTAATATTCAAAACTCCACATTTGACAAAGTTGGGATTTATCAAGATTTTCTATTTAATATAAAAGCAGGTAATATGAGTATTAACACATTGGACGATGTTGACTATAGTTTTATACCGTTAAACTCTATACAGGAATTAGGAAAATACAATATTTCCAATATAACTTTAAATGAAGCTGTAGAAAACTATGTCACAAAGGAAAATGGTCTCTTTTTAATGACAGTTAACAATATATTGATACTCGGTTTGACAAATGTTTTACCACCTGAAACAACTGCTATTGAAGATTACGCATTTTGCATAACCAATCAAAGCGATACTATAGAAATTGACAATCGGGTAAGAAGGATAGGAAAATCGGCATTTATAGGTTTTACTAATCTTCAAAAAATTAAATTTAACGGAACAAAAAATCAATGGGATTCGATAGTAAAAGATCCCGAATGGCTCGGCAAAGAACAAATGGTCGAAATTATATGCAATGACGGCAACATAAGTTTCTAGTTTTGCAGAGGTGTGTGAGGTATTTAATAACACTTTAAAAGAAAATTTGACATTATGAAAATTAAATAAAGTATAAAAATAATCTTTCTAAATTTTAGAAAGATTATTTTTTAATTATTTTGTGATTTGTAAATTTCCAATGCTTGGGCAAGTTGGTCGGGACAACTTGTGTTGCCACGGCATTTAATGCCCTTTAAAAGAGTTATTATATCGTCTATATTTCTGCCTATTGCAAGTTTTGCCAAACCTTGAGTGTTGCCGCGGCAACCGCCTACTATTTTTAGGTCGGTAATAATGTTGTTTTTGATTTCGAATAAAATTTCGTGCGAGCAAACACCCTTTGTTTTGTAACTGTACATAATTTCTCCTAATATTAAGTAGTAAGATTTTATTTTTACTTATGATTTTAAATTATCATATTTATCGTAAAATTTTGCATTTAAAAATAAAAAGTGAATATAAATATCCACTTATATTTGTTTATTCCAATAATTGTGAGTGCAAAAATTCATAAACACTTGGGGCTTTATCTATCCAATTTTTATAAAGCCATTTTGCACGTGCTTTGTTTTGCACACAAAGCCTTAAGTCCAAAAGCGGTTGGGCAGGGGTGTCAATACGCAAAATAACAGTATATGAGCCATCGTCATTCATAAAATAATCGCTAAAATAATCTTGCAAACGGCGATAATGGCAACGTTGTTCTTTGACCGTTGCCTTGATTTCGTCACGCTTGGAAAGAGGTATTTCCTTATAAAAAATACTCAAACATTCCTTGCCTTTATTTGATAATGTATACAATCTCTCGTTATTTTTGCTTATGTCTACTATATGTCCAACTTCGATAAGGTCAACGACGCAATCTTTACAATCCATAAAACCGACCCACTTGTTTGCATCGCAAATCTCAGTTAATGTATCGATTTTCAAAGGGATTTCCATGCAATCCATAACAAAAAGCAGAATAACTTTGTTAAGTGCCTTGTCTTTTAATTGCATTATTTTATGATGAACTCCTCTAAGCTTTTTAGTAATTCTTCGCAGTCATTGTCGTAAATTTCAAGAGTGATTGGCTTTGATAAATCCAAGCTGAAAATACCAAGTATACTTTTGGCATCTACAACATATCTGCCAGAGCGCAAGTCAAGCTCGCCCGGAAACATTGCAACTTTTTGAACAAAAGATTTAACGTGTTCAGCTAATTTTAATTTGATTTGAACTGATTTCATATATACCTCCGATAATGTATTACATATATATCTATATTGCAGTACAAAATTGAATATGCAAATTTTTTTTGTTAGTATTAGTATACACTATTAAAAGTAAATTTGCAAGAAAAAATGACAATTACTTGCATTATTATTATTAATATGGTAAAATGATAACAGTGGAGGCAGAATATGAAAAATTCAAATGAAGAACTTATCAAATCTTTTAAATTGTTGTATCTTGAATTAGAGCGTTCCAATTTTATAATGTCTAATGATATCATTACAAAAATTTTGAAGTTTGTTACTACTAACGAGCCTTTGTTTTTTGCCGTAAAGCATGCAAATCAAAATTTTGATTTTAACAGTATTTTTAACGAAAGTATGGCAAGCGGTAGGATTAGGATGCCTGATGACGATTATAAGATTATAGTACTTGTTACAAAAATCTTGTTTGACATTGACAGAGGAAATATCGAATATTTGAATTTTTTAAAAAATACTTTCCCTAGGGTTAATATTTCGGACAGTTTTAACGATTTTTGTTTGGGGATAGTATTGCCGTATGTTCAAGCGTTTGAAAGGTTGCTTAGCCAAAAGGATAGAGTGGTTGACAGCGGAAACGGTAATGTACAATATAAAAGCTTACCGCGTGAGTTGGTCGATTTGTTAAACAGTAACATTATTTCCATAAGTGACCAACTTGTTGGCGACAAAACTTTATCGGACGAGATAAGACGTGAAATTTACGTGATTTTAGAGGGCTTGTATTTTGCAATAGAAAGCAGCAATGTACTGCTTATAAAATCCTTGTGGCTCGGACTTAAATATGCGCTTATCGCTAACAGGGCATACACCAGCCAAGTAAAAGCGCTTGAAAACGAACTTAGAAATTACAGCATTATTTGATTTTTTACCCGTGCAAAAGTGCGGGTAAATTTATGAAAACATTTGTATAAAATTAAAGGTATTATATATGGATTACAGCAAATTACTTAACAGCGAACAACTTATGCCTGTTTACGATACAGAAGGTCAAGTTTTGGTGCTTGCGGGTGCGGGCAGCGGGAAAACACGTGTTTTAACACATAGGATTGCCTATTTGCTTGACGAAAAAGGTGTGGACGGATATAACATTCTTGCAATAACTTTTACTAATAAAGCAGCAAGAGAAATGCTTGAAAGGGTGCAAAAAATAACGGGGAGAAGTGATATTTGGGTATCTACTTTCCACAGTTTTTGTGCCAAAGTTTTGCGCTTTGAAATTGAAAATCTAGGATATACCTCCAATTTTTCTATTTTTACGGCCTCTGATTCCGCAAGAGTGGTTGCCAGAATTTTAAAAAGCCTTAATGTTGAGGAAAAAGACGCAAAAACTATACGTAGTCATATAAGTAATGTTAAAAATATGGGGGCATCAATCGACGAGTATTGCTTGGCGCTAGGTGGTAAGAATACCGATTTGATAAAGGAAGTTTATTTGCGTTACGAAAAGGAACTTAGGGATAACAACGCTTTGGACTTTGACGATTTAATGCTTAAAACAGTGCAGCTTTTTAAGGAATTTCCTGAGGTTAGGAGCAAATATCAAGAAAGATTTAAGTACATACATGTGGACGAGTTTCAGGATACAAACAAAATCCAAATGTTACTTGTGCGTATGCTTGCTTTTAAGCATGGTAATTTGTTTGTTGTAGGGGATGACGACCAAAGTATTTATGGTTGGCGAGGTGCGGAAGTAGGAAATATTTTGAATTTTCAAAAAGTATATCCTAATTGCAGAATTTACAAATTGCAACAAAATTATCGCAGTACTCAAAATATACTTGATTGTGCAAACAAAGTCATTGCTCAAAATAAACAAAGGATGGGCAAAGAGCTTTGGACAGGCGGCGAAAAGGGTGTAAAAGTAGAGTACAAGTCTTGCTACAACGATAAGGAAGAAGTAGACTATGTGCTTGGCGAGATACGAAAACTTTGTGATTATAACGGCTATAATTTGAGCGATTTTGCAATATTGGTCAGACTTAACAGCCTTACACGTAATTTTGAGGAAAAAATGAATATGTACGGCATAAATTATAAGCTTATCGGTGGCTTTAAGTTTTACGACCGTAAAGAGATTATGGATACAATCGCGTATTTGCGAATGGTTGCAAATCCTCTTGACAGCGAAAGTATTGTGCGAATTATCAATTTTCCTAAACGCGGCATTGGCGATACTGCAATACAAAGGCTTAGAGAGTATTGCAACGCAAGCGGACAAAGTATGATTGATGCGTTGCTTGATATTGAAAACAATACCGTTTTAAGCAAGGCAATGAGAGATAAATTTGCAAAATTTACCGAATTGATTGTAGATTTAATGAGAGCCAAACTTGACAAAAGTTTTGAAGATTTTGCAAAGTATTTGATTGAAAAAGTTGATTTTTATTCTGCTTACGACATAGATAATGCGGAAGATAAAAACAAACTTGAAAATATAGACGAATTTATGACAATAATTCATGAGTACTGCGAGCAAAACAAAGGTGCTACATTGGAAGACTTTATGCAATCTATTTCGCTTGTCAGCGATGGGGACGAAGATGACCTTGGCGATTACGTAACTATTGCAACAGTGCACGGCGTAAAAGGCTTGGAGTACAAAGTCGTATTTATTGTAGGATTGGAAGAAAATATTTTCCCAAGCGGCAGAGCGTTAGGCAACCCTATGGAAATGGAAGAGGAGCGTCGCTGTATGTATGTTGCCATAACAAGGGCACAAGACAGACTTTATTTGACAAGTGCAGGCAATAGGTACAGATTTGGAAAAGTGGAATACAATATGGTAAGCAGGTTTGTGCAAGAGGCAGGACTTATCCAAAAAGACCCTGCAAAGTTTACCCCGCTAAAGACATCGGAGTATGCTAATATTGCTAGGGAAAGACCTAATACAATGCCTAACACAATCAAGCCGAATTTGAGTAAAGACATAAGTAAGTTTAATGTTGGAAGTGCTGTTGTACATGCAAGGTATGGCGAGGGCGTTATTGTGGCAATGGACGGAAATACTGCAACAATTTTGTTTGCAAAACTAGGAAATAAAAATTTCAACTTAACGCTTGCACCGATAGAATTAAAACAAAAGAAATAGAGTTTTTTGTAAAATTGAGCGATTAAATTTTTATAAAATTTGTTTTTATAAAAGAAACTATAATAAAAAACTTTGGCAAAAATGTGCGTAAATCGCACGAAAATCGATATTAAATTATAATAAACGGGTTATAGGTAAGATTATGGACAGAATGACTGAATTGGTACAAAAGCTAAATGAGTATGCTTATAGATACTATACTTTGGATGAGCCTATTGTTTCGGATAAGGAATACGATGTGCTATACGACGAACTTGTTGAGTTGGAAAAAAGCAGCGGGGTCGTATTGTCGGATTCCCCAACACACAGGGTCGGAGGAGAGTTGTTAAAACAATTTGACAGCTATACCCACAAACAAAGGCTTTATTCGCTTGCAAAAAGTCAGTCGGCGGAGGAATTGGAAAGTTGGTGGACAAGGTGCACCAATTCGCTTAATATCGATAAAATGCTTTGCTCGGTAGAGTTTAAGTATGACGGTCTTACCGTAAATTTATCATATAAAAACGGAGAGTTGGTAAGGGCAACTACTCGTGGTAACGGCGTTAAGGGAGAAGTTGTTACAAGCGGTGCAAAAACTATACGTACCATACCTTTGACTATTCCATTTAAAGGTGAGATTGAAGTTCAAGGCGAGTGTATAATGAGGTTATCCGAGCTTGAAAAATACAACAATACACACGACATACCATTAAAAAATGCAAGGAATGCCGCAGCAGGTGCACTTAGAAATCTTGACCCTAAAGTTACTGCGGATAGGCACTTAGATTTTATGGCTTACAGCGTTGGCTATTCCGATATAGATTTTGACAGCCAAAAGGATATGGTTGAGTTTTTGGTGCAAAACAAATTTAGAATCGGGGATTTTGTTAAGTACGCGGACAATATGACTGACATAATCGCACTTATAAAGGAAATTGAGTCCAAAAGAAACTCGCTTGACTATTTGATTGACGGTGCTGTGGTTAAAATAAACGAACAAAAATACAGGGCAGAGCTTGGTTTTACCGAAAAGTCTCCTCGTTGGGCGATTGCTTATAAATATGAGGCGGAAGAGGTTACCACCATTTTAAAAGACGTAATATGGCAAGTTTCCAGAACAGGTAAGCTGAATCCGCTTGCCGTATTGGAGCCTGTAGAGTTGTGTGGTGCAACTGTTTCAAGGGCAACGCTTAACAACCTTGACGATATTGCAAAAAAAGGAGTTAAGATTGGCAGTAGAGTTTTTGTAAGACGTAGCAATGACGTAATCCCTGAAATTTTGGGTGTTGCCGAAGATAATGACGGAAAAACTATTTTGCCACCGGATAAATGTCCGTCTTGCGGAGGAGATGTAAAAGTAGATGGAGCATTTGTTTATTGCACAAACAAAGATAATTGCGGTGCTGTTCATATTTCCCGACTTGACCATTTTGCAAGCAGAGAGGCAATGAATATAGAGGGACTTTCCGAAAAAACCATATTACAGCTTTATAATTTAGGTTTTTTAAGGGATATAGACGATTTGTACGATTTGACAGCCGACCAACTTTTTCAAGCTGATGGCTTTAAGGATAAAAAGGTCAATAACATTTTAAATGCCATTGAGCAGAGTAAAAATACAACATTGGATAATTTTATTTATTCCTTAGGCATTGCAAACATAGGCAAAAAGTCTGCAAAACAGCTTGCGGATAAGTTTA
Organism: uncultured Clostridia bacterium; assembly: GCA_947646415.1. Lineage (GTDB taxonomy): Bacteria > Bacillota > Clostridia > Christensenellales > UBA3700 > MGBC100798. The sequence continues at coordinate 2,684 of CANSGN010000015.1, read as the reverse complement.
AGTCTTTGGAAAATTTGAAAAACGCAACTATGGAAGATTTGTTAAATTTGGACGATTTTGGCGAGATTATGGCGACAGGTGTTTATAACTATTTTAAGGAACCAACATCTGCAAAATTGATTGACAATTTGTTGAAAAAAGGTGTGAAAATCGAGTTTAAAGAGCAAAAAGAGGGTGTTTTGACAGGCGTAAATATTTGTTTGACAGGCAGTATTTCAATACCTAGGGGTAAGGCAAAACAACTTATTATCGATAATGGCGGAAGTGTATCCGACAGTGTGTCTAAAAATGTGAATGTCGTTGTGTATGGTGCTGATGCGGGCTCAAAACTTGACAAAGCAAAAAAACTAGGCATTGAGCTTTGGACGGAGCAAGAGTTTTTTGCAAAAATTAATTATGAGGGTTGATTATAATTTTTGTATTTAATAGCCAAAAGCTATGCAAAAATAAGTAAATTTGCAGTATAACAAATCGTATAATAAAAATGGCTTTGATTGACAAGGTCATTTTTTTGTTAAAATTTTTTAGTTTATTTTGCAATAAATTGTTATAAAATAGTTTTGATAAGCTTAAATGCTTATTTATTTTAAATATTTAGTATACTTTACTTGTAATATTTTTAGTTTTGTGTTAAAATATATAAGAAAAATTATATTTTAAGACTAATCTGGTTTAGGAGATTGTTTATGTTAAGTATGACCGGTTATGGTAAGGGAGAAGTTGAGGAAAACAACTTGAAAATAGTGGTGGAGATAAAATCCGTCAACCATAGATTTTTGGATTTGGGAATAAAATTGCCAAGACTGCTTATATCTTTTGAAGATAGCATACGTAACCATATAAAAAACCGCATTGCAAGGGGACACCTTGATATTTTTGTAAATTATCAAAATTTGACGGGCGAGCAAGATAACATAACTTTTAATGACAGTTTGGTTGCAAAATATTTGGGCATCGCTCAAGATATTTCAAATAAATACAATATCGAAAATAATGTAAATGTAAGCAATTTGTTTGAGTTAAAGGGAATAATCGAAGAGGATGAAAGCACCATTGACAACGACCTTACTCAAAAACTTATAATAAACGCGCTTGACATTGCTTTGGATAACCTTATTGCAATGAGAGCGGTTGAGGGTAGCAAAATTGAAAATAACTTGCTTGAAAAATTGGACATTTTAACTAATGTTGTTGCAAAAATTCAAGAATATGCGCCTGTTCAGGTAAAAAATTACCGCGATAAATTGAGGGGCAGAGTTCAAGAAGCTCTTGGAGATATGCAGATTGACGAAAATAAGCTTATGAACGAAATAGTTTTTTATGCAGATAAAGTTGCGACTGACGAAGAGTTTACAAGGCTTAATGCGCATATCGCACATTTTAAAGAGATTACACAAAATAAAGGTGCTATAGGCAGGAGTTTGGATTTTATCACACAGGAAATGAATAGAGAGTCAAACACAATAGGCTCTAAATGCAGCGACTTGTCTGTTAGTAATTATGTGTTGACACTGAAAACCGAAATTGAAAAAATAAGAGAACAAATTCAAAATATAGAATAAGTTTAGCTTGAGTATTCATAAATTTTTATGTCAAAAATCGAGGGTAATATGAAAAAAGGACTATTGATTGTTTTAAGTGGGCCATCGGGAGCAGGTAAAGGTACATTGCTTGCCGAAGTGAAAAAGAAAGGGCTTGATTTTGTTTTGTCTATATCCGTTACTACAAGGCAACCGCGTAATATGGAAGTGGACGGAGTAAACTACTTTTTTAAAACTAAAGAACAAGTAAAAAATATGATTGCAAATGGGGAACTTTTGGAGTCAAAGCAAGTTTACGGCGACGAGTACTATGGCACATCCAAGCAATTTGTAGATGATAATTTAAATACAGGTCACGATGTTGTGTTGGAGATTGATACCGAGGGCGCGTTTGAAGTAAAAAGGAAAATGCCCGATGCGGTTTTGATATTTATAGTTCCAAAAGATTTGGAGACTTTACACGCTAGACTTGTAGGCAGAGGTACGGAAACAGCAGAACAAGTTGCAAAAAGATTTGGTAAAGCAAAGGAAGAAATTGCAAAGGCAGTGCGTTATGACTATTTGATTATAAACGACGAGATTGAGACTTGTGCCGAGGAATTTATAAACATTGTTAAATGCGAAAAACTAAAAGTACATTACGAGAGTAACAAAAAACTAATTGAACAGCTAATTTAATCAAGCAATATAATATTAAAGTCGTAATGATTTTTATCAAGTAATTAATGCGTAATCGCAAATTAAATATAAAACAATTTTAGGAGGGTTTGCTTTATGATGATAGAGCCACCAATTGACAAACTAATTAAAAAGGCAGAGTGCAGATACGCTTTGGTTATGGGTGTTGCAAACCGTGCAAAACAACTTGTAACTCAAGAGGCGGATTATTTGGAAGCTACACATAAAAAGCCAATCAGCGTTGCTGCAAAAGAAGTTTACGAAGGTAAAGTCGTAATCTCAAGGCATCACTAATGCTAAGCGGCAAAAATATTGTCCTAGGCGTGACAGGCGGTATTGCTTGCTACAAAGCTTGCGATATTGTAAGCCGTCTTGTAAAACTTGGGGCATGTGTAGATGTTATCATGACAAAAAATGCAACGGAATTCGTGAGTCCAAAGACTTTCGAATCCTTGTCGCATAGAC
>CANSGN010000014.1 GCA_947646415.1 uncultured Clostridia bacterium | reverse complement strand
CGAGGACGAAAACAGCGCAAAAGAAAAAGAAACCGAAAACTCGGTTTCTCAATCTAGGTGTTTGTATACCCCTGTTATGGTGCGGATGAAGAGACTTGAACTCCCACATCGTAGATACTAGATCCTAAGTCTAGCGCGTCTGCCAATTCCGCCACATCCGCATATATAAATGGAGCGGGAGACGAGATTCGAACTCGCGACATTCGCCTTGGCAAGGCGACGCTCTACCACTGAGCCACTCCCGCAATTTTTTTAAATTGGTGCACCTTCAGGGACTCGAACCCTGGGCCCAATGATTAAGAGTCATTTGCTCTACCAACTGAGCTAAAGGTGCATATTTGGTGCGGATGAAGAGACTTGAACTCCCACATCGTAGATACTAGATCCTAAGTCTAGCGCGTCTGCCAATTCCGCCACATCCGCATAAAAATTAATGGTGACCCATTGGAGATTCGAACTCCAGACACCTTGATTAAAAGTCAAGTGCTCTACCGACTGAGCTAATGGATCATAAAATAAATTTTTTTGATTTTGCTAAGCAAAATATTTGTCATAAAATTGTTACTTTGGCTGGGGTAGAGGGATTCGAACCCCCGAGTGTCGGAGTCAGAGTCCGTTGCCTTACCGCTTGGCGATACCCCATCGATATCTTATATTTTATGTAACAATTATATTGGCTGGGGTGGCAGGATTTGAACCTACGAATGCCAGAATCAAAATCTGGTGCCTTACCGCTTGGCGACACCCCAATAGTATCGCACTTTTAAAAATTTAATGGGGTGAGTAAAGGGAATTGAACCCTTGACCTCCAGGGCCACAACCTGGCGCGCTAGCCAACTGCGCTATACCCACCACATTTGGTGAGCCAGAAGGGATTCGAACCCCTGACCTACGGCTTAGAAGGCCGTTGCTCTATCCAACTGAGCTACTGACCCATATGGAGCGGGTGATGGGAATCGAACCCACACGACCAGCTTGGAAGGCTGGGATTCTACCATTGAACTACACCCGCATAATCTCAACGCCATTAGATAATACCATATAAATGAATTATTGTCAATTATTTTGATTAAATTTTTCAAAAATAATTTTTATATAGATTATTTAAAGATTGAAAAAATACTTGGCTGTACCCTCGACTATATATTATAAAGATTTTAATATATTATGTCAAGCAAAAAAATGCATATTTTACAACAAAATAACAAATTATCCGCTATAATTAATACTCTTATTTACATTATTATTGTATTTATACAATTAAACAATAAAATTTTGTTTTTCACCTATTGTATTATACTGTCTATTATAAAAATATTACAAATTTAATTGCATTTCCTCACATTCCCACTCGCCTATCTTAAGGCAGTAAAATTCATTTTTACCTATATTTTCAAACCCAACAGATTTATAGCAGTATTTTGCATTATCGTTATTTGCAAAAACTCCTAAGGTAATTTTATCTGCCTTTAAAATATTTTTCACATATTCAATAGCAGCTATCAACATTTTTTTACCATAACCTTGACCGCGTAATGTAGGGTTAACAATTACAAATCCAAAACGCACAACTTTGTCATTCCCGTTAATCGGATATCTAATCGTCAAATGTCCAATAATTTTGTCATCGCAAACATACGTTAACGGAATAAACCTATCCGTTCCAATTATAGGAGTATAGAACCTATTAATATCATTGCCGCAAATGGGAAATTTGTTTATCCTGTCAGCAGACCATTGGTATAAGCTTTTTTTATCTGTAATCCAACTTGCGATTGTATTTGCATCTTCCAATATGTATTTTCTTAATTTCATAAAACTCCTATAAATGCATTATCCTAACAAAAATCGATACTATTTTACTTTTTTAATTTTAATACAAGAAAAACTACCATAGCAATCACTCCCAAACCTGGTATTACCATTAACCACCATAAAGCAGTCAAATCCGTATATACTTTTTGCTCTTCAGTTTCGGACGGCTTGTTTAACACAGGCGGCTCCGTAGGAATTATTGGAGGATTTACTTCGTCCTCGTTTGGTTTTTCTTGTTCACTATCCGGCGGCTCGACAGAGTCTGTCGGTGGTTTTATTACCTCATCTATGTCTGGTTTTTCTTGGTCAGGGTCTGGTGGCTCGACAGGGTCAGGGTCGATTGGAGGTTTTATCTCCTCTTTATTTTCCCTTTCAACAGTAATTTTAATTTGATAGTTTTTGTAATTAATTTTATCAAAATATTCTGCCGTTAAATCGGAGTTAATGCCTACCGAAAGTTGCTTACTGCCATTTAACCAACTCCACCCGTCAGGCAAATCTACCATACTCAATTTAATAATGTCGTTTGAAACTTTGATATTTAAACTTGGCATTATAGGCGGATTGCTTGCTTTGTTTATTGTAAAGGTTATTTGTTTTTCGCCTGTATATTTGCCTATACCACAAACTATTGCAGTTGCAGTGCCTGCATTTATATTATTTTTGTAACTGATAGTATAATCTTTTTCAGTTAAAACTATCCCATTATGCTTTACTGTAATAGTAGGCGTTATTACAGAGCCGTTATATACAAATTCGCCGCTTTGAATGTCTATTTCGCTCTCAGCTACGGATAACAACGGTGTTTCTTCAATGGCAGTATAAGTGATTGCCTTTATTGCAGCCGTACCATTTACACTGCTCCAATAGTCTTTATAACGCATGGATGACTTGCCACCGATTGCCGTAAATAATATTTCCGCCTTACCCGTGTTAGTGCCAACATCTACCACAACTGCATATTTACTGCCTTTTTCTACTTTTACAGGTTTGTTCAGTTTTACCGTTCTATATCCGCCAAAATCAAAATAGCTGCTACCCTCGCCACTTAAAGTACCGCTTTGCGGATTGTCGGAATCTTTTAAATTTGTATAAATTTTTACTTTTAATGATACATTTTTATTTGTAATTCCCACATTAACCGCTTGCACATACTCCGACAAATTATTTTCGCCGCATTTTGCCTCAAACACATTGGCAAACATACTGTAGTCTTTGTTTATCGTACTGCTTAGCGCACTTGTAAGGCTACTATCATAAAAATAATTATATTCATTTTCCTCTTTTAACGAAAATTCAAACGCATATTTTGCACTACTTTTATTGTCATAAGATAAATAAAAATAAGGTAAACTGTCATAGCTGTTTTTAACAATCCAACCTCCGTTTTGCGATGCTGCTCCCGGAACAAATTTATTTGCTGCAATATTATCATCCCAACCAACAAGTGTTACTGCATGTGCAACACCGCTATTACTTTCAAGCTTTGGGTTGTAATATTCCGTCTCACGAACATTGTTGTATGAGAACGTTATAGCCCCATACTTGGCAATGGCAAGTTTAATTTGATAAATATCGTCTGTATCAATATGAACAGCATTTGTCAATCTGTATTTGCCATTTTCAAATTGATTTTCCGTTGTACTTAACGAACTATCTGTCGGACCGCACCATTGAGAAAATAAATTTGCACAATAAGAGGGATTACCTGCAGCGCTAAGCCAATTTTGTCCTGTATATTCCCCACGGGTATTACCAAGTGGGTCTGCACCGCGAAAATGTCTTGCATAAGCAACATTTTGCGGAGACAATTTTAAAGTATTTGCATTTACACTACTATCAATTCCGCTACGCAAAATAGAAGTTTCGGAGGCACTTATGCTTGAGTACGCCCAACATAAATTGCTATTGCCTTGGTCGCGAACAGGCGTTACAAGCCCATAGTCCCTACTGTCATAAGTTGACATACCCGCAATTTGGTAAACATCTGCATTTTGCAAATCGCTAACCGATTGACACTCGTTTGATTGAATTTTTGCGGTAATAGGATAATCAAAAGTCACTGCTTTAAAAACTAAAGCAGTAAATATTATGACAACTAAAATGATTAAATCAAAAATTTTATGTTTTGTTAGTTTGTTCATAAAAGTTCGATTATCCCTTATTGCTAAATATCAATCCTTTTCGCAAATTGACTTTTTACTAAATTTGTCTTTAATTTTATCTAAAAATTTAAACGAAATATTTTTATTTTTTAAAATTACTATCAATATGTATATTATAAGCAATGCTGCACAAGTACCGACAATTATTCCATACATTACAGGTAAAGGCACGCTGTTATCAAAAAAATAAATATTAGCGTCAAAACCATCCCTTATACCTTTTATAGCCTCGCTTGGCAAACCGACATTTGCTAGTTCATTCAAATACCCGTTCATACAATGATTACGCAAAAGCGAAGTACCGTAAGTACCCGGTAACAAACCCAAAAAGTTTGCTAGTCCTTTTGAAAATGACGAAATAGGCATATAAGCACCGCTTATAAAACCATATAAAGCGGTAATCAATGAAGCAACAGCAGATTGCATACCTTGAGTTGACACAAATGACAATACAATAGTTGCAAGCAAACTTCCAAACAGAATGTTGCATAAACAACCAAGCAAAATCATAAAGAAATCGGAAACCGAAATATACCAACCAACTGCAGCCAAATATATACAGCCCAAAACTAAAACACTAATTATCACAAGTGTAACTACAAAAATATTAGAAATCAAATAAGATATCGAAATTGTAGTCGATTTTACAGGTGCAACTTTAAAGTCATTTATTGAAGAATGAATTTTATCGTCCACCATAACCATATTTGCACAAAAAGCTACCGTCACGGAACTAACGCTTAGTACAGATGACAAAATCCAAGCCCCTGCCATTCCATTTATAATCTTGCTGTCCACACTGAACCCCTCGGGGAATGCAGCAGTAAAACTGTCAATATAAATATTCCTTAAAAATGTAAAAAACAATATTAACAAAATCAACGGAGTAAGCATTGATGTGAAAAATAAAAATTTGTCTTTAAAATATGTCTTGGTATTACGACCTATAAGTGAACATAATTTTTTTGCTTCCTGCATATCACACCTCCTTCAAATATTTACCTGTTACATTAAGAAAAACATCGTCCATATTGCCTTTTAGCACTTCGAAATCGTCAAATATTTCCGGTTTTTGTGCTATATATTTTGGCACTTCGTTAGTGCTATCCAATTTAACCAGAATAAAATCTCTTTCCTTACGTATATGTTTACCCAAACCTACAAAAAATTCTTCCGCCTCGTCCTTTTTGTTATAAAACTTAATATAATCATTAGCGTATTTGTTTTTTAGCTCATGTGGAGTACCCTCCGTCGCAATTTTTCCGCTATCCAAAATAACCACATAATCGGAGTCAGATGCTTCTTCCATATAATGAGTTGTTAGAAATACAGTCAATCCCTGCTCACTCCTCAATTTATCAATTACACTCCAAACAGTGATTCTTGTTTTAGGGTCAAGCCCTGTAGTAGGCTCGTCCAAAATCAAAAGTTTAGGATTGTGAATAAGTGCCCTTGCAATATCCAAACGTCTTTTTTGTCCGCCTGAAAGTTTATTGATAGGTCTTTTTAAAATATCTTTTAAATCTAAAAGCTCAGTCATTTCTTTCAATTTAGCTTTAAAATCTGCACCGAAAATGCCATACAAAGCAGCCCTATATTTCAAATTATCATAACCGCTTAACTTTTTATCAAGCACGGAGTTTTGAAAAACAATACCTATATTGCTTTTTATTTTATCAATATTTTTGTCCAAATCTTCACCGCAAATCAGGGCTTTACCGCCATCCTTTTGAAGTATGCCGCTTATAATGTTTATGGTAGTAGATTTTCCTGCACCATTAACACCCAAAAACGCAAAAAGTTCGCCTTCTTTCACACAAAACGAAATGCCATCCACTGCTTTAACGTCTTTAAAACTTTTATGTAAATTTTCAATCTTTACAATCATAGTGACTCCTTATTTTTGTTTCTTTTATGCTTTTAATACCGATTTTTAAAAGATTATTGTTTTATTTTAAGTTTTTGCTTTGCGATTGCATACGAACAATCAATAAATTTTTTTATCATTTCCTCATTCATTTTGTCAAGGTAAACACTGCTTTTATATTTTGCCTGTACAGGTGGACAATGATAACCTTTAATTACAATATCTGGATATTGATTGCGCAGTATAATGGCAAGCTCGCTATCCGTAGAAAAAATAAGCATATTTTGATTATACAGCACAAAGACTTCCGCAAAAATCCTGTATTTTTGTGTCTTTTCGTTTTTCAACTTTACTACTGCATAGTCATCCCCCGCAAAAGGAAAGTCCAAATACGCCCCGCTTTTAGAAAGACAATATTCAATCAAATGTTCTTTATCCATAATGCACCAACTTTTATTCTAAAGTTTTAAATTTTGCATACAGCATGTTGTGGTCGGAACAGTCGTCTTCTTTCATACCGCTTGATATAAGCGCAAGATTATCTGAATATATGATATTATCTATTGCTTTAAAGTTACAGTCATCGCCACGATAGCTGTCATATATTTTATTTTGGTTATTCACTATGCTATATCCGTTATCTAATAATTTTGCAAACTCGTCAAAGCCTAGCACATTAAAATCGCCTGTTACGATTTTGTATGGACATAGGTCGCTTTTTAAAAGCTGTAAAATATAGTCAAACTGAGCCTCTCTCAAGCTTATTCCGTTATCTAGTTTAACCTCTTCGTAAGATAAATGCGTATTATAAAAGGCTATTTGCACACCATTTATCGTAATCAATGTACGCATTATTATCCTTTTTTCCACATCGGCTTTTTCATATTCATAAGGGTATGGAAGTTTAAAGGAATGTTTTCTATCAAAATTATTTTTAGAGACTTGAGCAATTCCGTAACTATCCCCAAAACCTTGTAAATGCAAAGGGAAATAAGCAACCTTATTTAAGTTTGAACTGTTTTTAAAAATGCTTAAAAAATCTTGTTTGCCTGTCCTGTTTGACAAATGGTCAACTTCTTGAAGCCCCGCAATATCTGCACCTACACTTTGAATATTATCTTTAATTTTGGTTACCGATTCAAAAGTGGCAGCACCGCCTTTTATGTTGTAAGTACAAACAGTAAATTCCATTTCCTTATACTCCCCCAATACTATTCCGTCACTCATATCGTAAGGCTCATTAGGCGTAATTTTTTTGCCACAAGCTGTCAGTGTCAACAGCATTAACAGCACAAGCACAACTATCGAAAATTTTTTCATAAATCCACCATCGTTAAATTTATATTTTAATTATAGCATTAATATAAAAAATAATCAATAATTTGCCCAAAAGTAATGTACATGAAATAAATATAATCTATGTACATATACGGCTTAATTTAGTATGTCGATTGTAAATTAAATATAAAATTTGCATTATATTTTACTTTTTGCCTATTTATATATTGACAAAAATTTACTTTTAATGCTATAATTAATTTATAAAAAGTACATAGATTATATTTATTCTATGTACTTTTTTTGTTTTAAAAAACTTAGTTTTTACAAAAATAATAACGATTTTCAACTAGTTTTTTGTAATATAGGACAAATCTTATAAAAAAATATTTACATTAATTTTCAATACTTAAACATTAACTTTTCTATCATACATTACTAAACAATTATTTATGCAAACAACTTAAATTTTAATATTTCAAACAAAAAAACAACTTTGTATATCAAAGCTGTTTTTTACAATAATTCAAATTTTCAAAACTCTTTTTATAAAGTTGATAGTCTTTGTTGCACAAATATCGGCTTTTTGTTCCAAACCGTGTCCACCACCCTCTACCAAATAATATTCGGTATAAATACCGTTCTCCTTTAAAAAATTATAACCGTCCAAAGCATCTTGTTTGCGTCTATCATTGTCAAGAGCCCCTTGCAAAAACAATGTAGGACATTTTACTTTTTCTAAATGCTCAGTACAAAGATTTTTATCGTCATCCTCAAAAAACAATTTTGAGATTTTTTTGCCGCAATACTTTACCAAACCTCCGCTATCCAAATGTTCCTTATTATCCAAATAAAACTGTCTTGGACCACCGGGATTGATAATATTGTTGCTTATTGCAGTTGCAACCGATACATTAAACGCAAGTTTTTGATACTTTTGTTCCATCCTGAACGCCGCAGTAGTACCGCTGCTTATACCAAAGCAACCTATCAAGCCATCATGGGACAATCCGCTGTTTACTATGTAATCGTATACATTTTTTACGCCCTCTCCCCACCTTGCATGAGTAAAATACCTGTTATCTCCCCAAGTACGGTATTCCCCAAATTGGTCGAAGGATAAAAACGCCATATTGTTTTTAATTGCCAAATCACGTACGGCTTTAGGTGCACCGCCTAATATCCTACCTCCGCCTTGGACAGGTTTTGTCCAACCATGGCAATAAATTATTACAGGTATATCTTTTGCACCTTTATACGGCAAATACAACCTGCAAAAATTTTTATCTCCACAATCCAATTTAAAAAACTTTTTGTACATAATTTACTCCATTTAATGTATTTGCAACATTACGCAAAAATAATAATTACTAGTTTAACAACTTATTTATTATTTTTCAATTCAAATAATTTATTTTTAATTAAATTATAAGCAATATCAATATTATCAGTGTCCGAAACCACTTTTTCCATTGGGCAAATGTCATCCCCTTTTCGGTTTATGATTTTATCTGTTAAAACGTCGTAGCAAAATGAGATGTTAAAATTTTTAAGTACTTGTATAGCAGACTTTGAAATAGTTTTAGCATACACCGCAACTATTCCTGCTTTAACGTAAAGCATAGCAACAGCTTTTCCAACGATTAAATCGGCTACAGAATACCCCTTTAAATTTAGTCCACTATCAATAAACTCAACCATAGGGGTAACGCCTTTTTTGTCACTTGTCAAAATTTTGTCGCCTTTACAAAGCACAATAGTATGTCTGTGAAGTGCTATTTTTGCATTTTCCAAATCACTCATTAAAACCTCTTTTTATCATTAAGTGCTTTAAAAGTATTACAACTATAGGCACAATAACTATTTGAACTGCAACAGCAATGAGTCCCGTTTTTATTTGTGTCCAAACCATTTGCACAGTAAGACCAAATACAGGTTGCAAAATAGCGGCTGTCAAAACAAAAGTTGCCCTTCCAACAACAAACGCCAATATTACGGCTAAAAAAGCAAATGCATCATTTTTAATAATTTGTTTTGAAAACATACCTGTTACCATTGCAAAAACTGCAAGCTCAACTACCATATAAGGTAGTCTTTCAAGTGTCGGCATTGGATTCCCTGCCGCTAAAGTGATTAAAAAGCTAACAATAGGAGATGCTACTCCCACGCCAAGCCCCCATAAAGTACCAACCAGACATCCGCCAAGCAAAACAGGCAAATACATTGGTAGCCAACTTGCACCACCTGTAGCACCCGCAAATAAGTGTACTAGTTGAGGAAGTCCAACGGCAAGTGCTACAATAGCAATGCTTACCAAACTTTTTATAGTTATTTTTGTTTTAAATGTCATTTGTTTTTTTGTCAAAACACTTTCAATCATAATTACTCCTTATAAATTTACGAATTAACCCCGATTTTTGACGGGTTATTTAATGTTAGTCAAATTCTTTTGATACCTTTTTTAGCAAATCTCTAATATGTAAATGCTGCGGACATATATGTTCACACTTACCGCATCCAATACAATCTTTTGCCTTACCATGATTACGTGTACACACAGAGTCATAATAAAAACCCGGATTCCAATCTTTACCCAAATTTTTTATGTTCATCAATGAGAAAATATCAGGTATCAATATATTTTTTGGACAGCCCTCAATGCAATATCTACAAGCAGTGCAAGGAATTAGGTTTGCCTTGTTCAACACATCGCAAACAGCATTTATCGCGTTAGTTTCCTCTTCATTTAAAGGCTTAAAGTCCTTCATTGCGGAAAGATTATCTATCATTTGTTCCATATTACTCATACCCGACAAAGTCATAAAGACACCATCAAACGATGCAGTATATCTAATTGCATAGGTTGCAGGGCTACCACCATTTAAGTTATTTAATATGGTTTTTGCCTCATCAGGCAAATTAACCAAAGTTCCGCCTTTTACAGGTTCCATTACAATAACAGGCTTGTTATGCTTTCTGCAAACTTCATAACACTCTTTGCCTTGTACAGCAGGGCTATTGTAATCTATATAATTAAGCTGAATTTGCACAAATTCAACATCGGGATATTCTGTTAATATCATATCCAAAACATCGGCAGTGTCATGAAATGACAACCCAACGTGTTTGATTTTACCCGCTTTTTTAAGTTCAAAAACTTGTTCATACGCTTTACATTTTTTGTACTTTTTATAATTTTCAGAGTTTTGTGCATGCAATAGATAAAAATCAAAATAGTCTACGCCACAAATTTTAAGCTGTTTTTCAAAAAATGGCTTTACATCTTGCTCTTTTTTAAAATAATTTTCTGTCAATTTATTTGCCAGCACAAAGCTATCTCTCGGATGCCTATCTACCAAGCATTTTTTTAAAGCCTTTTCACTCATTCCCAACAGATATCCGTGTGCTGTATCAAAATAATTAAAGCCTTGCTCTAAAAAATAATCTACCATTTGACAGCATTGTTTGTGGTCTACCCTAACCCCTTTCATAGGTAATCGCATACAACCAAAGCCAAAATTCTTTTTTACTTCTTCAAACATATTTATCTCCAAATTTTTTAAAATTTTCAATTTGTTTTAATTGATTAAATTATACCACAGCAAAGTTTAAAAATCAATATCAATTAAAATTTTAAACTGTATAATACTATTAAAAAAGACTATGAACGAATTACGCGCATAGTCAAATTTACTATATTATTTTTTATTTGTATCAATATAAGGTTTAGGTTTATAATTGTTTTTGCGATAATTATAGTCAGCTATTGCATACCTTAACGCACCAACACCTAAGTTTGAACAATGTTTTTTTAGCGGAGGAAGTCCGCCAAGCTCGTCATCCACCATTTGCTCGGTTATTTTACTTGCCTCCTCAATAGTTTTGCCTTTTGCCAAAACAGACATCATACTCGCACATGCAATCGAAGTAGCACAGCCGTAAACCAAGTAACTCACTTCCACAAGCACATTATCCCTAACTTTAATATAACAAATAACCTTATCTCCGCACCCCTCGTCGCCATATTCGCCCTCGGCATCACTGTCCTGCATATAATACGCATTTTGCGGGCACATAAAATGTTCCATTATTTTATCGCTGTACATATTAGTCTACCAACTTCTTCTTTTAGTTTATTTAAATCCCCGTTATTTTCAATCACAATGTCGGCAATCGATATCAACTCGCTATCTTTTTTTTGACATTGGATGATTTTTTGTGCATCTAAGCTACTTACATTATCACGATTTGCAATGCGTTTGATTTTTGTATCTATATCCGCAACTACACACCAAATTTGGTCAAAATAATCTTTCATACCGCTTTCCACAATAAGTGGAATTTCTACAAAAATCGCTTTTGTGTCGACTTTTTCCAGCATATTAAGTACGCGAGTCTTAATTTCGCTGTGTGCAAGCGCATTTAAAGCAAGTCTTTTGCTATCGTCTTGCAAAATTTCATTTCTAATATATTTTTTATCAACAATACCATTTTTAATTGCAGACGGAAAAATCAATGCCAATTTTTTTTGATACTCTGCGTCCGCCAGCAACTCGCTGTTTATTTTGTCCGTATATATTACTGTGTAGCCAAGGTTTTCGATTATGTCACAAACAACCGATTTGCCGCTTGCTATCCCACCTGTTACGGCGATTTTTTTCATTATTTAGCCTCCAACCAATTATTGCCTACCGAAATATCCACATCCAATTTAACTTTTAGCGATACTATGTTTTCCATACTTGATTTTACCAATTTTTGAACAATCTCAATTTCCTCGTCAGGGCAATCGATAAGCAACTCATCGTGAACTTGCAAAACAAGTTTTGCTTTTAAGCCTTGATTTTTAAGTTTTTCCGCAACGTCAATCATCGCCATTTTGATAATATCGCTACTGCTGCCTTGAAGCGGCATATTCATAGCTATCCTCTCCCCAAACGAACGCGTTTGAAAGTTTGAAACATTAATCTCGGGTATATATCTTATTCGTCCTGCAAGAGTGGAAATAAATCCATGCTCCTTTGCAAAAGCAACATTGCTATCCATATATTGCTTTACTTTTGGATACATTTCAAAGTATTTGTCGATAAAGCGTTTTGCCTCGTAAGGGCTTATGCCAATGTCATTTGACAATCCAAAAGAACTTATGCCGTAAATTATACCGAAGTTTATCGCTTTTGCTCGCCTACGCATATCGGAAGTTACCTCTTCAAATGGCACGCCGAACGCACGGCTCGCAGTAAATTTATGCACATCCAAATTGTCATTAAATGCTTTTATAAGGTTTTCGTCCTCACTAAAATGTGCCATTAGCCTAAGCTCGATTTGCGAATAGTCCGCGCATACGATTTTGCAGTTTTCGCTTGCGATAAACATTTTTCTTAGCTCTCTGCCCACAGCTTTACGAACAGGTATGTTTTGCAAGTTTGGCTCTGTGGAGCTAAGTCTGCCTGTTGCTGCTACCGTTTGTTTAAAAATTGTATGAACTCTGCCATTTACTATCAAAGGCTTTAGCCCGTCTATATAAGTGGAAAGCAATTTGTTTATTTCACGATATTTCAAAATATATTCTATTACAGGATGACTGCCAACAAGCGATTGTAAAACCTCTACATTGGTCGAATATCCTGTTTTAGTTTTTTTGCCATGTTTTAAACCTAGTTTTGTAAACAAGAAATCTCCCAACTGTTTTGGCGAATTTATATTAAACACTTCTCCGTCGTTAAACTCTAATATTTTATTTGTAAGGTCAGCAATAATATCGACAAATTGCACTCGCAACTCTTCAAGCAACCCCATATCCACTCGTACACCTTCGCGTTCCATTTGGTAAAGTACACTGACAAGTGGTAATTCCACATTATTATATAAATCCACAACGCCTATTTTTGCCATTTTTTCATCGGCAATCGAGTTTAATAGCATTATCGAGTAGCTAATACTATCGCTATTTACATTATAATCTTGCAAAACTTCTTGTATGTTTTTATAGTTTCTGTTTGCATCCAAAAGGTAGACTTTTAATGCGACATCCTCAAAATTATTCGCATTTTCCGTCCTAAGTTGATAAAAACAAGTTTTTGCATCATACAAAATCACTTTTACGGCTTGATTTTTCAACAATTTGTTAATTTCGTCCGCTATTTCAAAAAAGTCGATTCCACTGCCAAGCAAGTCTTGACTTACTTTAATGACGTAGCAAACACCATCGGCGTAAACTTCGCAGTCATTGTCGACATATACGGAAACACATTCTGTTTTTTCAAGTTTTTTAATCACACTTTTAAACTGTGTCAAATCCTCTATTTCAACTTTTTCGCAAGTTGGCACACTTTCTTCTTCGACAGTATTAGCCTCCTCACTTTCGGCCACTTTATCTCCAAACCTGTTGACAATAGTTTTAAAATTCAACTTTTTAAATACCGTAATACTTTCGTTATTTATATAATCAGCTATTTTACAATCGTCAAGATTAACATCAATAGGGCTATCTACATTTATTGTCGCAAGCTCGTAAGATAAATATGCCATATCTTTGTTTACAATCAATTTTTCCTGCAATTTGCCTTTTATTTGTTCGATATTTGCATAAACTCCGTCAAGATTACCATAAGTTTCTAGCAAAGTTTTAGCCGTTTTTTCCCCAACACCGCTTACACCCGGGATATTGTCTGCGCTATCTCCCATTAATGATTTTAAATCTATCACGCCTTTAGGAGTAAGGCCGTCTTGTGCCAATCTTTCAATATCATACTCCACAATTTCAGTAATGCCTTTTTTGGTAAGCCAAACTTTTGTGCTATCCGACACCAACTGCAAGCTGTCACGGTCTCCTGTTACGATAATCGTATCAAAAGGACATCTTTTTGCAAGTGTGCCAATCAAATCGTCCGCCTCGTACCCCTCAAGAGTAACAATATTTATTTTCATAGCCTTAAGTACTTCCTTTATAATTGGAAGTTGCAAAGCCAAGTCCTCGGGCATTGGTTTACGTTGTGCCTTATAGCCGTCGTACATTTTTTTTCTGAAAGTCGGTGCTTTTACGTCAAATGTCGCAATAATGTGAGTTGGTTTTGTCTCCGATATAATTTTAAGCAGCATATTGACATAGCCGTATACCGCATTAGTAGGTCTGCCGTCCACAGCACTCATAGGCGGCAAAGCGTAAAAAGCACGGTTAAGCAAACTATTTGAATCCAATAAAACAAGTTTTTCCATATTTACCTCATTATGTAATATTTTAATTATACATTATTTTACCCCAACTTGCAATACAATATTAAAAAATATAATTATTAATTAATATTAGTCAATTAAATGCTATTTTTACTTACTCAAACCAAATATTTTTTAATTTATAAAAAAAAATTATGCATTTTATTTGTTTTTTAAATAGCCGCATTAAATAAAAAAATAAGTCTAATCATAATTATAATTTAAGCAAATAAAATTTATTGATAGCCATATTTATACGCTTTTGAAAATATGACAACAAATTGATATAAATTTTTCTTATTCCCCGTATAAATTTATCTTAATTTGCTTGACAGGGTTATCATATTATTATAAAATTTTAGTGATAGCAATATTTTTTAAAATTGCTATATACATTTAGATAAAACAGCGAGGTTAAAATGAATTTTTTAAATGCTTTATTGGCTACCGCCCCGAAAGCTATGGACATTGTCGTTAGCATTTTGCTTATGCTTGCGGGTACAGGTGTTTTCCTTATAGGTATTAATATGATGGGTAGTAATCTGGAGACATTGGCAGGCAGTAAAATACGTACTATTTTTGACAAAATAAGCGGCAATCGTTTTACAGGATTACTTACAGGTGCGGGCGTAACGGCAGTTATTCAGTCATCAGGTGCTACAACGGTAATGGTTGTCGGTTTTGTAAATGCAGGACTTATGACGCTTGTACAAGCAACACCGATTATAATGGGTGCGAACATAGGTACAACAATAACCGCACAAATAGTTCAGCTTGAATCTTTGGGTATAACCGCTTGGTTTGCAGTGCTTACCGCAGTAGGCGCATTTATGCAAATGCTTAGCAAAAAAGATACCGTACAAAAAATCGGCTCGTTACTTGCAGGTCTTGGTATGATTTTCGTAGGCCTTAATGTAATGAAAGAATCAATGAGCATTTTTCAAGAAATCCCCGCTATTCAAAATATTCTTGTAAATACAACTAACCCCGCTATATTGATACTTGTAGCACTTGCCCTAACGGCTTTAGTTCAAAGTTCAAGTGCCACAACAGGTATTATGATAACTTTGGCGGCATCGGTAAACATTCCGATAAAATCGATAATGTTTGCAACTCTTGGCGTAAATATCGGCTCTTGTGTAACATCCATTATAGCATCATTTGGTACAAACACAAATGCAAAACGAGCAAGCTTGATTCATTTATTATTCAACTCCATTGGCGCAATAGTATTCTTCCCGATAATATATTGGGCACCACTTGACAAATGGTTTGAATTGATGTTCCCTGACTTGATTGCAACACAAAGTGCAATGTTCCATACATTCTTTAACGTGACAATGACAATTTTGTTAATTCCGTTTGTAAAAACGCTTGTATGGATTGCTACAAAAATGATACCTGATAAAAAGTCCAAAGACGAAGTGGAAGAAAATTATTTGCAGGAAAGATTTAAGTATATCGATAAGCGTATCTTATCAACCCCTGCAATCGCTATAAACCAAACAAAACACGAAATACTTTTGATGAGTGAAATAGCGTATAAAAACTTTAAATTATCCTTATCTTGCGTTAAAAACGGCAGGGTGGAAAAACAGGAAAAGTTTTCAAACCGCGAAAAACACCTTAACTTTTTAAACAGAGAGATATCCAAGTTCCTTGTTGAACTATCTGCAAAAGAAATTTCATTTAAAGACGAATTAATGCTTGCATCATTTTATCACGTTGTATCCGACTTGGAAAGAGTGGGCGACTACTCGGAAAACATTATGGAGTATGCGGAAGAATTGCAAAAGCTAAAAACAACTTTTTCGGATGCTGCCCTAAAACAAATAGACGAAATGACCGATGCTATACATAAAGTTTTTGAAAATGCAATAAAAGCATTTGAGTATCAAGATATGGAAATTTTGGAAGTTGTATATAAATATGAGGATATGGTCGACGACTTTAAAATGCAACTTGACAGAGACCACATTAAACGTCTTAACAGCAATCAATGCTCGGCAAATACAGGTGCGGTTTATTTAAGCTTGGTTTCTAACCTAGAGCGTATTTCCGACCACATGCAAAATATCGCAAAAAGTATAACAGACTATACTGCAAAACCTAAAAAGGTTTACGCTATTATCAAATAACCGTACAAAAATCGATATTAATTAATGTAAAACTAAAAAACACGTTGCTATAATTTTGTTTAGCAGCGTGTTTCATTTTTTAATACCCATAAAATATACAATATCAAAACTTTTGTCGCAATGTAAAGTCAATGGCGTCATTTAAGCCGTTATAAGCCGCTTAGAACATTATGTATACATAATTATACACATTTACTTAATATTGCGATTATTGCCGTTAAAGCCCTGTTTTTAGCGTTAAAATCACATATTGTTTTTGCATAAATATACTTTAATTTACTTGCTTAATTTTAACAAATAAGCCGATATATTTCTATATAGGCTTATTTTGATTATGCGAACTATATTTTAAGATTCTGTTTTTAATAGAATAGCTCAATCCATAGTTTTTTATCAATTATATTTCTGACAATCTCTGCATCCGCAGATGTCACACTTCCCTTATTTATAAGCATACTTGCAAGCTTTTTCTCAAGCGTTAATCCTTTGTATAAAGATTCACTGCTTGCTATTTGTCTTAAATAAGCTACGTCACTTGCTGTTATCCTACCATCTCCGTTTACATCGCCCAGCACAGATATATAAACAGTATCTAAAAGCGTGCTTCCGTTTGTATCGTACAATTCCACTTTATATCCCGTTCCTATTATGCAATCGGTTTTGACCTCGGTCCCTTTATTGTATATTAATGCACCTTTGTTATCATATACCATTAGCAAGTTTTTTGGATTTTCCAGATTAGCTACAAAGGTAGCTAATTTGGTATTAGGTGCAATTTTACCCAATACATTTCTTTCCGCAGTTTTGTCACTCTCGCCATGTTTATAATTTAAAGTTGTATAGTATTGTCTTAAATTGTTTGTATCCAAACATTGATAATCATAGCCACTTTCATTGGTAGGAGCAACTCCCTGCGCCGTGCCCAGCACGGCAGAGCTTAGATTTAGATGAAGCGCGGGACGCACGCCGTTGTTGCTTGACACATTGCTGTAGGTATACGCGCCCGACGAGCCAAGAACATAAGCAGCGTAGTAATTGTTAGGGTTGCCGGAACGCAACCACGACCAGGTTGCACCTGAATGCTTACGTTGAGCCTGAGACAATTTCCACACACATTCCTTATCCAAGTAGCTAGCACCACCTGTTGTAACGCCAGCCTCAAGCAATGCGCCTGTTTCTGTCATGGAAGGTAACCATATATAGTCCTCACCCCAATCGTTGTATCTATGGCCGTTTATGTTCGTATCTGCGGTATAAGGATTGTGTTTGCCATTAGCCTCTACCCTGTTATTATTTGGCCAATTATAGTTCCAACCATCATACCAATGTTGTGACTCAGGTGTTCCCAAAGCATCGTTTTTAAGGTCATAGCTATCATCTCTGCCTGCTCTAGTCAAGTTTTGTTGATAATTTATATATTTAGGCTTTACAAGGTAATTTTCCGCAAAATAGCCATCACTGAACAAACTCCAATTATCTGCTGTCAAAAGATGGTTACGTATCGTACTATTACTATACATGTTTCTGCCCCAATTTTTGGCATCGCTACCGCTTGTATCTATCGAAGTACCAAAATATCTTGATGTACCCTCATTTTGCTTTAAATACAGTGTCATAATTACGTCGGTAAATCCACGTGGAGTATCTGCAAGTGTCAACGAGGTTACCATCCATTGTTTGCCACCCAAAGTTACCACCATACCCTCTTGAGCGTTTCCTACTTTAGTATTAATAGTTGAAGCAGTCACTACTTTGCTTTTTGACAAAGAAAATTCTTTTGCATCGTAATTGCTATTAATATAATCTACAGGATTTGTTGTACCAAATAGCTTTGCTTTGATATCGTTAATTACATTTGGGTTAAAAGTATTGGTTGAACTATTCCAAAGCTCTGCTCCGCCACCTGCCTGTATGGCACCATTGTTGCTACCTAGAGCAAAGACAGGTTTAAAAGAAAAAATAAGCAATGCACCTGTAAGCACTATTATTAGAATACTGACAAGTACCGTTTTGTTATGAAAAATATTTTTTTTGATTTTGTTTTTTAAATTTTCCATAATACTCTCCTATCTTAATTTTTTCAAGTACATGGAATAAGTATATCTATGTACTTTTAATATATATATTTTAAGCTAAAATGTAAGATAATGTCAACGTTATAGAAAAGGTTTTGTAAACTCTTTACTTAAATTGTACAAAAAATTTATATTAAAACTCAAAAAAAACGTGATTTTGTACATAGATATACTTATTCCATGTACCCAAACTTTACATTAAAGGCAAAATTTCAACTCCAATAGTCCCGATTTTTGATAGGATTATTGCAGTGAACGCCACTTTTTGCCCACTTTAAACTTTACACAAAAGTAACACCCCAAAACTAAATGTTTCGGGGTGTATTTTTTATTTTTAATTTTTGTATTTTACTTTGTTTTTAAGAAATAATTCGGCTAAACTTGTTGAATTATTGTAAAAAAATAACCCGACCGCTTTTTTCAAGCTCATGCCCTAAAAGACAAGCCGTTAGGGAAAGGTCGGATTTGTTTCGCCTTTTTTGACAAAAGGCAGGACGGAAAGTCCCTTCATCTCAAATCATCTGTCCGTACATCGTTGTTCAATAAATACGGATACGGGAAACACCGCTCAAATTTGCGGCTGAGTGAAGCGCGGGACGCACGCCGTTGTTGTTTGATACATTGTTGTTGTTATACGCGCCCGACGAGCCAAGAACATAAGCATTGTTGTAATTGTTATTGTTGCCGGAACGCAACCACGAGTCCAAAAACGAGAAAACCGCCGCCCTTTTAAACTATTGTATCATAATGCAGTGTTAAATACAAGCAATTATGATAAGGCCAATTAATATTATTGTTTTTTCTTTTTTGTACTACGTACCCAGCCGCTAAGCAACTTTTTGGTTTCGTATATTTGCAATGCGATAATTTCCATTTGCCTAAAAGTAATTGCTTGTTTGGTTTTTGCGGTTTCCGTATAAAAATCAAGCAAATTAAGTGATACCATCGCTTTCTTTTGCCAAATTACACGTTCCTCCCCTTTATCGTAATTTGCGTGATACAAATTTTCAATTACGTCCACCGAAGTATTAAGCAAACGTGATACTATATTCCACCTAAATTTTACGGGCGATTTTTCCGAAATTACAAATATGTATTCACTTAATTTTTTTGCGTGCGTAAACACCGCCATTTCCCTATCTTTTGGAGTGTCAAAATCAGGCACTCTAAAAGGTTTCCTACCTGCCGTTGAGGGTGTAGCGGCTTTTTCGTCTTGCTTGGTTTCGGCTACTTCAACTTTGATTTCGTTGTCAATTACTTGCAATAATGTCTGTTGTTCATTCATTTTTAATCCTCACTTTTAAATGTCAATTTTTCTTTTAATTCCCTTTCAAAACGATAGCAATTACCGTAATGTAAATGTCCGTGAAAGGCTGCGAGCGACGCAGAAACTCTTTCTATCGGGATAATGCCGTCCAAATAAGCCTTTTTTACCAATTTTGCACGCCATCGTAAGCGTTTTTTAGTAGTTTTCTTTACAGCTCTTATAACTTTGCCCGTAGGCGTTATTATAAAGCGAAAACCCAAATAAGTTATTCCGTTTTTTATTGGTATTATTTGCGTTTTAGAGTTAAACTCTAACCCAAGATATTGTACTACTTTTGTTATCTCCTTCAAAGCGTATTTTACGTATTCCTTATCATGGTGTAATAACACAAAGTCATCCATATATCTTGAATACACTTTTATCCTTAAACGTTCCTTTATAAGTCTGTCCACCTTATCAAGATAAAATACACCAAAAATTTGACTTGTTTGATTGCCTATCGGTATACCCCTGCCCGTCAAATCTCCCTCTCCGCGATAAGGTATGTTGTATTTATCCAAAAATGATGCTTTTGTATGATAACTATCAATAATATCCTGCACAAGCTTTTTAATTTTTTCATCGGCTATGTGTGCGCATATTATTTGACTTAAGCGTTTGTGCGGTATGCTTGGGAAATACTTTAGTATATCGCATTTCAAAAAATATCCTGTCACTCCGTATTTACGAATATGCTTTTGCAACATACGCTCAAAACGTTCCAATGCATAGTGCATCCCCTTGCCTTTTTGACATGCACAATTATCAATTACCGTACGTGAAGTAAAATAAGGTGTCAACACATTATCACATAAAACATGTTGCACCACTCTGTTATCGTAAGGCTGAGTTTGTATTTCACGCAGTTTTGGTATTTTTACGGTAAAAGTACTATATTTACTAGGCTTGTATTTTAAATTTATAATATTGTTATGTAAATCGGATATATGGTCAAGCATTGTCATTTCAAACTGAACAAGCGGCTTTTTGTCCCTTTTGCTTTTTCGTCCGCATAAATGCCCGCGATATAATGTAGGGTAATCAAACAGATCTTCATAGGTTATTGTTATCATTAATTCTCCTTTGCTCATATTAATATTTTTATATAAAATTTACATTTTTTTACACACATTATAAAATTATACTATATAGCAACTTTTATGTCCACTTTTTTAGATAAAATAACAAAAAAAGCGCCGAAACGCTTTTTGTTATTTTAAGTTTTCATAAAACTCTATGCCAAGCCCCAAATAATCGCCAAGGAAATATTTTTTTTCGATATCAATCTCATTACCCGTAGAATATACTTTTACAGCAAGATAGTTAGGGACAATAAATTTGTTTTTATTTATTATGTATTGGGTACGCTTTACCACACCCGCAGTGTTACTGAATATTTTTGCATCGGGATAAATTTTTTGAATTTCCTTCACTGCAAAATTATAGTGTGTGCAACCAATTACAATGCCTTGAATATTTTTGTATTTTGATAAATTATCCATCAAAAATCGATATATAATCTCTTTATTGCTGTAATTTTCCTCTATCAAATTTGCAAGTTTTGACATATCGGGAAAATAAAAATTTTTATTTGTAAAGCTGTGCATCATCTCCATCACTCTATCCGATTTTACTGTGGACGGAGTTGCAAGTAAAAGTATATTTTCGCACTGCATTGTGGCAGGTTTTATAGGAGGCTCTACGCCTATAATAGGAATATCAAACATCCCTCTTAATTTGCTTACCGCTCCTGCCGTAAGCGTGTTGCACGCAATTATAACAATATCTACTTTAAAGTCCATCAACTTTTGCATGTTGCTGTAGCCGATTGCTACAAGTTCGCATTGCGACTTACTGCCGTAGGGATGATATTTATTGTCGTACAAATAATAATACTCTGCATTTACCCCGCTATCTACCAAGCCTTTAAGCACGCTAAGTCCGCCCATACCGCTGTCAATCATTCCTATTTTTAACATAATCACCTTAATAAATATATTACTATTATATATATTATTAGTGCAAAATTAGCCTTATGCCATTTGAAATGGTTTTTGCTAATTTTTCGGCAATATCTTCAATATCAATAGGGATGACAAGTTTCCTATTCTCATTAACTTTAATGTTTGCAACCAATGGCACTCCTATTGCCAAAATTGGTACTCCAAGACTTTTGGAAGTTAAAATTTTTCGTGCATTTCCTACTCCGCTACCCGGTACCAGCCCTACATTTGTAATTTGTATGCTTTTCCCTACCTTTGCGATATCATTTGTTGCAAGCGAATCTATTGCAATAATCAAAGTAGGTTTTACTATTTTTTTAGCAGAAATTATCAAATCGTGCGACTCTATGCCCGTTATTCTGCCCACTTGCGGTTTAAATTTTGCCGTACTGTCATTTGGCGGAGGCAAATTGTCAAGCACCATTTCGCCAAGTGCATCCGAGATATACTTTGCATTTCCAAGTCCCACAAATAATATTTTATCCGTGTTGTAACCATATTCCGAAATGCAGTTTGCAAAAATATTTTCAATATCCGTCCCTGTCTGTTCGCAATTTATATCGTAATACACCCCGCACCTGTCCGAAAACAAGCTTTTTTCGGTTATTTCCACCCTGCGTACAACATCGGTATTTTTGTATTTTGTATCGCTGTTTTGCAATAAGTCTGCCGCAAATTCAACCGCCAAATCACTATTTATCTGCATAAATCCTCCCATATAATCGCATTATTGACAAAATTATCGAAATTATTAAAAATTTAGGTTAAAATGATTGCCAAAACTTTTTTTATATGCTAAAATTAGTAGGAAATAAAGATATAAAGGAGATACTGTTGTGCCTAATATTAAATCTCAAAAGAAAAGAGTAATTACTAATAATAAAGCTAATGAGGCAAATAGAGCTAAACGTTCAAGAGTAAGAGGTGCTGTTAAAGAGTTTAACGTTGCTTTGGAAAATGGTGAAATTGCTAAAGCTGAAGAACTATTGAAAAATGCTATTTCTTTGATTAATCGTGCTAAAAGTGATGGTATTTATACTCAAAACAACGCTAGCAGAAAAATCAGCAGACTTAGCAAGGCTTTAGACAAAGCAAAGGCTTAATTATTTTTTATAAAACTAAGTTTGGGCACCAAATATCGGTGCCCGTTTTTCTATTATACACTAACCTTTATTAATTAGAGGTTTTACATTGCAACAAAAAATCACGCAAAATATTGCGGGATTTTTTTGTTTTATATTATATTTACTATTGAATTAATTTTTATTGTTTTAAATCTAAAATCCGATTAAGTAATTTCAATCAGTTGATTTTAAAAATCCAACCGAATTTATCCTCACGTTTGCCGTATTGGATACCTGTCAATTTTTCATACAAGTCAGCTGTGATAGGTCCCATTTCTTGATTGTTAATAATCATATCGCGACCATTGTAATGGATAACGCCAACAGGAGAAACTACTGCAGCAGTGCCTGTACCAAATGCCTCATTCAGTCTGCCTTCGTCATAAGCTTTTGCAACCTCATCCAAAGAAATACGTCTTTCGGTAACCTTATATCCTTCACTCTTTAAAAGCTCGATTGAAGATTTTCTTGTAATTCCCGGTAAAATACTTCCTACTAATGCAGGTGTGATAACTTCGCCGTCAATTACGAAAAACATATTCATTGCGCCAACTTCCTCGGCATATTTATGTTCTACAGCATCAAGCCAAAGTACTTGGTCATATCCTTTTGACATTGCGATTTCACTTGCAAGCAGACTTGCTGCATAGTTACCCATACATTTAGCCTCGCCTGTACCGCCAAGAGGTGCACGAACAAAATGTTCCTCAACCATAATCTTGGTTGGTTGTAAACCGTTTGCATAGTATGCACCTACAGGAGATAAAATTACGAAAAATTTGTAGTTATGTGCTGCGTGAACACCAAGCATAGGGTCATCGGCTATCATAGTAGGTCTTATGTAAAGTGCTGTGCCGCTTTCTGTAGGTATCCAATCTTTTTCAATTTTGATAAGTTCGAATATAGCAGGGATAACAACATCTGCATCCAATGTAGGCATACAAAGCCTTTCCGCACTTTTGTTCATTCTTTTAATGTTTTCGTCAATTCTGAAAGTAGTTATTTTGCCATTGTTATCCTTGTAAGCCTTTACCCCTTCAAAAATACCTTGTCCGTAGTGCAAAATATTTGTTGCAGGGCTCATTTTAAAATCATCGTAAGGGATAATTTCAGGCTCGCCCCAAACACCATTGTGATATTCCATCAACAACATGTGGTCGGTAAAATACTTTCCGAAGCCCAATTTTGTAAAATCGGGTTTTGCCTTTGGTTTGCTTGTCAATGTGATTTTCATATATACCTCCGTTTGTCAAACATAATCGACAAAATCTTTTTTTATAAATTCTATATTAATCTTTCCCGCACAAAAATCAATCATTTTATCCGAAAGTTCTAGACTTTTGCCCTCTTCGACGGAATATTCGATACATACATTGCTATCATACTCCGTGCTTATTACTCTACCGCCGAAATCGTTTATCATTTGTACTATTTTAGGTGCAACGGAATAGGAAACTTCTGTCTTTTGCACTGTGCTGTAAATAAACTGCCTTAAATCAGCATTTTCAAGTGCGTTGCATACACTTTCGGTATATGCGCCTATAAGACCGTTTGCCCCAAGTTTTACACCGCCGAAATACCTTGTAACAACCGCAAGTGTCAAATAAACCTCACGTTTTTTTAGCACTTCCAACATTGGTATGCCTGCTGTACCTTGCGGTTCGCCGTCGTCGCTAAACCTTTGCTCGGTTGCTATTATGTTTGAAATATAAGCATAACAATTATGCGTTGCATCCGAGTATTTTTTGCGTATTTTGCTAAGTTCTGCCTCTGCTTGCACACTATCGCAAACAGGTATTAAGTTGGTTATAAACTTAGATTTTTTTATTATGATTTCACACTCGATAGGAGTAACTACTTGTTTGTAACTTTTCATTTTACGGTTACTTTTATGTGCACTTTTTTACCTTTGTGCAACACGATTCCGTCCTTTAAATCTTCATCGGAAACAGTTGCTGCAATGTCGGTTACTTTATCGTCGCCAATCTTGATTCCGCCACCTTCGATAAGCCTCTTTGCCTCGCCTTTGGATTTTGCAACATTTATTGCAACCATAATATCAACAACTTGATTTATGCCTTTTTCGATTTCTGCTTGCGGCATATTAGCGCTATCGCCTGTTACAAAAGCTGCACGGCTTGCGTTTTGAGCCTCGATTGCGTCTTGCTCCGAATGTACGATTTTAGTAACTTCAAAAGCTAGTCTTTCCTTTGCGGCATTTATCCTTTCATCTTTATGTTTGCAAAGCTCTTCAATCTCGTCAAGCTCTACAAATGTCAATAACTTTAAACAATTTTCAACGTCCGCATCGTTTATGTTACGCCAATATTGATAAAATTCGTAAGGAGAAGTTTTTTCCCTGTCAAGCCACAAAGCACCTTTTTGTGTTTTACCCATTTTTATTCCCTCAGAGGTGGTCAAAAGTTGAAAAGTCATTGCAAAAGCAGGCTTTTTCTCCTTTCTTCTTATCAAATCGGCACCTGCCAAAATATTACTCCATTGGTCATCGCCACCGCATTGCAAAGCAACTCCGTAATTTTGGAAAAGGTGTAAAAAGTCGTAAGACTGCATAAGCATATAATTGAACTCAAGGAATGACAGCCCTTTTTCCATCCTCTTTTTAAAGCACTCCGCAGTTAACATTCTGTTAACAGAAAAATGCACTCCGACTTCCCTGAGAAAGTCGATATAGTTTAGGTTATCAAGCCAATCGGCATTGTTAACCATAACAACTCCGTTATCCCCGTCAAAAGATAAAAACTTGCTCATTTGCTTTTTAAATCTTTCGCAGTTGTGATTGATAATATCGTTAGTCATCATTTGGCGCATATCTGTTCTGCCGCTTGGGTCGCCTACTTTACCCGTTCCGCCGCCGACCAAAGCATAAGGTTTGTGTCCCGCTTTTTGCATGTGAGCCATTGCCATAAGTGCCAAAAAGTGTCCTACATGCAAACTATCAGCCGTAGGGTCAAAACCTATATAAAAGGATACACTTTGCTCTCCAAGCATTTTGTATAAATCGTCCTCATACACTACTTGCTTGATAAATCCACGTTCTCTTAGGGTATCCATTACATTTTTCTTTTCCATTTCGCTCTCCTATAATAAGTCATTTTTAGTTTAATACTGCATTTACAAACCATTAAAATGCAATAAATGTGTTTTTTATTGTTTTGCGGCAAGTAATTCTTTAAAAAACTTACCCATTTTGCAAATACCGTCATCAATTTGCTCCAAACTTGCGTTTGAATAATTAAGTCTCAAAGTATTGAACTTGTTTTCTCCCGCATAAAAGCTATAACCCGATACATAAGCAACTTTATACTTTTTGACAAGTTCAGGGAAAACTTCCAAAGTATTTATTCCCAAACTTTCGTCAAACTCGCCGTAAATAAACAATCCGCCATCTGGATTTGTGTATTTAAACTCCGCAGGCATATATTTTTTGATTGCATTTAGCATTGCGGTCTTTTTCTCCAAATACACTGCTTTTAATTCCTCAAGTCTTTCGTCCATGGAATTGTTGCGCAAAAAGTAATCGATAATTGCTTGCGATAACAAACAAGTATGTACATCGGTTGCTTGCTTGCCTATTGTCATTTTACGTATAACTTCCTTTGCACCTATTGCAATACCTGTACGTAACCCCGGTGCCAAAGTCTTGCTGAACGAAGTAATGTATGTAACATTGCCTACCTTATCAAAAGACTTAATGCTAGGCACTCTCTCCCCGCTAAATCTAAGCTCGGAATATGGGTCGTCTTCAAGCACCATTACATTGTATTTAGCAGTAAGCTCTGCAATAGCTTTCCTGTTTTCCACGCTATAAGTTCTGCCTGTCGGATTGGAAAAAGTAGGTACTACATACAAAACTTTAGGATTATATTTTATTATTTTATCTTCCAAATCTTTTATATCAAGCCCGTCATCGCCAGATTTTACGCCTACAGGAACGCCCTCGTAAGTCTTTAGAATATGTAGACTTGCAAGATATGTAGGGTCTTCCACAAGCACGACATCCCCTTTGTTGACAAACGACTTAAATGTCAAATCAATGCCTTGTTGACCGCCGCTTATAATCAAAGTGTTATCGATATCTATATTTTCAATGCCGTATCTTTTAACATAATCTATAGCGGCAAGCCTTAAAGGTCTATATCCTTCAGTCTCCCCGTACTGCAAAATGTCCTGTGCCTTATCACTTGTCATCAACTTGCTTGTAATGTCCGCAATAAGCTCTGTCGGCAATGTAGTTTTTGTAGGAAAACCGCCTGCAAACGAAATAACTTCCGGGTCTTGAAGTAATTTAAAAATTTCCCTAATGGCATTGCCGCCTAAATTTTTTACTCTGTCACTATAAACATATTCCATACCGATACCTCACATTATTTTTTTATTATAACACTAAATAAGATATATTACAAGAAAAATAAATATATTTTATCAATTTTTACTCTTACATTCAAAAAACTACCAAAAAATATTAAAAAACAAAATGCTACATTATATCGACAATCGCAAATAAATACGTTTTTTATATGTACCTAAAATCTTAAAAAAACATTACAAAAATCGGTATTAAAAACTTATAAGTACGATTATAACTATTTTATAATAAAAAATGACGACCATATTTTAAGGTCGCCGTTTGGTTAAATTGCCAATTTAAAATTAATGCAAAAGCGACCTTGATAACTTGTTACCAACGTAAATATAAAAGTATATGCTGTAGACACAAATATTTTTTAACATCGTCGCTCTCCTTTATTTTTTGTCATTATACACCCACCATTTTGCTTTGTCAAGATATTTTTGAAATATCTTTGTAATTTTTTAACAATTTACCTTTATTTTTGATTTTTTAAATCTGCTATAAAACAAGGAAGTACCTAAATACTCCCTTGCAATTTAAAGTAAAATTTATTTAATATTTAACATACTATTTGTTTTATTGATATTTAAAATGGTATTACAATATTAAACATCTAATTGTTTAACAGTTAAAGTGGTGTTTACGCCGCCACCCAAAGTTACACCAACAGCAAGTAATGCAGAAATTGCCATATCAATCACATCTCCTGCATTAAGGGCAACCAATACGCTTCCGTTATAAAGAGAGCCTACACCGACTGCCAATACTCGTGATAAAGTTGCTTGTGGTATCGCTGTTCCGTTTCTTCTAACAGACAAAGTTACCGTTGTACCCAAAGCTGCAGATACATTGGTATAGTAATTTATCTCGTAAACTCCGGCATTTGCAACTGTAATTGCATTTGTTGGAGTATAAGTTACGTTTTTCAACGGCATAGTTGCAGCAATAGGAAGCTGTGTTGTTCCGCCTACTGTCAAATTCAATGTTTGTGGAGTTGCATTATACAATCCGCCATAAGCATTCAAATTTGCTACACCTGTTGGACCGGTTGGTCCCGTAATTCCTGCCAAGCCTGTTGGACCGGTTGGTCCTATTGGTCCTGCTGCACCATCTGCGCCTGTCGCACCCGTTGGTCCTGTTGGGCCTGTTGCACCATCTGCGCCTGTCGCACCTGTTGGTCCTGTTGGTCCTGTGGCTCCATCTGCGCCTGTTGCGCCCGTTGCTCCTGTTGGTCCTGTAGCTCCGTCTGCGCCTGTCGCACCTGTTGGTCCTATTGGTCCTGCTGCACCATCTGCACCTGTTGCACCCGTTGGTCCTGTTGGGCCTGTGACACCATCTGCGCCTGTTGCGCCCGTTGGTCCTGTTGGCCCTGTGGCACCGTCTGCGCCTGTTGCGCCCGTTGGTCCTGTTGGGCCTGTGGCTCCATCTGCGCCTGTTGCGCCCGTTGCTCCTGTTGGGCCTGTGGCTCCATCTGCGCCTGTTGCGCCCGTTGCTCCTGTTGGGCCTGTGACACCATCTGCGCCTGTTGCGCCCGTTGGTCCTGTTGGACCTGTAGCACCTGTTTCACCACCTGCGGGACCTGTAGGTCCTGTTGGTCCCGTTACACCTTGTAAACCCGTAGGACCGGTTGCACCTGTCGGACCTGTTATTCCGGTAGGACCTGTAGGTCCTGTTGGTCCTGTTTCGCCACCGGATGGTCCTGTTGGTCCCGTTGCTCCTGTCGGACCTGTTATACCCGGAGTACCTTGCGGACCTCTGGGACCTGTAGCTCCAACACAACATGGTACCCCACATTGATTACAGGAATTAAACGGGTTAAAACAATTTCCGTAACAACCGTCATTACAGTATTCGCATAATTTATTTAAAAAATTATAAATCATTTTTTATCTCCTTTGAAGATTAACTTTTAATTGTATCCTAAACGTTCAAAATATTTTTGATTACTAACAACGCTAGAATTATTAGGCTCTAACATACTTGCTTGTTTGTGATAATAATAAGCTTTACCATAATCGCCAATCTTATCATAGCACACAGTAAGCCAAATATACGGAATAATTCCGTAAGCAGAATAATCGATAAATGCACCCGAATTTATATCAGGTTTTAAACGTGTAGCACACTCATACCAATATATGGCTTTTACATAATCGTTGTATGCCATATATATTTCGCCTATTTTACAACAAACTTCTCCTGTTGGCAAACCATAAACAAAGCTATGAAAAGCTATCGACAATGCAGATTTCAAATCTTTAATCTGCATATAACAATTTGCCAACATTTTGCACGCATCGATTTTATTGACATAAAACCCATCTGCCATATTAATAAAGTCATTAAACTGTGCAATCGCATCCGATACAAAACCATTATAATACAGCTCTCGAGCATAGTAATATTTTTCTCTTGCCGACAAAACAAAACCTAAAGCAATGTTTTTGTGGTAAATATCCAAATTACGCGTCCCACTACTTCTGCCCTTAGGTTTATCGTGAACAATGGGATAGGATAGTTTTATAATATTGCCACTCGGCACAACAGCTTCATGCACAAAGCCTTGCCAATAAAATTTTTGATTATTTTTGATGATGCGTTCACGATAATAGGAAAATAAAGGTTTGCCGTCCTGAGTCATGCTGACTGTATATGGTAGCATGACAAAATCTACACTACCGTCTGCTTGAGCTATAAATTCCGCAATACTCTTTGCAGTTTCTTGCGGGACTATGTCATCTGCATCAAGCCACATCCAATAGTCGGATGTAACTTTTGACAGTGCATAATTACGTGCAGCGGAAAAATCATCATTCCATTCGTACGAATATACTTTGTCGGTAAATTTTTTTGCAATCTCAACAGTATTGTCATTTGAGCCTGTATCCACTATGACAATTTCGTCTGCAAAAATTTTCGCATTTTCAAGAACTCTTTCCAGCACTTCACTTTCGTTTTTTACAATCATACATAACCCAAGCGTCATAATCACAAATATTCTCCTATATGTCTAATTCATTATATGTAATATTCAAATTAAAGGTCCTATTTTTAAATTTGTCCTAAAACTCTTACAAATAATAAGATTTTTTTGTTTACAAAATTAAGCCGGATAATGCAAATTGAATTGTTTAGTATCGATTTTTGCAGTGTTTTTATTTTAACTTCTAAATAATTGAGTATAAAAAATGCTAAATGTATCACTCATAATGTTTTTATATAGTAATTAATCGTATTTTACATTAAAAATGTTATAAAAAATATGTATATTAATTTTTAGATAAGCTAAAAAAAATTAATAAAGATAATTTAATATAGAAAGTTTTATACTAATTTAATTTTAATTTGCGATTGTTTTTATTTTGTTTTGTAAAAAATCGACATTAAAAAATTAATAATTTATTTGCAAAAAAATTTATTATAAACGCTTGAAAAAGTACCGTCTATATGTTATAATAGATTAAAATTGAATACAATTTTGGAGGAAATCTAATGCAATATTCACATGAAGTTATGTCAATGTGCCCTGTAGCACAAGGTCCTAACCACGGTTGTGCACCTATTCCTGAAGAGGGAAAATGGATTCAAGCACGTGAAATTAAGGACATTTCAGGACTTACACATGGTGTTGGCTGGTGTGCTCCACAACAAGGTGCATGCAAACTTACTTTAAATGTTAAAAACGGCGTTATCGAAGAGGCTCTTATCGAAACTCTTGGCTGTTCCGGTATGACTCACTCTGCTGCTATGGCTGCTGAAGTTTTACCTGGTAAAACTATTCTTGAAGCATTAAATACTGACCTAGTATGCGATGCTATCAACACTGCTATGCGTGAGCTATTCTTGCAAATCGTTTATGGTAGAACTCAATCTGCTTTCTCTGAAGACGGCTTGCCAATCGGTGCCGGACTAGAAGATTTGGGCAAAGGTTTGAGAACTCAAGTTGGTACTATGTACTCTACTAAGCTAAAAGGTGTAAGATACTTGGAAATGGCTGAGGGTTACATCACAAGAATCGCTTTGGACGAAAACAACGAAGTTATCGGTTACAGATTCGTTCATCTAGGCAAAATGATGGAAGCTATCGAAAAAGGTATGTCTCCTAACGATGCTTATGAGAAATTTAGCGGTCAATATGGTAGATACAACGAAGCGGTTAAGACAATTAACCCTCGTAAAGAGTAATAGGAGGTATGGATTATGGAAATTAAATTTGAAGGATATGAAAGAAGAATTGACAAAATCAATGCTTGCCTAAACGAAAACGGTATCAAAGACTTGGAAGATGCTTATAACATTTGCACTGCTAAAGGCATCAATGTTGACGAAATCGTTAGAAATATTCAACCAATCGCATTTGAAAATGCTATTTGGGCATATACTGCAGGTTGTGCAATCGCTATCAAAAAAGGTTGCAAAGTAGCTGCAGATGCTGCTGAGGCTATCGGTGTAGGTTTACAAGCTTTTTGTATTCCAGGCTCTGTTGCTGACCAACGTTCAGTTGGTTTAGGTCACGGTAACCTTGCTGCTAAGCTACTAAGAGAAGAAACTAAATGTTTCGCTTTCCTTGCCGGTCACGAGTCTTTTGCTGCTGCAGAGGGTGCTATCGGTATTGCAAGAACTGCTAACACTGTTCGTAAAACTCCACTTAAGGTTATCCTTAACGGTCTTGGTAAAGATGCTGCATATATCATCAGCCGTATCAATGGTTTCACTTATGTAAAAACAGAGTTCAACCAAGCTACAGGCGAACTTAAAGTAGTTTCTACTACTCCATACAGCAATGGCGAGCGTGCTGCTGTAAGAGTTTTCGGTGCTAACGATGTTAACGAGGGCGTTGCTATTATGCAAGCTGAAAAAGTTGACGTTTCCATCACAGGTAACTCTACTAACCCAACTCGTTTCCAACATCCTGTTGCCGGTACTTACAAAAAGCTTTGCTATGAAAAAGGTATCAAATACTTCTCTGTTGCAAGCGGTGGCGGTACAGGTAGAACTCTTCATCCTGATAATATGGCTGCAGGTCCTGCATCTTATGGTTTGACAGATACAATGGGACGTATGCACAGTGATGCACAATTTGCCGGAAGTTCTTCCGTTCCTGCTCACGTAGAAATGATGGGACTTATCGGTATGGGTAACAACCCAATGGTTGGTGCAAGCGTTGCAGTTGCAGTTGCAGTTGAAAAGGCAATGAACTAATCAAAATAAAAATTGATATTAAGCAAATCAAAGTCGGATTTTATCCGACTTTTTTTGTTATTAAATTATAATACCTTGAAAAAATTTTAAATTTATGATAAAATAAATAAAAAGTAAATTTACAGTTGGAGTTTTATGAATTCATTATTTGTAAAAGGCATAAAATTAAAAAGGGATACGGTAAAAAATTTTAATGTATATCCTTTTAATATACCTATTATACAAAATTTAAACGAAGTTATATTTAACAAAAATGTGACTTTTCTAGTTGGCGAAAACGGCAGCGGCAAATCCACAATTATCGAGGCCCTTGCTGTTTGTTTAAAACTTTCACCCGAAGGTGGCTCAGCTTATTTGAATTTTGAAAGTTTTAATTCAACTTCCGAATTACATAACTATTTGACTGTATATAAATCTGCTATACTACCTAAATGGAAATATTTTTTAAGGGCGGAATCTTTTTATACTTTGGCAAACGCTTACGAGCAAATAGATAATTCCGAAAGTATGCACATACACTCTCATGGGGAAGAATTTTTATCGATTTTCGAGACTTTTTCGCCACAAGGACTTTATTTATTAGATGAGCCGGAATCAGCTCTTTCGCCAAACAATCAAATTAAATTACTATGTATTATCGACCAATTAGCAAAACACGGAGCACAATTTATTATTGTTACTCACTCTCCTATTCTGCTATCCTACCGAGACGGCGAAATTATGAATTTGGACGATAATTTTAAAATTATAGCTTACGAAGATACGGAAATTTACCAAACTTACAAAATGTTTTTAGACAGACACGAAAAAATGCAGCATCTTTTATTCGATTGAAAATGCTTAAATATGATAAAACTAAAGGAGAAAACAATATGAAAGCTCTTGGCGGCGGTTGGGATGAACTTTTGGAAAATTTATTTTCCGATGACAAATACACAAAAATTCGTGAATTTTTAAAATACGAATACACTCACGGAACGATATATCCGAATATGTATGACATTTACAACTGTTTTAGATATACTCCCGTTGCAAATTTAAAAGTTGTGATTTTGGGGCAAGACCCATATCACGAGCCGGGACAAGCACATGGACTTTGCTTTTCTGTAAAAGACGGAGTAAAATTGCCACCGTCTCTTGTAAATATTTATAAGGAAATTGAAAGCGATTTAGGCATTAAAGAGCCAAACTGCGGTAATCTTACCAAGTGGGCAAATGAGGGTGTGCTTTTGCTAAACACTACCCTTACCGTAAAAGAACATTTGGCAAATTCCCATTCAAAATGCGGTTGGGCGTGGTTTACCGATAGTGTAATTAAACTTATTTCCGACAACACCGAAAATGTTGTGTTTATTTTATGGGGTGGCAATGCTAGGAGCAAAGTACCACTAATTGACCAAAGCAAGCACCTTATATTGCAATGTGCGCATCCGTCTCCACTTTCGGCATTCAACGGATTTTTTGGTTGCAAACATTTTTCAAAAACAAACGAATATTTAAAAGCTCACGGCAAAAAGCCTATAGATTGGGATTTAAATAAATAAAATTTGTAATTATCAACATTAAAATGAAATACAAATTGTGAGGTAAGTATAATGAGTTGGTTTAATTACTATGGTCTTATATTTATTGTTTTGATAATGTTTCCAAACATTGTTTATTCGATAAAAAATAAAAATTCGATAACAAACAACTATACAAACAAAATCGCCGAGATATTTGAACAAATCGGAAGATATGCTTGTATGGCTTTTATGATTTTTAATATCCCATATACATGGTTTGGTTTTTATTTTGACTACGCAAATATCGTTTATATCGTCGTAAACTCTGCACTAGTAACTGCATATTGCATAATTTGGATAATACTTTGGAATAAAGATGGAATGTTAAAATCGTTATTACTCTCCATACTTCCGTCACTTGTATTCATTTTTTCGGGCGTGATTACTGCTAGCATACCACTTATAATTTTTGCGATAATATTTGCCGTAACCCATATT
This sequence comes from uncultured Clostridia bacterium, assembly GCA_947646415.1. Lineage (GTDB taxonomy): Bacteria > Bacillota > Clostridia > Christensenellales > UBA3700 > MGBC100798. The sequence goes on along the minus strand of CANSGN010000014.1, from coordinate 10,449 downwards.
TTAATATCTGTTAAAAATACCCCTAAAAATATAAACTGACCTATATTTAATTGTAAATTATTAAAAAAATAAAAGGTAATGTCAAACCATTACCTTTTATTTTTTTTGTTGTTTTATTATTTATTTAAGTTTTCGCAGTAAATTTTGGATATTTCATAAATTGCCTGTTTAACTTTTTCCATATCCTCAATCATATTGTTTTTGCCCTTTTCAGTTAACCATTTTGCGGTACGTCCCCAAAAGTTTGTTTTTGCTATAGTGTAAAACTCATAACTGTTCTCCTTATCCCCTTTTATTTGGGAAAACAATTTCTCAATTTTATCCGATACTGCATTATCCATATTTCGCAATAGATAAAGTTTGTTAATATCCCTAACTCCTTCATCAAGTTTTGCCAAACGGACAGATAATTTGCTTTCCTTATTTACGTCATCTTTAGCCGACGGATAAACAAGAAAACAATCGCCTGCAGGGAAAGACCAATGTGTTGACTCCTCTAACGGATTTTCTACCCACGCGTCATAAGCCCACCTCAAAAAACCTGTTGTATCTAGGGCACCTGCAAACATAATCGTCCAATAGCTTTCTACAGGTATGGACTTTGTAAAACTGTTAGGCACATGCTCCGTTGCTGTATACATTGTAGTTTCTTGGTTATTAGCTCTTCTTAATTTGACTTGCTCCTTAAAATCCGATAAATTATTTCTTATCTGTTGCAATCCGACAGATGCGTAATCTAACCTGTTAAAAATAGCCGCGTTGTGTTTAAAATCATTGAATGATGCAGATATTTTTAGGGTCTTTCCGTCTTTATTTTTTAAAGATGCTATCAAATCAAGTGCTGTTTCCATATTTCGGCGTTCGTCAAATCCCATATAAATTGTATCAAACCAACCTTTATCGTCTATATGTTCGATAAATGCTTTTAAGAAAGGCCTCCAAACCTTACAATATTTAGCTTTGATAGCAGGATTAATTTTTATTTTTTTCAATTTTTTAGTTGACTCATTATAATAACGCACAGTATTTTTCCACGGCATCATACTATAACAAATGATTTTATCCGCAATGCCTATTTGCTTATTCAACTGCACCCATTTGTCAAACTGAGTAAAATCAAATTTCCATTCGCCACTATCCGATTTTATCCATTTTATCATAGACGGATAATGGATAGAATTATTTCCGCCATAAGTTTGACCGCCCCAAGCCTCTTCTACAATACTTGCCGTAATTGCATGTCCACCCAAGCTTTTATACAAGCTCATGTGTTGCTCTAAAATTTGCAAATGTTTGTCCGAAAAAGGCTCAACATCGTAATAATATGCCACGTTGTACGGATGACTCCAATATTCAACATCAAACAAATATTTGTCATGCTCCGGCATAGTTATATTTAAAATTTCTAGCTCAAAATTAAGCTCTGTTTTATTGTCAATATTATCTGACGATATTATAATAGTTCCGCGGTATATACCGGCAGCGATATTCTTTGGCACATTTATTTGTACCCATACTAATTGAACTGTGTCCTTATCAATAGAAATCGGGTTGTCGGAATAAATAACTTCGGGATAGCTTTCCCTTTCCCCGCGAGGCATACACTGTTTTGGATTTTGTGCATACCAACCTGCATGACCTGTATATGCTTTTACTTCCTTTATGAAAGACAAACTGACATTTTTATTTTGGATATTTTCCTTTTCTCCAATTAAATCGGAAGCTGTCAATGTAACGTGATGAGCTACTTTATCTGCGGTTAAAATGGCAAATTCGGCTATGGCTTTATCATTTTTCCATGCCCAAAGTTTTATGCTGTTCCCATTGTTATTTAATAATATTTTATTGTAGTCCTTTTGTTGATATTGCTCAAAACTGTTAACAAATACAGTTGTAAAATCTTCTGTTTTGGTATTGACAATATCGTCATTTACATTGTTCTTTAAAATTTCGCTCATAAAATTTCCTTTTTGTTTAAAATTAAGTAAAAATATTCAATTTATATTTAATTTACTTTTATATCTTTATCAATATTTTATCCTAAATTCAAATAAAAGTCAATAATCAAATTTTTATGAATTGTACAAAAATTTTCACATACTATTTTAATTTATAAAGCCCGACTGCAAAAACAGTCGAGCTTTATTTGTTTTCAAAGCTTTATTTGTACAACAAAATCAAGAAACGCATTTTAATGTAACAACCATTTAATAATATTTACAACAATTATTACAATTACAGCAGTTGCAACAATTACAGCTACAACAAGGGCAATCACAAATGATTATATAATAAGTCCCTCTGTCGTTTGTGTTAGGTGTTTTGATTAGCGTTTGAACTTCATTGCTGTAAGTTATAACTCGCGAAGTTCCCGAAAGTTGTGTTAAGCTTGCGATATTTGTTATTGTTTTCATTTTAATTTACCCTCACATCAAATTCTATTGTGATAAATTCATTAGGCGCCAAGCTGCGGATAGCAAATCCTATTTCAGGATTATAAACGGAATAACCTATGCCGTTTACCTTAACACTATTTGCAACAAAAGTCGTACCGTAAGGGATTGGGTCTTTAAATACCATATCGGTTTTTGTAATATTGCCTATATTGGTAATCTTTATGGTATAGTGTAGTTTTTCGCCTTTTACCGCAACATATTTATCTACACTTTTTACAAAACTTAATTTATCGGATATAATTTTTAACAAAAGCGTATCAGTTTTTTCGGAATAATTTACATTACCTCTTACAGGGTCTAGTACATTATAATTCAGTGTAGCAAAGTGAGCCGCCTGCTCGGTTTTCAATGGATTGGTTGCTTTTATTTCATATTCAATAATGACTGTCTCGTGAGCATTCAAGTCAGGGATAGTAAATCCTTTTATTGGGTCATAATCTGGCACGGACATTCCATTTATTTTCACACTTCCCTCCACAAAACTTGCGCCGTTAAGTTGCGGAATTTTAAAAATGTTATCAAACAACTTGGTTGCCGAATTGTTGGTAATCGTTACAGTATTACAAGCAGTTTCCCCCTCTTGAACGAAAGTTTTATCACAACTTATTATTTTAGATATCATATAAGAGAGTACCTCAGTAGTTACTAGATTACTTACCGCATTCCTTAAAGATTTTTCCCCGCTTGGCATTACTTCATTATAGGTTATGTTCGATTGATTTTGTATGAGCATTATTTTTGCCCCCTAAATAAAATTACTACATAAAGCCCCCGCGACAAGAGCTAAATATGTAGTAACAATTTAAATATTCTAAGAGTTTTAATTATATGTCAAAGCTAGTTTTATCTTACTATATGATATGATTTTTTCCACATAATAGTTACAGTACAACAAAATAGATAATAAATTGGCTTTTAATCTCAAGTAAAATAATAGGACGCTCATAACAAATACAGTACTGTGTGAATGAGGAATAATTAAAAAAAATATGACCTAAGTTTTCAACTTAGGTCATTTGATGGTGCCGAAGGCGGGACTTGTAAGGAGCTTGCGACGGAATAACGAGCTTTTGCGAGTGTCACGTTATTTCAATCGGTCACGTCTTCGCACAAAAAAAATATGACCTAAGTTTTTTAACTTAGGTCATTTTGATGGTGCCGAAGGCGGGACTTGTAAGGAGCTTGCGACGGAATAACGAGCTTTTGCGAGTGTCACGTTATTTCAATCGGTCACGTCTTCGCACAAAAAAAATATGACCTAAGTTTTTTAACTTAGGTCATTTTGATGGTGCCGAAGGCGGGACTTGAACCCGCACGAGGTCGCCCTCACTGGATTTTGAGTCCAGCGCGTCTGCCATTCCACCACTTCGGCTTGATTTCTTATATATAATAGCATATTACTTTTAAAAAATCAACACTTTTTTAGGTAAAATTTTTAAAATTTTTAATTTTGCAGTTTAATTACATATACTTATCAATATATTAATATTGCGAATGATATTTTGCGAATATAAATTTGAAGTTTTGTTTATAATTTTTATAAATATATTAAAAAGCGGTAACTATGTCATACTTTAACTATCACTCTAACGTAAAAAAGAAAATAAACCAATCAACTACTGTACAAATGATACTTGTTAACAGTTACAACAACATTTCCCCTTGCTTGGTAATTGCGACAGATAGCGGCAACTACCCAATACGTGAGCATAGATGGCAAGAGTATTTTGTACTTGCAAGCAAACTAAACATTAAAATTAAGGATAATAGAAATAATGAATAAATTTAAAAATATCGGACAAAATAAAATCCCTCACTTACTTGCATTTGTGTCTACTAAAAAAGCTTTAATATGTTCAACAATCGGCTTAATATTTTGTATTGTTATGTCCTTTGTTTTTCATTTTGCTTTTGAATGGCTAAACAAAACACCTGCCATTGCTTGGCTTTTTGCAACTAATGAAAGTGTTTGGGAGCACGGGAAAATAATTTTTTATCCTTTTTTAATATTTAGCCTAATAGAATATTTTATTTTAAAGCCTAATATCAAAGCATTTTTGACAGCAAAAAGCTTACCTCTTATTTTATGTATTCCTATTATGATAACCTTATTTTACACTTATTCAGGTATAATAGGAAAAAACTTTGTTGCTGTAGATATTTCAATCGCAGTATTGATAATTATTGCAATGAATATCGCGAGTTTTAAAATAATGGCAAACAATTACACCTCGAAATTTTATTATCTTTATGCCATAATCGCATTTATTACAATGTTATTGCTTATTATTTTCACTTATTTTCCTCCTCATATAAATTTATTTTACGACACATTAAAAAATAGTTACGGATTTATTTAGCAACAAAAAAGCCATTCGGTTGAATGGCTTTTTTAATTAGTAACGCTTTTTACCTTTTTGCTTTTTGCTATTTAATTGTGTTTCTGCCGTTGAAGTATCGTTTGAATTATTAGCTTTTACATTACTTTCGGATTGGTCAATTTGACTTTGTAATTTTTTAACTTTCCTCAAATCGTTTTTCTTAAAAGCGTAAAACATTACTTCATCTTGAGGAGATTCCAATACATCCAAATTAAGTATATCAGTCTCTTTCATTACAAACGTCCAATCCTTATATCCTACTTTGTAGTTATTGACAATCGTTCCTCTTACATTGCGGAAACTGTCATTTGAGGTTTCGCTACTTATTACTACGTTATCCTTTGCAGGTTGTTGTTCATTGCTAGCTGTTGGGTAATTTCCGTATGTCATTGCTTGCTTTGGAGCGCCTTTGTTTTTATTGCGTTTTAATATCAAAATTACAATTATAAGTATGATTAAAAATAAAATTATTCCTACCAATATCCATACATAATAAGGTAATTTTTTTATTGTTTCAACAAAGTCATCCATTCCGTTACTACCACCATTCGGTTTACCGCTTGTGCCGTTGTTGTCATCGTCACTGCCATTCCCGTCTGTAAATGGATTTGCCTTTGTTTTAAATTTGTATGGCTCTGTTTCCTCTACATTTTGACCATTATACTCTACTACTACATTTCCCTTATATTCGTTCTTTATCCTTAACGCTATTTGGTAATTTGTTGAGTACTTTAAGGTTGCATTTCCTACAAGCTCCTCGCCTACTGTTTCATCCCCGCTGCACTCGTTTATTACATAGTCAAAATACTTTTCTATCTCTTGCGTATAGTCTGACTTTAGTGTTGCTCTTCCGTTTTCCTCTCCGTCCTGCCATCCGTTTATGGTCAACACTAGTTTTTCGATATCAAGGCTTACTTGGCAATTCCCTTTACTTCCGTCCTGCCATACTACATTGTCTACTTCTCCACCGTTATTGGTGTTCATTCCGTTTTTATACTGTATTTGGATTCGGTACTTATTTACGCCTACAAATGTCCAACTTCCGTTTACTTTGCCTATCTCGTTATTATCTTTATCAAATACTTTTATATCAAAGTACTTTGCCCATTCTTTTGGTAAGTTGGTTATATCCCTAAACTCAAATCCGCTTGCCTTAAATACTTTTGCTTGATTTGCTTGTGGTTTTGTTATCTTTAAACTTTCTATCTCATAGTCAAACTCTTTTTGTCCTACTATTACAAAGTTACCCAAGCCATCTTTTAGGTTTACTGTTACCTTGTATCTTCCTGCCTCGGTTGGTATATATGGTATTTCTACACCATTTTCCTTTTTATATGTTACCAACAAAGCATCCGCATTAAGTCCGCCACTTACTTGGAATACTGCCCTTTGCTCGCTACCGTTATATGTTACTTTACTTGTTTCAAGGCTTACTGTTACTCCGTTATTTTCCTCTCCTACTTTAAACGACGAAATTGTTTCTATAACTTCGCTACCATCTAGCAAAAGTATACTATTAGTGTTGTTATAGTCCCCTTCTGTCTTTAAGCTTGCCTTTACCCAATATGGTTTTGATTGGGTTGCACTATATTCTTCGGCTATTTTTTCTAGCGTAATAGATGTATTGCAATTTGCATCAGTGTAATACTTATACTCTATTGCACTTTCATAACTACTATCCACTACTAGTACAGGTATCTTTAAGTTTATTCCGTTTATTACCTTTTCTTCCGTTTTCCAACTTACATTTATCTTCTTTTTTGTTATTCTCCATTTAAGTTGTAACTGCGGTATACTTTCCAATTCCGCTGTTGTATTAGGTATGTTGTAGTTGCTGTTTGTGCTTTCAAAGCCAATTACTTTTGCAGTGTAAAATGTATTACCGATATTCACGTCTTTTTCAGTTTCGCCTATGTATAATGGTTTTAAAAATGATGGCAAGCCCGATACAATGCTTACGGACTGTTTTGTGACATTGTATTCCAAACTGTCCGCACTCCACTTGACATTGCTAAAATCTATATCCGCCTTTTTTACAGTTATTTTTATCCAACGTTCAGTATCTGTCTCGGTATGATTTGGGTCGCTTATATCCGCAGTTCCCAAAAACTTAGGTTTTCTAAAATCTATTACTTGCTGCTTTTCGGCTTCCGTCCAATTATATTTTGCGGCATCTTGTTCTACTAGTGCAATTATTTTGTTTGTCCAACTCTCTTTTATCTCTACTTTTACCCAATACTCTCCTGCGTTTTCAAATGCTTTAGTACTGTCGGGATAAGTAAGCTTTATAAACTCATTATCTGTTTCATAAAGATTTTTGTCATACCAAGCAGTGTTTTTGTTTGACTTTACAATTTCACTTAATGTTTGAGCTGTTTCGTTGTATGTTGTCTGCAAATCTTGAGGATTTTGCACTCCATTTTCCAAACCGCTTAATATTTCGCTTAAATTTATATGTATTGCAGGTCTTATATAATTGCTGCTACTAACAGTTAATGCACTGCTTATGCCATTGCTACCTTGAATTAAGGCTTCGCCATAACTATTACCGGAACGTAACCAAACATTGGAATTTGAAGTTAGTTGATTTTGTGATAAACTCCAAATTGAACCATTTAAAGCAGTCGACGAAAAGCTACCACCAATCTCAGTTATACTAGGAATCCAAATATAATCATTGCCCCATGCGTCATATCTAACGTTATCTCCGTTTGGGGCTTGTAAAATGTCCTCCGGCACATATAAAGGCGAACTATTCCAACCTGTTGTTAAATTATGTAAAGCATCATTTGGAAGATTGTAAAAATTAGCAGTACCGAATCTTGACCAAGACTGAGTATATTGATATTTTATTTTAGATGGTTGGACTAAATATTTTGTGGCAAAGCTTCCACCCGAAAACTGTGCAAAAGCGGAATTGGATAAAAGATTTTGTCTTAATTCACTTGCACTATAAGCGTTATTGCCTTTTACCGCGGAACTATTAGAGTTATAAACACTGCCGACATTGGAATTATCTGCCATATACAATGTTACAACAATGTCTTCCTTGCCAAAATTGGTGGTGTCAGTCAATGTTAAGCAAGATACTATCCATGTATATCCGCCAAAATTTAATACCAATCCTCCTGTAGCATTTCCCACATTAGAGTTAATTGTTGACGCAGGAACTACATAAGCATTAGTTTGGGTATCTATGCTTGATTTTATATAACTAAACGGGTCTTTGCCATTAAACAATTTCTTTTTTAAATCATAAATAGCAAAACTATTAAAAGATTGCGAAGAAGAATCATATATATCTACACCACCTGCAACCTTAGTTGCAGAATCTGTATTTGTCAAAGCCAAAACTTCGTTAGGTGCAAGAAAAGTTGACGCAACTCCGCAAGAAATTACTACAATTAACATTACAATTATTGCTATAAGCAAATAAGATTTTTTCCGAGTCATGTGCATAACTATCTTCTCCTAAAGTATACTTCTTCTTAAAAAGAAACAGGTGTACATAGAATATATATAATCTATGTACTTAATCAATTATATTATAAGATTAAATATAAAGTAATGTCAATATTAAACTAAATATTTTGTAAAAACTTTAATATAAAAAAATACGAAAAATGTACATAGATTATATATATTCTATGTACTTTTTTTACACTTTGATTTCGCCTTAGTTTTTAATTTACCCACGATTTTCGACGTGATTATTGCAGTGAAAACTATTTTTTTCATACATTAAACTTTACAAAAAAATAAACACCCTAAAATTATTGATTAAGGTGTTTATTTTTAATACCTTTAAAAAATCTTGTATTTAATATAGAAATTTTTAGGCTTAGAAATTTTATAAAATGTGAATCAAATAACTATATAAAAAGCATTATTTTTCATAAAATGAAATTGCTCTAATATAAGGATTGCTCCTTGATTGTTTGAACACAAAACGAACTTGATTGGTTTTAACTGCTTTTTTGAGTACAAAAATCTTGCGGTTACCTACTATTGTATTATCCGCAACTAACTTCCATTTTCCACCAACTACTGCCCAAACTTCAAACGCCTCTATCCTTTGCGAATAAGTCAAATCTTCCCTTATATCCACTCTTCCTATTGATTGGTTGCCGTCAAAAACAAAGTCCATCATATATCCGTTATCAGGCAATTTGTAACTAGTGTAAGCAGTCGTACCATAAATACCATCACTCAAAACAGCACAAGGTGCACTTGAGTTATCAACCAATACAATGCCGTCGCTGTTGTAACCACTTGTAAAAACATTTATTGGCATAAGCTGTTTTGCCATTGTTTTATCCACAATTTCTTTCATTCCCATCAAAGACTTGATGTCTTTACTTTCGATTACTCCTTTATTGTTAGGGGCAACATTCAATAAAAAATGCGAATTCATACCTATATTTGTAAAATACAAATCGGCTAGTTGATTTGCTGTTTTAACTTTATCGTTTTTGTGCCAAAACCATTTTGAACGTATACGAACATCCGATTCCGCAGGATAATATTTTACCTGCCAATCTTTGCTTATCTCGTTGGCAGCATTTATAATATCACGGCTCCCCCTATCGGTAGACTCGTAGTGTAAACCTAATCTTTTAGCGTCATCTTCACTCGACTGTTGCTTATCTTCTGGTATACTCGTTAAAATCACAGACCATTCGGAGTCACGAACATAACCTGCCTCATTGCCTACCCATCTTACATCATCGCCGCAATTACCTATTACGCATTTAGGAAATTGCTCATTTATCAATTCGTATATATCACTCCAAGCATATTCAAAGCCCTCGTCAACTTCCGCATCGTCTGCCCTTGCTCCGTCAAACCAAAACTCAAACAGTTCCACTTCAACTTCTTTCACAATGCCCAAAACTTCCTTAACTTGGTTATAAAAAACGTAGTTATAGCTGCCTATGTCGTTTATTCCGCCTGCTTTGCCGTAACTAGGCTCGTGTATATCCCAAGGCGATAAGTAAACGCCAAATTTCAAATCGTACTTTTTGCAAGACTCTGCCACCATTCGCATAATGTCGCGTTTATACCCACTGTTCATAACGTTAAAGTCAGTTGTTTTGGTATCCCACAAAGCAAAACCATCATGATGTTTTACAGCAAAAATCACTCCTTTGCTGCCACTATCTTTAAACACCTTGCACCATTGGTCGGTATCCACATTTTCGGGGTTGAACATATCTACTGTTTCTGTGCCGTCACCCCATTCCTTATCCGTCATGGTATTCATACCAAAGTGTACAAAGTTATAATATTCATTGTCAGTATGTAAAAGTTGTCTTTCGTTTGGACGGCACTCAAGTAGTTTGTCCACAATTTCGCCATCTTTATCGTAGCCGTTGTTATAATTAGACCAGCCGTGTTCAAAATCCGTAACTCCGTTTTTGTATTTGGTTGTAACGGTTTCATACCTACTGCGTATTTTACCTTGGCATCCAGCCAATATAACACAGCTTATCGACATAATAGCTACTACCAAACCGATTAATAATTTTTTTAACTTCATAAAACTCTCCCTTCTATAAAAAAATAAATATCCCCACGTTAAACGTGGGGTTTTTCACATACGGGTATAACCC
>CANSGN010000013.1 GCA_947646415.1 uncultured Clostridia bacterium | reverse complement strand
TAAAACCTCCGTTTTTTACCTTACATAGAATAAGTATATCTATGTACAAAATCGCGGTTTTTCGGAAAAGTTTTTTAAAGTTTTTGTACTCTTTTTGTAAAGCTATTACAAAATGTTTAATTAAACGTTGACAAAAGTTTACTTTTGACCCTATAATATATATATAATATGTACATAGATATACTTATTCCATGTACCCAAACTTTACATTAAAGGCAAATTTTTAACCCTAATAGTCCCGATTTTTGATAGGATTATTGCAGTGAACACCACTTTTTGCCTACTTTAAACTTTACACAAAAAGTAACACCCCGAAACACAATGTTTCGGGGTGTATTTTTATTTTTTAGAATTTCAAAATATCGTAATTTTTAAGAAGAATTTAGGCTGATTTTTATCTAATTGATACAACATAATCATATACAATCGCATTATAAAAATTAGATTGATATCATAAATTTAATTTTCAATCACATAAATAAAAGTTAACTTTATACTAATTATAATTAATTTATAAGGCGCTTTGCAAATAATATTTTATTGTTCTATTTAACTATTTATCGAAACAACAATTTAATATTATACAAAAAGGCAACTTTATTATCAAGATGCCTTTTTAAACTATTTTTAAGTTTTTTTTCAATTATTCATTTTCAACCGGTACTTGAGTTAATACCAAATCTACCGCTGCTCCCTCACTACCGTTGCAAATGATTTTGATTTGAGAGTTTATATTGCCCCAGAAAGATGGACCATTTTTGATAACAGCATTCCATTGTTCAACTGTGCCTGTAAATTCATACTTTATTTCAAGGATTCCTGTTGGAGTTTCAATTTCAACACCATCCTCGCCCATTGAAACATCCATTTTTTCTACGCCGGTTTCCCTAAAAGCACCATCCCCGATAACACTTAAAGTTGCAGGGAAAACTACTTTTTCTAATTTCTTACATTCCGCAAATGCCTCTTTACCAATGTAAGTTACACCGCCAAGAATATTTATGCTTTTAATACCGCTTAGTAAGAAAGCTCCATCGTCTATAGTGTGCAAATTTTGATTTAGAGTTATTGACTCCAATTTAGAAGTGTTTCTGAAAGCGTTTTTACCGATTCTTCTTAAACTGCTTGGAGTAGTAAACTTTTTAATACCCGAACAGTTGCGGAAAGCATTATCATCAATTTCAACGATTTCGCCTTTCAAAGTAACTTCCGTCATAGCTGTACAACCATAGAAAGTACCTTCTTTGATATTTACAATACCCTCCGGAAGAGTTATGTTTTTAATTTTTGTGCAAGCATTAAATGCTTTTTCGCCAAGATAAGTAACTTTGCTTGGCATAATCACGGAACTTGGTAGTTTAACTTTGTTATCATCAGGAACTTCTATCTCGTTTTCGGAGATAACCAACAAGTTAGTGCATTTATCAAAAGCCTCAGCACCTATACTTGTAGTTTCCTTTGATAATTGTATGTATCTTAAACTTGAGCAGCCTTGGAAAGTTTGTGCAGGTATTTCAGTAACTTTTTCAGGAATCACAATACTTTCTAACTTACTGCAATTTCTAAAAGCACCTAAACCTAAAGTTTCCAACTTGTCAGAAAATACCAATTTGCCCAAAGCATTACAATTCATAAACGCGCTGTTACCAATAGATTTTAATGGAATTATTGTATAATCTCCTGTGTAGGACGCCTCGTAAAACTCAAATGACGCCAAAGCAGCACAATCACGAAAAGCACCATCGCCTATAATCTCTAAATTGTGACCTAGTACGATTACACTTGATAGACTATCAAACTTTTTAAATACTTCGTTTTTAATTGCTTTTACAGGTTTTTCATTGTAAACATCCGGAATAATAATTTCCGCATATTTTTTGCCATCGATATTTGCAAAAGATGCATCTGTAATAGCATAGTAAGCATTTTCGTCACTACCAACCAATTCAAACCCAAAACCTACGCTTGCTACAGGAGGCTCATCATCTCTTACTTCGTCCTTATCCCCGCCCGCATTAGGTGTTGTTTGCTCGGTTTGTAAGTTATTGTCATTATTTCCGCCGTCTGCATCAGCAGGTTTTTTACATGCCACCAAACCCAAAACGCTCAGTGCCATAATAACGACAATAGCAATTAAAACAAAACTTCTCTTCTTTGTCATAATCTTCCCCTCGAAATTATAAAATTTACTTTGACAGCAAGTGTTTTTGCTGTCTTTTTTTATAATTTACCCCCTAAAAACTTAATTTAGGGATACTTTTACACATATATTATATAATAAAAAATTTTTAAAATCAACATTTTTACACAAATTTTAAATTCGCCCAAGTATTTTAGCAAAAATGTTTCTAACCTGCCTAAAAAATAGCCTAAGCCTGTCTTTTGTAATTAGATATTGTATTACCACAATATTATTTGCAAATAAAAAAAGTGGCGTTTGCCACCTTTTTAAAATATGAATTTCTAATTTTAAAATCAATATGCCCTTGCAAAATAAATTACTTTCAATTCGCCCTCGTTACACTCTTTACCGCAACATACGCACTTGTTGCCAACAGGAGTTTGGTCAAAAGGCATAACCCTTGCCGTTGCGGAATAAAGCTCTTTTATCTTGCTTTCACATTCAGGGCATCCGCACCACATGGTTTTTACAAAACATTTGTCATCCAAAGCTTTTTGCATTTCTTCCAAGCTGTTGCAAGTGACAATATGACTATCCATAAATGCTTTTGCCTTGTTGTACATATTTTCGTGCACTTCGTCCAAAAGTCTAGCAACCGTTTGCGCAAGCCCGTCTCTTTGAACTTCTATTTTTTCAAAAGTGTCACGACGTACGATTTGAACAACACCGTTTTCAATATCACGAGGGCCTTGTTCGATTCTTAAAGGTACACCTTTCATTTCCCATTCGTTAAACTTCCAACCAGGTGTGTTATCGCTAAAGTCTTTTTCCGCACGGATACCTGCAGACATTAGTTCTTTATACAATTCTTCTGCCTTTTCAATCACGCCCTCTTTATGCGATGCGATTGGAATTACAATAGCTTGAATAGGTGCAACCCTTGGTGGCAAAGCAAGTCCTCTTTGGTCGCCGTGTGCCATTATCAAAGCACCAATCAAACGGGTGGATACACCCCAACTTGTTTGATAAGGGAATTTCAATTCGCCGTCTTTATCCAAATATTTAATCTCAAAACCTTTTGCAAAGTTGCAACCTAAATCGTGAGAAGTACCCGCTTGCAAAGACTTGCCGTCAAGCATCATTGCTTCCATTCCGTAAGTTGCATTTGCACCTGCAAATTTTTCCTTTTCCGTCTTTTTGCCTGTAAGTACGGGTGTTGCAAGCACGTTTTTCATAAATTCGGCATAAACATTAAGCATTTTAAAGGTTTCTTCTTCCGCTTCCTCGTGCGTTCTGTGCAAAGTATGTCCCTCTTGCCACAAAAATTCACTTGTTCTTAAAAACGGTCTTGTAGTTTTTTCGCAACGGAATACGTTTGCCCATTGATTGATAAGTACAGGCAAATCACGATAACTTTTTACCCATTTTTTATACATTTCGCAAATGATTGTTTCGCTTGTAGGTCTTACTACCAATTTTTCGGGTAATTCTTCCTCTCCGTAATGTGTAACCAAAGCAACTTCAGGCGCAAAGCCCTCGATATGTTCCTTTTCCCTTGTTAAAAAGCTATATGGGATAAGCATTGGGAAATAAGCGTTTTTGTGTCCTGTTTCCTTAAATCTTTTGTCCAATTCCTTTTGAATATTTTCCCAAATAGCGTAGCCGTAAGGACGGATAACCATACTGCCTTTTACAGGGCCGTAGTCAACAAGCTCCGTCTTTAAAACCACATCCGTATACCATTGTGGGAAATTTTCATTTATATCTGCTATTTCTTGTACAAACTGTGCATTATTTTTTTTAGCCATTTTATCTTTCTCCAAATTTACTATTATATCTTTGTATTATTTTAAGCTGTCATTTAATTATAATCATTTTACAATCAAATTGCAAGTTATTTTTATATTTAATTGGGTTTTGTCTGCAAAACTATCTTAACTCCTTAGGCAGATTGCAAAATGTTTCGCCTATGTTATTTATGGTATTGTTTTTGTTTATCCCGTGAAAATCACTACCGCCTGTCGCAAACAATTTATACTGTTTTGCCAACTTTTCAAAAATCGCCGTTTTGTCAGGCGTGTGAGTAGGATAATACACTTCAAGACCATCCAAGCCATAAGGCAATAATCCCTCTATTAAAGGTATTAATTTTTTACTGTTATGTAACTGCAACGGATGAGCGATAACCGCCTTGCCGCCGCTTTCTTTAATCGCCTGCACCGCCTTAAGCGGAGATATCCTTTTGCTCGGGACATACGCCAAGCGATTTTCGCCCAAGTATCTGTCAAATGCCTCTTGTATGGATGACACATAACCCTCATTTTTAAGTGCCATTGCAATATGACTTCTGCCTATATTTACTGTCGGCAACTTTTGCGGGTCAAGCTCTATTTTAAACCTTTTAAGCTTTTCCAATATTTCCTGCGCACGAATTTGCCTTTGCTCTAATAAATCGTTAAGCAATTCAAGCAATACAGGGGAATTATGGTCAATACCGTAACCCAATATATGCACTGCCATAACGCTGAAAGCGGAAATTTCTATCCCCGGGATAACTTTAAGACCAATTTGTTTGCCGTAAAGCAAAGCATCGCTGACACCGCTCACAATATCGTGGTCGGTAATGGATATAGCGGAAAGACCTTTATGTTTTGCAATATCCATAACTTCGCCGACGGTCATCGCACCGTCGCTGTGAATGGTATGAATATGCAAATCACTTTTAATTGTCTGAAAGCTCTTCGCCATTGCTTACGCCTCCCAATAACCCTATTTCCTGCGGGTCATAGTCTATCTTATCTAGTTTGTTTAAAACTTTTTCTATGCTTTTTGTCTTTTTGCTTGTCTCTTCAATAGTTTTAACCACTGTGTTGGCTTGTTTTTCCACTTTTTCCAAGCTATCAGCGAATTTTTGGAACTCCGTTTTAAATTTGGACAAAGCTTTCCAAACTTCCGTACTGTTTTTTTGGATTTGCAATGTTTTAAAGCCTAATTGCAAACTGTTTAGCAATGCGGTTATTGTAGTTGGTCCGCTTATTACTACTTTATAATTGTTTTGTAACTCGTCAAGCAGTTTGGTATCCTTTACAACTTCCGCAAACAATCCCTCTGTTGCAAGGTACATAATAGCAAAGTTTGTTGTTTTTGGCACGATAATATATTTATCGCTTATTGACTTTGCCTCTTCCTTAATTCGTTTAAACAAATTCTTTCTTGCCGCATCGACTTTAGTTTTGTCATAACTTTCGCTAGCATCCACCAACTCTTGATAATCCGAGATAGGAAATTTTGCATCGATTGGCAAATACACTTTTTCGTCTTCCTTTTTGCCCGGAAGAACGATTGCAAAATCCACAGCCTCCCTGCCTTTTAAAATCAACTGCTTTTCGTACTGCTCGGCAGTCAAAATTTGCTCTAGCAAGTTTTCCAAAAACACTTCGCCCATTATGCCGCGTGTTTTTACATTGCTCATTATCCTGTTAAGGTTGTTGACACCTGTAGTCAAATTTGTCATTTCCCCAAGACCTTTGCTTACTGCCATCAACTGTTCACTTATTAGTTTAAATGACTCATTTATCCTTGCGTTCAATGTCTCTTGCATTTTGTTGTCGACCATATCGCGCATTTCGTTTAGCTTGGTTTGGTTTTCCGTCCTTATTTTGTCAAGCTCTTTTGCAATTTCTTTATCAATGCTGTCAAGCCTTGCAGACAAAGTTTCTTTTATTTTTGTGTTGCTGTTTATATTTTCCGTTTTAATGTTATTAAGCTGATTGGTTAAGGTTTCCCTTATATCCGCATTGCTTTGTATATTGTCGTTTTTTTGATTTGATAAAGCTTGGGTCATTTCTTTTTGGATATTTTCAAGTTTATCGTAAATCTTTTTTTCTAAGGAAATAAATTTTTTCTCCTGCGTTTCCCTAAAGCTATCCAAAGTTTTGTTTAGCTCTCCGTTATTAATGGAAATGGTTTGTGTGAGATGAGTATTGTTTTCGGATATTGCATGAGTTAGCGTTGTGTTTAAATAGGTGTTGTTTCTGCTTAGTTCGTCAAGCATGCTGCTGTTTGCCGTATTGTACTTTTGTGCAATATCGTCGACAATATCCTTTTTTAGTTTATCGTTGTTATCACTCAAAAGTTCCTCGACATTGCCGTTTCGACCTTTGTTTTTTAAAATTAACAAGACGAAAATCGCTACTAAAAGCATAATCACAGACGCCGTAAGCACTAAAATAGCAATATCCATTTTCATATCCTCCTTAGTTTATTTAATATTTCTTCCCTTTGCGGTACTTTGCCGTTTTGCAAAATCCATAGTCTTATTTTGCTGAGCATTTCACTTATTTCTTTACCTTTATAGCCACATTGCAACAAATCGTTGCCGTTTATACTCAAGTCTTTTATATTAATAGGCAATCCGTCTTTTACCATTTGATTTTTTATATCAATCATTTTTTGAACTAAACTTTCGTCGTAATTGTCGGGATTGGTAGCCAGACCATCTGCTCGCCTTAATGAAATAAAATCGTCAAAATAATCCCAATTATCCGCAATAAAAACTCTGCATTTGGATAGTCTTGTCTTTCCGTCCACATTAAACATGTGTATTTTAACAAGCCTGCTTATTCTTTCAATTTCGCTATTTGAAAACTTAAGCCTTGACATAATTTCCCTTGCCATATCGCTGCCCGCGAGTTCGTGCATATACATATTGCCGTATTTTTTAAGCAAAACACTTTTTGCGATATCGTGCAATAACCCCGCCATCATAAGGTCAGGAGGCAAATTGTCTATTGTATTTAATGAATGATTGTAAACATCGTAAATATGAAATTTAGGGTTTTGCGGAACGTTTATCATATCAAGCACTTCGGGTATGATATACTTCATCGCACCGATATCCACAAGCAACCTTATTCCGTCGCTAGGTTTTACGCCTAAACTTTTACTGTTATACTTAAAAACCGCATTGAAAATCGCTACTAATTCGTCTTTTATGCGTTCTTTGGAGATTTCTTGCAATCCGCTTGCATATTCTTTTGCAGCCTTAAATGTTTGTTTTTCTATCTCAAAACCAAGTTCAACCGCAAATCTTACAAGTCGCATTATCCTTAAAGCATCCTCGGATAAAGTTTGCTCGGGCTCTCTTACCGTACGCAGTATTTTATTTTTTATATCTTGCTGTCCGCCTGTTAAATCTATGATTTTGTCCTGCATTATGTCATAGTACAAACTGTTGCAGGTAAAGTCACGCCTTAAAGCATCCGTTTGCATATCCTTGGTAAATACACATTTGCTTGGTGTATGCACACCGCTTTTCAAAGGGTAACTATCTTGCCTAAATGTAGTGTACTCAAATTTATATTGTCCGCACTTAATAACAAGCGTACCCGTCCTTTTATAACTTGCAACTATTTGAAAATTGCTGCCATCAAGTATCTCCTCAACTTTTTCCGCAAGCAGGTCGGAGGTAATGTCAAAATCGCTTACAGGATAATTTAAAAGGCTATTCCGCACCGCTCCGCCAACAATATACAAAGGGGCAAAGGGCGAGAAAATGTTCGCAAGTGTTTTTAAACAATCCGGTACACTATTTTTTAACATTTACACCTCTATTTCATTTCATATATACGGATGGCGACAACACACAAATATCTTTAAGATTGCGATAATTTTGTGCATAATCCAAGCCGTATCCTATAACAAATTCGTCAGGTATAACTTTACCATTATAATCTGTTACGATATCAACTTCGCGTCTGTCAGGTTTGTTTAACATTGTAACTATCTTTAAGCACTTTGGCTCTCTTTTTTCAAGCAGTTCTTTTAAACTTTTTATTGTTCTACCGCTATCGATAATGTCCTCTACAACCAAAACATTTTTGCCTTTGATATCTTCGCTTAAATCTTTGATTATTTTAACTTCGCGACTTGATGTCGTACTATTTCCGTAACTAGACAATACCATAAAATCAAATTTAACATCAATATTGATTTCTCTTACCAAATCGCTGAAAAAAATGCAAGACCCTTTTAAAATACAAACGACTATTAACTCCTCTCCTAAAAAGTCATTTGTAATTTGCTCGCCTAATCTTTTGACAATTTCTGCTACTTCTTCTTTAGGAACAAGTACTTTTTCAATATCACTGCCTACCATAAAACTTCTCCTTAAGTAAACTCTAATTTTATCGTTTAATCACTTACTAATGTGATTTTGTATATTTTTTTGCTGTCCTTTTCCACTTTTGCACTTCGTGCAATATCCACCCCGCAAACGCAAATAATTTCATTACCGTTTGCAATAACAGGAAGTCTATCCCTTAACCTAAACGGTACTTTTTTATCTGTTAAAAAGTCTCCCAAGCTTTTGCTACCACCGCCGAACTTTTGTATTGTATCTCCGCTGTTTCTAAGCCTTATAACAAGCTCATCTGTATTGTCCACTGCAATAAATAAAGCTTTTTCCAAATCAAACTGCGGGGCATTTTTTGTCAAACAATCTTGGTATTGTACCCGCTGCACTTGCAACTCAAATCCGCCTATTTCAAAAAAACCGTCCGAAAATCGATATATTTCGTTTGGATAAACTGTTTTTTTTGCTATTACTACACCTTTATTTTCCTTGTATACAACAGTATTATAAGGCATATCTATACTACCGCAAGTATTCTCTTTTGCAAAATTTATAATGCTGTTTATATGCCTTTGCTCTATATCGAAAGTTATACCTAACAAGCTAAATGCACGCCTTATCATTTCCGCACAAATCACTGTGTGCTTGTCCTCCAGCTCGCAATATATCCCGCCATGTTGCATATACAAAGGTGGAGTATTTATATCTATAAAGTCGGCAATTTCCTTTGCCCTATCGGATAATTTTATCAAGCTTTGCTCAAAGTTAGGATATTTTTGCTCTATGCTTTTTAAAACCACATTTCTTATGTAATTGCGGCTGTAGCCGTTATCACTGTTTGTACTATCCGTGCAATATTCAATATTATTGTTTGCCAAAAACTCCATTATCTCTTGCTTACTTGTTTGCAATAACGGTCTTATAATATGGCCATCTTGCACGCTCATGCCTTTAAGCCCGCCTATACCTGTACCCCTTGCTATGTGCATTAAAACGCTTTCCGCTTGGTCGCTTGCATGGTGTGCGGTTGCAATCACGTTTGCCTTTTCAAATGTTACTTGCTCAAATATTTTATGCCTTAAAATGCGTGCCGCTTGCTCTAATGTGTAGCCTTTTTCCTTAGCAAAAGCAACTGCATCTACATCGTATTTTTCAAATTTTATGTCGTACTTTTTAGCATAATCACACACAAAAT
Source organism: uncultured Clostridia bacterium (assembly GCA_947646415.1). Lineage (GTDB taxonomy): Bacteria > Bacillota > Clostridia > Christensenellales > UBA3700 > MGBC100798. Next base: position 42,634 of record CANSGN010000013.1, on the reverse strand, counting down.
CGCTGTCCCTTTTGCTTTCCTCTCCCCTTATGTGGTGGTCAATGTTAACTACAAAAAAGCTGTTTTTGGGGCGGTTTTGCCTAAACCACTCCAACATTGCCATGCTGTCACTGCCACCGCTTACGGCAAGTGCTATAACGGGATAATTATCCAAAATAGAAACAATTTGCGATTTTATCATATAACCATTATATAACTATTTAGCAATTTTTGCAAGGGTTTGTATTGTTTATTATATTTTATTTATATATATTATAAAGTTTTTTGAATTTTAAGCGTTTTCGTTTTGCCATTAGTACCTATTTCTATCATTCTATTATTCCAAAGTTTAACATAAAAGGTGCAATAAACTTGCACCCTGATTTTATTTTTTATTGTAGATTTTTGCAACAATTACAGTGCTGTCGTCCTTTGCGCCGCCTGCCGTTGCCATTCGCAGTATATCATCTGCTATATGTTCGGGATTTGTACTCGGATTATTGATTATCAAATCACAAATAGCATCCTGTCCCAAATAATCGGATATACCATCCGTGTACATTACCATTATATCTCCGTCCATTACAATATGTCTATCCGTATATGGTTTTGCCTCCTCCACTATACCTAGCGGCAAAGCTCCTCCGCCCAGCAAATAACACTTGTTGTTTCGGATAAGCATACTTTGAGTGCCACCGAGTTTTATAATGTCTATTACGCCTGCGGTCAAGTCTACCATAGCCAAATCTATACAAGTAAAATTTTCGCCGTTATAAGTTGCAAGTATTTTGTTTATAAGCGACAAAATAGCGTTATTATTAAAGCCTGCCTTATAAAAATTTTCAATCATTCCTATTGTAGATGTGGAATTAAAGTTTGCTTTTTCGCCACTGCCCATTCCGTCACAAAGGACAAGCATAAATTTATCGTAAGCAACTTTTTGGATGCTGAATGTATCTCCGCTTGCCCGACTACCATCCATAGCACAAGTTGCAACACCGTAAGTAATCGCATATTGAGGGGACTGTTTTAAGGTTACAACATCAAAACCCGGTATTTTGGAAGCAGTGCAGTCTACAACCTCGAACACTCCTTTTAACACCTTGGACACCACATTAGGCAAAGCGGATTTCGAGCTATCCTTTCGCCTTACCGTCAATGAAACTCCGTATACGCCATTTTCGCCACTTACCACAATATCACGGCAAACTATGTTGTAGTAATACAACTCCGTTATTATATGTTGCTCGCTCTCCGTATCAAAAAACACTGCACTGCGAATTTCCGAGCCAAGGGACATTAACATTGCACTTAAACTTTGCATTTGCTCGCCCAAAATAATTCTGCCCGCTCCTATTTGGTTTTTCCTGTCCAAAAATCTAACTAGTTGTTGAGATTTTTCCATAACCAAATTTATAAGCGAATCTTGTTTTGTACATCTGCTTTGCAAAAACGGCGACAAATCGTCTTTGCTCAAAACTCCGTTGTACATTGCTTTTTCCACAATATCTTTTATGGCAAGCGTAGTATCTCCGCCAAGCATCGCTTGACAAAACTTATAGTTTGGGCAGTTCGAGCAATGCTCTACCGCAATTTCGCCCGCCAAATCAAGACTGTTATTTGCTGTTACTACAAGTTCCGCACCGCCTAACACTCCGCCTATTTCGGCAAAGACTTTTGCCATATCTGTTAGTTTTTTGCTTGTTTCCTGCCTGTTTCTTACTACAACGGAATGTTCGGCATTTTGGCTGCTACCACCGCCGAATAAATGCATGAAATGCTCTTTTACCGATTTTGGTATAACCAAAAATACAATCATACCAACTGCAACTGCAATAATATGAAAATAATCGTACTTACCAAACGCATTAAAATACAATCCCGCAAAAACATCCCCTATAATGTACGCTATGGAAGAAATATAAATATTGCTTTTTGCAAACAGCATAGCAAATGCAACACTTAGTATAAGTGCGCCTACAATCAAAATATTTCCGCCTTCTAAGCCCGCACCGACTCCAAAAACAAGCCCGCCGATAAAAGCTACACTTATTTTACCCGAATACACAAGCGTCATTAAAACAAAAGTCGCAAACAAATAAAAAGGTTTAAAGCCAAAAATATCAATGGCAAACAAACCTATAGCTATTGCTGTTACAAGTGTACACAATCCAAATAATTCGTCTTTTGCCAATCGGTATTTTGCCCCGCGGACAATCATAGCATATAATGCTATTGTAGCGGTATAAGTAAAAATTTGCGATATTACAACGCAACAAACGGCGTGCACAATCGTACCCATCGTACCTATGTTAAACAAAATTACAGGTAATTGGCATAACAATGCATAAAGATTGGTTTGCAACATTTTCATAGGTCGCATAAAAAATTGGTGCAATACCCTTGCCACGATAAAAATGACTGCAGGCAAAATTGCAATTACAAACCTTTGAACGGTAAACCCCGTAATAACCGACGATAAAATATATGCGATAGACAATGCAAATACATTTTCGCGGCAATACACAAGCCCTACAAAAAAGCCCAAACTAAACGGCGATAGTCCTGCACTTGATTTTGCAAAATAAAGCAAAATCATCAATGCAAAATATGTAATGTATTTAGCTATTGCAAGCAATGCAGATTTACGGTCGTAAACCTTGTTGTTTTCGCTAAATTTAAAACCATTGCCACGCCTTTTTTGAACAGGTTTTTTATTTTGCTTTACTTGAATATTCGGCAAAGAAATCTCACGAGTTCCAATTTCCTCAATCAACAAATCGTCTTTCATATTTAACCTCACAAATAGTGAATTCGTTATAAGGATATCAAATTTAGCAATATAATAAAATTGGAAAGTGTCAAAAGAAAGGCAATATTCTTTCTTTTTTGTCTCTTTTTATCAAAACAAATAAAGTTCACAAAATTAAACAATTTTTTAATATAAATTATAGTTACAATCGTTTGAATAAGTAAATGCGAAACAAAAAATCACTTTGACAAACCAAAGTGATTTTTTGTTAAATTGTTTTTTATTTTGATTATTTTTCTTCTGTTTCAGCAGGAGCTTCTTCAGTTACAGGCTCTTTGGCAACTTCAACTTGCTCTTGAACTTCCTCAACATTTTCCTCTGCAACTTCTTCCGCTTTTTCTTCTACAGCCTTAACCTTTTCTGCAGTTTCTTCGGTTGTTTGCTCTGCTTCTTGAGCTGCATCTTCTGCAACTACAGGCATTACCATAGTATCTACAGTTTGCTCTTCTGTTGCACTTTCTGCATTTTCGCTAGTTGCAGCGTCAACATTTTCCTCAGTTGCAACATCTTCCAAAGTCATAACTTCGCCGTTTGCGTTTGCCAATCTCTTAGCATTCAATTCATCCAAAATTCTAGAATGTTCTTTATCGTTAAGCTCATACTTAAGCATTGGGATGATTGACAAAATCATACCGATTGCAGGAGGGATAGATACCAAGAAGAACATAATCATTGCGAAAGTCCTATACTCCTCTGCAAATGTAACCAAACCTGAAGACAAAGCTGCGTTCATGCTTGTAACTGCATCGCCCTCATATCCAACGATAGCGTAGCAAATACCTTGAATCATAACTGCAAGACCTGCAGCAAGTTTTGTTAAGAAAGATTGACCGCTGAAGAATACACCGTCCGGACGTGTGCCGTTTGTATGCTCTTCGTAGTCTACGCAGTCTGCAATCATCATTGATTGTAATACCATTATAAATCCTACACCAGCACTTGCTATCAAGAAAGCTATAGATAGTAGAATAATAGGTACACCGCCCAAAGTAGTTGGGAATATTAAATACAATACGAAAATGAAAGCGAATGCTATACCTGAAACAATGTTCATAACATTGAAGATTGTCTTTTTCTCAAACTTTTTGCAAAGGATAGGAGTCAAAGCCATTGCACCAAATTGACCTCCGAATACGCCGACAGCGATTGGTCCGTATTGCAACAAAATGTTTTTAACAAAATCTGCTGTTGCACCATTGTTACCAAAGTACAATGTCATAAGTGGCATTGCTAGGATAAGCAATAATTGGAATGGGCTTCTGATAATACCGGAAATCAAAATTCTACGGAAAGGCTTGTTTGCCCACATAATTTTAAAGTTATCAATAATACCACGTTTTTTCTCTTCTTCGCAATCAACCCTCTCTTTTGCAAGAGCTGCACATTGGAATAGGATAGTACCCACGATAGCAAGCACAATAGCAACAACGATAAATGCCCATTGTAAAGCTTGAGCTGTATTACCAGGCATCATTGGAGCCAAAGCTTGTGCGATTGGAGTCATAACGAAACCTAAAGCACCACCGATACCTGCAACCATTCTGGCAAGAGAAAGTAGGTTAGAACGCTTGGATTCGTTTGCTGTCATACGAGATGCAATACCCCAAAGAGGAATATCTGCCGCGGTATACAACATACCCCACAAGATATACGAAATACCTGCCCACGCGATAATCATTACGTTTTGGATAGTACTATTGTTTGCCTCACTATAAATACCATTGGCAAAACACAATATCGTACCTATCATAATAATGATTGGCATAAAAATCAAATAAGGTCTGCATTTACCCCATTTGCTTTTTGTTTTATCTACGAAAGTACCCATCATTGGGTCATTGATTGCGTCCCATACACGAGCAATCGCCATAATAACGGAAATAGCCATTGCCGGTAGTGCAATTACATTGCTGAAATAAAATGCCAAACCTGAGCTGATAATACCATAAATGATATTTTGACCTGCCATACCAATCAAATAGCCGTTACGCTCTTTTGATGTGTATGATAGTGGGTCTGCTGTGGTTGCTTTTTTTCTCACTTTAGTCATAACTTCACCCTTTAACCTTATTATAATTTATAAAGTACCGAATAATATAAAAAGTCTTTAAAAAATTACAAAATAAGTATAACATATTATTTTTTGTTTTTCAATATTTTTTATAAAATAAACATACATTTTACATAATTTTTTTATTATCGGAACATACTAGCCAATTTATCTCTTAACAGTTCAGTTTTATATGAGATAATCCATTTTTAATTGCACAATTTTTATTGTTTTAATATCGTCAAACACTTTTTAATTTAATGTTTTATTTGACTTTTACTTGGCCGTCTGCTATAGTTAAATAGTAATAATTTTAATGGCCGCAATAATTGCGACAAAAGGAAATATATGCTATCCTATCCCGAACTAATAAAAATTTTAAATGACAGCAACATAAACGAAAACGAGTTTTCTCCCGAAAATATTTCGGAAATTTATAATATGAAATTAGATGCCGACAAAGTTTTGCCTTTGATTGAGGAAATGGTGCTTGTAACAGTTGATTTTGACACCCCTCTATATGATATTTTAGCATACACGAACGATTTTGAGCAAAATCTCGGTTTGGAAGAGGATATGACATTTGTATGCGATATATTAAATATAGTTATATCCAATATGCCTGTTTGCAAAGAAAACGCGGAAAGACTGATGAATTTGATTGAAGATGCGGATATTTTGGATGCCTATAACGCCCTTATGCAAGACTACAAGCAATTTTTATCCGAAAAACAACTTTCAATGCTTACCGAACTTGCAAACAAAACTTTTGACAACGGATTGTTGATTTGACTTTTAAATTAGTTAAAGTTGAGATTTATTCAAATAAAATTCACTTTATTTTTTAATGAGCTATTAATAATATTTTGTATATCAATCATTAATTTATTATAACTTACAACAAAAATCTACCGAGGATTTTCTCGGTAGATTTTTTGATTAATATTAAATTTTAAATTATTATCAATTCATAACAACGGCAATTATTTTAACGTCTTTACCGCCTACGGCTATCAAACCGTGAGGTTTTTCGCTATTGTAATAAATTGTATCCCCTTTGTTTAACTCAACAATATGTCCGTCTATACTTACTTTTAATGTGCCCTCTAAAACGTAGTCCATTTCCTGCCCGTTGTGCATACTTGTTTCGATAGGCTTATTTTCCAACTCTTTGGAATACGGAATCGTTACCACAAACGGCTCGGCTTTTCTGTCACGCATATTATAAGCAAGGTGCATATAGTTAAAACCGTTATCCCTCAAAATAGGCATACCCTCGCCCTTTCTTGTTACGGCAAAATGATTCAATTTAGCACTATCGCCTGTAATAAGTTCGGTTATGTTGCAACCTAAAACATTTGCACAGTTATACAAAAAGTTGAAAGTAAAATCTTTTTCGCCTTTTTCATAAATTTCATATTCCGATTCCTTTACGTCAGTAGCCTTTGCCATTTCTTTGACGGAAACGCCCATCAAATCTCTTAAACTTTTAAGACGCAAAGCAACTTCTTTTAAATTGTAAGATAACATATTTGTTCTCCTTTAATTGAGATATATCACTATTTTTTTAGCAAAAAAACGAACAATTAGTATCGATTTTCAAAGGTTATTTGCTAATTTTTAAACTTTTTAGACTGACACTTACTTTTTAAGCAAGCTATGACCTGACATTTCGCTTGGAATTTCAATACCCATCATCTCAAGCATTGTAGGTGCGATATCGCAAAGCTTTCCGCCATCTGCAAGCTTAACATTTGTATTGTCATCCACTTTGATAAGTGGCACAGGGTTTGTAGTATGTGCAGTAAAAGGCTCTTTTGTTACAGGGTCAAACATATAGTCCGCATTACCGTGGTCTGCGGTAATCAACGCCTGTCCGCCTACTTGTTTAATAGCATTTAATACTTTTTCCACGCACTCGTCAACTGCTTTAACTGCCTTTTTAGCTGCATCCAAAATACCTGTATGTCCTACCATATCGCAGTTAGCAAAGTTCAAAATCATTACATCGTATTTTTTTGACAAAATAACTTCTACTGCTTTATCGGCAACTTCGTAAGCACTCATTTCCGGTTTCATATCGAAAGTAGCAATCTTAGGGCTATCAATCAATATCCTGTCTTCGTTAGGGTTTGGTGCTTCCACACCGCCGTTAAAGAAGAAAGTAACGTGTGCATACTTTTGAGTTTCTGCAATTCTAAATTGTTTTAAACCTTGCTTAGATAAATATTCGCCCAATGTATTGTCGTAAGATTGAGGCTTGTATGCAACATCAAGAGAATCGTTAAATGTAACGTCATACTGAGTCATTGATACAAAAGTCGGTGCCAAAAAGCCTTGTTTTCTTTCAAATCCGTTAAAATCGTTGTAAATAAACGAACGGGTAATCATTCTTGCTCTGTCAGGACGGAAGTTTGCAAATATAATGCTGTCTCCCTTGCCGATTGTTGCGGTTGGTTTTCCGTTTTCCAAAATAACGGTTGGGATAACAAACTCGTCGGTTACGCCATTGTCATAGCTTGTAGCAATAGCCTCGTTTGCACTGTTTGCAGTATTGCCCTCGCCGTCAACCATAGCCTTATAAGCTTTGTCAACTCTTTCCCAAATGTTATCTCTATCCATTGCATAAAATCTGCCGCTAATCGTTGCGATTTTACCAAAACCAATTTTATCCATATATTGAACTGTCTCGGCGATAAATTGTTTGCCGCTTGTAGGAGAAACATCTCGGCCGTCAAGGAAAGCGTGCACATAAACATTGTCCAAGCCTTGTCTTTTTGCCATTTCTATCAAAGCAAAAATATGACTTAAATGGCTGTGAACGCCACCATCGGACAAAAGCCCGAAAATGTGAAGTTTTTTGCCGTTTTCTTTTGCATTTTTGCAAGCCTTAAGAAAAGCCGCATTTTCAAAAAAGTCGCCGTCATTTATTGATTTTGTGATACGAGTAAGCTCTTGATAAACTATTCTTCCCGCACCGATATTTAAGTGTCCAACTTCACTGTTACCCATTTGTCCGTCAGGTAATCCGACCGCCATACCGCTTGCATCCAAGCTTGTAGTTGGGTATTTTTTCATAAGGTCAAGGACATAAGGGGAAGTTTGTGCGGAAATCGCATTGTTTTCCCCCTCTTTATTAAGTCCGTAACCATCCAAAATAATCAGACCGGTAAATTTATTCATATTAGTATTTAACCACCTTAGAGAAATCTTCTGCCTTTAAGCTTGCACCGCCGATAAGACCGCCGTCAATTTCAGGCATAGCCATAAGCTCGCTTGCATTTTTAGGATTCATAGAACCGCCGTATTGAATGCGAAGTTTGTTTTGTGCACAGTTTTTGCAATATAACTCTGCAACTTTGTTTCTGATAATAGCGATTGTGTCGTTTGCCTCTTGTGCAGTAGCAGTTTTGCCTGTACCGATTGCCCAAATAGGCTCGTAAGCGATAACAACTTTGTCAAGCTCGTCAGAAGTAACACCTGCCAAAGCTTTTTCAGTTTGAGCCTCTAGCAATGTTTTGTAAACACCGGACTCTCTCTCTTCCAAAGATTCGCCTACACAAATGATAGGTTTTAAACCTTTCTTCAAAGCTTGCAAAACTCTTTTGTTAACAGTCTCATCTGTCTCGCCAAAATATTGACGGCGTTCGCTGTGTCCGATAATAACATACTCAACACCTAGCTCCAAAAGCATATCTGCACTTATTTCGCCTGTAAAAGCACCTTTATCTGCCCAATGAACATTTTCTGCACCCAATTTGATGTTTGTGCCTTTAATCATTTCGCCGGCAGTTTGAATGTTTGTGTAAGGTACGCAAACAACGCACTCTGCTTTGCTATCAGCTACCAAAGGAATAAGGTCTGTAAGCAATGCCTTAGTGTCCTTGATTGTATTGTTCATTTTCCAATTTCCTGCAATAATAGGTTGTCTCATTTTTAATTTCTCCTTAAATACGGTAATTTTTTATTTTTGCAAGATAAGGTATGCCACCCTATCTTGCATTTGATTTTATTTGTTGCCTATACCAAACTTTTAACGCCATATTAGCTTTTAGTAACGGTTTTCGGCAGGTTTTTTGTGATTAAATGGTTGAGTGCCGATTACTTTTTATCGTTAAGGCAAGCAATACCCGGAAGAATTTTACCCTCAAACAATTCCAAAGATGCACCGCCACCTGTAGAAATGTGGCTCATTTTATCTGCAAATCCAAGTTGAGCAACTGCTGCTGCAGAGTCGCCGCCACCGATAATAGTTGTGCAGTCGGTTGCATCTGCCATTGCTTTTGCAACTGCGATTGTTCCTTTTGCAAGGATAGGGTTTTCAAACACACCCATAGGACCATTCCATACAACTGTTTTAGCAGATTTAATAGCATCGGCAAACATTTCTGCAGATTTTTCGCCAATATCCAACCCCATCATATCGCTTGGAATATTCATAGCTTCAACTGTTTTTACTTCGATTTCGCTATCGATTGGGTTAGGGAAAGATTTTGCTGCAACAGTATCTATTGGAAGATAAATCTTTTTGCCAAGTTTGTCAGCTTTTGCAAGCATTTCTTTACAATAATCAATCTTCTCGTCATCAACTAATGAATTACCTACATTACCGCCTTGAGCTTTAATGAAAGTATAAGCCATACCGCCGCCGATAATCAATGTATCGCACTTTTCCAACAAGTTGTCGATAACTTTCAATTTATCTGCAACTTTTGCGCCACCTAAAACAGCAACAAACGGACGAACAGGCGCCTCTAGTGATTTTGCCATAACGTTAAGCTCTTTTTCAATCAAGAAACCGCAAACGCACTCTTTAACAAAACCATACTCTGCAATACCTGCAGTAGATGCGTGAGACCTGTGAGCAGTACCAAATGCGTCATTTACATAAATATCGCAATACTCTGCAAGTTGTTTGCAGAAATTTTCGTCTCTGCCCTCTTCCTCTGCATGGAATCTTAAGTTTTCAAGCAATACACACTCGCCGCTCTTTAAAGCAGCAACCTTTGCTTTTGCATCAGGACCAACAACGTCTGTTGCGAAAGTAACTTTACCGCCAAGTAACTCGTTCAATCTGTCAGCAACAGGTTTTAAAGTCAATTTTACAGGGTCGCTCTTAAGCGCTTTATCGATATATGCTTTTGTTGCAGACTCTCTTTCTACCTCAGGAAGAGCTTCTACAGCCTTTTTCTCTTTCTTAGTTAATTTAATTTTTTCACTGAAAATGCTGTGAGGTTTGCCCATGTGTGAGCAAAGTATAACTTTTGCACCGTTATCCATCAAGTATTGGATAGTAGGAAGTGCACCGTTTATACGATTTTCGTCAGTGATTACGCCGTCTTTCATAGGAACATTGAAGTCCACTCTTACAAGACATTTTTTGCCGGAAACATTTACATCTTTTATTGATTTTTTATTCATTATTAGGTTCTCCTTGCCTATAATTTATTTTTGATTTTTAATATTAACTATAAGTTTTATAATCAATAGTAGTATTATATCACTATTTGGTAATTTTTGCAAGATATTTTTTTATTCTTAGCGCTAAATTTAACAAAATTTTTGTCAAAAAAACAATAGTATTTCCTAAAAAGTTTAAAATTTAGTCAAATGTCCTGTTTGATTTAGCTGTTCAAAGTTATGTTGTCTGTGATACTCGTAACAAATTATCGCTACCGAATTTGCAAGATTTAACGAGCGGATATCCCCTTTCATAGGAATCCTTATGCACTTGTCATAGTTATCGTGCAAGATTTCCTCGGGTATTCCTTTGGACTCTTTACCGAACATAACATAAACATCTTCCTCATACTTTACTTCCGTATGATTATGCTGTGACTTTGTGGAGGCATAAAAAATTTGTTTGATATTTGCCTTGTTTCTTTGCAAAAACTCTTGATAATTTTTATATGTGCAAATATCCGCCAAATCCCAATAATCCAAACCCGCTCTTTTTAAATATTTATCTTCAAAAGTAAAGCCGAACGGCTCAATCAAATGCAATTTTGCACCCGTTGCGGCACATGTTCTTACAATATTTCCTGTATTTTGCGGTATCTCCGGCTCTAACAAAACTATATGTATCATTTTTAACTCCTCGTTATTTGTTTTCCTGTTTTAATGTAAATACTTTTTTGCGTTTAATATATGTCAATCAAAATCTATACTTTTTACAATGTTTACCAATTCACTTACACTTTCCACATGACAAATTTTATCTTTTAGTAGTTTGCTATTTGACATACCTTTAAGGTAATAACAAATTTGCTTTTTCATATTTGAATAAATGTATCTATCCGAATAATAGTTCTTAAGTGTTTCAACTTGCAACAAAATGTCCCTTTTTTTATCGACTTTATCAAAAATAGTATCGATTTTCAAACATTTATCTGCGATTTCTTTAAAAATCTGCGGGTTACCCAATGCCCCTCTTGCAATCATTACACCGCTTGCTTTGGTATGGTCTTTTATTTTTAAATAAGTTGCATCGTCCGTCACATCTCCGTTTGCAATTACAGGAATATTAACGCTTTCCACCACTTTTGCAATAGTATCCCAATCGGCATTACCCATATAATAGTCTTCCCTTGTTCTGCCGTGTACGGTTATGGCACTTGCTCCTGCATCTTGCATATATCTTGCAAAATCTACGGCAACATTCTCCCCTCGTTTAAAGCCCTTGCGGAACTTAACTGTAACGACTTTTCCCGTTTGTTTGACAACGTTTTTTACTATTTGTGCAGCAAGTTTGGGATTGTTTAGCAAAGCACTTCCCTCTCCGTTATTAACAATCTTTGGCACGGGACAACCCATATTTATATCTATAATGTCAAATTCTTGCATTTCCTGCATACAACATGCCTTTGCCATAATTTGCGGGTCAGCACCAAAAATTTGTACAGCTTTTACCCTTTCGTTATTTGTTGTTGCAAGCAATTCCTTTGTCTTTTCGCTGCCGTACACCATGCCTTTGCAACTTATCATTTCGGTATAAGTAAGGCTTGCCCCGTATCTTGCTGCAATATCCCTAAACCCTACATCGGTAAAACCTGCAATAGGAGCAAGTACGGCATCTCCTTTTAACTCAATATCGGCAATCTTCATTTTCTTTTGCCTCTTGCCATAAACTTTCTTGTTGGTCTGCCGTAAGCTCATTTAATTTAAGATTGTTTTTATCACACGCGTTTTGCATATATTTTACTCTGCGCTCAAACTTAGCACACGATTTGTTTAACGCGACTTCTCCGTCTACCTTCAAAAATCTAAGCAGGTTAACCACAGCAAACAACAAATCTCCACATTCCATTTCAATATTGTCCTCATTTGCACTAAATACTTCCTGCAACTCTTCCGCTATTTTGTCCTTAATTTGAGAGATATTTTCAAAATCCATACCGATTTTCGCAAGGTATTTTTGGTATTTTGCCGCTTTTTGCAAGCCTGGAAGTGCTTTTGCCACACCCTCTATTTTGCTTACCAAATCGCTTTGGCTTTTTTCCTTTGCTTTAGCTGCCTCCCAAGCCATAAGTGCTTCGTCGGCATTGTTTGCAACCACATCTCCAAAAATGTGAGTATGCCTAGTTACAAGTTTATTGCATAAATGAGTTAACACTTCGTTACTGTTAAACTCCCCTTCGTCCTCTCCGATTACGGCATGGAAAACGCCTTGCAAAATCACATCTCCAGCCTCTTCGATAATATTATCGATATCTTGATTGTCAATAGCCTCTACAAGTTCGTATGCTTCCTCAATCAAATTTTTGCGTATACTTTCGTGTGTTTGAGCCTTGTCCCACTCACAGCCGTTTTTACTACGCAGCTTGAACATTATCCTTAGCAAATCGCCAAAATTATACTCTTGCTTGTCCGTAATTTCAAATGGAGAAACATATACGCCACATTCGTAATTAAAATCAACTTGCCTGTCAAGCTCATAGGCAGCAATTACAATTTCTTGCTCCCCCTTAAAAAAAGTTATATTGCACTCTTCGCCTACAACGCGAGCCAAAATTTCCTTTACTTCACTTGCAATATAAGCGTTATCGATATCACAAATTACAAGCGGCAAAGTCTTGTCATAACTAAAAGCCCTGTCCCCCGCAATGTCATAAGCGGATACTTTGACAATGCTTGTGTGCGGATGTCTTTCCAAAACGCTAAGTTCCCTGGAGACACCTGCGATTATTTCCACCTCGCAACTTTCTTTTAACTTGATAACCGACCTGTCATCCGCCCCATTGCCGTTAACGCAATAAACTATATTTTCGTCCTTTAACGACAAAAGAAACTTTGCGATATTGCTGTCCAAATCGTCAAAGTCTTCCGAATTTTCATAAAAACTGTCCAATGTTTCGTGCGGAATATTTTCTTCCATAAAAAACTTGTATGTATCAGTGAGTGCGGTTTTGACAATTACCTTATCGGCATTATCAATCGCAACTGCACCTTTTAAAGATAAATCTCCGTCTTTTAAGCCAAGCCCAACAACTTTTATCATAAGCCCTCACTTTTGTTTGTGTATTTTTTCATCTAGTTTTGCAAGTTTTTCCCCAAACGGAAAAGAATACAACTCGTCATTAGTAAACACTTTAAACAACAAAACTAAAATAAAATATACAATCGGCGTGATAGCAACACTTGCAAGTACAAGCCACCACTTTGACAATAAAAATGTCAATCCGTATATTATCAATCCTATTATAACACTAATTATAAAGATTTTACTAATATTTTTGACTAATTTTTCATTATTACCCAAAAGTTTTGACATTGTAGCCCAGCCCACAAGCACACAAAGGAAATAAGCTATAACACTTGACAGTGCCGCACCCATAATCCCCAAGTGCATAATCAAAATGATATCCAAAACTATTTTTGTGACTGCCGTCATTAAAAGTATTAAAACAGGTTTGACTGTTTTTCCTAGCGCCTGCATTAAAGATGTGAAAACTTGTGATAAAGTAAGCAATATTACAGATACGGATGATACCATAAGCAAGGATGATGCAAGCTCTATACTGCTGCCGTCAAGCGACGGATATAAAATCATCATCAGCGGCTTTGCCAAAATCAAAATTGCTACAAAGCATGGCGCTCCTATCAAAAAGGACATTTTTACTGCCAAAGCAGATTTATCCTTTATGCTGACAGCATCTCTCAGCGCCCTTTTGGAACTTATAATAGGCACAATGGCAACCGCAAATGCCAAAGTAATAACTATCGGCATATTTATAAGCGTATTGACGGGTGCGGACAAAATACCATATTGCCCTACTGCAACATCCCTTGCCAAACCTCTGCCGACAAGCAAATTTACAATTAGCAAACTATCCACAAACTGCACTATCGGAAAGATAAGCCCACTTGCCATAATAGGCAAACTTACCTTTACAATATTTTTGGTATTATCCAAATCCAAGCTGACTTTTGGGATTGCCTTACCCTTATTTGCGATAAACAGCAACGCCATAATAAGCATGGAAAGAAATTCCGCAAGTGTAAGCCCAATCAAAGCCCCAACAACCGCATTTATCACACCTTGAGGTAATAACAAATATGCGAAAAGCAGACCAAATATCATTTTAAAAGCTTGCTCCGCTATCTGCGAAATAGCAGTCGGCAACATATTCATATTACCTTGAAACCAACCTTTAAAATATGCGGAAATCGCCACAATTAAAATTGCGGGAGCAACCACATAATAAGCATATCTAATGCTGTAGTTGTTTTGCAATGTGGCAAGCGGAGCGGAAATCACAAACATAATAAGCATGCTGACCGCACCCAAACCAAAAAGCAAAACAAACGCGGATTTCATAATTTTAGCAACCTTATCGCCGTCTCCTATCGTCTTGTTTTCGCTGACCAGCCTACTTATGGCAGTAGGTATGCCACCGGACGAAATAGTCAACATCAACGCATAAACGGGAAATACTAGCTGATACATACCTATACCCTCTGCACCAAGCAGATTGGTTAAAGGTATGCGGTAAATAGCACCTAGTATTTTTGCAATCATACCTGACGCAGCAAGTAGCATTGCGCCCGCAGTATAACTGTTTAACCTCGATTTTTGACGGGTTTTTGTCGCTCTTACTAATTCACTCAAAACTATTCAAGCTGACTTGCCAAGCAATATCCCGCAACTTTTATGTTGGATTTAATATCATTTGTTATTGCACCTACAGCAATAATACCACCATACAAATCGCCACCTGCAAGTATAGGATGAATATAAACATCTTCCGAATATCCGCTATCGTTTTTGGTTATGCGAATATTTTCGTTTGCAAAAGTTTGCTTTCTATCCTGCAACACACTAAACAAAGTATTGGAAATAAGTTCTCCCTCCTTACTTTCCTTACCTCCCTCGTGCGTTAAAACTTTACTTTTATCCACAATCATGATTTGCACACCGCACAAATCAAACAGTACTTTAGAATAACCTTCCGCCAAAGCTTGCAATGCTTGCATTTGACTGAATTTTTTTATAATTATTTCGTTGTCCGAAACTTGGTTCATCTCCAACTCTTCCCCGTCGCGAATACGCATTGTTCTTCTTAATTCCTTGGGAATAACTATTCTGCCAAGCTCGTCTATTCTTCTGACAATTCCAGCCATAAATTTCCTCCTTGCAATTAGTTTTTGCTAATATACCAAAAATATTCTTATCTTTTTTTCAAATTTTGCATACTTTATTTATAGGAGGAATACCTTTTAATATGTATAAAATATTTTATGATAACAGTCAATTTGTAATTTTGGTAGACGGCACGCAAAACACAAGCGGTATGATAGAGCTGGATGCAGAAAAAAACTATATTCTTACTTTGCTACCTATATACGATAAAACTTTGTTTTTGCCAATAAGTTCTACCGCAAAAATCGTCGGCGGTAAGCTGATATGCAATATCCCTAATGTCAAATTGGATATTAATATGTACTATTTAATACCCAAGTTTGCACCTTACATACCGCCAAGCAATCCTCAAGTAGAAATGCAACGGGAGTTCGGCGAACATACAATAACCATTTATACGGACAATATCCCCAAACTGCTAATAGAAAACAGCAGCAATTTTATTTCCGTCCCTATCCCAGAATATCCCGAAAAAATGCAGGAAGCAGTGCTTGACAGCGGGGTATTGTTTTATATTTTGTGCCCGCATTATTTATGCGTTGTGTTTTACGACTACAACGATTACTCTGTTTTGATAGATAAGGAATGTGAAAGCTATACATTTGACGATAACGGTATTTCATTTAAAATATCGCTCGCTGACAATCAAGGCAGAGTTTACAACTGTCATTTAACCTTTGACGGCAAAGAATACACTGCCGATAACGAATATTTTGACTACACAAACAAACACCGTTGCCACGAAAAACTAATCGCTTACGATTTTTTGCAAGCAATACTTGCCGAGGATTACGACTATTGTAAAGAACTATTATCCCCGACTTGCCCGCAATTTATTGACGATTTTATGCAAATGTTTGAAGATTTAACGGATATTATCATCCCAAACTGCCCGATAAATGATAACTGTTTGTTTTTGGTTTTCAAAGATAATGTCAAAAAATGCACTTATTCTATAAAAGAAAATAAGCTTGAAAAAGTTAATTTTTAACAAAATTTACACTATATTTACATTGAAAGTATAGACATTTTATAAAATTTTGTGCATAATGGTAATAAGCAGATTAAAGCGTATAAAATCTGAAATAAAAAAGAAGGTAAAAAATATGAATACACTATTTTGTGCTGCATCTGGCTCAGCATACGATTTGACGTTAAATATTCTATACATAGTCGCTCTTTGTTTTATTCCTGCGGTTTTATGGGCATTATATGTTTCCATAAAAGTTAAAATTGTTTTTAATAGATATAATCAAGTCAACAGCAAAAAAGGCATACCTGCCTATATGGTAGCAAGACAAATACTTGACAGCGAAGGTTTGACTGATGTGCAAATCGGCAGATGCAGCGGCTCACTTTCCGACCACTATGACCCACGTTCCAAAACTGTTGTGTTATCCGATTCCGTATACAACTCTTCTGCAATAGCGGCAATCGGTGTTGCGGCTCACGAAGTGGGACATGCTATCCAACATGCAAAAAACTACGCACCTGTTAAAATTCGCGGTGCTTTGGTACCTGTACTAAACTTAAGTTCCAAATTGCTTATACCTGTACTTATACTTAACATTTTGTTATCTGTTTTTCTTCCTGTATCAAGCAATGTGCCTACTGCAATCTACTATGTGCTTTTGGCAGTATTTGGTTTAAACCTTTTATTTGCTTTGGTTACTTTGCCTGTAGAATTTAATGCAAGCAATCGTGCTAAAGACATTTTGGATGATATGGCAATACTTGACGACAACGAAATTCGCGGTGTTTCCCGAGTTTTACGCACCGCAGCTATGACTTATGTTGCATCCTTTGTTATTACTTTAATACAATTTGCAAGAATATTGCTGATTATAATGGCAAGCCGCAAAAAGGACTAAACTAATTTATTTGAATTAAAAATTTCCCCTGCTTAAAATGCGAATTTCCATAGGTAATTAAAAAACTAAATTTATAAGAGTTGCTCTTTCAAGCGATGACAAAAATCTCTCGGATTAAATGTCCGAGAGATTTTTATAGTGAATGATTTAATTTTGAGTGGACAAATTTTGCAAGATATTATGCTAAGATACCATCCGAGCCGTTTATCTTGCCGCTACCGCCTGTGCCAACTTTACCGTTTGTAATAGTGTAATCAACTGTGTCTTCGCCATTAATAGTCATCGTTCCTCCTGTGGCACTATTACCGCCGTTACCGCCATTGCCATCAGTATTAAAACTAGAACCAGAACCGCCGTTACCACCGTTGCCTCCGTCGCCACCCACAAGTTGAATTGCGCCTGAAAAGATGGTAGATGTATCGGCTGAATTGATTATAACATTCGTTCCTTTACCGCCGTTACCGCCATTGCCGCCGTTACCACCTAAGCCAACGTTTGGAGTACCACCATAACCGCCATTGCCACCATTTCCGCCACGAATGATATCTAACGAAATATGTCCGCCGTATATAATTAATGATCCGCCGCTTCCGCCACGACCGCCATCGCCACCCGCAGAAGTACCAGATGCGCTTCCGCCCTTACCGCCGTTTCCACCACCGAAAACTTCTGCGACCACTGAACCGCCATAAACAGTGATAGTGTTTACCGAACCACCATTACCACCGTTACCGCCTTTTTCGTTAGATGTGTTGAAGTAATTTGCGCTCTCCCCATAATAACCATTACCGCCACCAATACGTGTAGCTTCAATTTTTCCGTTATAAATGGTGATATTTCCGCTATCTCCGCCGTTATCGCCATACATACTAAGTGCATCACCACCGCCTATGGACTTGGCGATTATGTGTCCGCCACAAATTACAATTGAACCACCACCGTATGCCGCTTTCAGGCTCATTCCTGTTTGTCCTCCAAGATTAGAGTTGATTGACAATTTTCCCATCCCATCGGAAAAGCTTTGAGAAAAAATGTATAAGGTGCTGCCCTCGTTCACAATAAGATCGAATAGAGAACAATCACTTCCATCTTCAAGGATGATATAAGCTATATCATCGACTTCAATATAGTGAAAATCGTGTCGTTGCTTACCTGAAAACAAGTACCACCCGTTAATCTTATAAGTATTTATTAACGAATTCGATTGTCCCGCTTTCAGTACTTTAATGGGGGCATTGGTTAATGTTTGAGTAACTCCATTTTCGTCAATATATGTTGTTTTTCCTTCCCATTTTGCGTATAAAACTATGTCTTCGGTTATACTTTCTGCCTTAATTGAGGTTGTTTTTTCACCATCGCAATCTTTATTCAGATACCATCCTATAAAGTCGTATCCCATCTTTGTGCCGTTTGGCAGTTCTGTTTGAGTGGCATAACTGTGGATTGCAGGCAGACTTGATTTATTGTCACCACTAAATTTTGTTCCGCCACAATCTTTATACTCAATATTGTATGTCGCTTTAACCCATTTTGCGTATAAAGTGATGTCGGATGTATATCCTTTGGCAGTTAAAGATGTTATGGGCGAACTTGTGTCGTTACCATCTAAATACCATCCAATGAATATATGATTGTCTTTTGTGGGGATAGGCAAATTCGTCTGAGTATCGTATGTATGTTCAGTCGGAAGGATACTGTCGTTATCCGATGAGAACGCAGCTCCGTCAATCTCTTTGTATGTAATTGAATATACGTTTGGCATCCAATAGGCATAAAGCATCATATCTTCCGTAACCGTATATCCAATAAACGACCACTCGCCATCACTAGTAAATTCCGTGCTAATATACCATCCTTTGAATGTATACCCTTCTCTAAGGTCTATCTTTGGAGAAGCGACTTTTTCACCTTTGGTTACTGTTACGACTTGTGCTTCGCTTCCGTCCATCGCATTAAATGTTACAGCACAAGTATTGCTATTAGTTTGTGAAGAGTTACACGCAGCAAAGGCTATCATAGTCAACATTAATATAGCTGATAATATGATAAATTGAATAAACTTTTTCATTATTACCTCCAAATAAAAAAGCGTGTTCCATTAAGAAACACGCCGAAAAAACGCACTTCTCAATGTTGCGATACATCTTCCTATTGAAAGGGTAGAGAGTACGTTTTTACCGATAGTACTCCCTAACAATAGTATTAAGATGTATCGCATAATTATTATAGCACATTTCAAAAGAAAAATCAAGTGCCTACGAGCGGGCTGTGTAAAACACGAGAAAACGAAAGTAAACGGACACTACAAGCAAACCTTAGAAATCGTCTATAACTTTGTGGGTGCAATCGTCCCGACGTTCTTCGACGATGACGAAGATTATTAACACAATCAACTAAACCAAGACAAGAGAAAAGGCGTGCCTTCACGCCACGCCTAATTCTCTTTTACCTGCGGCTTACCTAATATTCCCTATGGGAATTACGGTAACAGCAGGAGTTTGTTTTTAATTAATTGATTGTAACCTTTAGATTACCTCTTTCCCTCGTTACATTTTACTTTTCAACAACTAAATAATTAAAAAAGAGCTTTTAAAAAGCTCTTTTTATTTTATTTATTATCCTAAGATTAATGGTGCATATTCAAGCGGCTCTAGGAATTTGCCGTCTTTCATTGCTCTCATATTACCGCCGCTGATTTCGTCAATAAGAATAACTTTACCATCAACAATACCAAACTCAAATTTAATATCGTATAAAGTAGCGCCTTTCTTTGCCAAAACGTCTTGAACGATTTTTGTAATTTTAATAGTATCGGCTTTCAAAACTTCATATTGCTCTTTTGACAAAATGCCAAGCATATCCAAAGCATCCTTTGTGATAGGTGGGTCACATCTGTCATCGTCTTTCAAAGTTACCTCTACAAAATAGTCAAGAGGTTGACCGTTTTCGCAGTAATCGCCGTATCTTCTAAAGAAAGAGCCTACAGCTTTTAGACGGCAGATAACTTCCAATCCTTTACCAAATTTTTTAGCAGGCTTAACTTCCATAGTGCCGTCTTCCAAGTTTGATTTTACAAAGTGATTAACAACACCCATATCATTAAGCATAGTATAAAAATATGTTGTAAGTTTAAGAGCATCCATACCCAAACCCTCGATAGTAACACCAACAGTGTTAGCACCTGGGTCAAACACACCGTTTTCGCCGGTAGCATCGTCTTTGAACTTCAAAAGGTAATTACCGTTTTCTAGTGAATAAACATCTTTTGTTTTGCCTTTATATACCATTTTCATAGGATATATACCTCCATTGATTATCTATAAATATTTTACTATAAACTAAGGGTTTAAGCAAGTATTTTTTAACAACTTTCCCCTAAGATATTTTTTTATATTTCTTAACCCTTGCTTATAACACTAAATATTTAAAAATGGATTTTCTGCTTTTTGATTTGAATTTTAATATCCGAAAAA
The DNA here is from genome assembly GCA_947646415.1 of uncultured Clostridia bacterium. GTDB lineage: Bacteria > Bacillota > Clostridia > Christensenellales > UBA3700 > MGBC100798. Next base: position 21,810 of record CANSGN010000013.1, on the reverse strand, counting down.
CCTTTTTTCTTTACCTTGTTATTTATAACTTTGGCATTTTCGTCTTGACTTGTTATCAAGTCTTTTAAATAGCATTTCAAATCTTTAATATTCCTAAGCTCTAATTTGATAATATTCTTGTCAACTCATTAAATTTGATGTATAATTAAGAAAAACAATATATAATTGCTTTTCATAAACGGAGATAATTATAATGCTTAATATTACCAAACACTTTGTGACCTTTACCGAAAACTTTACAGATTTATTTATAAAAACAGGAATTGGCAAAACCGAATTTGCCAATAATGTAGGTCTAAAACACTCACAAATTGAGCCCTATTTGAATGGGACAATACCTATTACAAGTAATGTGGTAAAAATTTGCGATTATTTTAACTGTTCTATTGATTTTATAACCGGCTTGTCAAATGACTTTAACTATCCTAATTTAAAAAAAGGCTTTAATCAATCTTGCTTTTATCCCGAGTATGAAAGACTTTTAAAATTAAACCATACCAATCACTTTCAATTATCTAAATTAAATATTGTAACTGAAACAAGTTTAAGCCTATGGAAAAAAGGCAGTCTGCCTAAATTCGAAGTGCTAATCGCAATAGCCTATGAACTTGGCGGGTCAATAGATAAAATGTTAGGCAGAATTTAAAAACAATGCAAAAAACGATATTAATTGCAAAAAAACAAAGCTATACTATTAAATTTTATTATAACTATTTAACTTTTAGTTTTTTTATGTGCAATAAAAATGTGCAGTTTTTGCATATTTTATGATTTGCAAAAGTGCAATTTTTGCACATTTTTATTGCATATTTTGTATTTTTTGGCGTTTTTGCACAAAGATTTTTTAAAATTTAAAGTTTAACCCCTTGCATTTTAGGGAACAAAATGCTATAATAACAATATAAAAAGTTCCCTAAATAATGTTTGTTATTTTAATTAAAAGGAGTTGAATATGGAAAAAACTTTTGAGATTGTTCAAGATTTGTTACGACAACGGGCAGAGCTTTTTGCACGTCTTAATCTATTGCCGTATAGTGGCACTCCTGAAATTAAAGAAAACCAAAGCGGTAAATATCTTTATATGCGAAAACGTGAACTAGGCAAACTTAAGTCTGAGTATGTTGATAAATATTCCGAAGAATTATATCAATTACTATTAAAAACTTCAAAAGACGCAAGGGATTTGAAAAAACAAATAAAATTGCTTGACAAAAAATTGATATCTTTAGGTTACTCGCCAAGCAATCTTTCTCCGCAAGTAGAACAAAACCTGATTTTTGCTCGCATTAACATGAAATCGTGCATTTACGACCAAGCGGTTTTGGAAGGGGTTGCTACAACTTTCCCTCAAACTGAAACTATTTTAGATAATGGTAAAGTTTATGATATGACCGCCACCGACATTCAAAAAATATTGAATTTGAAACATTCTTGGGAATTTATATTAGATAGAGATGTACTATCTTGTGCAACATCTTATTATATACTTTGTAATATTGCAAAGCTTGTAAATGAAGGGTTTTATAGCAATGGCGGTCAGATAAGGAGTGTCCCTGTTGCAATAGGTGGCTCAAGTTATACTCCGCCACTCCCTATTGAAAGCATAGTTAAAGAAAATATTCAAGACATTTTGGCAAGTCAAAAACCGCCTATACAAATAGCTATTGATTTATGCCTATATTGTATGAAAACTCAAATTTTTAACGACGGCAACAAACGAGCCTCCGTAATTTTTGCAAATCATTACCTAATAAGTCAAGGTGCAGGGCTACTTGTAATACCTGAAAAACATGTTGGGAAGTTTAAAAAACTTTTAATTGATTTTTATGAAAATAAAGACACTCAAAAAATAAAAGATTTTATGACCGAAAATTGTTGGCAAAAGTTTTAAGCAGCAAAAAATATAGATTATAATACTAATCATTTTGATTTTATTAAAATTTTTAACACAAAAAAGCGATACTTGATTGTATCGCTTTTTATTTTTTTAAATTATAATTTACTAAAATGGTAATTTTTCATTGCTGTTTTCTTCTGTTTTGTCCTTTCCTTCTTTCACATTGTCAACAGCTTTGTCAAATTGATTTTTGTATTGAGAAATTTCACTTGATTCCTCAGTAGGAGCGGTCTTTTTGTACTCCTCGCGTTTTGCCATTTTTTCATCAATACTCTTGATAATATCTTCCGCCGATTTGCCGTCAAACAACATATCAACTTCCTCGGTATAAATTGTATTTTTCTCATACAATACTTTTACCATATTGTCAAGTATGCTTCTGTTATCCTTTAGTATTTGCAAAGCTCTTTGATAGTTTTCGTCAATGATTGACTTAACTTCCTCATCGATTTGCCCTGCTATAGCCTCGGAATAAGCTGTGTGTTGAGAGTAATCACGACCAAGGAATACTTCGCCCGAGCCACCAAGGAACATATTGCCTAGCTTTTCGCTCATACCCCATTCGGTAACCATTTTTCTTGCTATACCGCTTGCACGCTCGATATCGTTTGATGCACCTGTAGAAATATCGTGAATTACAATTTGCTCTGCCGCTCTACCGCCAAGCATCATACTTACCATATCGTTAAGCTTGTTTTTAGTAACATGACTATCATCGTTAACAGGTCTTGTCAAAGTATAACCTGCTGCCATACCACGTGGTATAATGCTGACTTCTTGAACTTCGTCACAACCCGGCAATACTCTTGCAATGATTGCGTGTCCTGCCTCGTGATAAGCAGTGATTCTCTTATCTGTCTCGGTAATAGTACGTGATTTCTTTTGCGGACCTGCAATAACTTTGTTGATACCTTCCAAAATATCTTCCATTATTATCACTCTTCTATTTGCACGAGCTGCCAAAATTGCTGCCTCGTTCAAAAGATTTTCGATATCCGCACCGCTGAAACCGCTTGTCATCCTTGCCAATACTTTAAAGCTTACGTCAGGACCTAACGGTTTGTTACGGCTGTGAACTTTAAATATCTCTTCTCTTCCTTTAACGTCAGGGATATTAACGTAAATTTGTCTATCAAATCTGCCCGGTCTTAAAAGTGCAGGGTCAAGTACGTCCGCTCTGTTGGTTGCAGCCATAATGATAATGCCCTCATTTTTTTCAAAACCATCCATTTGTACAAGTAATTGGTTTAGCGTTTGCTCTCTTTCGTCATTGCCGCCGCCTAAGCCTGCACCCCTTTGTCTACCTACGGCATCTATTTCGTCAATAAACACTATACAAGGCATATTTTTTTCTGCCTCGGCAAACAAGTCACGAACTCTCGCAGCACCTGTACCTACAAACATTTCCACAAAGTCAGAGCCCGACATACTAAAGAACGGAACGCCCGCCTCGCCTGCTACTGCTTTTGCAAACAATGTTTTACCTGTTCCCGGAGGGCCTACAAGCAACACTCCTTTTGGTATTCTTGCACCTAGCTCGCTGAATTTCTTTGGATTTTTAAGGAATTCCACAACTTCTTGCAATTCCTCTTTTTCTTCCTCTGCACCGGCTACGTCATTAAATCTAACTTTAACGTTTGTCATAAGCTTTGCCTTGTTTTTACCAAAGTTCATTGCTTTGCCGTTTGAGCCTGCCATTTGACGGAACATAATAAACAACAAAATGCCCATTACAATAGTAGCTACAATAGGGAATATCATTGATACCCAACTTGTATCGCCGTTCAAATCGTCATTGCTAAAGGTAACTTGCGCACCCAAAAACTTATCGACATCAAAGTTTTTGCCGCCGTTTGGAATAAACTCAACCATTTCTTGATATACAAATGTGCCGTCAGCCCTTTGTTTGTAAAGTTCGGTTTTAATATCCGCACCCGTCATATCGCTGTTGCCTTTTATAGCCAACAAGGTATTACGCAAACCTTTTACTTTTTCGATAAGCGCTGTCAAATCGCCCCTGCCGACGCCGTAAGACACCGCATCGTATTGTTTAGGGAAGTTTTTGGCCTCGATTTTGCTGTTTGTGTACAAAATCCTTATATTATTTGTTCCTACATAAGTCACTTGAGCAATTTCGCCGTTCAAAATCTTTTCGCTCAAATCGCTGTATTTGATTTCCTGCGGTTTGTTTTGACTTGACAAAAGCGAAGCCGTTAACACAATAAGTGCCACGATTAACGCCGTTATCAAAACTATTTTTATAATTTTTCCACTTTTTTTGTTCAAATTTTACCTCCACAAAAGACCGTAGCCTTTATATCTCCAATGCAATTTACAAGGTAAACAAACGATTGCATTTTTTATTATTTTTTCATTCTAAACTTTATTTTAGCATAAATTGGAATTTTTTACCACTACTTTATTAAAATATTTATATTTTTTTTGCAAAATTTTGGCCTTTTCTATTTATTATACACAAATTCAGGCGTATTTAGGACGGATTTATAAATATTTTTTACCAATTCTTTGTCGATTTTGCTTTTATTTAATTATATTATATATATTATAATATTAAATATCCTTATCTAACTATATAGATAAAGCTATTTACATAGTATTTAAATTTTTTCGTAACTGAAATTATAAAACCTTACCTTATCTCCCTCGTCTATATCATCTGGCAACAATGCAAGCGCAATGTTTGTGTAACTACCGTTATCGCTCATGCAATAAGCGTAGTCCCCGTTTATGCTTATTACCGTATAAATAATTTCCAACAACATAATTCACCTTTTATAAACAAAATGTTAGCACACTAACTGTTAGTATACTAACATTTTTTATCTAGTTTGTCAAGACTTTTTATTAATTATATCTATAATATATGTATTTAAATAAAAATTAAACATTTAACTTTGTTATTACATTACTTTTCAAGCGGCTCGCCCTCAAACTCGGGTATATAACATTCGTTTGCGCTGTCCTCTTCTTGCACATAAGCATTTGTCAAGCCTAATTTTAAAGCGTGATTTACCACAATCTTATACTCTATAGGTTTTAATTTTCTTCCTATTACTTTATGTTGCATTGCCTGCCCGTACGGAGTATATTGATTCATTATGGAAACAACTGTATCCGTACCCATATTTTTCGCTACCCAACTTAGCACATCCTTGGAGTTTTGGATATATTGCGGCAAAACCAAATGTCTTACTATTATACCCTTTTTCATTATGCCGTTTTCGGCATATTCGTTTTGCGGAATAATTTTTTTCATTTCCAACAAAGCTTGTTTTGCAACCTCCGGATAGTTTTTTGCTTTAGATAACTCTTCCGCCAAATCGCTACTAGAATATTTAAAGTCTGTCAAAAATATGTCTATATAGTTTGCAAGCCTTTTTATACTTTCCACACTTTCATATCCGCCCGTGTTATAGCAAATAGGTATGGCAGGGCGATAGATATCCAATGCGGCTATAATATAGTCGATATAATGTGTCGGCGTTACCAGATTGATATTATGCGCACCCATAGCCTCGAACTGTTTAAAAATATCCGCTAATTTTGCTACCGAAATATCGTATCCTTTGGAAAGTTGCGATACCTCGTAGTTTTGACAGTATATACACCTTAAAGAGCACCCGCTGAAAAATATTGTACCCGAGCCGTTATTACCGCTTATACAAGGCTCTTCCCAATAATGCAAGCCATATCTTGCTATCCTAAGACCTTTGCTTTTGCAATACCCTAAATGTGAAAAACGGCTTACATTGCATCCTCTTGGGCATACATTGCAAGCACTTTTTAATACATAGTTTTTATTTGTTATATCTTGAATAAATTCATTTTTCATAAAATAGTACCGATTTTTGAATAGTTTTTATCTGTCTACCTCACGATAGTCCTTACCTAACTTGGTTTTTAGGCACTCTTTCAACTCCGTCGTTCCCTCAACATTAGGCAAAAGTATACGACCCTCGTTTTTCAACATTATAACAAAATATTTGTTGTATTCAATAACTCTATATATGTTTTTATAGCTAATCAAATAGTTGTTTTCTTCCTGTGATTTAGTAACTTCGTCTATGACCAATCCGTTTTCCGCAACGGCAACGGAAATCTCTGTCGCTTCTTGATAATAGCCCAAATACATTTTTTCCTTTGTAAATGACATAAGCATATAATACATAGCACAGGCAAACAACATAATCGCCTCTATCCAAAGTCCAATCAAAATTGAAAAGAAATAAGTTACTACTATAACCACTACAGTAGTAAGCGTAAACCCCAACAACACGTAAAAGTTGATATCGCTATATAAATGTGAAAATCTGTTGTTTTGAGATTCTATCAAACTTTTTCTATCAAACGTAACCATATTTTTATTATACAGCATTTTTATAAAATTTCAACACTTTTTTTGATTTTTGTAAAAAACAATAGTATTTTTTGTTTTATATGCTTTTATTTTCAATCCTAAATAATTATTAAAATACAGCCTAGTAGTAATTTTGGTTAAACACTTGATTATTTTTAATATAAATGCTAAAATAAAAATAGTATATGCACTTAATATCGTGTAAAAAAATTAAAACACTATGAAAAAAAACATTTTAACACCCGTACAATTATGGAAAAAATTTCAGCCAACTACTTCGGACTTTAACACTAACATTGTAAGTTACAAGTCCCTTGGCTATATGAGCGTTTGCGAATTATATTTCACCGCCTTGAGAGAACAAGACGGCGATGTTCGAGTTTACACTCAAGCATATTTTCCTAAAAATCCGGCATCAGACGCCGTAGTTATAATGGTACCCGAATTTAACAAAATGGTGGATATCAATTATATATCCTACTATGTTCAAGCGGGCTTTAATGTTGTTACTTTTGATATTGCCGGATTAAACAATACAAAACATTTTACTCGCTACCCTAAAAGTTTGGCGTTTTGCAATTACGCTTACAGCGGCGAACATTTGAACACATGTAATTTCGGTGCGGAAAACACATGTCTTTTTAATTGGTGTAAAATTACAAGACAAGTTATTAGTTTTGTCAAAAATTTTTCGCCGTCGCTTACACCGTCAAAAGTGCTTATGACCGCTCAAAACAGCGGTGCGAACATTTTATGGCAAGTGGCAGGCGTGGATGACAGGTTGGACGGCATTATTCCTATCAATAATACGGGATATGACGATTTTAACAGCAATTTGGGAACGGAGGAAATCCCTTTATCCGAACTTGCGGAAAGAAATGTTTGGTCGTTATGTTGCGCTGCTCCGTCTTATGCAAAGTTTATAAATTGTCCGGTACTTTTCCTTGGCTCGTCCAATAATAGGAATTACAGCTATTCCTCTCTATCGGACACATTAAAACTAATTCCTGAGGATATAACTCACTATGAGTGTGTTTCCGTAGGTTGCTCAAATAATTTGTATAAGCAAGCTCTTTACACTGCATTTAATTGGATAGACGATATTTCCAACAACAAAAAAACGGTAATTCCTCCAAAAGGCAGGTTTGTAGTACTTGAAAACAGGCTTTGGGTTTATGCCGACTTTGATATGGACTACGATAACATTGTGGATGCAAAAATACACGTAACTTACGGCAAAGAAGTAGAAGGCGTTCGAAATTGGATAGGATACACCGTACATGCAGACTTAGTTGGTACTGCAAGCCAAAAAATCAAAGTTTACGATTTGAATGAAGAAATAAGCCTTATTTGTTCGGTTTTTTACCGCAATGGCTCTATGTATACTTCCCCACTGCTTACAATAAAACCAAACTCTTTGGGAGAAGATATAAAAACAAACGCCCGTAACAGCAGAATGATTTTTGACAAAGATTTCGGCACAAATGCTTTTTATCCTCGCGAAACCGCGTTTTTTGCAGACAAAGCAAACATACATTTTGAAACAGGCGCTTTGGGATTGGAAGGCATTACCACCGACAGAGGAGATTTTGTTTGTTACAATATTGACGGCAAATATATTACTAACAACGAAGTAATGTTGCAGTTTGATTATTTTACTACCAAGCCACGTAAAATCGTTGTGGAAATAGAAGATGTCAATTTGAAATCTTATTACGCAAAGCTTGAGCTACCTGCATCAAACGAGTGGCAAAACATTAAAATTCCGCGTACTATGTTTGTGAGCAATAAACTTTACCCAATTAAAACTTGGAATATTGTAAAATCGCTCATTTTCTCTGCTGCGGAAAAAGTTTTAATAAACAACATAATTTGGATATAATATGCAATACAATATCGGCGATAAAGTAATAACAAAAAAAGTCCATCCTTGCGGTGGTAATGTATGGACAATAGTCCGTACCGGCTGTGACATCAAAATCAAATGCGATAAATGCGGGCATACAACTATGATAGATTTGGTTAAATTTCCGTCCATAGTAAAAAAATATTTGCCAAAAGAAGTTTGAAATGGAAGATTTGCAAATAATTCAAGAAGAAAATAAAGCAAAAAAATTTAATAAAAAACAAAATACTATCTTTGCAATTTTAGTAAGCATTTTAATTGTATTGATAATAATTTTGATTACATTTACTTTTATTTGTGCTCCTGTCGTTATAAACGGAGACTCTATGAGCCCAAGTTTAGAGGACGGCGAAATCATTATGATTTCCAAAATACACAAATCGCCCGATTTGGGAGATATTATCGTTTATAAAAAACCCGATGACAACAATACAAGGGTAATCAAACGTGTTATAGGCGTTGCGGGAGATGTTTTTAGAATCGGCGAAAACCTAAACCATATATATGTTATGACCAAAGTAAGCGACCCCGAAGAACCTGAGTATGCCCTTTCCTTGTCACAATATATGTTTTTAAAGCAAACTTATGGTAGAACAATACAAGTTCAAAAAGGGGAAGTTTTTACAATAGGAGATAATTTTAATAACAGCATTGACGGCAGAAATTACGGTGCTATACCAATCTCATCCATAATAGGCATAATGTTAAAATAAACTATTAGCAAATTAAAAAAACCTACAAAAATCGCTATTAAAGCGATTTTTTCTTTTTTCAACAGATTTTGATATAGGATATTATCCTGTTGACATGTGATGACCCTTGTAAAATCAATATATAGTCTACCAATTTGAAATTACCAAAATTAGCCAATTTTATGCTGAGCCGACATATTTCGGCATTAGGAGACAAATTTTTTTAAAAAATTATGTAAAATTTGTGTGTAATTATATTTTTATCCGCTTAAAAAACAAAATTTTCCATTTCATTTACAAAAAATTCGTTTATCAACTATTCAGTCGTTGACAATCTTATAATTAATGTGCTATACTTATCGTAGATTATTATAAATAATAAAATAAAATTATGAGAAATTTATGAACGATTTATATTTGTATTTAATATTTGTTCCCGTCAGCTATATCATCGGCAGTATAAATTTCGCAACCATAATTGCAAAAATTAAAAACAAAGATATTAAAAAAATGGGTTCCGGCAACCCTGGCACTATGAATATGCTCCGCTCTGTTGGCAAATTTTGGGGCTGTTTGACTTTCGTACTCGACTGTGCAAAAGGTATAAGTTTTGCTTTAATTGGTATGTTTGTTTTTAAAAACAGCAATCTTGCAATGCATGTTCTTGGTTTATCGGTTGTACTTGGGCATATCTTTTCTTGCTTTTCCAAGTTTAAAGGCGGCAAAGGTGTTGCTACAAGCTTGGGTGCGTTTGCAGTTATAACCCCTATTGCTTTTGCGGTAGCTTTTACCTTGATGATAATTTATTTGGCTTTTTCCAAAAAAGGTTTTATCGGGTCATTGTTCGCAATCAGCGTTTTGGTTATTACCAATATAGTTCGCAACAGCATTCAAAGGCAGGAATACTACTATATTTGTTTGGTTTTGCTTGTGGTTTGGTGGGCTTTGATTTTTTGGACACACAGAGCAAATTTCAAAAGGATAAAAAACAATACGGAAAACTCACTATCTTTGTTCGGCAAAGAGAATAACGATAACGAAAAGGAGAGTTAAAATATGAGTGGTCAATTTAATAAGGGTAACTTTGAACAAAATCCTTCTAATTTGAAAAAAAAGCGCAATAACAAAGGTTGGGATAGAAACAACAACGCTTCACTTTGCGATGAAGAGGTTTTGAGCGAAAAGGAGTTAAAAGCCATTAAAGAAGACGAATGGATTGAAAAACACGTTCCTAAGCCTACTAAAAAAGAGCTTAAATACAAACGTCGTATTATCGAACTTGAAAACAGTGCTCTTAAGGCTCCTTTATCCAAAAAAGACAATAAGGAACTTAAAAAACTTAATAAAAAATACAAAAAGCTATATAACTACCGTCATAGGGATTTGTCGAGCAATCATACTGCATTTAAGTGCTGCTTGACTGCTTTTGTAGTAGTTGTAGTGCTTGCTTGTACTGCTGTATTCGGAGGTTATCATTTTATTGTTCAACCTTATACAGGGGTTACTTTGTTTGAACTTACCGACATTGTTGGCGGTATTTACAACTCCAAAGAGGCGGAGAAAAATATTACACAAGTCTTTGACCCTGTAGCTGACAGCGACAAGTTCTTTGCTACTTTGCAAGAAAGTTTGTATTTGGACAAAGCCTTTACTTTGGATGATTTATTGCATTTGATTCCTACAAGTGCTGGCGGCACAGGCGACGAAAACGCCTCTGCATCCGATTTGCTTGATATGGCAAAAGAACCTGTTGCAGACGAAAATACTACTTCTAGCTTAACGGGCAATGCTTATTTGGATGAGCTTTTATCTGAAACAAAATTTGACTTCTCTTCTTTGTCAAATTATGACGGAAGCAAAAAAATGTGGGAAGTTTCCGACAAAATGGTTGCTGCTGTTATGCAACAAGTTATTATGAATGCGGAATCAATACCTCAGTTAAAAGAGATGATTTCTCAATATAACATTTCAATTAAAAACAGCTTTATTGTAAGACAATGTTTGATTAGAAAAAATCAAGATGGCGAAACTACAATGCAACTTACTCTTCAAGTTAAAGCAAAAACTTTGGTTGAAGGCATTTTAAAAGGCTTGGATTTAGGCAATTTTGATTTTGTAAAATCCATTGTGCCTTTAGCTTTACCTCAAGATATTTATGTCAATGCCGTTACAACCCCGCAAATTGACAAAAAACCTGTTTTAGGCATTAACTCTATCGACAATAACCTATTGCAAACTTTACTTACAACTGTGGATGCAAAAGCTGCAAATGGTAAAATCGAAGAAATTTTCAATAAAGTAGGAAATACTATTTTCAGTGCATTTAACAAGATTACCGAAATCGTAGGTGCAGATTGTTTGGAAATGGCTCCATCAGAGTTTGACGATATTAACGGCGAAGGCAAAATCAAATTTGACATTTTGCAAACCGCTATGAGAGCTATGAAAGTACAAAATGTTACTTCAAGCGATTTCTTACTAATGATTAAACACTTACATAGCTTGGATTACAAATACGATAATGTTCAAGATTACATAGATGCGAATATTGCAGACGAAAATTTGACAAAACCGGAAGATTTTGTAAATTCCAAAAACGATTTATTTGCCTCTTATGGCATTTCCAGCGATAAGGTAGAGGATATTACTCCGGATAACTTTATTGATAAAATAAGCACTATTCCTGAACTTATAAATATCAAAGATGCTAAAATCGGAAAAGAATATTTATACGCAATGGAAAACGAAGTTCTTAAAAATTATTCTTGTTTGACCGATAATGCTTTGGCACAAATTATGAATAAAATGGTTACAGCGCAACTTGGCGATAGCTTTAAAATGGAAATTAAAGAGCTTACAATGAATGCTACTTCCATGGACATAATCGCTCAAGTAGACGTAAACTCCTTAATAGATAAGGAACTTGGAGATAAGTTTGGCACCATTAAACCGATGATACTTTCCATCTTCCCTAAAAATATGTTTATTAAGGTTATAATCCCTTATGAAAGAAAAACCGAGGGTGTATCTTGCGACATGATATTCAACTACACCAAAGACGGTAGTTCCAAAGAAGAAAGCGACAAAATGTTTGAGACTATCGCTAAGCTAATGACTAGCATTAATGGCGAAACAGCAGCAAACAAATTTGACAAAAACACTATTTTGAGCAAATTTGACAACGCTATCTACCCTACTTTGGAAAGTTTGAAAGGTGCAGACGCAAAAATAACAATCGAATTTAAAGAAGGTAAAATTCAACTTCCTACAATCTTTGAAGTTTTGGCTACAACTATCAATGACGGCGCAAGCGAGTCGGATAAAATATCTGCAGAAACTATCCAACAAACAATGGCTAGCTACTACACTTACGACAGCGAAACAACAAAATTTGACGAAGTTACCGGTAAAATCGTAAACAATGTTGAAGAAACAAGCTTACAACCATTTATCAAGCATGAATTGAAAGGCAAGTTCTTTATTGCAGGCGATATTAATGAAAACTCGGTATTTGACACCTTAAAAGGTATTGCAAATAATTTGGACCCTGCTAATATTAAAACAGCTATCAATATCAAAGATTTCCAAAACAATACTATTTCTGCCGATAAAATGAATTTAGCTATAACTTCCTTGGAACTTGCTCATTTGATTATTCAAAGCAATAAGCTAAATGGTATTAAAGATATAGGTTGCTATACAGGCTTTACTTTTGTGGATATTCGCGTAAATGCCCAAACTAATAAATTATCGTTGGTAATGGCTGCTGAATTAAACAAAAATCAAGCAACAGGCAATGGTATTAAGATTGAAAACTTTGCAGCAGATTACTTGGTAGTTCAAGCCGATGTAAACCTAAGTGACTATACTACAACAATCAAAATCAATAACGCTAATGACGAAAATATTAACACTTTGTTAAAAATAGTTAATAAACTTACAGGCTCTTCGGACAACAGCTTTGATGCTAGCGGCGTTGCATCAAATGTTAGCGAAGCTATCAAGTCGGCTTTTGACGAGTTTGAGGCTCAAGGCTTACCTTTAATTGCAGGCGATAAAGTTGTTGAAAACCCTGAATCTAATAACAGGACAGATGGCTTTACAAGCACAAATATTTACAAACTAGTAAACGAAAAATCAATCACAAATGCAGATAACCGCAAAGACGGCGATGACGAATTGCTAAGAAGCGTTATTTATAAATTAAATAACTTGCATGGCCAAATAAATGACTCTACAGGTCACTTGGAAACATTTACCGAAAGAGTATTTGACCCACTTAAGTTCAAGGATGCAGACGGAGATGGTATATTTGATGCAGACGGCAAATACACTGTAACCGAATCAGATGGTAGCACAAGAGAAATCAGCTTGTTGGAAACAGATACCGACGCAGGTAAAAATCAGTTAAAGATATTTGATAACTATATCGGTCAACAAATTAAAGCAGCTGTAGATAACGCGACTATGAATCTAATTAAGTTCGCCATCTTCTCTAACCAAAACAACGCTACATACGAAACCTTCATAGATAATGAATCCGACGGTAGCTTGGGTATTGAAAGTCTTGTTCCAAGTGATTTGGTATCAAATGCAGGCGATAAAGGTGTAATGTTCTTGCATTTCAGAATTGCTAGTTCCGAAATTGGCGGCAACGCTATGGTAAACACAGTTCTTCCTAATTATATCTATTGCGGAGCATTTATTGATTTGACAGCTTACTTGGATAGCAGCGCAAGCGGTTATAAAGAACCTATAACATTTATCAATAATCTAAATGCTCAAGAATTAGACTATATTAATAGATTAATGCTAGGAGAAAGCACCGACCAAACAGCAGCAAATAATATCGGTAAAAAACTTGACGATTTACTTGCAAGTGCTATAGGTTCTACATTTACTATCGACGGACTAAATGACGAAGACGGAAATCCAATTATCTTCCAATTAAGTAATTTGTTTAACGAATTTACCCTAACAAGTGCCCGTGGTAATACTGACAATAAGGGTATCGGTATGTTGGTAAAAGATATGCCTGTATTCCCTATTCTACCTTAAATAACTAAACAAACAAAAAAGTCATTCGGCAAACCGAATGACTTTTTTTAATATTAAGTTAATAAACTTTTTCATAAAACTTTTTAATCGCAATAATATTTCAGTATGAAAAAAATTTGCTATTGATTAATTATTATATATAAAATAGTTTGTAAAATTCTTTTTATAAGCTAAATACCCAATATATTGCAAAGTGCAAAGCCGTAAAATATCAATATACCCCACGAACTTTTACTTTTAAGCATTTAGTAGCGATTTTTGTAAGCATTTCACTTATTTTACCATCTTTAATACTTCCCTCGAAATCGATATAAAATCTTATTTTAAAGCAAGTATTAGGGATATTTCGTGATTGGATTCTTGTCAAATTTATGTTGTACTCGCTAAAAATATTAAGCAGTTCGCCAAGTACATTAGGCTTGTCCTTAAGCTCCAAAGCTATACTTATTATTTTGTTTTGTTTCACTTTTTCCAAATTGTTGGTAAGCAGTATAAATTTTGTGTAATTATTTTCCGCATTTTGAATATTCTCTTTAAGCACTTCAAGCCCATAAATTTCCCCTGCCAAATGCGATGCTATAACGGCATGTGACTTGTCGCCCTCTTCCGCCAATCTCTTGCTCGCTATGGCAGTGTTAAACTCGTTATATATCTCATATCCGCCATTTTCTAAAAACTTATCGCATTGCATCAAAGCTTGTGGATGAGAGGATACTTTTTTTATATCCTTAAGCGTACTGCCCTTTGCTCCCAATAAGCAATGACTTATTTTTATATCTCCCACAGCAACATAGTAAACATTGCTTTTATCAAGCAAATCTATTGTTTCCCTAACGTCGCCCGCGGTTGAGTTTTCGATAGGCAAAATGCCGTACTCATACTCGCCTTTTTGAATTTTATCTATTACCTCGTCAAAAGTTTTTACAAAATCTATATCTGTATATCCCAAGCTTTTTGCAAAAATATGCGAATATGACCCTGCCACGCCTTGTAATAGTACTTTTGTATTTTTCATAAATCACCTTACAGCCTTTAAAATACTTTATATATTACATTTTATCACAATATTTTTAATTTGTTATCTTTTTTTTATATTTTTCCGTTATTTTTTAAATATAAAACTTTATTTTTATTAAAACCTTAAAATAATACCGATTTTCACGCGAATATTTACAAAAAAGGTTGCGATAAACGCAACCTTTAATTTGTATTAATCTTGATTTTGAGCTGAGTTTTCCATTTCGGAGGTTTGATTTTCTTGTGAGTTATCTGCTCCGTCCGCAACTTCCAACGCATCTTCTGCCGGCTCTTCATCGCTACGAGGAACTATCGTAAAGGAAACCACTTTGCTTCCTTCGTCCTTTAACCTCATAAGTTTAACACCTTGGGTGTTTCTGCCGATTTTGCTTATCGAATCTGCATTAAGTCTTATTACTACTCCGTTATCAGCAAGAATCATTACGTCTTCTTCGGTAGATACAAGTTTTAGGTTTACAACGTTACCTGTCTTTTCGTTAAGCACGCCGACCTTAATGCCTTTACCGCCACGGGCTTGGAATCTGTATTCGTCAATATCTGTCCTTTTACCGTATCCATTTTCCGTGATAGTCAAAACGTCGGTATTTTCACGAACTATTGTAGCATCGACTACTCTTTCGCCCTTATCCAAACTTATTGATTTTACGCCCATAGACGAACGTCCTGTATCACGTATATCTTGCTCGTGGAATCTAATACATTTGCCTCCTGTGGATGCAATAATAATCTCGTTGTCGCCGTCCGTGTGCATTGCTCCGATAAGTTCGTCGCCCTCTTGCAATCTAATAGCAATTTTACCATTGCTTTGGATTCTTTCAAACTCTGCAAGGTCTGTCTTTTTAATCAAACCGTTTTTAGTTGCAAGTACCAAGTATCCCATACTGCCTGTTGCAAGCGGTAAAATGGCATTTATTCTTTCGCCGTCAGCCAAGTTCAACAAGTTAACCATTGCTCTTCCCTTGGCCGTTTTTGAGCCCTCAGGTATCATATAAGCTTTTAGTCTGTAAACTTTACCAAAGTTAGAGAAGAATAATATTGGCTCGTGAGTGTTAGAATTGAATACATTTTCCACAAAATCCTCATCCTTTGCCTTGTGTGCTGTAACGCCCACTCCGCCACGACGTTGTGCCTTGTATTCGTCAGTTGCCATTCTCTTTATATATCCTTGATGCGTCAAGCTTATTACTATATCTTCCTGCTCTATCAAATCCTCAATATCAATATCATTATAGTCATAGCTTAGCTCACTGCGTCTTGGAGAGTTATACTTGTCTTTGATTTCAAGCATTTCGGTTTTGATAATCTCCTCAACTCTGTGCGGATTTGCCAAAATGTCTTGATATTCTGCGATATCTTTTTCAAGCTGTGAAAGATTTTGTTCCAACTTATCAATTTCCAAATGAGTAAGTCTTTGTAACCTCATTTCCAAAATAGCGTTGGCTTGCTTGTCTGACAATGCAAAAGCCTCCATCAATTTGTTGGTTGCATCCACTTTGTCGTCTGACTTTTTAATGATAGCTACAACTTCGTCAATGTTATTTAAAGCAATTACCAAACCTTTTAGGATATGCTCTCTTTCCAAAGCTTTTTCCAAATCGTATTGAGTACGCCTTACGATAACTTGTTTTTGGTGGTCGATATAAGCTGACAAAATCTCCTTTAAATTCATAACCTTAGGAGTACCGTCAATCAATGCAAGCAAAATAATGCTGTTGCTTATTTGCAAACTTGTGTGCTTGTAAAGCATATTTAACACAACTTGTGCTTGAGCATCCTTTTTAACATCGATAACAATTCTCATACCGTCACGGTCAGATTGCTCTTGGATATCGCTTATTCCCTCGATTTTCTTTTGCTTTACATAATCGGCAATAGTTTCTATCAATTTTGCTTTGTTTACTTGATAAGGCAGCTCTGTGATTACAATACGCTGTCTTGTGCCGTTATTAAAGTCTTCTATTTCTGCCCTTGCACGAATTATAGCACTTCCTTTACCTGTTCTGTACGCCTTTTTAATGCCGCTTCTGCCCATTATCAAAGCACCTGTAGGATAGTCCGGTGCAGGTATCAATTCGATAAGTTCCTCTATATCCATTTCTGGGTTTTCCATTAAAGCTATTGTACCGTCTATAACTTCGCCCAAGTTGTGCGGAGGGATAGAGGTTGCCATACCAACCGCAATACCGTCACTACCATTTACCAAAAGGTTAGGATATCTTGATGGCAAAACAACCGGTTGCATTAAGGTATCATCAAAGTTAGGGTAATAGTCGACAGTCTTTTTATCAATATCCCTAATCATTTCGGCAGCAATTTTGCTCATTCTTGCCTCGGTATAACGTTGTGCCGCAGGAGGGTCGCCGTCCACACTACCAAAGTTACCATGACCGTCTACCAACGGGCAACGGATGGAAAAGTCTTGTGCAAGACGTACCAATGCCTCGTAAACCGCAATATCGCCGTGAGGATGATATTTACCAAGCACGTCGCCGACGATACGGGCACACTTACGATAAGGTTTATCCGATGTCAATCCTAACTCGCTCATAGCGTACAAAATACGTCTGTGAACAGGTTTTAAGCCGTCACGTACATCTGGTATTGCACGCGATACATTTACCGCCATTGCGTAAGCGATAAATGATTTTTTCATTTCGTGCTCTATATTTATCTTTTTTATATTTGATTTATCAAGAATTTCTTCCAATTCCTGCGCTTGTTTTTCTTTCTCTTTTTCTGCCATGGTAACCCCCTTATACATCAAGCTCGCCGGCTAGCGTTGCATTTTGTTCGATAAACTGTCTTCTTAGCTCCGGCTCGTCGCCCATAAGCATTGTAAATACTTCGTCTGCATTTTTAGCCTCTTCCATACTTACTTGCAACAATGTTCTTGTCTCGGGATTCATTGTAGTGTCCCACAACTGTTCCGCATTCATTTCGCCAAGACCTTTGTATCTTTGAAGTTCGCCTTTACGGTCGATGCTTTGCATATATTCTTCCAACGACTCTTCATCGTAAAAATATTTTTCGTTTTTACCGCCCCTTGATACTTTATATAGCGGTGGCTGTGCTGCATACACATGGCCTTGCTCCAATACAGGACGCATATATCTATAAAAGAATGTCAAAAGCAATATTCTTATATGGCTACCGTCTACATCGGCATCGGTCATACAAATAATTCTGTCATATCTAAGTTTGGAGACATCGCAATCTTCCAATATACCGCAGCCGAATGCAGTTATCATATTTTTGATTTCCTCGCTCTCCAATACTTTGTTCAATCTTACTTTTTCTACATTTAAAATTTTACCTCTAAGCGGCATAATTGCTTGGAATCTTCTATCCCTACCTTGCTTAGCGGTACCGCCTGCAGAGTCGCCCTCAACAAGGTATACTTCGCAAAGCTTGCTGTTTTTTTCCGTACAATCGGCAAGTTTACCTGGCAAAGTAGTAGATTCCAAAAAAGACTTACGCTTTGTAAGGTCTCTTGCGTTTCTCGCTGCCTCTCTTGCCTTTTTTGCAGTGATTGAGCGAAGTACCAAATCTTTGGTTATCTTAGGGTTTTCTTCCAAGAAAGAGCCAAAAGATTCGTTTACTGCATCTGCCACTACTTTACGCATAAAGCTGTTGCCTAATTTGGTTTTTGTTTGTCCCTCAAATTGTGGGTCAGTCAATTTAACGCTTACAACGGCAACCAATCCCTCACGGCAATCGTCGCCGCTCAATTTTTCGTCATTTTTAAGGATATTCATACTTTTACCGTAATCATTAAACAACTTGGTAATAGTATTTTTAAAACCGTCAACGTGAGTTCCACCCTCTTCGGTATGGATATTGTTTGCATAAGAATATATATTTTCGCTGTAAGAATCGTTATATTGCAAAGCGATTTCCACTTGATAATTATCAGCCTCCGTGCTCATATAATAAGGCTCTGCAAGCAAAGCGTCTTTTTTATTAAGCTCGTTGACATATTCCTTAATACCGCCCTCATAATGTATAAAATCCTCTTGCTCTTTGCCCTCTCGGCTGTCTTTTAAGGTAATTTTTAAACCTTTATTTAAAAAAGCAAGCTCTTTTAATCTATGTAACAATCTAGGATATTGAAATTCAACAGTTTCAAAAATCGTGTCGTCGGGCATAAATACTATTTTCGTACCCGTTTTGTCAGTATCACCCACAACCTTTAATGCTGTTTGTGCCACACCGCGGTTATATGTTTGGCTAAATACTTTACCATTTTGACAAACGGTAACGTCAAGCCATTCGGAAAGTGCGTTTACTGCAGAAATACCTACTCCGTGTAAGCCGCCAGAAAACTTGTATCCGCCGCCGCCGAACTTACCGCCTGCGTGCAACTTGGTCAAAACTACTTCTACAGCAGATTTGCCCTCCTTTTCTATAATACCTGTAGGAATACCTCTACCATTATCCTCAACGGAAATAGCACCCTCCTTAGTTATTTCGACATTAATCAAATCGCAATAGCCCGCCATTGCCTCGTCAATACTGTTATCCACAACTTCGATTACTAAATGGTGTAAACCACGCTCATCCGTAGACCCAATATACATACCCGGTCTTTTACGAACCGGCTCTAACCCTTCAAGCACTTGGATAGCAGATTGGTCATAATTTCTTTGCTCGCTCATAAATAACTCCTTTACAAAATCGTACATTAATAAATACTATTAATTAGCGCGGCTTTTATTTTCACACACGCGTGCGTGCACGCGTACGTACGCACATTAATTTTATTATAGCTTAATTATAACACGCATAGCACAAAATTACAATAGAAAAACGGAATTTTTTTGACTTTTTGCAAGTTTTTTGATAATCTAAACCACTAATACGCCAAATTTCGTCTTTAAATGGGGCTGTTTTAAGCAAAAGCCCTTTTCACATACTTCTCGTTTAACAAATAAAGTTTTTTAAAATTAATGCCAATGTATGATTTTTATCGGTATTGACTTTTTGCAATTTATGATTTATAATATTTACATAGTGAAATTGTAAAGAGAAAAATTTATGATAAAAAATTTATCTTTCGACATTGTTTATAAAGCTAATAATAAAAAATATACTTGCACAAAACAAGAGTGCGAGCATTTTTCTTTAAATATTGAAGAAGGGGCTAAAACTATTTTTGTTTCTGTTAGCCCCAAAAGTCCTGTGTCATTTGAAAAATTTAACATAATTATACCTTACAACTACTCTGCCGATAACAAAATTTTTGTTAACGGCTATCAAAGTTGGACAGACAGTTTTGAATATGAGCCGACTTGGCAAATGACTGAACTTTCCCGCTCAACGGAGTTTTACATAAAACATTCCTTTGGTAAAAGAATGGGACTTTCTAAATCCGGCGATAGCAACTTTTGGAACTTTCCGAGAAAAGCAGGTATTTTTTACGGCTGGTCTTATGGCTATGTACGCACAGATAATAATGTAGATATATTTGGTACTTTGACGGAAAAATACGGCTACACCGTTGTTACTTTTGACTGCAACAAAAGTAATGTAATCATTTCCAAAGAACTTGAGGGAGTTACTTATACCGAGCCTAGCAAACTTTTGGAATTTGCTTTTGTCAGCGGCGAATACGAAACTGCTTTTGACGAGTACTTTAAATTGATAGGTATACCTTGCCGTGAGACAAAAAGGCGTTGCGGTTACACCACTTGGTACAACTATTACGGCAATATAACCGAAAATATCGTAAATAATGATTTGAACAGTATTATAAACCAAGAAGTTAAGTTTGACTGTTTCCAAATTGATGACGGTTATCAACAACATATAGGCGATTGGTTGATTACGGATACAAACAAGTTCCCTAATGGAATGAAAGTAATTGCCGATAAAATTCACGATAGCGGAATGATTGCGGGACTATGGCTCGCGCCTTTTGCAGGTGTTCCGTCTTCCGAGTTGTTTAAAAATCATCCGGATTGGTTTATTAAGGATAAAAACGGCAAACCTTACAAAACAGGACATAATTGGGGCGGTTTCTATTCTTTAGATATTTACAATCAAGGTGCTAGGGATTATATCAAACATTGCTTTGACGTTGTGCTTAACGAATGGGGGTACGATTTAGTAAAACTTGACTTTTTATACGGTGCCTGCGTTCTTCCAATGCACAACAAAAGCCGTGGCGAAATTATGACCGAGGCAATGGATTTTATTCGTGAATGTGTAGGCGATAAAATGATTTTGGGTTGTGGAGTTCCTATGTTCCCTGCTTTTGGTAAAGTTGATTACTGCAGAATCGGTGCGGATATCCAAGAAGATTGGGTAAGCAGAAATTGTATACGTGAAGATTGCTCTAATCCACACGCTACTTCAAACTCAATTTTTAGACGTCATTTAAACGGCAGAGCTTGGATGAACGACCCTGATGTTTTCTTCCTACGTGAAGAAAATATGAAAATGACTTTTGAAAAAAGGTTGCTTATCGCAAAAATAAACTCGATTTTCGGCAGCTTATTGTTTATTTCCGACGATATTAAAAACTATAATGATAAACAAAAGCAAGCACTTATCGATACTTTTGGCGAAAAAGATATAAAAGTTCAAAAAGCGGAATTTATCAAAAAAGATATTATCCAAGTTGTTTACAGCGAAAACGGAGAAAACAAAAGCTTTACTTTTAATATCCGTGACGGCCAACAATATTAATTATTAGTGCTAATGCAATGTTTACTTTTGATATTTGCAAAAAATAAGGCTTTTTCAATCTTAAGTTTTATGATTAACGATAGTAAAAAATTATCAATGCAAATAAATATCCCCACGTTAAACGTGGGGTTTTTCACATACGGGTATAACCCTT
>CANSGN010000012.1 GCA_947646415.1 uncultured Clostridia bacterium | reverse complement strand
TTTCAAAGCCTTATAGGCTTAGAGCATACCACCCCTCTTAGGGGTGGTTATGATTATCGGAAGCTGTAGTCAAGCGACACGAAGTGGCATTTGACATCAGCGATTGTTAATTCAAATTATGTCGGCTTGATTTATCAAGAAAAAGCGACAGCTTTTGTTTAAATTTGAGTTTTTTCAAATTTAACGACGCATAATTTATATTATCGCAAGTAGTAGTCAAGCGACACGAAGTGGCATTTGACATCAGCGATTGTTAATTCAAATAAGAAGATTAAGAATGTGTTTATTCAGTTACCTAAGTTTGATTTTATTAAAATGTTAGGGAAGTATTTATATATGCTTTTTGTCAATAATTTTTATATAAAAATTAAATTAAAAGGAGAGACATAATGGATAAAAAAGAGTTAAAAGAAATCGAGCAAAGAAAAATCGATAAAGAAAATTTGGAGCAAGCTTTGAAAGACGAAAACTGAAAAATATTTTACAAAGTATTATAAAATCATTGCTATTTCATAATTAAATAAGCAAAATAGTTATATAATAACGCTAAAATTATAATACTATTAGACTTTATGTATAATGAATGTAAAGTTTGTTGGCAATCATTTTACAATGGATAAATTGCAAAAAATTACTGAATATTGACTTTTATATTAATTAATGTTATAACTAAAACAATAAAATTGATTTACATGAGGGGTAATTTTATGTGTGATGCAAAGGACATGACATTGGAAGAAAAAGCAAGTTTATTATCCGGTAAAGATAATTGGCATACAAAAGCTGTGGATAGAGTCGGTGTGCCTAGTATTATGATGACAGACGGCCCGCACGGGGTACGAAAAATGAATGAGGGCGAGTACGGGATTAATAGTAAAATTAAAACCACTTGTTTTCCTACTGCATCGTGTGCTGCTTGTAGTTTTGATGTAGAGCTTGCAAACAAAATGGCTAAAGCTATTGCGTTGGAGGCAAAAGCAAATAATGTTGCAGTGGTTTTAGGACCTGGTGCTAATATAAAACGTTCCCCACTTTGCGGACGAAATTTCGAATATTATTCCGAAGACCCATGCCTAAGCGGTAATATGGCAGGAAATTTTATTTTGGGTATGAACGAGGAAAAAGTGGGGTGTTCGTTAAAACATTTTGCCGCAAATAATCAAGAGTACAGACGTTTTATTGAAAGTAACAATATAGATATGCGTGCTTTGATGGATATTTATCTAAAAAGTTTTAAAGTGGCTATGGATATCTCAAAGCCTGCCACAATTATGTGTGCATACAATAAAATTAACGAAGTATATTGCTCGGAAAATAAATGGTTGCTTATGGATATTTTGCGTGAAAAATTTGGCTTTGACGGGCTTGTTATGTCAGATTGGGGTGCAGTAAACAATCGTGTTAAAGCCGTGGAAGCAGGACTTGACTTGGAGATGCCTTCTTGTAATGGTGTTACTGATAAACAAGTAGTAAAAGCTGTACAAAACGGAGAGCTTGAAGAAAAATATTTTGATAAAGCAGTTGTAAATGTATTGAATTTAGTAGATAAATACAAGTATATCAATGATATTCGAGTTAGCTTTGACGAAAAGGAGCATTATGCACTTGCAAAAGAAATTGCTGAGAATTCTGCTGTTTTAATGAAAAATGAGGATAATGTTTTGCCGCTAAAAGCAGAAGAAAAAGTTTTGGTCGTTGGAGATATGGCAAAAATAAGCCGTTTTCAAGGTGGCGGAAGTTCGCATATAACTCCGTTTTTTGAAACTTCATTAACTGACGGGCTTAATAAACTAGGCGTACAGTACGATTATTTGGATGGTTATCACAAAAAATATACTAATGACAATAGTGATTTGATAGAAAAAATCAAAAAAGTAGCTGCAAATTATGACAAAATCGTACTTTGTGTAGGTTTGCCAGACAATATGGAAGTGGAAGGACTTGACCGAAAACATATAAATTTACCTGTAATGCACGATAAGTTGGTTAGCAGTATAGCAAGTATTCATAAAAAAGTTGTGGTCGTTTTGTTTACCGGCTCATGCCTGGAATTGCCTTGGCGTAACGAAGTAAGCGGTTTGTTGAATATGTATTTGGCAGGCAGCGGTAGTGGCGAAGCTTGTGCAAACATTTTATACGGCAAAGTTAATCCAAGCGGTAGACTTGCGGAAAGTTATCCTATAAAGCTGGAGGATTGCAATTCGTTTAACAATTTCTATTATGATAGTGATAGGACTTATTATTCTGACAGCATTTATGTTGGCTACAGGTATTACGATATTATTAATAAGAAAGTGGCTTTTCCTTTCGGTTACGGTTTGAGTTATACGACTTTTGAGTATAGTGATATAGAGCTAGAGGATGAGTTTGATATTGAAAAGGGCGGAAAATTAAACATTACAATTAAAAATACGGGAAATACTGACGGAAAGGAAGTAGTTCAAGTATATATCGGCAAAAAAGATTCCAAATATTTACGTCCGATAAAGGAATTGAAAGCATTTACCAAAATTAGTGTAAAGGCAAATGAAAGTGCGAGTGTTACAATAGTTTTAAACAGACATAATTTTGAAATTTACGATATAAATTTGCAGGATTACGTTGTTGAAAGCGGGGAATATCAAATTTATATTTGCAAAAACAGTGAAGAAATTATAAAAACTCTTAATGTAAATGTAACAAGTCAAGATAAATGTGTTGGAGATAGCAGCGAAATGTTGGCATACAAGCCAAAGGATAACACTTTCCCAATACAAGAGTTTGAAAAAATATACGGACAAAAAATAATCGAGTCAAGAAAAATTGCCAAAAAAGGCGAGTTTACCGAGTATAACTGCTTGAGTGAAATTGCGGAAAATAGCTTGACTGCAAAATTTATTTTGTTTTGTATTCGCAATATAATTCCTTTGGCAACAGGCGAAGGTAAGCATACAGGCGGCTTTATGATGAGTTATGAGCAAATGCGTTCTAATCCGTTATTTAAACTAGGACAATCTAGCGGCGGGGCTTTGAATGAACAAAAAATACAAGGAATTGTGGATATATTTAACGGACATTTATTCCGCGGAATGAGCAAAATGACTAAAGCCAATAACAAAAAAGAGTAGTAATATACGAAAATTATAATAAAGGAAAAGAAAAATGCTAAATAAGGGAAGTGTAACGCTTGAAACACCTCGTTTGATTTTGAGGAAATTTACTTTAAATGATGTTGCCTCATCTTTTAATATTTGATGAGTGACGATAATGTGACCGAATTTTTAAGGTGGCAAACTCATAAGGATATTAGAGTTTCAAAATCAGTCATAAAAAAGTGGATAAAAGGATATAAAAAACCTAATTTTTATCAATGGGCGATTGTTTTAAAGGAAATCAATCAACCTATTGGTACAATTAGTGGTTTTGATTTGTGCGAAAAAACAAACAAAGTACATATCGGTTATGGTATTGGTGCTCAATGGTGGAATCAAGGAATTATGAGCGAAGCACTTGCCGCTGTAATGAAATTCTTTTTTGAACAAGTAAAGGTAAATAGGATTGAGTCAATGCACGACCCTAATAATCCAAACTCCGGCAGAGTCATGAAAAAGTGCGGAATGTTATATGAAGGAACTTTAAGACAAGCAGATTATAGTAATAAAGGAATAGTAGATGCTTGTGTTTATGGTCTGCTTGCACAAGATTATTTTAAAAATTAGACAAAAAATCACACAATTTGTGTGATTTTTTTATTTAAATCTGTGATTTTATTTAAGAAAATAATTTTAAAATGTTATATCAATCAAATTCTTAAATTATTTGCTAAGTTTAATTATTAGATGAAATTTTTAATATTCGGTATAATTTCTATCCACATTGATTACAAGATTGCAAGTTGTATCTTTTTCTTTTACTGTTTTTTGTAAGTTCTGCTTTACTTCGTCGTCCGAAAGTTTAAACTCCATAGGCAATACAATATCAAAAATCAAATTGTTGCTGTTAACCCCTTGCACCATCCTAAAATCGTGTATTGTAATACGGTTATCTATTTGTTTTGCAAGTTCCGTTATCATTGATTTGTATTTGTTTGACTCTTCATCGTCCTTATTAATCGGGTCCATGTGTATAAGTAATTGTGTAGTAGGGGTGGTAAGTTCTCTTTCGATTGTGTCTATCAATTCGTGGCTTTTTAGCATATCTTGATTGCAGTCGACTTCCACATGTAAGCTTACAAAATACCTGTTTGGACCATAATTGTGTACTATCATATCGTGGATTCCAAGCACACCATCGTAGCTTTGCACGGCCTTTGCAATGTCTGCAACCATTTGTTTATCTGCTTTTTCCCCAAGCAGCGGATTGAATGTGCTAATCATAAGCTTGATACCTTGAACAATTATAAGCAGAGCAACTACTATACCGAAATATCCATCCAAATTTACGTTTAAGTAGTGAGATATAAAAGTAGAAACCAAAATCATTATACTTACTAAACAGTCATTTATACAATCGATTGCTACGCCTTTTAGAGTGGAGGAATTTATTTTTTTGTACATTGCAAAGTTGTAAATAAATAGTATAACTTTTACAAGGACGGAAAAAATCAATATTCCTATTGTTATATAACTAAAAGTCGAGGCTGTATTTGCTATTATTTTTTCTACAGATGACTTTATAAGCTCTAGCCCAAGCATGATAATGATAAAAGAGATTATCATTGCAGCTAAATATTCGGCTCTTGCATGCCCGAAAGGGTGTTTTTTATCCGCAGGCTTGTCTGCAATTTTAAAGCTTATCATACTTACTGCAGAAGATGCTGTGTCGGAAATATTGTTTAAACCGTCACTTGCAACCGAAATACTGCTAAAAATCAAGCCGACAATAAGTTTGGAAACACCTATCAAACAGTTTGCGATTATTCCAACAAAACTTGCGATAGCACCTATTAAATTACGTAAACGAGCTTCAGTTTGTTTTTCTTGAGGTTGTTTTTTTATTATTTTTTTAGCGATAAATACTGACATTACCAATCCTCCTTAATGGAAAGTTTGATATCTGTATAAAACTCTTTGTATTTTTGCTTAAATGCCTCGGCACTATCGCTGATTTCATATAGCTCTTCGGGGTCAAAATCTGCAATGTCCACCCCGTCATCATCCATTTTTTCAGACAATTTCATTAAAGTATAGTTATCCATTTACATTTCCTTAGTTAAATTAATGTATTAATTATAGCATTTTGTCCGATATTTTACAAGTATAAAACGCTAATTGCAAAAAATACTTTTATTTATTGCAAATGAAAGTGCGACAATAAAAAAGTTATGTGAAAATTATTTTATAAAAAAACAAATTTTGATATATTTTGCGCCTCTAGCTAATAAATTTAATATATATTATATAAATAAAATCAAAATATCTATTGCTTTTTAATTTAAAGTATGCTAAAATATACTAGATTAATTGTGCAAGGAGGATATAATGACAGATTTTAAAAGTTTTTTGGAAGAGGTGCAAGCTGATATTGACGACTTGGCTGTTATGGCAAAAGATAGTACTTACATAAAAAGTGAGTACTACGATAAGTATGACGTAAAACGTGGCTTGCGTGATATCAACGGAAAAGGGGTGCTTACAGGCCTTACTGAAATTTCCGATATCATCTCTAGTAAAACAAACGAAGATGGAAAATCTGTTCCTTGCAAAGGCGAACTATATTACAGAGGAATTAAGATTCAAGATATCGTAAACGGTTTTGCCGGCTCGGGCAATAGGTACGGTTTTGAGGAGTCTGCCTATCTTTTGTTATTTGGTAAACTACCTAATAATGACGAATTGAAAAAGTTTATCGAAATTCTAGGTGGTTTTAGAAGATTGCCAAACAGCTTTGTACGCGATATTATTATGAAAGCACCAACCAACGACATGATGATTGCATTGTCTCGTTCGGTTTTGACATTATATTCTTACGACAGCAATCCGGATGACATAAGCATTACAAATGTTTTAAGGCAATGTTTGCAATTAATTGCACAGTTCCCATTGCTTGCCGTTTACGGATATAATGTTTACAAACATTACTATAATTCCGAAAGTTTGCTTATTAGAAAA
The DNA here is from genome assembly GCA_947646415.1 of uncultured Clostridia bacterium. Classification (GTDB taxonomy): domain Bacteria; phylum Bacillota; class Clostridia; order Christensenellales; family UBA3700; genus MGBC100798. Next base: position 48,266 of record CANSGN010000012.1, on the reverse strand, counting down.
CCTAATCCTGACTATTCGATAGCGGAAAATTTGCTTTATATTTTGCGTGAAGACGGCAATTTTACTCCTTTGGAGGCAGAGTTGTTGGATATATGTTTGGTTTTACATGCAGAGCATGGCGGCGGAAATAACAGCTCGTTTACAACCCACGTTGTAAGTTCGTCCGGTACGGATACATATAGTTCCATTGCTGCATCATTAGGCTCGCTAAAAGGACCAAGACATGGCGGTGCAAACATAAAAGTTGTTAAAATGATTGAGGATATGAAAGCTAATCTTGCCGATTATTCGGACGAGTCCGTAACAAAATATTTGGAAGATTTGCTTGATAAAAAAGCATTTGACAGAAGTGGTTTGATTTACGGAATGGGTCATGCAGTATATTCCTTATCTGACCCGAGAGCGGATATTTTAAAATCTTACATAAAAGCTCTTGCAAATGAAAAAAATGCACAAGGCGAGTTTGAACTGTATGAAAAAATTCAAAGATTAGCCCCTGAAATAATAGGTAAAAAACGTTCGATTTACAAAGGTGTAAGCTGTAATATAGATTTTTACTCGGGCTTTTTGTACAACATGCTTGGCTTGCCTGTAGAATTATTTACACCGATTTTTGCTATTGCAAGAGTAGTAGGCTGGTCGGCTCATAGGATTGAGGAACTATCCAACAACGGCAAAATAATTCGTCCGGGTTACAATGCTGTATGCGAATATAAGGAATATGTAGCACGCGACGACAGAAAATAATTTTAGTTAAATTATTGTTAACAAATTTATTTTACGATTGTAATTTATTTATAAATAGTGAAATGAAAGCAATTATTATTACAAAATAAAATAACAAAAAATACGATTTTAATAAAAATCAAATAAAAACCAATACCGAAAAAGGTAAATTTATATCATAACAAAAAAAAGGAAAAAACTATGTCCCCCCAATGTATAGGTTATATTATTGGAATTATTGCATTGACAGTCTTATCTGCATTTTTTAGTGCATCGGAGACTGCATACAACAGTTTGAATAAAATCAAACTTAAAAACAAAGCTAACGAAGGCTCAAAAGGTGCAAAAAAAGCTTTGTTGCTTGTTGATAACTATGACAAATTGATTACCACAATTTTGATTGGCAACAACATAGTCAATATTGCGGCAGCAACTATTGCAACTTTGCTTTTTACCGAAATTATTAAGTCGGCAGATTTGGCTGCAACTGTTTCCACTATTGTTGTAACAGTTATTACTTTGATTTTTGGCGAAATAACACCAAAAAGCATTGCCAAAGAATTTAGTGAAAGTTTTGCGACAAAAGTTGCTACTATATTGCAAATTTTATGTTTGATTTTTACTCCTTTCACTTATATTTTCTCATTATGGCAAAAATTAATGATAAAAATATTCAAACCTAGTTCCAACTCCGGTATGAGCGAGGCGGAATTGATTACAATGGTTGACGAGGCAACTACCGAGGGCGGTATAGACGAAGACGAAGGGGAACTTATCCGCAGTGCGATAGAGTTTAATGAGCTTACTGTAAAGGATATTTTTACTCCGCGTGTGGATGTCATCGCTGTAGATGTTGAGGCAAAAAAAGACGAATTGCGTGATTTGTTTTTGGAAAACGGTTTTTCCAGATTGCCTGTATTTGAAGAGGATATCGATAATGTAATTGGTATACTTCATGAGAAAGACTTTTATAAAAATTACTTTAAAAAAGAGTTTGATATAAGAAAATATATGACTCAAACGATTTGGGTTACATTAAACTCAAACCTTTCAAGCGTTTTGAAAATGTTGCAAAAGTCAAAGGCTCACATGGCTGTCGTGCTTGACGAGTACGGCGGTACAGCAGGTATTGTCACATTGGAAGATATTTTGGAAGAGCTTGTCGGCGAAATTTGGGACGAACATGACGAGGTAGTAGAAGATATTACACAAATAAGTGAAAATGAATATCAAATCACAGGCGGTTGCAATATCGAAGATATGTTTGACAAGTTAGAGCAAAAATACGATAGCGATGATTTGGAAGTTACAACGGTTAGCGGTTGGATAGTTGACCATTTCGGTTATATTCCAAGCAGCGGTGAGCAATTCGATTTTAATAATCTTACTATTAAAGTATTGGACGCTGACCCTAAAAAGATTGAAAAAATTTATGTAAAGGTTTTAAATAAGCAGGAAGAGGAAGAAGAAAATACTTTTATAGATAAATTCTTTATGAAAGACAATGACGAGAAAGAAGAAGATGTCAAAAAGTCTGAAAAAATATTCCATAAGGACGATAAACCTGTTGATAATATTGAAAAACCAAACATAAAGTCGGAAAAAGATAGCGAAAATGAAAATAAGATTTCGTTTGACGATATTGAAATTTCCAATTTTGATAAATAATCAATAAATAAGGAAGATAAATATGTTAGAGCACATTTACGAGTTTGAAAAACAATATTTAAGCAAATACGCTTGCCATTCTTTAAACACAAAAGGTAGGGAAATAGCAGTCGAGCCGTCTACTTTGAGGACAGAGTTTCAAAGGGACAGGGATAGAATTATCCATAGCAAGGCATTCAGGCGTTTAAAACATAAAACGCAAGTGTTTTTATCTCCTAAGGGCGACCACTACAGGACACGCCTTACTCATACCTTGGAAGTTATGCAAGTGGCTCGAACAGTTGCAAGAGCTTTAAAGTTGAACGAAGATTTGACTGAGGCAATAAGTTTAGGACACGATTTGGGACATACTCCTTTTGGTCATAGCGGAGAAAATGTGCTTAACAGATTAAATCCTAATGGTTTTGAGCATAACAAACACAGCTTAAGAGTTGTGGAGTTATTGGAAAATGACGGGGAAGGTCTTAATTTGACTTTTGAAGTTCGTGACGGCATTTTGCACCATAAAAAAAGCGGTAAACCATCAACTTTAGAGGGCAAAATCGTAAGTTATGCAGATAGAATCGCTTATATGAATCACGATATAGAGGATGCGATTTTGGGTGGTATATTGACGGAAAGCGATATTCCTAAATACATAACCGAAGTGCTTGGCGACAGCAAAGCAAAAAGAATAAATACCTTGGTAAATGATTTGGTTGCAAACAGCTATAACAAAGATTTTGTCGCTTATTCAAAGGAAATCGATAAAATGGCTGATGAATTAAGAGATTTTATGTTCAAAAGCGTTTATTTTAATCCAAAAGCTAAAATCGAAGAGCAAAAAGCCAATCAAATGATTGAGTTTTTATATTACTATTATATGAAAAACATAGACAAGTTACCTGCTTTTTATATCGGTTTGATTGAAAAATGGGGCAAGGATAATGCCGTAACCGATTACATTGCAAGTATGACAGATACTTTTGCAGTTAAAGCTTTTGAAGATTTGTTTGTTCCTAATTGTTGGAATATCTAGTTTAAATCAAATTTTGTTTGATAAATGTAATTATTTTAGCTTTTTATTGCAAAATAATTATAAAGGAGTACACTTTGTATAAGGACTATCCTAGTTTTTTACAGGAACTTAGGGAAAAATCGAATATAATCGATGTTGCACAAAAGTATGTCGACCTAGAAAAAAAAGGCGGACGTTATTGGGCAAGATGTCCTATACACAATGAAAAAACTCCTTCCTTTACTTTGGACGAAGTTCGTGGCACCTTCCATTGCTTTGGGTGCGGTGCTCACGGAGATGTTTTTTCCTTTATCGAGCAAGTTGAACATGTGGACTTTAAAGAGGCAGTTCAAATACTTGCAAGCAGAGCCGGTATGGAAGTTCCGTCCTTTAAAACAGATTATAATAAAGAACAGCGAGAGGCGGAAAGACAAAAAAAAGAAAGACTTTATGCGCTAATGCGTGATTGCGGATTGTATTATCATAATAACTTAATGGCTCAAAAGACGGGCGAGGTTGTTGATTATATCACGCAAAGAAAGCTTACGAGAAGTACTTTAAAAACTTTTGGAATGGGCTATTCCTCCGGTTTTAATGAACTTATTGAATTTTTAAAAGGCAAAGGCTATACTGATGGCGAAATGCTAGAGTGCGGCGTTGCCAAAGAAAAAAACGGCAAGTTGTACGATTTTGAGGCAGGCAGACTTATTGTACCCATATTTAACAATATGAACAATGTTGTGGCGTTTGGTGGAAGAGTTTTGGGTGCTGCCGACTTTATGAAATACAAAAACACGGAAGAAACGTTGATTTTTAAAAAGAGAAACGAATTGTTCGGTGTTCACACACTTAAAAAGGCAAAACTTACCGAAAACTTTAATTGCGTTATTGTAGTGGAAGGATATATGGATGTAATTATGTTACATCAAGCAGGTGTAAAAAATGTCGTTGCTTCAATGGGCACAGCGTTGACGCCCGAACAAGCAAGAATGCTTAAATATTATAATAACAATATATATCTATGTTATGACGGCGATAATGCGGGACAAAAAGCCACCTATAAAGGGATTGACATACTTCGTGATGCGGGACTTAATGTAAAAGTTATTACGCTTATAGAGGGGCTTGACCCGGACGATATTATAAAACAATACGGCGTAAACAAATTTAGGGAATTAGTTGACCAAGCTATATCCCCAAGTGAATACAAAATAAGGGCAGTAGCAAAACAGTTTGATTTGCAAACCCCTGACGGACAAGGTAAATTTGCCGTAAAAGCCTTGGAAGTATTGTCAGAGCTTTCCACATTGGTAGAAAGAGAGGCATATATTCCGCTTATTTCTCAATTAAGCAGGTTATCCCCGCAAAGCTTATCCAAACAACTTAACAAAATGGAGGATAATGCAAGCGGATACAAGGAAACACAGGAAATCGAAAACAAAAAAGAAGACAGATTTACCGTGAAACCAAGTATGAATAAATATTTTAAAGCATCTAGGTTTTTGATATATTGTATATTTAAATATGATGCTTTAGAGTATATTAAGGAAGATATTTCCCCTTACTTAAAGGAAAAAGAGCATATCGCTATTTACGATTATGCAAGGGAAATTAAAGCAAGCAATAATACTTTGAATATAGATATCTTAAAAGAACTTGAAGGTAACAGTGAAGCTAAAATAATTGCAGATGGTAGTTTTGAAGAAATACCCGACGATTGCAGAGAGCAAATGCTCAGAGATTGCTTTTTAACCTTAAAGAAAGACTTTTTGGATATTGAAATGCAAGAGCTTACATTGCGCTATTCAGAAGAGGAAAATATTGACAGCCAAAACTTACTCCGCAATCAAATTGCGGAAATTCACGCAAAAATTTTGGCACTAAAACGGAGGAAAAATGGAAAATAAAGAAAAATCAACCCGTAAATCAAAAGAAGATAAGTTTACACAAGCTTTAAACAGTTTGATTGAGCTTGGCAAAAGCAAGAAAAATAAAGTTTCTAGTGACGAAGTGTTGGCAAAAGTAGAAAAATTACTTTTGGACGCCGAAGACATGGAAGAAATGTATACAAAATTAAGCGATGCGGGCATTACCGTTGAAGAATTGACTTTGGAAGAAAAAGTTTCTTTAGATAAAATTATGGGCGACGGAGTAACTGATGACTCGGTTAAAATGTATTTGAAAGATATCGGCTCAGTACCATTGCTTACAGGAGAGGAAGAAGTCGAGCTTGCAAAAATGATGGCAAGTGATGACCCTAAGGATTGTAATTATGCAAAAAACAGATTGAGTGAGGCAAACTTGAGATTGGTTGTAAGTATTGCTAAACGTTATGTGGGAAGAGGTATGCAATTTCTTGACCTTATCCAAGAGGGTAACCTTGGTTTGTTAAAAGCAGTAGAAAAATTTGACTACACAAGAGGCTTTAAGTTTTCTACCTATGCTACTTGGTGGATAAGACAATCTATCACACGTGCTATTGCAGACCAAGCAAGGACAATAAGAATACCTGTACACATGGTTGAAACGATTAACAAAACCAACCGCGTTGCGCGTACTCTTTTGCAAGAATTGGGAAGAGAGCCTAGCACTGCGGAAATCGGCGAAAGAATGGGCTTGACTGAAGAAAAAGTAGCTGAAATTTTAAAGATTGGACAAGACCCTGTTTCATTGGAGACACCTATCGGCGAAGAGGAAGACAGCCATTTAGGAGATTTTATTGTGGATACCACAGCTACTTCTCCAAGCGAATCGGCAGAATCCAAAATGTTGAGAGAGCAATTATTGCAAGTGCTTAATACTTTGACCCCGCGTGAAAACGAAGTTTTGAGAAAGAGGTACGGTTTGGATGATAACAGACCTAAAACTTTGGAAGAAGTAGGCAGAGAGTTTAACGTTACTCGTGAGCGTATAAGACAAATCGAAGCAAAAGCCTTAAGAAAATTAAGACATCCAAGTCGTACTAAAAAACTAAAGGATTATATGAATCGATGAAATTGGATAGGCGAATGCAAACGTTGCTTTCCGAAATTCCAGATGGTAAAAATTTGGCGGATATAGGTGCTGACCACGGATATATAAGTATCTGTTATGCCTTAAATAACCCCAATAGCTTAGTAGTGGCAAGTGATATAAGCAGTAAAAGCATAGCAAAGGCAAAGCTTACAGCCGAAAAGCTAGGGCTTTGTAATTATAAAACCGAGGTTGGAGACGGGCTTTGCAGTATTGAAAATTATAATATAGATTGTGTATTGATTTCCGGTATGGGCGGGGAAGAGATAATAAAGATAATAAATAAAAGTAAAAGATATCCTTTATATATTTTATCTCCGCAAAAAAATACCGATAAAGTACGGCAATTTTTGAGCGAAAATAACCTTTGTCCTAAAAAAGATTACAAAGTTTTGTCCGAAAACAAATTTTATGATATTTTGATTTGTGAAAACGGAAAATATACTCCGACAGATTTTGAGTTGCTTTTTGGCAGTGGTATAGGGGATGATTTTAAGCTTTATGCAAAAAATACGTATGCACAGCTAAATGAAATTTATCCATTGGTAGGAGATAGCGAAAAAAATATAATTGCGCACAAATTGCAATTACTTAAAGAGTTTTGTGATGATTAATTTTTTTAATTGTTAAATGACATAAAGGTAAATATATGCCTTGGCATGGAGAATTTATGAAAGTTTTTGAAGTCTGCGAATTAATTGAAAATATTGCACCTTTGTCGCTTGCGGAAAGCTGGGACAATGTAGGTTTGCTTGTAGGTAGTTATAATGCCGATATTACAGGTGTAGTAATTGCAGTAGATTTAACTGAAAATGTGATTAATGATAGCATTGCTAAAAACTGTAATATGATTATTACACATCATCCTGCCTTATTTGAGCCGTTACATAGTTTAAAGGATAACGATTATGTAAGCAACTTGCTTATGAAATGTATAAAAAATAACATAAATGTTTATAGTGCACATACCAATATGGATATGTCGGATATGGGTATAAACTTTGAAATGGCAAATAGGCTTGGCATAGTACCACAAAGATTTTTAAGTGATGGATTGGGGGTTTTTGGATATTATAATGGCAATTTAGACGAAATATTGCTAAAAATTTGCAAAATTACTAATGAAGACCAACCAAAAACATATTATCCGAAAAATGCAGAAAAAGCGATAAAAAACATAGTTGCATTTATAAGTGGCTCGGGTGGCAGGATAGAAGAAGTAATTTCTCGCTCGGCTGAGCTTGGTGTTACAGCGGTAATTTCAAGTGAGTTTAAACACAATATAATATTGGAATTGCTTGCTAAAAATATTGCAGTTATACAAATAGGGCACTTTGAAAGTGAAGTGATATTTGTAGATATAATTTATAATTTTTTAAAAAATATAATTAACAATTTAAATAAATATGTTAATTTCAATTAAGGAGGTTTTGTATGGATTTACAAAAAATATTGGCATATCAAGATATTGATAAAAAGGTTTATGCTTGTGAGCTTGAGTTAAAGCAAAGCAAACCTGCACAAGAGTATGCAAAGGCTATGACTGTGTATAAATCAAGAACGGAAGATATGATGAAGAGCATAAGAGAAGCGGACGAAATAGCTGTTTTGGTTGAAAGATACAAGCAAACATATAAAAGCATTTTGGATGAAATAAGCGGACTAAATGAGGTTTTGGAGTCATTTGAAGAACTTAAGGAAATAGACAAGTACGAGAAAAAGATTGCACAATTTCAAAAAGAGTTATTAAACATTGAAAGGGAATTGACAAGGCTTTCCAAAAAAATGGATGATTGTATAGAGATAAGCAAAAAGTCGCTTGACGATTTGAAAAAGCTTGAAGATATTATCAAGGTAAGAAAGTTTGATATGCAAAAAATCAAAACCGAAATCGAAGCTAAGGCAAAAAATTATTTGGTAGAACTAAAAAAATTACAAGCAGAAATTCCTGGCAATATAATATCTAAATACAACGAAATAAGAAAGAATAAAAAGATGCCTGTTTTAGTACCGTCTTCCGATAATTTTAAAGCTTGTTTGGGTTGCGGTATGGATATTTCAAGTGACCTTACAATCAAACTTCAAGGTGGCAGAATTGTAGAGTGTCCTAACTGCGGTAGATTAATTTATAACAATAAATAAGACAAATAGTACCGATTTTCAAAAGGTTTTTGTGATAAACTAATAATGTGAATTTTTATACTCATACAAATTGTAGTAGTTTAAATTGATAAAAAAATGGTATTTTGATTATTAAGTTTATAAGAAAATTAAGATAGTAAAAACAAAAATAACCACCCGATTAAAATTTAATTTGGTGGTTTTTTTATATTATTTTTTTAGTACGTCAACCATTTCGATTGTTGTAATTATCCCGAAAATTATTAAATAGATTATTATTTTCATAAATAAAATTTATTTTACTTGTCAAAGGATGGAATCCGCATTTTTTATAATGTGGTAAAGTTCGGAATTGATATTTTTTTTATCGGTTATTTTGTTACTTACATACGTATTTTTACCCACAGCTGGAGTATTGGTATTTTGAGCACCGTTATTATTAAACATTTGCATAATACCGGAGAGCATGGAAGGATTTGCTCCTAACATACTAAAAAGCGGATTGTTTTGCATATTGTTTAAATTATTACCATCTGCATTACCGGAAAAATTCATATTGCCAAACATATTCATTAGCATTTGCGGGTCAAACATAATTCTCCCTCCTTATCACATTATATTATATGCAGTCATATAATAGTTAGTGATTAAAGGAGGGATATATGGGTAAAAATGTAAGAAACTTTAAAGGTTATAACAATAGCTCTTGCTCAAACGGCACAAATAATTTTAAGGGTACATATACAAAAAAGGATGCAGAGGCAGATGTGCAAAGTCAATTTAATAAGTATAGCGGATATTCCGAAAATCAACTTATAGATGAGTTTTACAAAGAAGTTGCAAAGCAGCAACAACTTGGAAATTTAAGTCCCGAAATGTTGCAAAATTTTTATAATATGATGTCGCCTAATATGTCACCTGCTCAAAAGAAAAAAATGAAAGCATTAATCGACAGTATAAAGTAAAATTTGTCAATACAAATTTATATTAATAATATATTGTTTTCTATTTACAAAACGGATAAAATATGGTAAAATATTTTTTGTAATTTAAAGCGTTTACTTAAAATATTTTTGCCATATTTTTTATTTTTTTGCAAGCAATAAAATTGCATTAATTTTAGTAAAAAATTTGCAAATTCATTTATGTAAAAAGCATTAAGAAATAGTATAAAATACGCGAGGTAAGACTATTGAATTTCAAAAGATTGGAACTGTACGGATTTAAATCTTTCGCCGATAAAACCGTCATTGAATTTAATGAGGGTATTACCGGTATTGTTGGACCTAACGGAAGTGGTAAAAGTAACTTTTCGGATGCGATAAAGTGGGTACTAGGCGAGCAATCGGCTAAACAACTGCGTGGTAAAAATATGCAAGACGTTATATTTGTAGGTACACAAAGACGTACTCAAATGAGTTATTGCGAAGTTACATTGGTGTTTGACAATACCGACCAAAAAATATTCAAAACGCTTGCTTTTGACGAAGTAAGTTTTACAAGAAAGCTATATCGCTCGGGCGATAGTGAGTATTTGCTTAACGGCACGCCTATTTTGCTTAAAAATATGCGTGACATAATTCGTGATACAGGTCTTGGTAAGGACGGTTACAGCATTATCGGACAAGGTAGAGTCGCCGAAATTATCAACTCTAAGCCTGAAAACAGAAGAGTAATCTTTGAAGAGGCCGCAGGTATTAGTAAGTATAAAAAGAGAAAGGACGAGGCGGAAGATAAGCTTGAAAAAACTCGTGACCACTTAGACCGAGTACAAGACATTATCAAAGAATTGGAAAGACAGCTTACCCCGCTTGCAAAAAAGGCGGAAAATGCCAAAAAGTATTTGCAATTATATGATAATTTGCGTCAGTTGGAAGTCAATCACTTTTTGTATGCTTACGAAAATAATGACAAAGAAATTGACAAAATAAACGAACTTATTAAGGCTATAAGCGAAGAAATAGAGTTTGTATCTTCCAAAATCAAGCAAAATGATAGCGATTATTTTGCAAATTTAGAGAAAATTCAAAAAATTGAAGAAGATTTGAACGAATATAGGGAGCTAAGGACAAAAATTTTGGTCGCAAACCAAGAAAAATTGGGTAAAGGCGAAACTTTGCAAGAAAGACTTAGCTACGGCAAAGCAGAAGAAAAAAATCTGCTTAACGAAATAGATAAAAACACTCAAAAAATAGACGATATCGAAGAACTTATCGATGCTTTAAATAAAAAACACGACGAAATTTTGTTTGAGTTGAATACGCTAAAAAGTGAGTATGAGACAAAAGAAAACGAAATGTTGAAGTTGACTGACGAAATCAACAGGAGTAATGCCGAATTTGAGCAATCGGAAAGAAAAATGTTGGAGGCAATCAAAAAATTGTCCGATGCCGATGTCGACTATACAAAACTTAACACTCAGTTTGAATATTTATCACAAGATAAAATCGAGCAAGAAGAGGAAATAACTAATTTAAAGAAAGATATTGAAAGCACTGAGGAAGAAAAACAAGCTGTAGAAAAAGAAATCAACCGTATTCAAACGGAGCGAAATAATATTTACAGAGAAGCCAGCGAGTGCAAAAAAAATCAAAGTGATAACAGAGTAAAAATGACTTTGCTTGAAAATAATATCCGTGAATGTAAAAGTGCTTTGGCATCTTACGAAATGCAAAAAACGGTTATAACAAGGGCAAAAAATCAATACGAAAGCTTTGCTGCATCCGTACAAAAAATTATGCAACACGCAAAACAAGATAAAGTTTTGGATAGCAAAATTTTAGGTGTTGTTGCAGAGTTGATTAACGTACCCGCACGATATGAGGTTGCGGTTGAAGTTGCTCTTGGCGGCGCACTGCAAAATATAGTAACTGCAAATATCGATGACGTTAAATACTGTATTGAAGTTTTAAAGAAATTTAGGCTTGGTACAATTACATTTTTACCGATAAGCTCTATGCGTCCACGCCTTTTAAATGAAGAACAAAAAAATGTCTTAAAAGAGGTAGGCGTTGAGGGTGTCGCATCCGATTTGATTGGATATAATAAAGCTTACGATAATGTATTTAAAAATTTGCTTGGTGCAACTATTGTTTGCGATACTTATGACAATGCAAGCAGAATTGCAAAAAAATACAATCGTGCATTTAGGATTGTAACTCTTGAGGGAGAAATTTTTAGTACACAAGGCTCTGTAACGGGCGGTAGTAGAAAGCAAGATGCAATCGGTATTTTGGGCAGAGAGCGTGAACTTGAGTTTGTAATAAAAAATATAGAAAAAACAACTCAAATGCTTGAAAAATCGAACGAAGATTTTGAAATTTGCAACAAAAACAACGAACAACTTAACTTTTTGATTGGTAATTTAAATCAACAGTTAATTGATAAGGAAGTTTTATTTAATACCGAAACTAACAAATTAAACGATATTTCCGACAAATTGGATGTAATAGTTGAGGATTTGCAAAATAAAAGCTCTGCTTACAATGAACTTTGCGAAAAATTGACTATTATTGAAAAAAGCTTGTCGGGCGCAGGCAGATTAAGAACAGATATCAGCAGTCAAACTAGCGATTTTGACGACCAAAAAGCAAAATCACGAGAAAACTTGAACAGTAAAGTCAACGAGAGAAACAAACTTTCTGCAAACCTTGCAAATATGAAAGTGAGAATAGCGGATATTGCAAATAAATTGACCATTTGTCAAGGCGATATCGACCGTGAAGTTGTTATCAAATCAGATGCAAGAAATGCGATTGTCGTTGCAAAAAGTAATTTGGAAAAGGTACGCGCTCATATTGAGGATACCGAAAATCAAATGAACAATGCGGTTTTGTCTGAAGCAGATAAGGCTAAAGTAAACGAAATAGATGGTAAAATAGAAAGTTTGACAAGTCAAAAGAATACTTTAAACAATACAAACCGTAGTTTGCTTTTGGAAAAGGACGAAAATAATACAAGGCTGCAAACAGCTACAAACAAAAAGACCAAGGAAGAAGGTAATATAGAAAAATTGCGTGTTCAATTTGAAAACTTGACTGCAAGGATAGACGAAGAATACGGATTGAATTACGAAAGCAGTTTGCCATATAAATTGGAAGAGTATAATGACAGTGAAAGTATAACTGAAATTGCTCATTTAAAGAGGGCTATAAATAGTTTGGGCGAAGTAAGTCCAAGTTCGATAAGCGAGTATGAGGAACTAAACGAACGACATACAGGACTTGTTACCGAAAGGGATGACTTGGTAAAAGCGGAAAACGATTTGCTTGGCATTATTCGTGACCTAAGCCGTGAAATGCAAGAGATTTTTGATACCGAATTTGCTAAAATAGCTAAAAACTTTGAAGTAACGTTTAAAGAGATATTTGGCGGTGGTACAGGAAAATTGCAAATTGACCCGCATGCGGAAGACCCATTGACAGCAGGTGTAGAAATTGTTGCGATGTTGCCGGGTAAAAATACCAAAAACTTGTCAGCTTTGAGCGGTGGAGAAATGGCACTTACCGCAATCGCGATTTTGTTCTCTATCCTAAAAACAAAACCTATGCCATTCTGCTTGCTTGACGAAATTGAGGCTGCACTTGACGACGGTAATGCGGCATTGTTTGCAAAATATTTGAAAAAATTTGTCGGCAATACTCAATTTATCGTTATTACACACAGAAAACCTACAATGGAACAAGCGGACAGATTATTTGGTGTTACAATGGAAGAGCGAGGTGTATCTAAGGTTGTTTCTGTCGAGCTTTCGGAAGCTGTTAAAAATATCAGTGAAGATTAAAATACATAAAACTTTTATATTTAATATTAAGGAGAATTATGGGGATTTTTAGTAAAATAAGCAACGGACTTAAGAAAACAAAAGAAAATTTCAGCCGTAAAATATACGAATTGTTTAAAGGAAGAGCTATCGATGACGAATTTTACGAAGAGTTGGAAATGGCTTTGATAAGTGCAGATGTAGGCTTTACGGCAACTGAAATGATTTGTAACAAACTTAAAGAGGCATGCTATGAAAAAAGATTGACGGATACATCTCAAGCAAAAGATATTTTAAAACAAATAATGATTAGCGAAATTGATTATGATATACCTGAGTATGAATATCCGCTTGTCATTTTGGTTGCAGGTGTTAACGGCGTAGGCAAAACCACGGCAATAGGTAAGCTTGCAAAATACTTTAAGTCGGAGGGTAAATCGGTTGTACTTGCCGCGGCAGATACATTCCGTGCAGCAGCGAGTGACCAATTAACCGTTTGGGCGGAACGTGCAGGTGTAAGGATTGTAAAACAAAGCGAGGGGAGCGATCCTGCGGCTGTAGTATTTGATGCGATAAGCAGTGCTAAGGCAAGAAAGGACGATGTCGTTTTGATTGATACTGCAGGCAGATTGCATAATAAGAAAAATCTAATGAACGAGCTTAACAAAATTCACAAAGTAGTAGATAGAGAATATCCTGATTGTGACTATCGCTCATACATTGTTTTGGATGCAACAACAGGTCAAAATGCCGTAGCTCAAGTTGAAACTTTCGGAGAAATATTTGATATAGACGGAATAATATTGAACAAACTTGACGGAACAGCAAAAGGCGGTGTGGTTTTTGCAATAAGCAGTGAGCAAGAAATACCTGTTTGCTTTGTAGGCGTAGGCGAAAAAATTGACGATTTGATTAAATTCGATGCGACTAGTTTTATAGAGGAACTAATAGACTAAAATTTATTTTTCAATTCGAAAATCGATACTAAATTAAAAAAATCAAGATAAACTTGTATATTTTTACAAGCTTATCTTTTTTATTTATCGCAAGTTTAGTAAGAAATATTACATTTTAATTTTATTAGTAAATAGTTATTAGTTTTATTTATATATAATATAAGTAAAGTGTCATAAAAAGTATGCTTTTTCTGACAAATAATTATTGACAAAAAAAGTTATATTTTGTATACTAAAATAAAGAAGAAGTGGACGAAATATAATTGATATTTATAAAAAACTAGTTTTTTAAAAGTGTCAGAAAAAGTATACTTTTTTTGACACTTTTGTAACATAATGTATAGTAATTAATTTAAAAATAATTAATCAATATAAAAATTATTTTAAAGGAGAAAGGTATGGAAGAAAAACAAGAGCAAGTTGTTCAAGAAGTTGAACAAAATGTTTCGGAAACTGAAGTGGTAGCAGAAAATGTCGACGGCACAGTTGCTGCAACCCCTGACGGAAAGCCAAAAAACAAGTTTATATCCGGTATGGACAAATTTTTCGGCGTTTCTAAAAGCGGAAGTAATTTCAGAACCGAAATAATGGCAGGTGTTACTACATTTATGGCTATGGCTTATATTTTGGTAGTAAATCCAAGCATTTTAAGTGCTACAAACGGTGCTTTAAACAGTGCATTTTATATTGCTACTGCTTTAGGTGCTATCGTAGGTACATTGATGATGTCACTTTATGCTAAATATCCATTTGCACAAGCACCGGGTATGGGACTTAACGCATTTTTTGCATTTACAATAGTAGGTGTAGGTTGCGCTAATATGTCGGTTGAAAATGGATTGTTTATCATATTGATTTCTGGTATTTTATTCTTGATATTGACATTGGTTGGTGTAAGAGAGAAAATAGTTGAAAGTATCCCTAAGTCGGTAAGACAAGCAATTCCTGTAGGTATTGGTTTGTTCATTGCATTTTTGGGGCTTCAAAACTGTGGAGCAATCGTTGCGGATGCATCTACACTTGTCAAATTGCAAAGCTTTAATGTTTTTGCAGACGGATTTGTATTTGCTAAAGTTTATCCAATCATTATTACTTTGATTACTTTTATCGCTATTGCAGTAATGAGCAAGCTTAAAGTAAGAGGTGCTATGCTTTGGGGTATTCTTGGCGGCTCGGTAATGTACTATGTATTTGGTTATGCAGGCGGTTTTGGCGGAGTAGCTAATTTCCCTAATTGGGGCGCAATGCTTGTAAATCCCGGCGATGCATTTGCATCTTGGGGCAAAGATTTGGTAGGTCAAGTTTTTGTAAGCGGCTGGAACTTTGCAGGTCAAAATGCTGCCGATGTAGCTTTGGTAATTATAACAGGTGTATTGTCCTTTGCAATGGTTGATATGTTCGATACAATCGGTACATTGCTAGGTACTGCTCAAAGAGCAAATATGCTTGATGAAAACGGAACTCTTCCAAGAATGAAACAAGCTTTACTTGCTGACTCTGTTGCTACTTGCACAGGTGCAATTTTCGGTACAACTACTGTTACTACTTTCGTAGAGTCAAGTGCAGGTGTTACAGAGGGAGGAAGAACAGGTCTTACTTCTTTAGTAACTGCCGGTTTATTCTTCCTAGCAATGTTCTTGACACCGCTTGCACAAATTATCCCAGGTTGTGCAACTGCAGCAGCACTTATATATGTAGGTGTATTGATGATGGCAAGTGTTAAAAATATCGACTTTACAGATGCAGCGGCTGCTGTTCCTGCATTCCTAACAATTTCTATGATGGCATTTACTTACAACATAAGCTATGGTATCGGTCTTGGATTGATTTCTCACTGTTTGATTATGCTTGGTACAGGTAAATATTTTGGTATTGGAAAAGAATTTGTTAAGAAAGCAAAAGCTGTTGTAGCAGTTGTAGCACCTGCAGATGAAAATGTTGTAGAGGATAGCGAAGTTGTTGCAGAAAGCGAAGTAACTATCGATAGCGAAAAGGAAGAAAATGCAGAATCCGGATTGTTGCCAAAAACATATTATTTGAAGAAAGAATATGTAACAATAATTATCTCGGTAATATTCATTCTGTTGTTTATCTTTACTCACTAATTATAAAATTTAATTGCCGCATTTATGCGGCAATTTTTTTATATTATTTTTACCTAAGTAGGTTTATTATACCGCTAAACTTGACATTGTTATAAAATAATGTTAAAATAATTATAATTATTATAAATACAAAAAGGCATAAAAGGACAATTATGAATTACAGAAAAAGTATGATGCCGAATAAAGATGGCGAATTGGTTATCGGCGGAGTTAAAGTAAGCGAATTAAGGGAAAAATACGGTACTCCGTTATATGTTATGGATGTCGAGTTTATTAAGTCGGTTTGTTGTGCTTTTAAGGATACTATTGCAAAATATTATGGTGGTTTTGGCGGTGTTGCTTTTGCATCTAAAGCTTTTAGCTGCAAAGCAATTTATGCTATTATGAAATCACTTGATATGAATATAGACGTAGTTTCCGCAGGAGAGATTTATACTGCATTAAGCAGCGGATTTGATATTTCCAAAGCGTATTTTCACGGCAATAACAAGCTTGTTTCGGAATTGGAGTATGCCGTTGATAACAATATTGGTGTTGTGGTAATTGATAATATAGAAGAAATTGAAATTTTAAACGATATTTGTAGAAAAAAAGGTATTGTACAAAAAGTTAATATAAGGACAAATCCGGGTGTAGAGGCTCATACACATTCTTATATTCAAACAGCTAAAATCGATAGCAAATTCGGTTTTTCCATTGAAAACGGCGATGCCATGACTGCAATTTTAAGTATTTTAAAATGCAAAAATTTAACTTTAAACGGCGTTAATTGTCATATAGGCTCACAAATTTTTGATAGTAATGCTTTTAGATTGGCAGTTGATGTTATGACCGACTTTATATTGGAAATTAAAAATACTACAGGCATTGATATAGGCGAATTGAATATGGGCGGCGGTTTTGGCGTACATTATACTGAAAATGACCCAAAATACTCATTGGAAGATTACTGCAATTATATCAAAATAATCACTATGGCAATAAACGATGCGGTTGAAAGCAAAAAAATCGCAAAACCAAGACTTATGGTTGAGCCGGGACGTTCGATTGTAGGAGAGTCGGGAATTACTTTGTATTCGGTGGGAAATATTCGCGATATCAAAGGTATAAAAAAATATGTTTGCATTGATGGTGGTATGTTTGACAACATCAGACCTGCTTTATATCAAGCAGAGTACGAGGCAGTTATAGCAACAAATTGCAATGCAAAAGCAGAGGAAACTGTTAGTATAGCAGGTAAATGTTGTGAAAGCGGTGATATTATAATAGATAAAATCGATTTGCCTGTTGCAAAAAGAGGAGATTTGATTGCTGTATTTACTACAGGTGCATACGGATACAGTATGGCTAGCAATTATAACAGAAATGCTATTCCTCCTGTTGTTATGGTCGAGAACGGCAAGTCGGATTATGCGGTAAAACCGCAATCGTTTGAAGATATAACAAGAAACGATAATATTCCAGACTTTTTAAAGCAATAGGAAATAGGTAAAAATTTATGTTCAATATATTATTTAATCAAACTTTAAGCATTCAGGATAAATTTATAATTGCAGTGGCATTTTTATTTGCTATGGTAATTGCGTTTACTATGCACGAGTATGCTCATGGCATTGTTGCTTATTGGAATGGCGATAATACGGCAAAAAGTATGGGAAGACTAACGGTCAATCCGTTAAAGCATTTAGATGTATTTGGTACTTTACTTCTTCTATTTGTAGGCTTTGGATGGGCAAAGCCCGTACCAATTAATCCAAACAATTTTGAAAAGATAAGAAAAGGCGTTTTTACCGTTTCGATAGCCGGTGTTACGATGAATTTATTGCTTGCAATAGTCAATTTCATTTTTTTATTGATAATGGGAGCCATTGTTCAAGCTGTAGGAGTGACTACCGCAATAGGAGCTATATTTTTCAAAATATTTTATAACTTCTTTTTGTACGGAATAAGCATTAATTTAACTTTAATGGCATTCAATCTTTTGCCTATTTATCCGTTAGACGGATTTCATGTTGTTGAGGCATTTACAAAATACAACAATAAGTATTGTGCATTTATGAGACGTTACGGCACAATGGTATTGTTTGCATTGTTGCTTATAACTAGCTTGGCATCTAGATTCGGCGGTATTTTTGTTTATTTTGACATAATAGGTTTGTTTATCAATACAATAACAGGCGGTATCGAAACTCTAATGAATTTGATATTTGGACTACTGCTTTAAATAAAGTTTTTAAAATTGGGAATTATGGAAAATAATAATTTATCATTTGACAGTCACGCAAGTTCCGAATATATCTTCCATTTGGATGATTTTGACGGACCTATAGAACTTCTTGTCCATTTAGCAAGGATAAATGGCTTGGATATTTATACGCTTAAAATAAGTCAAATTACCGACCAATATCTTGCAATGGTTGATGGCATTGATACTACCGATTTGGATAGTGCAACTGACTTTTTGGTTATGGCTGCCACATTGCTTGAAATAAAAGCACGTGCATTGTTGCCACGTGAGGAAGAGGATTTGGAAGAAATTGAGGAAGTGCTTGACCCTGAAGAAGAAATTCGAAGATTGATGATTGAGCATGAGTTGTTTAAGGAAAAAGCTCAAGCCATAAAGGAAAATGAAACACTAAATAGATTTTATCGTGAGCCCGTTTTTAGTGATAAGGATGCAAGAGTTACAATCAAAGGCTTTAATTTGGAAAAATTGATGGAAGCTTATGCTAAAGTGTTGTTTAATTTTACAAAAGAGGAAGAAATTGTAGATGTTAAACAAATTCAAAGGGATGAGTATACCGTTGCAAGGCAGCTTAACTTTTTGGTAAATGAGCTTGTAGATAAAAAGGAATTAAGCTTTTTTAGCATATTTGACGAGTTAGTTACTAAATCGGAAATTATAAATACCTTTTTGGCACTTTTACAACTAGTAAGCAAACAGTTTGCTTGTATTGTGCAAGAACAAGCGGACGGCGATATTAAAATTGGGTTAAATAGTGATTGCGACCCTGAAACTTATGACTATACAGTGCTTGCAATGGCTAGTGAGGAGGATAATTTTGATGGAAAATCTGACACAAATTCTTGAGGCAATTTTGTTTGCATCGGGTACAAGCAAAAAAAAGTCGGATATTTTAGAACTTTTGCCTAATGCCACAAAAGCTCAATTCGATAAGAGTGTGGAAATATTAAAAGAAAAATATTCCGGGGACAGCGGTGTTTTGCTACTTGATTTTAACGGCAAATTACAATTTTCCACCAACACCGATTACGGCGACATAGTGGCGGAGGTGCTTACTCCGTTAAAGGAAAAGGAGCTTTCTAAAACTCTTTTGGAAGTACTTGCAATAATTGCTTACAAACAACCAATAACAAGGGTAGAACTTGAAAAAATCAAATCATCTTCTGCCGATTATGCAATAGGTTTATTGTTAAAAGTAAATCTAATAGAAGTAGTGGGAAGAAAAGATGCCGTAGGCAGACCTGTTTTATATGGTACAACAGACGAATTTTTAAAGAAATTCCAACTTTCTGATATTTCTGAATTACCTGACTACCAAGCAGTTTTGGATAGACTTGAAGAATTGGGAGTGTTTAATAAATCTCAAACTCAACTTTACCGTGATATTGAAATAAGCGACGAGCAAATTGACAATAATTATGACGATACAAGCGAAAAACAAAGGCTTGAAAAGTTGAAAAACATTGAAAGAGCTTTAGATGACGCTAGTATTATCGAAGATATGCTTAACAGCGAAGAAGAATTACCTGACTTTTTGGACGGCGAGGAATATAATGTAATCGAATAAAATACATATTCATTTACATAAATAATTAAAATTTTATTTGCATAAAGCTAAATTAAATATACACACTAAATGTATGATAACAATACTTTTGGTGTGTATTTTTTTTGGGATAAATGCTCGCGTTTATTTGAATTTTGATAATATGAACGCCACGCTCGAAGTTATCTTGCCATTAAATTTGACAGTGATTTCGGTTAGGTTTAATTTGCATAACAAAACTTTATATTACAATATAAATAAAGGTAAAGCAAGGCAAATTAATATTAAAAGCGATAAACGTAAAAATAAAAAGCACTTTCATAAAATCCGAATCGAAAAACTTAGTTACTCTATGATTTTAGGTAGTAACCAAGACTGTGTGAAAGGTTTATATATGGCAAATGCAATAGATTATTTGAGCGAATTGTTTTTTAATATTTCAAAAAAATATTTGGAAATTAACGAGTTTGACAAATTTATAATTCCTAATTTTAAAAATGATACCAGCAAAATAGTAGTCAATATAGTGATAAGTAAAGGTATTTTAGATATTATTAAAAATATCTTTGCAAAATCCGAAAAAAGAAAATATGAGGTTAAATATGCAAATTGATAAATTGATTGAGGGGACAATAGAAAACCTAAAAGGCGTAGTAGACAGCAATAATATAGTAGGAAAACCGATAGTAAACGGCGATTTGGTAGTTGTACCTATTTCCAAAATTACATTCGGTTTCGTAGTTGGCGGCGGCGAATACGGCAGTGTTTATGACGGCGAACATGAATTGCCGCATGCAAATGCAAGCGGTGCGGGTGTAAATATGCAACCTATTGGATTTTTGGTAAGTGATAAAAATCACGTAAAATTTGTAAGTGTAGATGAAAGTCAGGGAGATAGTAAATGGTCGGATTTGATTTCAGCAAGTTTAAAATTAATAAAAGACAAAAAATAACAGCGATTATTTATGCCGTTTTTACGGTTGCTTTGCTTATGTGTATAGTTTTATGCGGGATGTATAAAGGTAATTTACAGGAAATATCAAATAATGACTTAGTGCAAAATAATAATAATTTATTGCAAAGTCAAACGGATATAAATAAAATCGAGCCGGTAGTAAATAGTGGTGCTAAGTCTTCATTTGCCGTAATGGAAGGGGGCAGAAACATACTTTTGCACTCCCAAAATGCCACTACAAGATTACCAATGGCATCCACAACCAAAATAATGACAGCGTATATCGCTTGTACTAGTGGCAAATTAAATGATATGGTAACAGTACCTAAAGCTGCTGTCGGCGTTGAGGGGTCTAGTATATATTTGAAAGAAGGCGAAAAGTATAAGCTTATTGATTTGGTATACGGTTTGATGTTACGCTCAGGTAATGATGCTGCTGAGACTATTGCATTATATTTAGGCGGCAGTATAGAAAATTTTGCAAAAATGATGAATGATACTGCAAAATTAATGGGATTAAAACAAACCAATTTTGTAAATCCTCACGGACTTCATGACGATAATCATTATACAAGTGCTTATGACTTGGCATATATTACTTGCGAAGCGTTGAAAAATCAAGACTTTGCAAATATTTGCAGTTCAAAATCGCATAAGTTTCAAATGTCTACAGGCGAGCATAAATGCTATGTAAACAAAAATAAACTGCTAAATTTGTATGACGATTGTATAGGTGTAAAAACAGGTTATACAAAAAAAGCAGGCAGATGTCTTGTATCCGCCGCTAAAAGAAATGGGGTTACTATTGTAAGTGTAGTTTTAAATCAATATGATATGTGGAATTTAAGTATGGCAAACTTAAATAAGGGATTTGAACAGACTCAAGGTGTTTTGCTTGCAAAAAGTGGCGAAGTTTTTGCAAAAATAAAAACTCCAAACGGAGAGTGTTTAAATTTAGGTTTTATAAATGATATTTATTATAGTGCATTGAAAAATGAAAAATTAAATATTAGTTATGATATAACAATAAACAAAAATTTGCCTAATTCCGTTAAAAATGGAGAAATTGTAGGAGAAATTAAATTTTTTAACGATAAACACTTGCTTTTTACCGAAAAAATCTATACTATTTAATAGGTGGATATTAAATTTGACTTTCCGCCATAGTATTTAGGTTTTTGCCTATTTACAGATTGACTAGGAGAAATATGGCAAGATTAGAAAGATTGAATAAATACTTGGCAGAGTGCGGTGTTGCATCAAGACGCGGTGCAGACCAAGTAATAGCTGACGGAAGAGTGAAAATTAACGGAAAGACAGTTACCGAATTGGGAACTAAGGTAAATATATATAATGATACCGTTGCAGTTGACGAGGTCATTTGTAAACCTAACAACAAAAGCGTAGTAATTATGTTTAACAAACCTAAAGGTTGTGTAACCACTACAAGTGACGAAAAAGGTAGAAAAACTATTTACGATTATATCGATATAACTTCTCCTAGATTATTCCCAATAGGTAGGCTTGACTACGATTCCGAGGGATTGCTATTGCTTACAAATGACGGAAACTTAGCAAATAAAATAACTCATCCAAGCTACGAAATTACTAAAACGTATTTGGTAAAAGTAGCAGGCGAAATGCCCGAACATAAGCTTGCACAATTACGTAAAGGAGTTATGGTAGACGGCAGCCTTACAAAGCGTTCAAAAGTAAAATTGCTTGAGTTTAAAGACGGAATTTCAAGGCTAGAGGTTACGATAAGCGAGGGTAGAAACAGACAAGTAAGAAAAATGTTCCAAGCGGTTGAGCGAGAAGTAATATTTTTAAAACGAGTTGCAATCGGGGATTTAAGGCTAGGTGGGTTGTCACGCGGCGGCTATAGATATTTAAACGAATATGAGCTTGAATATTTAAAAAATTTGTAATAATGATTTTATTTACACAATTTTTATCTAATATAAATACAAAAACAACCATATCATTTGATATGGTTGTAATTTTTTATTTTAAGTGATAAGTTTTTACCTTAAATAGTAGTGCGTAGATTACTACGGAAAGAGGTAATAACACAAGCGAACATGTCGGTATGACGATTGCTGGTATATATTCTTGAGGTTTTGTAGGGTTAATACCCGCAACAAAAAACGAAATTATTAAAATCAATACCAAAAATCCTATCATTAATATAATTGCAGATAACATTGCATTGTTCAGTGTCAAATTATTACGTTTTTTCCTAAGTGGAGATTTGCTCCAAATTATTGTACAAGCAATAGGTAATATTAAACCCAAAACGGCAAATCCCAAAGAATATTGCCACATTACGCCAGCATTTTGACCGCTTAGATAGGATATCAAGATAAATATCGTATAAACCGCATAAGTTATCCATGACCAATCGCGTAAAAGTTTATTAGAATAATAAAATTTACCCGAATAATATGTAACCGTATTTGATTTTTGATAACGTCTTAATTTGATATTTTTGCTTTCCAATGCTTGTTGCAAGTCATTCATAGTCATTTCGCTGTCAAAATCATCAAATAAATTGTTTGTTATTGCATTTTTATCATTGTTCGCGTTGGCATTTTCTTCAAGCACTCCCTCAATCAATCCAACATAATCAATATTGTCATCAATATAATCGTTATGGTTTATTTGACTTTTTGGTTGAGAGTAGCTATTGTAGCTGCTGTCTTGAAAGTAGTAGTCATCTTCGGTAAATTGAGTGCTACTTACATGATAGTTATTATATTCTTCCGTAAATTCTTCGTCAGGAATAACATTTTCTGCATTTGAAGAATATTCTGCATTTTCAATGCTGTCTACATCATTGACTTGACTATTTCCCGAAGTATCATTAGTAATTTCTTCATTAGTCGCATCGTTAGTAGCTATTATAGGAATTTCGTCTTTAATTATGTAACTCTCTTGTATGCTTGATTTATCTGCATTATCATATACAGCAACATTGTTATTATCATTAACTTCTTCCTCATTATCTTGCACTTCTTGAGGGGAGTAGTTATCTATTTTAGCACCCGTATTTCTATCAATATAAACAGGTTTTTCAACTTCTACATATTTTATTACTACTTTTTCTTCAGTTTCTTTTTTTGTTCGTTTAGTTAAGGGTCTGAAATCTGCCGGCTCAAAAGGCTTTTCGCTGTCTTTATCAAATTGTTTATCAGATAGCAATTTATCGATAATTGTTCTTGCAAATTCCCATTGATTTTGGTCTGCTTCTAAAAAAGCTCGACCATCATCGGTCAATCTGTAATAGGTTCGATTTGCACCTTTTGTTTCTTCCCCCGGGTAGGAAAGTATAAGCCCTTGCGATTCCAACCTTTTTAAACTACTATATAGAGTAGGTTGTTTTACAGTATATAAATCATCACTCAGATTCTTTATTTCATTTAATATTTCCAAGCCGTATTTATCGTCATTTTGAAGAGTTCTTAAAATGATGGTATCCATATGGCTTCTTATCAAATCTATGTTTGTATTGTTATCCATAAAGTCTCCTTATAAGATTTTGCTTATTGTGCCATCTACTAATTATATTACATAAGTAATTTACTTTATAATTATAATATAAATTTATAAAAAAGTCAACATATTAGTAAAAATAATTATATTTTAAGCTGTTTTTCATAATAATAGGGGAGTATAACGAATAAAATAGCAAAAATAATTTATCAAAAGCGAATTGCGAAAAAATTTTTTCAAACATTAGTATCTTTACGGGGATAATATCACTAAACTGTTGATTTTATTGGTTTTTTATAGGGTAATTATGATTTTTTTATAGGTAAAACTCCCTTTTTAACTATTCGCAAAAGACAAGTTTAACGAAATGTAGTGGGCAAAAAACGTGTTTTTATGCGTATTTAATCATATTTTTACAAATATTTTTTTAAATTTTCATAAATTTTTATAAATATATGATTATATTACAATTTTTTCATATATTAATCTATTAAGTATTATTTATTCGACAAAATATAAAATTATTATTTATGGCGTTCTTAAAATTGATTATGTTATTTAGTGTATATTATTGTTTATAAAAATTTAGCTTCAAACTGCAAAATATACTTTTAGTGATATTATATCGTAAAAATAATTAATTTTAAAAAATTTTTTCGCAATTCGCTTTTGATAAATTATTTTTGCTATAATTTGTGTTTATATTATTGCCTTACACATTTTAGAATATAAATCGTGTTATAAAATGCTTAGCGTTTTAAATATCTGCCTTATACACAATAATTAAATAAATTATAAAAATAATGAAATGAATAATTAAAAAAAGTAATATTTGATGATTAGCATTTAATAATTAAATGAAATATTACTATTTATGTTGTTATAAACATATTTCACGCATTTTTTTGCCTTTGATAATTGATTTATAATCATGATTTGTCAAATTAATGTAAGCTATACTCTAATTTAATTATTTACTACTTTAACAAAATTACTTTTGTTTTGCGAAAAGTATTGAAATATTATTTTAATTATGCTAAAATAAATCTATGGAAAAAAGTTATTTTGATGAACGTAGGCTTGATAGCGAAAATAAAATAAGACAATTACTTTTTGAACTCCCAGAATTTGCGGAGGACTTTTTTGTTGGAATTGAAACTACAACCTCGCCTTTAACTCGTTTGGGATATGCTCGTGATTTGCTGATTTTTTTTGATTATCTGTATACAAATTCACGTAAATTTTATGGATTGGACAAAGACAGCTTTACTTTATCACATTTAAATAAGGTCGAAGCTTTTGATATTGAAAAATTTATTTCCTATTTAACTCATTATGTCTATAACGGCAAGGAATACACTAATTCACTATCTGCAAAATCAAGAAAACTAGCCTCAATCAGGAGCTTTTTTAAATATATGTACAATAAAGACTTGATTGACGGCAATGTTGCATCAAAGGTAGATATGCCTAAACTGCACGAAAAACCTATAATTAGACTTGAGCAACAAGAAGTTTTTGATATTTTGGAAATTGCCGATAACGGAACTTCTCTATCTCCAAAGCAAAAGGTTTATCATGAATTAAACCGTTTGCGTGATATTGCAATTTTGTCATTGTTTTTAGGTACAGGTATTCGTATAAGCGAATTGGTCGGCATTGATATTGAAGATATTGACTTTTATACCAATTCTTTTAAAGTAACACGAAAAGGTGGAAATCAATCCATATTATACTTTAATGACGATGTTTCGCTTGCACTATTGGAATATTTTGAAAAAAGGCAGCAACTTAATGCTGTGCCAAATGACGAAAAAGCTTTCTTTTTAAGTATGCAAAACAAGCGAATAAGTGTGCGTAGCGTTGAATTACTTGTAAAAAAATATGCTAAAATCGTATCCCCTTTAAAACATATTACGCCTCATAAATTACGTAGTACTTTTGGTACTAATCTTTATCGTACAACTAAGGACATTTATGTTGTTGCGGAACTTTTGGGGCACAAAGATGTTAATGTAACTAAAAAGCATTATGCCGATATTAGCGAAGAAATTAAAAAACAAGCATCTAAGCAAGTTAGCATTCGTGAAAATCCTACGAAATTCGAAGAGTAATTTTTGCACTTTAATATCGGATTTTGATACAATTTTTACTCCCCGTTTTTAACGGATAATTTTTAAAAATTAGTGTGCAATTTTGAAAGATTTTATTCAAGCTTTATAAATCGATTTTCAGTTAGTTATTTTTAGCTTTTAATTAGCGTTTTTTAATGGTTGTTTTTAATTTTAAAGTGTGATTTTTAACTAAAAAATTTAAAGATTTTAGCACGATTTTTTAAATATTTTTTTATTTTAACTTTTAACAAATTTTATTTTAATATAAGCAAAAAATAAGGATTGTAATCCTTATTTTTTATTTTTAATCTAAAATATTTAATTTAAGATATAATTTATCTTTAAATAATTTCATAAATGAATAAACACAAATAATTTTATTTTAATTAATTAAAATTTGATATATTTAAGTGAATTTTTTAGTCAAATTATTAATTTTATAAGAATTTTTATCTAATTAAATAAACTTATTTATTGACAAAATTATATATTTTTATTTTTTAAAAGCTCAGATACGCACATAATTACGGCAATTTTAACATGTTCGTAAGTTAAACCACCTTGAACATAAGCTATATATGGCTCTTTTATAGGCGAATCCGCAGACAATTCGATACTGCTTCCGGCAACAAAAGTACCTGCTGCCATAATTACTTGATTGTCATATCCCGGCATATCCCATGGCAAAGGCAAAACATTACTATCGATTGGAGATGCTTTTTGAATCATTTGAATAAAACTTATCAATTCGTCTTTTGTGTTGAACTGTATTGAGCGAACGGTATCATTACATTTTGCAGTTGGATTTGGGCAAACTTGATATCCTAAATCGCTAAATACTTGACCAAACAAAGCACTGCCTTTGGTAGCATTCATTGTAGTATGCGGAGCTAAAAAAACACCTTGATAAAACTGTTGATAGCCGCCTGTATAAGACCCAATTTCCATACCGATTGACGGCGATGTCAATCGGTAAGCAATCTGTGATATTACATTTTCTTTTCCTGCAATATATCCGCCTGTAGGAGCAAGTCCGCCGCCCGGATTTTTAATCAAAGAGCCTACCATAATGTCGGCATTAACGTCGCTTGGCTCAACTATGTCCATAAATTCGCCATAGCAATTATCAACCATTACTATAATATTTTGATCTATATCTTTTATAAATTTAATTGCTTTTCCTATTTTTTCAACCGATAAAGCATCTCTCCATTCGTAACCTCTGGAGCGTCCAATAAAAATCAATTTAGGTTTTTCGGTTTTGATAGATTTTTTTATCGCATCAAAATCAAAATCGTTGTTTATTAATGAAATTTGCTCGTAAGAAACGCCGAAATCTTTTAATGAGCCAATATTTTCTCCTTGAATTACAGACATTAAAGTATCGTAAGGCGCACCGGTAATTGCAAGCATTTTGTCATTTGGGCGTAAAACACCAAACAAAGCAAGTGTCAAAGCATGAGTACCTGATGCTATAAGCGGCGAAACTATAGCTGCCTCGGTGTGAAAAATATCGGCAAAAATTTTGCACAATGTATCTCTGCCAATGTCATCATAGCCATATCCTGTTGTAGCGGAAAAATGTCTTAATGCAACATTGTTGTTTTGAAAAGCTTCCAAAACCTTTTTTTGATTTAAAAACGCAACATTTTCAAGTTCTGCAAAAAAATCTTTCAATTTTTCCTCTGCATCATTTACTATTTTTAAAACTTTTGAATCAAAATTCATATTTTCTCCTAAATTATAACTTATAAATTAAATTTTTTAATTATTTCGTCTTTTGTTACAAATTTTGCAAATTCGTATCTTTTAAACCAAGTAATCTGCCTTTTTGCATAATGTCTGGAGTTTAAAATAATATCATTTTTTACTTGGTCTAAAGTGATTTTTCCCTCAAAATATCCTTTAAATTCCTTATATCCTATACCTTGCATACTTTGCATATCAAAACTACAACCGCTGTCTAAAAGGTTTTTTATTTCTCCCTCAAGTCCATTATCTATCATTATATTTACGCGTTTTGCGATATTATCATATAAAATTTGTCTGTCATTATCCAAAACGTAAAAATCGATATCATATTGCAGTATTTTATCACTTTTTGCACTTTCCGTTTTGCTATTGCCTGTTATTTCATAAATTTCCAACGCTCGAATAAGCCTTTTTGTATTGTTAGGATGTATTTTTTGTGCATCAACAGGGTCGATTTGTTTTAATTTGTCATGTAAGTAATTAGGACCGTATTTTTCCAATTCCTCATAAAGTTTTTGTTTGATTGTATCGTCGGATTTTGCACTTCCAAAAGTAAACGGATAAATCAAACATTCGTAATAAAGTCCTGTGCCACCTACTAAAATTGGTAATTTGTCGCGACTAATAATATTATTAATAGTATTTTTTGCAATCAAAACAAAATCTGAAACACTAAATGGAATGTTTGGCTCAACAATGTCTATTAAATGATGAGGGATATTTTCCATTTCTTCCTTTGTAACTTTAGCAGTTCCTATATCCATACCTGTATATATTTGCATGGAATCCATTGAAATTATCTCGCCGTTTAGTTTTTTTGCAAGTTTAACGGCAATGGAACTTTTTCCGCTTGCGGTAGGACCTGCAATAGCTAATATTTTTTGCATATTATAAAATCCTTTTAAATAGCTTGTCGATATCTTTTTTGGTAAATTTAATTATAGTAGGTCTGCCGTGAGGACATTGAATAGGTTTGTTTTGTTCAATTTTTTCAATCAAGTCGCGAATTTCTATATCTTTGAGTTTTTGTCCTGCTTTTATTGCCGATTTACAAGCTTTTTTTGCAATTTCGTTATGTAACACATCTTTTAAATCTATATTTTTTAACGTATTACGCTCCTGTAAAAGTTCATTTATAAACTTATTACCGTTAAAAGTAGGGAAAATAATAGGAATACTATTTATTTTAAATGTAAAATTGCCAAACTCCTCTATATCGAAACCGATTTTTCGTATATCTTCAAGCAAATTTTCAATTACTGTACTGTCTTTTGCCGAAACTTCGATAACTTGAGGTGTAAGTAAAGGCTGTGTAGCGATATTTTTTTCTTCTATTTGAGTTATCAATTTATCGTAAATCAGTCTTTCGTGAGCTGCGTGTTGGTCAATTAAATAAACTTCATTGCCTTTTGCAACAATTAAATAGCAATTAAAAATTTGACCGATAATTTGATGTGTTACCGAAAACTCTTCCTCTATTTCGTCAAATAAATTGCTTTGAACAATAGGCGGTTTTTGATTGAAATTTATTGTGCTTGTGGATTCTCCCGCTTTGAATATAGACGAATTATTTGGAAATTCAAATTTTTTATCTGATTTTATTTGACTGAATTTTTCTAGCAAATTATTATTTTTTGGCTGTAAATTTTGCTTTTCAAGTGCTTTTTCTTCGGTATTTTCCTTTTCTTTTATTTTAGTTATTATTTGTGATAAATCGGGTTTTACCTCTTGTTTTTGCTCTAATTTATAATTATTATCGTAATTTTGTTCTAAATTAGGCATATTTTTAGAATAATCTTGTACAATTTCGTCAGCGGCAATTTCCTTTTTTGTGATTTCGTCGCACTCGTCATTGTTTGAGGAAAATATTTTGCGATTTGAAGATAACGCATTTTGAACAGCTCTATAAACACTGCTGAAAACGCTGCGACTGTCAGCAAATCGTACATCGGTTTTGCTTGGTGTTACATTTACGTCTAACATATCAAACGGCATTAAAATCTCCAAACAAAACACAGGAAAATTCCTTTTCATTAAAGTATTTCCGTACGCTTCCCTTACTGCGGTGGAAATTGTACTGTTTGAAATTAATCTTCCGTTTACAATAGTGGTTTGATAATTCCTGTTAGGTTTGGTTAATGTAGGAAGACCAATATATCCTCTTACTTGAATGTTGTATTTTTCGCTTTCTAAATACACCATTTCTTTTGTTATGGAAGATGGATAAATTGAATATAAAGCATTTTCAAGTCCTTTTCCGTTTGATTGAAAAATTACTTTACCATCTGCAACATATTTTATTGCTATATTAGGATTAGCCAAAATCAATCCTTGAATTATTGAAGTTATCTCGTGTTCTTCGCTTTTAGGCTTTTTCAAAAACTTTTGTCTTGCAGGTGTGTTAAAAAATATATTTCGCACATCTATCGTTGTACCATGGTTGCAATCGATATCAACCACTTCCCCGCCTATACCGCCTTTTATCGTATATTGTACGCCGATATTTTCATCGGTTGCTTTTGTTTTGATTTGTACAGTGCTGATAGCTGCTATAGATGGCAAAGCCTCGCCCCTAAAACCTAAAGTTGCGATATTTTCCAAATCTTCGCTTGTGGAGATTTTGGAAGTTGCGTGAGGTAAAAATGCTTGCTTTATATACTCTTTGCTTATACCATGTCCGTTATCACTTACAATTACGCTTGTAATTCCTCCGTCGACAATTTCGACAACAATATTATTGCTGCCTGCATCTATGGAGTTTTCTACAAGTTCCTTTACAATACTTGCAGGATTTTCCACAACTTCTCCTGCTGATATTTTATTGTATATTTCACTTGGTAATAAGTTGATTTTTTGCATAATTACCTCCCTGTGTTATGTTACTTGTTGATTTTACGTACTTTTTCTTTCAAATCGGATAATTCCCTTAATGCTTGCATTGGTGTGATATTATCGGTATCTATGCTTTTCAAAATATCAATTATTTCGTCGCTTATAGAATTTTCAAAGAAAGAAAGTTGTTTTATATCGTCTTTTTCAAAGATATTTTTGCTGTCGAGCAAAATTGAATTTGTATCTTTTAAAATTTCGTTTTGTTCCAATTTTTTAGATATTGTTGTCGCTCTATCAAGTACTGTTTGAGGAATACCTGCAAGCCTTGCAACCTCTATACCAAAGCTTTTGTTTGCGCCACCGCGTGTAATTTTATGGGTAAATATAACTTGTCCGTCAATTTCCCTAACCATTATTTTGTAGTTTTTAACGCCGTCAAGCATGCCCTCAAGTTCGGTAAGTTCGTGATAATGTGTACTAAATAATGTTTTTGTTTTAAAGTTGTTTGTCACATATTCTATAACTGCCCAAGCGATAGACAAACCATCGCAAGTTGAAGTTCCGCGACCGATTTCGTCCAAAATAAGCAATGATTTATCGGTAGCGTTTTTCAAAATGGTCGCAACTTCCGTCATTTCCATCATAAATGTACTTTGCCCAAATACTAAGTCGTCACTTGCTCCAATTCTTGTAAAAATCCTGTCTGTTACTTCGATTTCAGCACTTTCTGCAGGGACAAAACAACCGATATGCGCAAGCAATGTAATGATTGCAATACTTCGCATGTAAGTACTTTTACCCGCCATATTAGGTCCTGTAATAATCATTGTGCGGTTTTCTTTTTTATCTATAATAAAATCATTAGGCACAAATTGATTTAAACCGATAATTTTTTCTACCACAGGGTGTCTGCCTTTGATAATGCTAATGCTATCCAAGTCAGTACTTATAATAGGTTTGCAATAGTTGTTTTCAAGCGAAACTTCCGCAAAGGAAATTAATGTATCAAGTTGAGCTACTGCGTTTGCGGTAATTTTTAAAACGGATGTATTTTCCTTGATTACGGCTATTATTTCGTCAAAAATTTTAAGTTCCAATGCAAGTGCTTTTTCGTCTGCGCCAAGCACCATATCTTCTACTTGCTTTAACTCTTCGGTTATGTATCTTTCTGCATTAGCCAATGTTTGTTTTCTTACATATCTGTAAGGCACTTTTTCCTTTGCACTATTTGTAACTTCGATATAATAACCAAATACCTTATTGTAACCTACTTTTAGGTTTTTAATGCCGGTAGATGCCTTTTCTTCCGCTTCTATTTTGGCAAGTATTTCACGTCCATTTGCTCTTGCATTTCTAAGATTATCTAAGTCTGCATTAAAGCCGTCTGCAATAAAATCGCCCTCGCGTATTAAAGTTTTGCAATCGGATTTTATAGCTTTAAGCAAAAGTTCAGAAACATCGCGCATTTCGTCGATATTGTTATATATTTTTGTTAAAATGGCGCTGTTTTCCGTTTTTAAAACAGCTTTTATTTGAGGTAAAATTGCCAAACTTTCCCCAAGTGTTCTAAGTTCCTTTGGATTGACGGATTTATATGCGACTTTGCTGACAATTCTCTCGATATCCTTAATTTGTTTTAGCGATTCCACAAGTTCAGTTCTTAGCGGATTGTTGTTTATCAAACTTTCTACTCCGTCAAGTCTGGCATTGATTTTTTTGCTGTTAATCAATGGTTGGTCCATCCAATTTCTTAACATTCTTGCGCCCATTGAGGTTTTTGTTTTATCGATTACCCACAAAAGCGAGCCGTATCTTTTGCTGTCTCGCGAGTTTTGAGTTATCTCCAAATTACGCCTTGTAGCAGTATCTAAAAACATAAAATTATTGTTTTTAATCAATTTTAAACCGTTTATATGGCACAATGCTCTTTTTTGAGTGTCATTAATGTATTCCATCAAACTGCCTGCAACCGAAACGATAGGTTTGTTACCCTCACATTCAAAAATTTGTAATGATTGAGTTTTAAAACTATCAAGCAATTTTTTATAAGCATTGCCGTAGTTGTATGCACTGTCAATATAATTATAAGGCTTTGGAAGCCTGCCCATACGTATTGACGGAATTTCGGAAACAATAGGAAAACTTACCGAGTTTGTTATTATTTCGGCAGGATTTATGGTTACAAGCATATCTTCTATAAGCACTTTATTGTTAGATAATTCAAAGCAGTTAAATTCGCCTGTAGAAACATCTGCCCAAGCAATAGCGGCGCAATTATTATCGATATAAATACTTGCAATATAGTTGTTTTTCTTTTCGTCCAAAATGTTATCTTCTATAACCGTACCAGGTGTAATTACCCTTATAACATCTCTGTCAACCATTCCTTTCGTGGTTTTAGGGTCGGATAATTGTTCGCAAATGGCTACTTTTTCGCCTGCTGCGATTAATTTTGCAATATAACTATCTACTGCATGGTAAGGTACGCCACACATTGGAGCACGTTTTTCAAGTCCGCAATCTCTTCCCGTTAAAGTAATATCCAAAATTCTGGACGCTTTTATCGCATCGTCAAAAAACATTTCGTAAAAATCGCCAAGACGAAATAAAACTATTGCGTCCTTATAATTTTCCTTTAAATCAAGATAAAAAGACATCATTGGTGAAAGTTTTTTTGCCATTATTTTTCCTCCGTAATTTCGCCAAACAGTGATGCAGATTGTGATTTTGTTATCAAAATATTTTTAAAACTGCCTATTAAACTTTTATCTCCCGAAAAAGTAACTAGTCTACCGCAATCTGTTCTACCGCAAAGTTTACCGTCATCCTTGGTATCCTCTACAAGTACCCTGTATATTTTGCCTTCGTAGTTTTTGCTTAATTCTTTGGTTATTTGATTTTGAGTTTTGATAAGCTTTTGTATTCTTTGAGATTTGATTTCGTAAGGTATTTGTTCCATTATACTTGCAGGAGTGCCTTTTCGCGGAGAATAAATATAAGTAAAAGCACCGCTGAATTTAACTTGCTTTATAATATCCAAAGTATCCTCGAAATCCTGTTCGCTCTCGCCCGGGAAACCGACCATTATATCTGTAGTTATGCCGCATAACGGCATTTTTTCTCTTATTTTTTTTACTATTTCAAGATATTTTTCGCGTGTATAGTGCCTATTCATAGCGGTTAAAATATTGTTACTTCCCGATTGAATAGGTAAATGTATATTTTTGCATAACGTATCGTATTTTGCTATAATGTCAATTACTTTCTCGTTTAAATCTTTTGGATGAGAAGTCATAAATCTTATCCTATGGTCGCCCGGTATTTGTGCAAGTCTTTCAAGCAAACCGGCAAAATCAATACTTTTATCTACAAAATCATTGCCGTAGGAATTCACATTTTGTCCAAGCAAAGTAATTTCCTTATAACCTTGGTTAATAAGTTCGGTACATTCTGCAATTATGGACTCTGGTTTTCGGCTCCTCTCTCTTCCTCGAACGTAAGGCACAATGCAGTAGGTGCAAAAATTGTTGCAACCATACATTATGTTTACCCAAGCATTAGGCATAGATGTCCTTGTATATTCCACGTCTTCGATAACTTGCGGTTTATCGTCATCTGGTGTTAGAAAAGTTTTTTTATGATTGTTTTGCAAATTTAATATTGCATTTTCCAAATCTTCAAGATTGTTTGCCCCCAAAATAATGTCTATGTATGGGTATTTGCTACGCAATTCCTCCGCTTTTCCTTTTTGACTGCTCATACAGCCAACTATAGCTATAATTAGCTTTGGATTTGCTCTTTTTATTTTTTTTAACTTTCCAATATGTCCCAAGATTTTTTGCTCGGCAGTGTCTCTTATACAACAAGTGTTAAAGACGATAATATCAAAATTATCCTCTTTAGTTTCGCTATATCCTAGTTTTTCAAGAGAATGTGCGATTCTTTCCGATTCATGTACATTCATTTGACAGCCGTAAGTGTTTATTTTATAATGCATCTATTTCTCCAAATGTATAAATGAGAATAATTAAATTCCAATTTATATAATACTATAAAATAAATCTTTTTTCAAGCGATTTTTATTATTTATAATAAATAAATAAAATAAACACAAAATATTAAAGAGGTTTATTATGAAAAAAGCTTTTAAAATAACTACTGTTGTATTTGCCGTTATTGTTGGATTGATAATAATTTTAACGATAGCAGGATTGTCTTATTTTTTTGTTTCTACAAAGGACGTTAAATTGGATTTGGATAAGCTTGACGGAAATTACAGTAATGTTCAGATATACGATAATAAAAATAATCAAATTATGCTTAAAAATAACAATTACTCTACTATTTCCGAAGTTTCTCCGTATATTATAGATACATTTGTCAGCGTGGAGGATAAACGTTTTTTCAAACATAATGGTATAGACGTTATGCGAATGATATCTGCTGCACTAAAAAATATCGGAAGCAAAAGCTTTAAAGAGGGTGCGTCTACCATAACACAACAACTTATAAAGAATACTCATTTGACAAATGACAAAACATTTAAACGAAAGTTAAGTGAAATAAGACTTGCTTTAAAACTTGAAAAACAACTTTCAAAAGAGCAAATAATTGAAAAATATTTAAACAATTTGTATTT
Organism: uncultured Clostridia bacterium; assembly: GCA_947646415.1. GTDB lineage: Bacteria > Bacillota > Clostridia > Christensenellales > UBA3700 > MGBC100798. Next base: position 12,344 of record CANSGN010000012.1, on the reverse strand, counting down.
TGGTAGCGGTATATATGGCGTACATGATGCATGTTTGGCATTTTTCAATAAATTACCTAAGGATGTAAATTTGAGTGAAGCAGCAATGCTTGTAGGTGTTGTAAAAAACCCTGCAAAAAACTCTCCGATTACAAATTTGCAAGGTGCTTATGACCGCCAAAAAGTAATTTTTTCCGTTTTAAAAAACAATAATACATTTGACAAAAATACAATCGAATATGCTCAAAATACTCAAATTATTCTAAAAAACGGCTTAATTTATAATAAAACTTACAAATCTTTTATAAATAATGCGATTTTTGAGAGTACTTTACTGCTAGATATGGATGAAAAAGAAATTGCAAACAGCGGCTTTAAAATAGTAACTTATTTGGATAGCGAATTGCAAAACAAAATGTATAACGAAATTAGCAGCTATGAAAAAAACTACAATTATGTAAGAGCTAGTATAAACAACAGCGTATTAGGTGTTACTTCATATATTTCAAATTTATCGCAAGTTGACAGCGATATAAAACGTCAGGCAGGGTCTATCATGAAACCATTTAGTGTTTATCTGCCCGCTTATGAAAATAAATTGATAAATAGCTTAACACCTATTTTGGATGAAAAAATAAATTTTAACGGATATTCTCCGTCAAACTACAATAATGTATATCACGGATACGTAAGCGTTAAGGATGCGGTTGCACATTCCTACAATATACCTGCCGTAAAACTTTTAAATGAGTTAGGTATTGATACAAGTGTTGATTTTTTGTCACGATTTAATATAAAAGTAAATGATAACTCTAAAAACTTGACTCTTGCACTTGGAGCAAATTCCGTTTCTCCTTTACAAATTGCTGCTTGCTACTCTGCTATTGCAAATGACGGTATTTTTGGAGAATGTAGATTTGTTAAGCAAATTATTGATAATGAGGGTAAAATAATTTATTCCAGAAAAACAACTTTTGATAAAGTAATTGATAGTGATATAAATTATTTAATGCTTGACAACTTAAAAGGAAGTGCGAAATATGGTACAGGAAGTAAGTTGAAAGATTTCCCTTTTGATATAGCTTGCAAAACAGGTACGGTTGCAACAAGTGACGGCAATAATACAGACAGTTGGTGTTGTGCAATAACATCAAAAGATACTTTTATAGCTTGGGACGGAGCAAAAAAAGGAGAATTTTTGGAGAAAAAGCATACAGGTAGCGGTTTTCCTACAATGAGTATAAAAGATTATATGAATTTTGCATATCAATCGCCTCCAAGTAATTTTGAGCGGCCTAGCGATATTGTTGATATAAAAATAGACTATGACAAATTGATAAACGAACACATTGTAGTAGCTGTACCAAATAATTTTGAAGGAAACACAATTTCATCGATATTCTCAAAAAATAATTTGCCGAAAATGACAACTTACAATGTAGAATTTGATGTAAAACATTCATTATTTGAAGATATTATCGAATTTAGCGGCGTCAATAATGCAAAATACAATATTTATACCCAGGATAATGAGGAAAAAGTATTAATAAATAGCGTAATTTGCAACGGAGAAATTGTACGATTAATTATAAAAAAGGACAATATATTTAAAAACCATCAATATGTGGTGGAATTTGAACAAGATTAATAAAATATACCCCGTCAAATTATTTGACGGGGTATATTTATTAGTTTTTTACGTTTATGATTATTTCGTAATGTTGGTTATCTGCTAAATCTACATAATATAAATTATCGGTAAAATCTTTAGGTTTATTATCTACGATAAAACTGTCATTATCCGCAGTAGCTACTTTTATATTAGCACTGAAATTATCAAATTTTAATTGAATTTTATAGTCATTTAGCAATTTGTTCGGTTTGATTATCAACTTATTATTGTTAAAATTAATACCCAAAATATCGTTCAGTATAACTTTATACATCCATGAGCTACTTCCCGAATACCAGCTCCAACCACCCTCTCCGGTCATATAAACATCTCCGCTCAATACAAATGGTTCATTTTTGTATTTTAAGCTTGTTTTGGAAATATTGATTGGGTTGATTAAGTTTAAAATTTCAATGGCTTTTTCCATATCGAATTTTGCAAGTGCTTTGATAAACCATGCTACTGAATGGGTGTATTGACCGCCGTTCTCTCGCACTCCCTCAGGATAATTGGAAATATATCCATAATATTTTTTATCATTAAATGGCGGTGCTAACAGTTTGACAAGTTTATTTTCCTTATCGGCAAGCGTCATTGCAAATACAAGTGATTTTGCGGCTTTTTCTTTCTCACATCCGTCACAAATAGCTGCAAATGCTTGGCTTATCAAATCTATTTTGCAAGAGTCGCAGTCTTCATTTCCAAGCCATTCGCCGTCCTTAGTAAATGCTCTGTTATACCAATTTCCATTGTATGCTTTATCAATTCCTTTTTTCAACTTCAAAAGATTTTCGCTATAAAATTCTTTATCTTCATTTTTAAAATAATCGCTAAATTGGTTGATTGCATAATAGCAGAACATACTTAGCCATACACTTTCCCCTTTTTTATCGTTACCTATGTTGTTAAGCGCGTCATTCCAATCTCCCTCGCCAATCATTAGCAATTCGTTTTCGCCGTATTTCAAAGCATTTTCAAACGCTCTTAAGCAATGCATATAAAGTGTTTCTTTTTTACTGCCACGCTCAAAAGATTTGTACAAATCACGTTGATTTACAGGTATTTTTTCACTTTTCAAATATGGTACAGTGATATCAAGAATATCCTTATCTCCTGTAAATTTGATATATTCGGTTACAACAAAAGGTAAAAATAATTTATCGTCGCTTATTTTTGTCCTTACGCCCTCGGCATATCCGTGCCACCAATGCAGTACGTCTCCCTCGATAAACTGCCTTTCCGCAGATAGAAGAATGTGATTTTTTACATATTCCGGATTGGTATAAAGATAAGCAAGACAGTCTTGCAGTTGGTCTCTAAAACCTATTGCGCCACCTACTTGATAATATCCGCATTTACCGCACAACCTTGCGGAATAAGTTTGATACATAAGCCAATTATTAAACAAACAATCTAGTTCTTTATTGTCAGTTGTTATTTTTACTTTATTCAAATTATCAAAGTTGTCTAAAGTAACCTTAATTTTATCTCCGATATTGTCTTTGTTGTAACTTAAAATACTTTCTTTATCTTGTGATAATATAAAGTATATTTGTTTACTTTCGCCTTGTTCAAAATCGGCGGAAATCTGTGTGTGCAGATTACAGTTTTCGTCCAAATAACTATAAATATCATTGTCTAAAATGCGAATATATGCTTTTTGTTTTGATATAACATTTTTCATTTCGCAAATATTCTCTTTAGTATCGATATAAACATTTCGTTTTTCTCTATTTACGCCCAAAGCAAGTTTTAATGTCAAATCGAATTTTGCAGTTTGTTGATACTCTCGCAAATTTTTGATATTTAATATATAAACTTTGCTTATTCCGTCATCAACAACTGTCGACATACAGTTTGTATAAAATCCGTTATGCGAAATTACAAAATCAATAAAACCTTGACCATACTTTACAAATCCGCCCTCTGCAAACTTATTCAGTACCCAATATTTGTTTTCCGAGTGTATGGTTAACATTTCGCTATCGATTTTACTGTAAGCCTCGCCACGCCATTCTGTTACTTTATCGTTTCGTGAGTTGCCGAAAAACGTGAAGTTTTCTCCATTATTGCAAGCTACAAAACCTCCGTATTTACCGCTTATAACATTGCTGAAAGGTTTTTGCGTAGGCTTAGTCAAAATATAGTTTTTACCCTCAAATCCTCCGTAATTATCTTGTAGGTCAAATTGCGGTATATCCACATGATTGCTGGTTATATCGGTAATTTTTACGCTTTTTTCAACATTACTGTTTATTATTACTTCGCTGTTTAAAACAATAAAAGAAATTTTTCTTGCGCAAATTGCAATTTCGTTATTTTTTTCAAAAATTACTTTAATGTCAAAATATTGCTCTCTTATTACCTTGTATATTCCTTCTAATCTGCTGTTGCAAAATACCGTAAATTCGCCAACCAAAGGTTTTAAAATTCGCAAGCATTTTAGGAGCAATTTAAACAAATTGCTATCTAACGTGTTAAAGTATATCACATTATCTTTTGCAGTGATGCCGTAAGCTGAAAGTTGATTGATTATCTCTTCATTTTCCTTGTTAATTAAATTATTTTGATTGTATTTTCCGTACTTTAACTTATAAGCAAGTTTGGTCAAAAAATCGTAATTGCTATTACTGTCAAATATCTTTCTTATTGCGGAAAGCGTTGGCAATTTTGCTGAGTAAATCAAATTGTAAACAGCTTTTTTATCATGGATTTGAGATAATTTGTTGGTAAGTTCACTATAACTTTCCGCATACATAATAATTTGATAATACTCGAAATTGTCTAATTTAGAGGTATCTACATTACCGTTGTATGTGAAAATCGGATAAACAATATCGCCAAATGAATTATCAAATTCTTTTTCGTTGAATACTAATTTACCATCTGTTGCATTTACACAATTACTTTTATTGCTCTCTAAAATTACCTTTTCCAAACCAATTATTCGTACTGCAAGGTATTTATTTATATCAGCTTTGCGTTTGTAAATTACAGTACAGTCGTCAAATTTTTTGCTTGATACAAACATATCTTTGAACGCAGGATGTGCAATAAAATCCTCCTCGCTTTGCAAATTAATTTCGCCATAGCCGCGAACATTTATATTGTTTAAATTTTTGCAGTTGATATCAAATTTGTGTACCTCGCCGTTTATACAGTTAGGTATATAAATTTCTTCCACAATACCGCGTTTAGTGTTTGCAAACAATACTTTTTCGCAATCGGCAACAAAAGCAAAATCTTGAGAATTTTTATAAGTCGGATAGTATTTCAATTCGCTATTATTATCCAAGTCGTATATGCTGTTTTTAAATCCGAAATCTTCAAATGTATTGTGATATTTGCAAATATTATTGTTTGAAATACTGCTTAAATTATCCCCAAAACTGTTATAAAATGCCGTGTATTTGCCGTTAGTCAATACACCGATTGCATTTTTATCTTCAGTCCTATAGTTAGTTCCGTCAAACTTATCATATACAAAATCGTCCTTAGGCTTTTTAAAGCTTCTCTCTTGAATAGTTTTTTCACTCAAAAGTATTTTTGTAGCGTTAATTTTTGCATCGCTCTCAAAATATTCCGAAATATTATTTCCGCAAATTGCGTTGGTTATGCTAGCCAAAATCATACCTTGATGATGGCTCATATATTGATAAATAATGTGTTTCCTGGAAGTAATATCTATGGCCTCGTAAAAACCGTATTCTCCCATACCACATTCTTTTTTAATGTTTATAAGGTTTTTTACTGCTTCTTTAACATTTATTCTAAGAGCCAATGCACTTGCATAAGGTGCTATAACACAACGGTTATGACTATTTCTTATAGCAAGTTCTTGCATACCGAAGGAATAGTATTGGTACCTTAAATTATCGTCAAATTTATAGTATCCGCTTTCCGATATTCCCCAAATATTTTGGCATTTGTTTTTTACGGAAAGCTTTACTACATTGCTTTCTGTTTGATATAATAGCGAGTTTTTTGGCGCTCTTATAAATATGTTTGGCAGCAAATATTCAAACATAGTACCCGACCAAGAAACCAAAGTATTTCCGCCAAAGCCTACGCAATCGCGAGATAAATTATCCCATGGTGTTGCGTTTTGATAAAAAGCGGCATATAAATAGTATAAAATTCGGGCCTCGCTTGCCATTAAATCGTAATAATTGTCAAAAGTGTTCGTTTTTACATTATATCCTATATGGAAAAGGTTTTTGTTTTTATCCAAAAGTATTTCCAAATTAATGCTGTCAATCAACTTTGAAATTATATCGATTCCATAAAGTGAATGTTTTATAATAAATTGTTTTGCGACAATCAGACATGCAAGCATATTACCATTATCTACAGACGAAATATAAAACGGATATGCAGGCTCATTTGTCTCAACATTGTACCAATTATAAAAATTACCGTGATATTTTTCCAAGCTATCTAAAAGGTTTAACTTGTCTATCAACTTTCTTTCCGCATCAACTATGCTGATTATTGATAATTCTGCAGCACAAATCTCGCTTAATATTGAAAAACCTAAATTTGTAGGCGAAGTATAATGCGATTTCCCTCCAAAAGGTCTAATTTGTATATTATCTGTTACAAGTTGTTTGCTGTTTTGAATGTCAAAATATTTATAAGTTCTACGAGCTAAATCAAGCAAAAACTCTTTTTCACTTGCTGTTATTTCTTGCTTTTCGTTTTGTTTTACCGAAGTTATATACAACGAAAATGCAAGAGCAATAAATATTGCACTATAACCAACTACAAAGATATTGTTGATATAGATAATACTTAACACGAGCATGGTAATACATTGCAAAACAACAAATTTGCAATAGTTATTTACTCCGCTTTTTGCCTGACTTTGCGAAAAAGTAGTCCAACTTAGCCTGTCATTTTTACGCGACATTCTGCACAATATCGTATCAAAAGCCACAAGCAAATTGTTGATTGCCATAATTGGCAAAGTGAAATATGAAATTATCATATCGCACAATATTGCAAGCAGATTTTTTACTACAAATATAGGTTTTATATTGTGTCTTGTACCGTCAATCGTTTGCAACATACATACAAAATATTGTGTAAAAAATCCTATAGCAAAAGGTATATAATACCATATATTTCCTGTAATCATTGATATTAGCATTGAAATCAATAAGCCGAGCTTTGCAAATCCACCCATTATATTTAAAAGTATAATGTGATTATAAATTATTGGCTTATTTAATACTTTAACTTGCTTTTTATCGTTTTTTATCTTGTTTTTTAAAAATCCGCCAAGTAGCATATCCCCTTTAAACCAACGATTATGTCTTGCAATTTCAGATGGAATACTGTTTGGTGCATTTTCAAATGCTACTTCCGGCAGTTCCCCTGTTTTCAAAATGCTCCCTTCTATAATATCGTGGCTCAATATCCTGTTACTAGGGAAAAGATTGTTCAATTTTGTATAATATTCTTGCAAACGGAATATACCTTTACCGCAATATATACCTTTACCAAAAAAGTTATAATAAAACGAATTGCTTGGTAAATATCTGGAATATCCGCAATCAAAATAATATCTTTTACCATATAATGTGTTCATAGAATACAAATCGTACTTTGTTTTAAAAGTCATTAAATCGTACTTTTTATTTAGTGGATGCAACATCCTACAAACACTGTTAAAAATAGTGTTTGGCAGTAAGCAATTATCGTCGTCAAGTGTTGCGATAAAAGTAGGTTTTTGTATTTCCTCACGCATAATATATGCGAATTTTTCGGTATTCTCCGTTAACAAACATTCGCATAAATCAAGTATAGCCCCTCTTTTTCTTTCAAAAGCGGTGTAAACTTTGCCTTGTTTAACTCTTTTTCTTACAAATACATTTATATCGCTAAAACCGATGAGTTTACTGCTTATTTTTTTGTTTAAATCGCAGTCACTTACGTCTTTTTCGTACTTGGATTTTTTGTAATCGATAAGCAAAGCGAAAGAAATATTTTTCCCTTTGTTTGACGATTGCAATTCTTTAATTTTATTTACTGCAGACATAGCCGCTTTTTCATCTGCTATAAATGTCGGCAATATAACCATAGTTTTTGCAGTGTCAGGCAATTCTTGCAAGTTTAACTTTGGTGTAGGTTTTTGCTTTAGCGTGATGCTTAAAACAGTAATCAATAAATTATTGATAAGTGGTAGCAAGAAAAACGGTGATATAATAAGTGTAACTATCATGACTGCTAAATTGGAATAAGTCAAAAATCCAAATAATGCAGTTATTGCAAGTGTTATTGCCCAAACCGCTAAAATAAAATAAGTTTCTTTTATTTTTGTACCCTTTTTGTAAGTTAAAATTACGCCGCTGTTTATATAATGCTTCAAAGTTTCTTTTTCTTCATACAAGTATTTGCCAAAATGCTCGCTTGTTTGAGCTTGCAGTTCGAATAATTTTTTTACAACAGCCTGCTCTTCTATTTTATGCTTGTTGCTTACCTCTTCAATGGTATTTAAATAATCATTTTTACTGATTATATCCATAGACTTGTAAAGTTCGTCTTGCTCAAGCATATTATTTGTGTGGTTTATCGAAAGCAAGTAAATTCCGTCCAAATCTTTTTTGATAAAATTTAATGATGAAATTATATTGGCTGTTATTTCAAAGTCATGAGCCAATTTTTCGGTAAAAATATATTGTATATTGTCCAAATTACCACTATAATCTTCGGTAAATTTTTTATTATCATTCAACTTTCCAAATTTACTTAAAAAATATAAATAGTCATCTACATTTGCCAAATCTTTTGAAAAATCATATTTTTTTGCTACTTTTTCATAATACGCCAAACTTTTTGACTTTTTTGCAATGTGTGCAGTTTTGCATACCAAAGCATACAATAGTGCTTGCGGTAAAGCTGAAATTTCTGCCGTAGATAAAGGCGTATATTCATTAAATTTATCTACGATTGCTTTTATATTATTTTTATTTATATCGCATTGAGTGTTGTTTATTATATATTCTGCAAGCAAAATTATCCTAACCTTGCCATAATTGTGCGGAAGTATGGCAAAGTACTTAAAATTTTGGTTATTAAAACGTGACATTATGTTATGGTAATTTTCGTAAATTAATTTTTCGTATAAATAAATTTCATTATCATTCTTAATTTTATTTGAAATCAACCTATATATATTATTAATTTGTTTGCGAACAGAAAGTATTTGCGGTGCTGCCCCGTAAGATTTCGGATTTCTTAGCTTTTCTGCTAATTTAGCTGTATTCAATTTTAAATCCTCATCACTCATTTTTGCCATCAATTTGTGATTAAGCCTCATTTTAAATGCTAAATATCCAAAAATAACTACAAGTATACTAAGCCCAACAATAATGTAAATCATAATTACCTCCGCTATAGCCAATTATTTACAAATAAAATCAATGTATACTTATATTAATAAAAGTTTAAAATGAAATAGAAAGTATTTTTTACATATCATTATTTTTAAAAGATAAATTATATCTCACAGATATGTGACTTCAAAATAATTAGTAAAATATTTGTACTTTTAATATAAAAATTGTGTTTTTTGTTGTAAAAATATAAAAATTATGTTAAACTATATACGAGTTGACCAGATAATCGCATTTATATGAGGAAAGTCCGAGCATCACAGAGCAGGACGCTGGCTAATTACCAGTGAAGGCGACTTCAAGGAAAGTGCAACAGAAATATACCGCATTATTTATAATGTAAGGGTGGAACGGCGTAGGTAAAAGCTCACCACACCCAAGGCGACTTGGGTGGTTATGTAAACCCCGTCCGATGCAAGAGACAATGACATTACGGCTGCTCGCCGGTCAGACAATCGCTTGAGGTTATTGGCAACAATAATCCTAGACAGATGATTATCTAATACAGAACTCGGCTTATAGGTCAATCTCACCATTAAAAAAGCGACTGCAATCAGTCGCTTTTTTGTGTTTTTATATTAATTTTATTCTTATTATTATATTTTCGTCAATTTTTAATTTTACACATTTTGAGAATAAGTTTCTAACTTTATTATAAAAATAGGCTTAAAATATAAATAAATATGCGAGATTATTATAAATTAGAGTGTATTTTATAATAATTTTAAAAATTTCTCTTATTATGTGTTTGAATGTTTTAAGTAAAAATTTACAAAATCTTCAATAGTAAAATTTTTTATTTCGCTAATGTCAGGATTAATTTTTTTGAAAAAACAAGTTGGTATTTCCCCTTTTTTCAAATTTTTAGCTATACATAAATTGCATCCTTTATCATGATTGCTTGGATGCAATGGACAGTTACTATCTTCGCATGTGCAAAATGATAACTTCCCTTTTGTATTCATAAATATTCTCCTTTGTATAAAAATAATTTTCAATACAATTATATCATAAATATAATTGTCGGTCAAACATAAAATTCCCTACTCTAACCAATTAAAATTTATTTTTTTATTGACTTTTATAAAAAAGTATTGTACAATTAATAAGTAATTAAATTATAAATAATCTTTTTGCAAATTTAGTTCATATATAATTCAAATTTTTAATTATATATTTTCAATATTAAAATAATTATTAATAATTAATTATTAGTTAAATGAGATAAGTCGACATAAAGTCGACGGCTACGCCAACAAGCCCCTCCTAAGTGTTCACTATATCCACACGGGGCACGAAAAAACAGTCTATTTCGGGGCTAAAATGGCTGTCTTGACGTACTTTTGACAACTTAAAATGAAATTGGTATAATTTCTGGTATAAAATATTTTTCGCGTGTTCGCGTGGCGTAATCGGATAACGCAATCGCCTCCTAAGCGATAGACTGTGGGTTCAATTCCCGCCGCGAACGCCAAAGGCAACGACCGAGATAAATTCTCGGTCGTTTTTCTATGCCGTTATATTGTTCAACGCATTAAGTGCGGTGTCCTGCGTATCGGGTATAAAGTGGCTGTACACTTCAAGCCTTACCGTTGAATCGCTGTGCCCCATATACTTGCTGACCGTTTGTATAGGTACGTTCTGCGACAAAAGCAAACTGCAATATGTATGCCGTAAACCATGACAGGTAACTTCTTTCATTTTCCATTCACGCTCATTGCGTTTCAGATACTGCCCGACCGAGTGCGGAAAGATAGGCAAACGGTAAACATTTCTTGTTAGGTATGATTTTGAAATATGCCATAATGAATTTACTCCTTAATAGCGATATAGTTCATCAGGCTGTCAATATCGACCAAAACTTTGTTACCTGCGGTAAGACATTTAATCTTGCCTTCCTTACACCACATACGAATTGTATGTACCGTAACGGCGGTTTCGGCGTCCTGCTGACGTACCATATCAAAAGCCTTTTTGATACTCCGTAACATACTTGCTTGCCTCCTTGTTCAGATTAGAAAGCGATTATCACGAACAGCAGTATAATCCGTTTCGATTACTCACTTTCCGCAAATACTATAAATTTTATCTTGAAAAATTACAAGTAGCAAGCAAAGTACAAACATATTAGTTTCGGTTTACTTTCTCATTAGTCCTACGGTTTGGGGGCGGTAACGGAAAAGGACAGAACAGCGAACTGACTAACATATTTTTCTCCTTGTTTTTTTATTTGTCTTTCGACAACCAAAGAGAAAATCGGGAAAAGCCTACGTTGTCAAAGAATAAGAAAAAAAATAGAGAACTCATTGACTTATTTATCGTTGAGCCGCTATATTTTTTCCTTTGATATTATTCAGTTTTAATAATGTCTTGTCTATCAGCGTAGGCTTTTTCCGATATACACCCCTGTCGAAAGACAAATAAATAATCTAATTTTACAAATTTATTGCAACTGACTGACTGATTTTGTTACTTCTTATTGCTATTCTATACTTGTCAAGCGACAAAAAATAAAAATTCAAGGAGAAACAAAATGAAAAAGTTAACAAAAATTTTAATGAGCGCATTGTGTATTACGGCAATATGCGGTTCTATGGCTGCGCTCGGCGGTTGCGGCAGTAAAAAAGAAAGCATTACCGTTTCGGGTTCGTCTTCCGTTACACCCATAATGGAAAAACTTGCGGCGGAATACGAAAAGACGCACGACGTAAGAATTACGATAAATATGTCTTCGTCCGGCGCAGGCATAAGCGATACGCAAAAAGGCTTAAACGATTTCGGTATGTCTTCGCGTGAATTGAAGTCGAGCGAAACGGGCGTTATCGGTACAACTCTTTGTATGGACGGAATCGCCCTTATCGTCAATAAAGATTGTTCTGTTACGGACGTTAGCAAAACCGACGTGAAAGCACTTTATGAAAGCGGTACTGCAATTCCCGACACTACGATAACGGCGGCAATCGGCAGAGATGCGTCAAGCGGAACGCGCACGGCGTTCGACGAGCTTTTGAAAATCGAAAACGGTTACGCTACGAGCGTTGCCACGCTTGCCGAAACGGGTAACGTAATCGAAGCGATACAAGGCTCGACAAACAGCATAGGCTACATATCTTACGGCAGTCTAAAAAGTACGGTTAAAGCGGTAAGTTTAGACGGTGTTGCTTGCACGGTGGAAAACATTATGAATAACACTTATGCTCTGCAACGTCCGTTCGTTATCGTACTCAAAGAAAACGGAACCCTGTCGGCGGCGGCACAAGGCTTTTACGATTATATTATGAGTGCGGAAGCTCAAA
>CANSGN010000011.1 GCA_947646415.1 uncultured Clostridia bacterium | reverse complement strand
TTAACATCTTTTGAACTCACGTGCCTAGCACGTGGTTTTCTTATACAACAAAAAAAGGATTTGAGTTTTCAAATCCTTTTTTTTGTTATTCCACAATGACACTTCCGTCTTTATTTAATTTTCCATCAACACAAATTATAACGATACTCTCTACATCCCCGGTCCAATCTTTATCCTTTTGAACTGCACGCCATTCATCCATAGTTCCGTTAAAATTTATGCTTTCAAACACAGTACATCCTAAGATTATATCGTATTCTATGTTTGTAATAGAACTCTCTAGTGTTATACTTTTTAATGCCAAACAGTCGGAAAAAGCTGCAAAATCTATAGTTTTTATACTACTAGGCAATACTATACTAGTTATATTTTCACAAAGATAAAACGCATTATATGCTATTTCGGCAACATAGAATCCGTTAATTTTACTTGGAACAATTATCTCCGAACTTGTAGCATTTCCTATTCCCGTAACACTATAAGTTTGAGTGCTTTCATTAAATAAGTACTCAAGACCTATTGTATACATTTTTTTCTCTGTGCTAAATTCACAATTTTTGCACTTATGCCATACAAATCGGTCATCGCTATCGGATATTAAAATATGCCTTTCATTATTCTTTTTGTATCCACAATCATTACACTCTTGCCAATGTTTGTTATCATCATTTTTTGTCGTAAAAGTATGCCTAATTTCGGATGTTTTATAAGAACAATCTTGACATTCGCTCCAATGACCTACGCTATCCTTATGAATAACGATATTGTGAGGAAAATTATTTTTTATGTAATGACAATTCTTACAATCCAACCAATGATGATTTTCATCATTTTTTTGATGATAGATATGTCTACTCAATTCTGTTTGATAATCGCATACATTACATATCTGCCAACAATTACCACTATCATTTTGCGTTTCTAGCTCATGACTTTCAATGTCTTTCTTTTCGCCGCAACTTTCGCATTCAATCCAATGACTTTGACCGTCACTTGTAAAATCATTTTCCCAAGTATGAACGTGAACTTCTTGAGTACCATCGTCTTTTGAATTGCCATCCGAATAATTTTCGCCGCCTTTATCTGGATTGCACGCACACAAAATAACTGCCAAACAGCATATTAATATCGCAATACAAACAATAAAAAACTTACTTTTTCTCATTCTCCCCTCTTTTATTTATCAAACTATAAAATAAATAATATATTTATGTATTGATATTTATACTTATATTAAACTCTTTTACAATTACATAATATCATAATCACTAAATAATTACAATATCTAATCAGCATTTACCATTATTTTCAAAGACATAATTACCCATTATAATCATATATTAATTAATAGTTATAATTTTTTTAAATATTTGTTTTTAATTTTTTTACAATAATTATAAAACTTTTTTCCTACAATTTTTTTTATTGAAATCTTTATTTTGTCTTTTATCCCAAATTGTGCCCAACTTAAACTATAATGATGAATACTATAAGTATTATCAGTTATATTAATATCGTCACTACCAAAAACTTTTGGATTAAAATATTCTGCAGGATACAATGTACAGTCACTTAATCTTATTACTCTACTTGTATCTAAATTTTCAAATAAAAACTTAATGCTATTAGTATTCCAAAATGTATTTGCTACGTAATTTATTTCGCCGTTTGATTTATAAAAATTAATATGATTATAGTCGTCCAACATCATTTTAACAACTTGATTCCCTTTTTGTGCTCCAAATCCTAAACCTGTATTAACATAGTTTAAGTCCTCAAAAGCAAAGTATGCTACATCTGTCAATAAGTTTTCCAATGGTTTTATTAATTCGACATCCGTATCAAGATAAATTCCCCCGTAATTATAAATTATCCATAATCTTGCGTAGTCGCTTACAAAAGCCCATTTCTTCGCATTATAGGCATCGTTTACATATTTACAACAATTTATATCAAAGTTACTTTCATTCCATTCAATTATTTTATAATCCGGACAATACTTTTTCCATGACTTCATACATTTTTTTATTAATTTAGTTTTTTTTCCACCACCAAACCAACAATAATGAATTGTTTTATCTATTTTTAATTCCATATTTACCCCTTATTTATTATACTTTACCAAACCTTTTAATAATTTCAAATAATATTTAAATGTTTTTTTTCTATAAAAAGCTATCACAAATATTAAATTAGGTAATGTACATACTATTAACAGCTTAAGCACGAAATATCCAATCCCTGAAGGAATATGCTTGATTGAAAAATAGGTTATAATGCCTGCAACCATTGTAATTATAAAATATACCAAATAATCCATCCAATATTTTCTTTCATTTTCATTAAACAAATATCTATATATTATTTTTGGCTCCCTCCAAAATGCAGTAACTAAACAACTTACTATTGTTCCGATATAAACTCCATACAATCCCAAAAAATACGTTGCAACTAATGAAATAGCCAAGTTTAAAATTGCTTCAATTACAGGTCTATATTTATCTTTGCGGAACAACCCTGATGCATAAGTCATTGTAATTAATCCATTACGGCTCATAACAATATAGCTCGATATTATAATTAAAATAATATAAGACTCATCTAATAAATATTGAGGGTCGTTTAGCCAAATTTCTATAAACGGATTAATCATACAAATTAGTCCTATACAACAAAACCCCGAAAGCCACATCGAAGCAAATTGATAATTGTCAAAAACTCTTTTAATTTCTTTTACATCTCCGGTAGAACACAAATTCCCAAAACCGGCACCGACCCCTCCCATTATTTGATTAAAAATCATTTTTATGACACCTATAATCATAATATAATTAGAAAGCACGCCATTCATTTGTATCCCAATCATTGATGCAATAACAATAGAATCAGTTCCTGTTAAAATTACTCCGCCTACTTTATGTAGCATCATAGCTTTTGTGTCTTTCAATATTTCAGTTCTATTTGATTTTGGCAATTTTTCTTTTATTACAAAAACTTCCTTATATTTTTTTGTAATATAAAAGCTAATAATAATATTTGAAACTATCGTCCAAGCAATAGTGAACACCAAAGTATACAAATAATTTTTTAATAAAAACAAAATTGCTACTTGACCACAAAACTTTATTATATTACTTCCAATTTGAAAGAGTGTAAGAATGTATCCTCTTTGGTCAGACGATAATAAAGTTTGTTTATAAGCAAAAAAGTATCCTGAAACACTTTGAAGTAAAAATACAGAATATAACACATATAAGTTAATATCCGAAGGAAGTTCTGCCGAATCTTTGATAATATATGGCAAAAAAGGCATAATTATTAGTCCGATTACAGTTACTGCTAACGCAATATACCTATAAATATCGCGATAAAACCTCATTAATTGCGCTACTTCCAATATATTATCTTCTCTAATAGGTTTATATAGTCTATAAGCTATTGCTCCACCAATGCCTAATTCCGCCAAAGAAAGCAAATTTAAAATATCCGTAAACAATCCATTAAGCCCTAGATATTCCACTGCCAAAACTTTAATAAATATTGTCCTGTATGCAAAGTTCAATAAAAGTGATATAAACTGGTTAGACAAGTTTATTGCAGATGTTTTTATAGAATTATTTAGCCTTCCTTTATGATTAAATATTGACATATCTAATATTACTCCAAACAATTAAATACTTGATTACTAAATCTATCACAATTATAATATTCGATGCTGTACTCTTCAACTTTATGGATATTTAGAGAATTAATAAGTGCCAATGATAAATTATCGATAAAATCATTATCTCTAATAACTTTAATGTCATTTTTACCTAAATATTCAGGAATACCACCAGAATCAGTAGAAACAATTTTGACTCCTAAAGTACGAGCTTCTAATAATACAGTACCTGCAGCCTCTTCCACATATAAAGTTGGTAAGCAAAAAATTTCAGCATTTGCATAATAATATTTTATCATCTTATAATTAACATATCCTGTAAAATAAATATTATATCCTTTTGATTCTTCATAGAGCTCTTTAATGTATTCTGTTACTCTATTATCAGAGTATGTTACCCCACCTACAATAACTAATTTTGCATTGTAACTTGCAGGAATTTTTTTAAATGCTTTTATTAATTCTAAAACTCCCTTTTCCTTTACCAATCTACCGGCATACATGATAATTCTTTGATTATCCGAATTAATTTTTGATTTTATTTCATTTAAACATGCACTATCGATATGCAAAAAATTTTTTATATCAATGGAAATCTTAATAGGTATAGTTTTTGTTATATTAGCTAATATTTCATCGCATTTAACTTTTATAAAATCGCTTACTGTTATAATTTTTTCTATTTGAGCAAATTGATATTTTATTTTTTTCTGCAATTCTAAATCCATTTCCGAATTTATATCGTTATAATGTATATGGTAATATTTTTTGCCTTTATATTTATTAATGTCAAAATCACAAATCAATTTAAAATTATTTTCAAACAAAATTTTATTAAAATAATTATTTGCAATTATATATTTATCGACAAGTTCATTATAACTTTTATGGTGTAAAAAGTTTCTTATCTTTAATTTTGAAAGTATTACATTAAATATCTTTCCCAAAAGATTCCTTTCGTATTTTATGTTTACAAACTTACAATTTTTATATTTTTTTTGTTGTTTGATACATTCTTTATCAAATTTAGTAACCAACGTAATATCAAACATTTGTTGTTTCTCATTATAATCGATTAAGAACTGTATAAACGTCTCTATAGCACCGCCTTTTACTGCAGGAACAGGTAATGTTCCTGGGGTAACTATTAAAAGTTTCTCCATAGATTTCTCCTTAGTATTTTGTACCTAACTTTACAATAATTTGGGATAAATATTCATTATCATACAAACTTTCTTCTTTATGACCTTCATCCCCTGCTTCATTCACATATTTAGAAGGAATGGGTACTTTCGTAGTTGCTCCCATACGCATCCATTCATATTCCACATCTACATGTCCGCAATCAACCGCTTGAAAACCTAACTTTGTCAAATCATAGGCAAGACAAGTTGCAGTAGCACCTAAAGCAATTAAAATTAAACAATTTTTATCCAATTTACTTGCTTCTTCAACTATTTTGTCATAAACTACATAAGCATTTTTTGCAGGTGCTAAAATTCTTCTAATGCTCTTTGCATTATCAAACAAATCATTGCCATATCCCAATCTGCTAAATTCGCCTTCTATAAAAACAATATCTCTATCCTGCCAAATTTTCTTTAGTGCCTCAAAATAACTTCCACATGGTGTTTTATCATTTAAATCCATATAGCATCTAGTTATATAAGAGTTACCATATTTTTTATTAGTATCAAAATATCTATAGTAAAGATATTTCTTTCTACTCAAAAAATAGTCAAACCATTTCATTGCATTTTCATTGAATTTACTTAAATCGCCAAAAACTTCAGGAATACAAACGATATGGTTTTCCAAAGGATTATCTATTATATTTTTTAGCTTTCTTGCCATGACCTTATCGTATGTTTGAAAACTTTTATGCATTTGATTTGCCATCATCAAAACTTCATCATCGCCATACCTAGAAACCGACAATTTTTTATTTATAATTTCGGTAATAGTTTCGTCTATACTCATTACTTTGAATGTAGGTTTATTCTTTATAAACTGCATTTGAATAATATCTTTTACTGCTTGAATTTTTGATTTAACTGACATTTTTATCTCCCCAACAACTTATTTATATATTTATTCATTAACACCAAAAACCTTGCAGTTTCATACTTTTTACAATAAAGAAGCTTTGCAAGTAACTTTTGTTTTTTGTTTGATTCTTCTTTTAAAAATATGTTAAGTCCATTTTTCGTAGACATTTTTGTTAATTCAACATTATTTTTTAAAAATATTTTTTTATCTTTATCTTTTTTTATACCGTATATATAACAATTCCATGCTTTAACATAATGTTGATAAATAATATAGTTAGCAAGATAAGTCATTCCGATATTATTGTAAAATTCACTTAAAAAATTACCTAAAAAAATATAACTTTTTATGTGCTTAATTTCGTCATATTTTGTTGTTTTTCCATCATTTATAAAGCAATTATAATAATATAATTTTTCGTCAACAACACTTATATTATTTGTAATTTTTAACAAATCAAGTAAATAAATTAAATCTTCTGCTATACTTAATTCACTGTTAAATTTTATTTGCGTTGCTATATTTTTTTTAACAACCATTCTCCAAACAAAACCGAAAACAGAATTTTTACCATATTTTATAAAATTATAATAAAAATCTTTATTTGTTAAAGTAAGTTCAAGCTGCGGTTCATTTTTAGGAGCAATTTTTCCATTTTGCACTACATTATAACCACAAAAAACAATGTCTTTGTTGCTACCAATAGCTTCGTTCATCAATTTTTCATACATAGTCATATCTATATAATCGTCACTGTCGACAAAAGCTATATACTCCCCACTTGCATTTTCCAATCCTGTATTTCTAGCACACGAAACACCTTCGTTTTGTTTGTGGATAACCTTTATTCTATTATCTTTTCTAGCGTAATCATCACAAATTGCAGGGCAATTATCAGGACTGCCATCATCTATCAATATAATTTCTAAATTCTTATAAGATTGTCGGATTATGCTATCAATGCACTTACAAAGGCTTTTTTCAGCTTTAAATACAGGTATAATGACACTAAGTAAATTATTCATTTTTTTTCCTCGATTGATATAATTTAAATAAAATTTTTCCAAGTCCAAACTTTATTGCAAAATAAAATACAAAACTACTTTTTTTATCGCACTGAACTTTGAATAAATTTGACAAATTATAATATTTATATATTGACAATTTTTTTATTTGTCTAATGGTATCTTTATTATAAATTTTTGCAAAAATTATTTCGTTGTTAAATAATTCTTTAACAATAACATAGCCAACAAAACTTTGCAATTTTTCATCTTTAATAAAAGATATTGTGTCATTATATGAGACTAAATTACTTTCAATTAGATTATTTATATACGAGCGAATCAATGAGTTTGGTGTTTGTCTATAAAAATACAAATACTCATCTACCACACAGTACTTATTGATTTTTGAAAGACATCCCAACATAAATGGTCTATCTTCAATAAATTTTATATTTTCATTAAATCTAAAATTATTATTAAAGATATTTTTTTTATACAATATTCGCCAAGCAGAACACATAATGATGTCTTCGGGTTTATTATTACAAAAAATATGATTTAAAAAATAATTATAATCAACTATAAAATTTTCATTATTTTTTAAACATTTTTCTTTTGATGCAATTATTTCGATTTTTTCTTTATCTTTTTCGTAAACTAAATTTTTTTTACAAAAACACATATCGACATTATTATCAATTAAGGCTGAATACATTTCTTCTACATAGTTATCTGCCAAATAATCGTCACTATCTACAAATGTAATAAAATCACCGCTAGCAAAATCTATTCCCGCATTTCTTGCACTTGATAAACCACCGTTTTGTTTATGGACAACTTTTATCCTATTATCTTTTTTGACATAATCATCACAAATTGCGGGGCACCTGTCTGGGCTACCATCGTCTACCAATATAATTTCCAAATTAGAATATGTTTGCGATATTATACTATCAACACATTGGCAAATATATTTTTCAACTTTATATACAGGTACAATGACACTAACTAAATATTTCATTTCAATCATATTTTACTTTTTCCTACCAAATAATTTTCTTGCAATCTTTGCAAATTTTTTTCCACCAAAACGATAAATAAACTTATAAATATTTCCTCTAAATTTGTCTTTTTTAGAAACCCAAGTTCCTGCATAATGATGAATACTAATTGTATTTGGTTTCAACTCTATTTTTCCGGTATTCATATTGTAAGGATTAAAATAACTCGTGTCATATATTTTGAAATCCAATACGTCCTGAGTTTTATCTTCCAATTTCAAACCGTTTCTGACAAGAATATCAGTAACTCTTTCACACACAGTTTTCAAATTAAAATTGCCATCAACAATAAAATTATCGCTTTCATATTCTTCAAGCATAGATTTGCATAATGTATTGTCAGCATTACAAGCCATTATTAAACCTGTTGCAACTGCACTACAACTTTCAAATGAAGTGAAATTATTCTGTAAAAAATTATCAATAGGTTTTATCAGTTCAACATCAGTATCAACATAAACTCCTCCGAATTTATTTAACACATAAAATCGTGCATAATCACTAACAAAAGCCCACTTTTTATTGTCGTATGCCTCTTTTACATATTTACAAATATTTATATCAAAATTATTTTCATTCCACTCAATAATATCAAAATCTGGACAAAATTTACGCCAACTCTTTATACATTTTTGCACAATTTTTGGTTTTTGATTGCTCCCGAACCAACAATAATGAATAGTCTTGTTTATCATCTTCCACCTCATATTTATTAATAAAAAACGGTATCATTATCCACCAATAAGACGTATCTGCAATAAATGCCTCAGTATAACAATTTGCTAAAAAAGCTATAATAGCAAAACACTTTATTAAATCAATATAGCAAATTTTAGTGTTCTTAAATGAACTAGTAAACAAATAAACAAACAATACAAAAGGAATTATTCCAAAATAACATAAAAACGACAATATACCATTATGTGTATTTAAATATGTACCAACAAACTGATAATTATTTGAAAAACCAATAAATATGTTAAGGTCTGTGAATAATTTTTTGTAGGCATCAAGCCAAATTCGCTGTCTTCCGGTAAACAAATTTTTTCCTAAAATTATTAAGTCGTCTCCAACTATTTTATATAAACCTACATAAGCTATAGTAAAAGCCAACGCACCCAATATTACCAATAAAGACAAAATCGGCATAAAATTTTTCAATTCTTTTTTATTTAAGCTACGCTTTCGTTTTGCCAACCAAAATACTAAATAGCCTAAATGAAAAACTTCCCATGCAAAAAGACCTCCGCGTGCATCAGTATTGTAAATAGCATAACTCATAACAAAAAAAACAATTATCATTGCGATTTTTTTTATGCCTAACAATTTACAATGATTCACAATAACAATATAACTTAAAAATGCTAGAGCTAAATAAATTGCTACCATTCCATTAGGATTACGTGTATTATTGTTATCAAAAATGTTAACATACATAATACCATCTTTTTTACAATAAATTATTGCTATGCAAAGAATAACTATCCACCCAAACAAATCAAGTATACCAACTTGTTTTTGTGATAAAATAAAATTTCTTGATAAAAACAATAACAATAGCAAAGAAGAAAATGCAACAACCGTTCCGTATCCAGAACCATTCAAATAAGAATGTAATATCGACAAACAAATAGTAAAAATTACTAATACAAACTGTATTGTAGTTTTCTGATTCCATAAAAAAACAACATTAGCAACCGAAATTAATCCAAAGCATGCCATAATAACAATACTTTGAATAATGCTTCGATTAAACATAAAAGTTGCCGCACACAAAATTATTGCCAAATATAAAAATACAGCAGAGTTTTTTGTTGCAGAATTTTTTATTTGTTTTTCCATTTATTCTCCTAGCTCTTTATATCTATTGATAGCATCTTGTGCAATCATTTCCCATTCATATTTTTCTTTAATCAAATTAATTGCATTCTGACCTTTTATTGACCAATTTTTACTATCTGCTACTGCTGTTTTTATTGCGTCTGCAATGCTTTCTACAGTATTACCTGCATTATAACCTGCATCAAAAGTAATAAGATCTGAAACTAAATTTGTCCCTTCTGTGATTATACACGGCAAACCATAAGATAATGCCTCCAATATTCCACAAGGCATGCCTTCATGTCTTGACGTTTGAATAAAAATATCGGAATTTAACAAAACCAATTCTTTTTCATCGCCAAAGACAGGTTCATAAATATTTATAAAATCTTCTATGTTATTTTGCATTATAAGTTGTTCAAATTCTGCCTTTCTATTATAAATATCTGGACCATAAATATCTATTTTCACATTATTTTGAAACATAAAGTCCTTAATAAGTGACATTGCTTCGAATAACATATCTAAACCTTTGACTTTCCACTCCAATCTGCCAATATAAACCATATTGCATTTATCATAATTAAAAGAAGTTTTATATTTATCAGGAAGAATAACTCCATTTGTAGAAACAAATTTTTTTGGAGTTTTAATTTTTATATTTTCTAGCTCTAACTGAGACAAACATTGTATAGCTACAGCTTTTCGAATAAACTTATTAAATAGCAAAATATATGCTATTTTTTTCTTTAACCTTTTTTTTCTAAGTGCTAATTTAACCAATTCTCCATGTGGAACAATGATATATGGTATCTTCATTTTTAACAAAATTCTATAAAATTTTATATTTTCAATATTATTTACTTCATGAATAACAACAATATCGGGAATAAACCCCTGTATTTTAAGATTTGGCAATATGTCCTCCAAACTCTTAAAGTCAACTTGCCATTGTGACATTTCATCAATAACGTTTTTGTTATAATTAACAAATCTAACATCTGCGCATTCAGACTGATATTTAATATGTTGAGGAACAACAGCATTAACCCCATTAAATTTATTATTAGTAATTTTTGCAACATGCAAAATTTTCATATACCACCTTTTCTCAATAAATATTTATTACGCTCCAGTTAAATTAAGATTAACTCAAATTATACAACATTCTCTTTAATCTTTTTAAATCTATAACCTTATTAATATAATTTAATACAAAAACTAAAAATTCCTATGATTAATTCAATTGTAAAAATATAATACTCATATTTTAAAATTGCTTAATACTTATAACATATAGCGATGTTTAATTCTATAATATTTTAATAAAAACTAATAAATTCGTTTTTATAATCTCCAATAACTATAACCTAATTCATCCAATTTTTGTCTTGACAAAATGCCTTTTACATCTATAATAACTTTTTCACACATTGGACAATTTGTAAACATTTTATCAATTTGTTCAAATGTTAAATTTTTAAATTCATTATGATTTACTGCAAAAACTATACAATCAGCATTTTGTATATTATTTATGCTTTCAAGACAAACGCCATATTCACGTTCAGCATCCGTCGCACTAGCAATAGGGTCAACTACTATAGGTTCGATACAATAATCCTTTAAAGCATTAATTATATCTACAACTTTGCTGTTACGAGTGTCAGGACAGTTTTCTTTAAAAGTAATACCTAAAATCACAACTTTAGATTTGCGTACCACTTTATTAGCTTTAATTAATTGTTTTATGATATTATTTGCTACAAACTCCCCCATACCATCATTAACCTTACGACCAGCCGAAATAATTTGCGAATGATAACCCAATTTTTCGGCTTGATAAATAAAATAATATGGATCGACACCAATACAATGTCCGCCAACTAATCCTGGCCTAAAGCCTAAAGCGTTCCATTTTGTATTCATTGCATCAATTACTTCGTTGGTATCAATACCCATTTTATCAAATGCCATTGCTAATTCGTTAATAAAAGCAATATTTATATCTCTTTGACTGTTTTCCACAACTTTAGCAGCCTCTGCTACTTTTATGGAAGATGCTCTATATACACCTACTTCTACTACAAGCTCATAAACATTTGCAATAATATCTAAACTTTCAGCATCCATACCGCTAACTATTTTTTTAATATTACACAATCTATGAATTTTATCCCCTGGATTAATACGCTCCGGAGAATAACCTATTTTAAAATCAATTCCGCATTTCAGCCCACTTTCTTTTTCCAAAATCGGAACACAAATATCTTCGGTTACACCCGGATAAACTGTTGATTCAAAAACCACAATACTTCCCTTAGTTAAGTTGCGACCTAAAATTTCACTCGCACCAATTATAGGGCTCAAATCCGGTGTTTTATCTTGGTTTACAGGAGTAGGAACCGCCACGATATGAAATTTTGCTTTCTGCAAATCTTTTTCGTCGCAAGTAAACATAACGCTTGATTTAGAAATAACATCATTACCAACTTCACAAGTAGGGTCTATGCCTTTTTTATATAATTCTATTTTGGCCTTATTTAAGTCAAAGCCAATTACATCCACCTTTTCAGCAAAAGCAACAGCTATAGGCATGCCCACATAACCTAAACCTATCAAACTGATTTTTTCTTCTTTTTTTAATATTTTTTCATACAAATTCATTTTTTTATCCCCAATTTTATTAAAAATTACATAAATGCATTTAATTGCTTATTCTTGATTTGTTTTGTTAATTTTTTTTGATAATTTTATTGCCTCTCTAATTGCTAATATCGGATTGCTCATTACCGAAACAATCAAAGATAAAATCATTTTAAAATATTTTTTATTACGTTTATATGCAACTGCCATAACTGCATAATGACGACAACGTACATATTGTTTTTCTGAAAAAGATAAAATTTCAAAATACGTTTTTTTATATTTGAATAATTCTTTCTGTCCGCTTATTTTTTTAGGTCCGGTAGAAATTGCTTCCAAACTTGTCCTATACGCTACAATATTATTTTGAGACACATATCCTATTTTTGCATCCGAATTAATTATTTTCATCATCAAATAAAATTCTTGCCCCATAGGAACATTATCAAAGCCATTGATATCTAATAAAACCGATTTTTTTACCATAAATGTAGGCGTACCTGTAATTTGTTTTGTCAAATGATATTTCATCAAATAATCTTTATCAAATTGAGATATATCATTATGGTCTCGGTAATCAATCAATTTCTCATTTTCATTGTAAATGCTCAAATCCGTAAAGCACATTTCCAAATCATTTTTCAACATAAAGTCAAGTTGTTTTTTTACTTTGTCTTTTAAATATTTGTCGTCATCGTCTAAAAAAGTTATGTATTCGCCTGTAGCGTTTTCTATTCCTACATTTCTTGATAAAGCACCACCCAAATTTTCTTGATTTTGAATATACTTAATTTTATCACTATTAGTTTCTTGTATATAATCGGACAATGCCTGCCTATATTCTAAAAGCTCTAGTTTTGCATTATCGTCAACAACTACTATTTCAATATTCTCATAACTTTGAGCTAGTAATGATTCAATAGCTCTTGAAAACAGTTCCCTATTTCTTTTATATGATGGAACAATTATACTTACTTTTGTATCCATTTTATCTCCTATTCAATAATTCCTTTGCTTTTAATTGTTTTTCATCGTATGTAGTTTTATCTATTGCACCTATTCGTAATAAATAATCGCCGTAATCTTCGGATGTCTCCATCCCTTCGGTTGCTACATCTTCCGACTTGACTACTTTTTTTATTGTTCTAAAAATCAATTTTAAATCATAAAAAAAGCCATAATTATCAACATACTCCAAATCGTAGTCAAAACGTTCTTCCCATAAAAGATTGTTGCGTCCACTAGTTTGAGCCAAACCTGTTAGTCCTCCGCGCACCGATTGCCTACACATAGCGTCATCACTAAAAAACACCATATCACGAACAAGTTGAGGTCTTGGTCCTACTACACTCATATCGCCTTTTATAATATTAATTAATTCCGGCAATTCGTCTAAAGATGTATTGCGTAGCATCTTACCGAATTTTGTCATTCTTTTGTCGTCAGGCAACAAATCTCCGTTTTCGTCTTTCTCGTTAGTCATAGTACGAAACTTAACTAAAGAAAAGATTTTTCCATTTTTTCCTGGTCTTTTTTGTACAAAAAACGGATTGCCTTTCATTTTAATTGCAACTATTATCATTAATATCGGAAAAATCAAAGTTACATTTAAAAACAAAAACAAGCAAAAACTTGAACAAAAATCAAAAGTCCTTTTTACAAATCTTGTCCATATATTCGCTTTTCTTTTTCCTTTTTCATTTGAATACGGATAAACGCTATTTACAACAACCTGCTCTTCTTGTAAGCTCAAGTCAAAAGTTTCGCAAGATACACTTTCTTCTATACTTTCATTTTCCAAAACATTTTGTGTTAATTCTTTTTCTTCCAAAATATTGTTTCCTTTTTTAACATTTCAGCTTAAATTTAAAATCTACTTACAATTTCCAAATAATTGCTTAAAATATATTCAACCATTTCGTCGGTCAACAAGGTGTGCAACGGCAAAGTGATTTCGTTTTTATACATATTATAAGCATTCGGATAATCTTTTATATCAAAGCCTAAAGCTTTATAAGCAGTGTGCATAGGCAATGGCTTGTAATGGACATTGGTTGCAATATCGCGTTTGGCCATTTCGATTATAATTTCATTTCTCATTTGTTCATCTGCCCCGATTACACGTGTTAAAAACAAATGTCCCGAACTGCAAAAATTATCCCCGCTATGGGTTAAAACACTTACTTTACTGCCAGCTAATGCTTTTGTGTATTTAGCAATAATGTCACTGCGACGAGATAGCAAACTTTCGTATCTATCTAATTGCTTTAAGCCAATACTTGCCACAATATCAGTCATATTGCATTTTTGTCCCAAGTATTTGATATCGTACTCCCAAGCACCGATTTGCGTTTTTGCAAGAGCATCTTTGCTTTGTCCGTGCAAACTCCATAGCATAAATTCGTGATATAACCATTCATTATCCAAACCGTCAATATGTTTCCATGTAACAGCTCCGCCCTCTGCAGTAGTCAAATTTTTTACAGCATGAAAAGAAAACGAGCTGAAGTCTGCAATATTTCCTGCTTTTACGCCATTTTTTACAGCACCAAACGAATGTGCACAATCGCCTAAAACTACTATCCTATCAAAAAGAGCTTGCAAATCATTGTTTGGTTTAAATTTACCTTTTTCCTGTTCGACAATCTCAAATATTCTTTCATAATCGCAAATTTTACCTGCGATATCGATAGGAATAATTACTTTTGTTTTGTTAGTAATCAAATTAGGTAATTTATCATAATCCATTTCGTAACTATCAGGGGCTGTATCACACAAGACTATAGTTGCACCGACATGAGAAATAACGCTTGCGCTTGCAGTATATGTGTATGCGCTTGTAATAACCTCATCCCCCGGTCCGACCCCCAAAACTTTAAGTACAAGCTCTAATCCCGCCGTTGCGGAATTTAAACAAACAGCTTTGTCCGTACCGCAATATTCGACTATTCTCTTTTCAAACAATTTTGTCCTTGGTCCCGTTGTTATCCAACCGGATTTTAGTGCTTCTATTACCTCATCAATCTCCAAATCACTTATGTCAGGCGGAGAAAATTGTATTTTCATATAAAACCTCTTAGATTAGAAATATTCTATTTTAATTTGTTTGTAAACTTAAATATTTTACAGACAATCGATATTATCCAAAATCGATTTTCTTATTTATATTATAATAACATATATATAAATAAAAATCAAGTCATTTGTCGAAATATTAATTTATTATCGACATTTGTGGTTTGCATTATTAATTTTGTCAATAATCTACTATATGTGGATAGGCAAAAAAATTAAAAAAATACGCAAAACAATTTTAATATAACCGATTTGTTTGTGTATATTTTTATTTAAAAAATTAAATATCTACGTTTGGTGGATTTTTTTTGCATGATAAATTTATTACTCAATTATTTCAATAAAACATTTTATTTCAGTATTAATAAAACTAATCTGTTTATTACAATTTATAACAATAAAAATATGTAAATTATTATTGCATTTAAAAAAGTTTTATGATATAATGATATCGCCAAACAATTTTTACGCCCTAAATTTATTTAGGGTACAATTTAATATTTTTTTGTTTTATATATTCACATTTTTAAGTTTTGATAAAAATGCAAATCCTATTTTATGTGGATATTAAAACAAATCTTTTTCTATGTAAAAATTGTTTGGCGACAATCGGAGTTTGCGTTTTTTGTGCGTTCACTTCGGTTGACGCACTTTTTTTTATTTGGAGGAGAAAAATGAAGAAAAAAAGTTTATCAAAACTTATCGTTGCAATCGTCGTTCTTCTATTAAGCTTTAGCTTAGTTTTATGTGCTTGTGCGAATAACGACAACACAACACCTAACAACCCAGGTGACAATCAAATTGTACAACCTGATGACCAAGACAAAAATCAACCAAGCACTCCTACCCCAGAGCCACCGGAAGTACTACCTACCGCTGACGAAATTGCCACAAAGTTACATAATTTTTATAATGAAAACGAGCAATTTTACAACTTTAAAATAAACTTAAGCGGCAATTTAAGTATGTTGGGAATCGGAGGAACAGCTAATGGCAATTATGATGCACAATATCGTTACAACAACTCCACTAAAAACTTACAGTTTAAAAGAAGCACAAGCGGTCTTTTGTTTTATGATAGCACTAGTTACATTTTTTCACAAGGCGACAGTAAAGTAAAAGTTAAACAAGACGAAAACGGAAATATAAAAAAAGTCGGACTTGTGCTTGAAGAAGATACGGAAATAGACTTATTAAATATACCTTTTGTAGCTATTATCAATGCTTGCAATAGCGAAAATTTCAGCACAATTAAAAAGAGTGGGCTAAGCGGCTATAAATACCAAGCTACAATCAATGCAAAATCTTCAAATAGCTTGATTAACAAATTACTTGAAAAGCTAATGAAGATGGACTCTAAAATCAACATAAAGGATGTTGCATTTACAAATCCAACCGCTGTTCCCTTTTATTTTAATTTAACAGATGGCTCAAATATATTAGACGATTATAAATTTGAATTTGATATTGACTTTCCTATTAAAGGTATAACTGCAAAATTAAAAATTTCTTACGAACAAAAGAAAAACACTCAATCGATTAATACGCCTAATATAAGTAATTATAAAATGGATAAAACACAAATTAGTACGGAACTAAACACAATAAATTCCGCTTTCAATAAAGTTATGAATAGCGAAACTTATAGTTTAGATTTGCAAGCAGTCAACGAATTTGACCCGGGTTGGAATCATTTTGCAATAAAGGACAGTTTTATCTCACGTCTTTATAAAAACACATACGATTCATTTACCGCATTTAACAATTCTTACGAATATAAAACACATCACGAAACAGATGGTAAAGAAACCTACAAATTCACTTTGGGAAATATAGTTGAAGACGACAACACTTATCTTGTGTCACGCAAAGGCGCAAATACCGTAATTGTAGCACCTGACAAAAACTTGCAAACTCAATTTGACTACATGACGAATGTTTTCAAGTTTACCGCACAAGATATCGATTGCATTAAAAAGGAAATTAAAGACGGCAAAACAATTTATTCGGTTTATTTAAATAAAAGTAATACTATCTCGGTAAAAGATAAAATTTGCGATATGATAAATAGCAACGATGCCGACGGAGTTATTGATGTTGATAACTACTTTAACAATAGTGCATACGAAATAGATAAAGCGGATATGACTTTGGAAATGGTCGGAGGTAATCTTTCCAACATTTCAATAGCAACGGAATTACGCTATACCCCAACAGGAGGAGAACATACTGACAGTAAAATTCTTTTGGAAAACACATTAATTTTATCAATAAATGAAAATTTGGACAAAGCACAAAAGTACGAAGCACCTAAAAAAGCAGATGGAATATTTGGTCTTGTATCTGCAGGTAAATACATTTTGTAACTAAAAGGATCTAATACGGATAGTAATTAGCTATCCGTATTTTTTGTAAAATAAAACATTTTTTACTATTGCTTTTGATTACAATTAAATGCTATAATAAACATATAATACCATTTAAGAGTAAAATAATGGATAAATATCAAGCGTTATTCAATTATGCGAAAAATCAAAGTGATTTTCCTATTAAAATGACTTTTGAACAAATAGAAAAACTTTTAACTTTTCCTATTGACCATTCTTTTTAAAGTATAAAACAGCTGAATGAATACAACTTTAACGCAAAAAGTATTTCTGTAAAAAAAATTTGTACTTTTGAAAAATTTATAGAATTTTAAGCAATTATAAGTAACAATAAATTAACAAACTAAAAACAAGGTATATAAATATGGAATCGAATAATAAAAAATTTTTAACTGTGTTTGCAGTTTTTGACGACAATACACAATACAAATTAAACGCATTGCAAAAAATTATTTCAGATAATAATATCGGAAATATGACAACTGACATTCCTTTTCATATTTCTTTGGGAAGTTATCCTCTTGATATGAAAGAAGAACTTATAAACAAAATTAAAGCAATAGCATCTATTGAAAATAGTTTTGAAATCAATCTACAAAAAATACAGCACTTTGATAATAAAGTATTGTTTGTAAAGCCTAGAAAAAATTATAATTTAAGAGAATTGCAAAAAAATTTTGACAATAATTTTGCAGATGGATATAAATTTTATCCACATATCACATTGTTTTGCGGAAATAAAAAACAAGTTAAAATCGTTAAACGACTAATTAAAAACGTATTTGAAAGTTTTACAGGCAGTATAACAAGTTTATACCTTGAGGAGTTTTATCCTACACAAATAATTTACCATGAAGAACTGCAATCAAACCAACAAAATATTTTGCAGTAAATTTAAAATATGATTATGCTTAATGATTTTTAAAATCATAATTAAAAAATTTGAGTTCAGCTAATGAAAAAATAAAAACTTGTAATATTAAATAAAAAATTATAAAATAAATTTATGGAAAACAATCTAAAAACTTACGAGCCTACTATTTCGTACCACGAATTGATTATGGTTTTGGACAACTTAGAAAACACGAAAAAACATCCTTTGCCAAAGGGATATGAGTTTGTATTTTGGGAAAATGAAAAAGATTTGCAAGCATGGATAAACATTCATATATCCACAGGAGAAATTGCCTCAATTACTGATTGCGAAAAAACATTTTACGGTTTTTACCAAAGCATTGAAAGCGAATTAGATAAACGTGTTATATTTATTAAGGATATTGACGGAAATAAGATAGCAACAGCAACACTATCGCCCGCAAACGAAGACTGCTATCCTTGTGTAATTGATTGGTTTGCAATATCCAATACAGCACAAGGAAAAAAGCTTTCAAAACCTTTGCTTTCAAAAATCATAGATATAGCTAAAAACTTTGGATATGAAAAAATACTATTACACACACAAACAAACTCTTGGCTTGCAGCAAAAGTTTATCTTGACTTTGGGTTTGTTCCGTTTAATACAAACGAAACTTTGGGTTGGGGAATATTAAAAAGCATAATTAATCATCCAAAACTGAAAGATTTTGAAGTATGTGAGGATATTTTTGACCCGCTTGCGATAAACATAAAAAAACAATTATCAAAAATATACAAAGATTTTTATTTTAATGTTTGGTATGTAAATGGCAGAAACGATGTTTATGTGCACACCGACAATAATTTTTACGAATACAAATTTTACGATAACGGCAATAAAATAATAAAAGTAAAATAAAAAACAGTAATCCCTTCGTGCACTGCATGAAGGGACAATTTTATCCGACTCAAGTTGATTGTTTAATCAATATTTCTCTTTAGAGATAAAAATAGTTACGATTTTTGACAGAATTTTGCCGAATTTGATTGCGTTTTAAAACAAAAACAACATTATCAAATTCGGCATTTTTTCTTACACTTACAAGTGAATCAATCACATGTTGCAATTATCCTTGCCACATTCGCGTGGGTATAAAGGCAAATCAAACACGCCGTCGCAAACATCTTGACTGTACTCTTGACATGGTGGGATATAAGTATATCCGTATGTAGGTACCAAAAGTTGTACATCCATTATAACTTTCATTATAGTTGTTACGCAAGCAGTTATTGCAAAAGTCGCAGTGCCTTCGCCTGTTGTTATAAGTCTGCCGTTTGGCGAGATTACGTAAGCTTCGGCAACTATCCTGCTTGGAGTTACAGAGCCTTGAGTCAAGCACATTAAAATATCCTTAGGTATTGTTATTTCCGAAGTTCCTACAACTTGAGTACCATTTGCATCAAGCATAACAACTGTCAAAGGAATAACAATGCTGGCAGTAACTCTCGAGCAGCATTTGCTGTCAGGTACATCGATAACAGTTAAATTATTAACAGTTACATCTGTAGTACTTTTTGCACTTACAAAAGTTAATGGTGCTGTAAAAGTTGATGGCTCTAAATTAGAAACAACTATTTGCTCATCGGTCAAAGTTTCTTGTTTCATACAAGCATCAAATATTTTTTGTACTTGGATAGATGCTCTATCGGTAAGGCCGTTTAAAGGATTACCTACGATAGGACCCGGCATTCTCTCTGGTTTACAATTATTTGAAAAAGACATTTATTTCACCTCCCTATATAGTCATAATATATTATGATAAATAACTTTTTTATGTGAATAGCTAATTTAACTACTAACAATTTATTATATGTTTCATTTAAAATAAATATCTTATTAATTTGTCGAAAACTAATTTAACCACGGTTTTCAAACGATTTCACAAAAAAATATACACCCATACAGGGTGTACTAAAATTAATTTCTGTAAAATTATTAAAATTCTACAGTTTCCTTATTTGCTAGCAAAATATTTTCGATTCTTTCCAAAACATCGGCTACTCCGCTTTTATTTAATGCGGAAGTAACATAAATATTGGATGCGGTTACAGCAAAAGTCTTTGCAATTACACTTTTTTGCCTTTGAATTTGTGCTTTACTCAACTTATCCCCTTTTGTCGCAATCAATGTAAATGGTATATTATAGTGATGCAAATATGCTACCATTTGTCTATCCAAAGCAGTCGGTTCATGCCTAATATCCACTAAAACAAACACATTTACCAAGTTAGGCGTTTTTGCAAAATACCCCTCAATAAGTTCGCTCCATTTTTCCTTTTCGCTGTCATTAACTTTTGCAAATCCATATCCCGGCAAATCTACCAAAGTCAGCTCTCCATTGTTAATGTCAAAATAATTAAGTAGCCGCGTACGTCCCGGGGTGGAACTTGTTTTTGCAAGCCTGTTTATATTTGCAAGCATATTTATAAATGACGACTTACCTACATTGGATTTACCCGCTACTGCAATTTCGGGAGCATTTAAAGCAGGCAATTTATTGTAATCTGCTACAGATGTAATAAATTTTGCGTTTTTGATTTTCATAAATTGCCCTCCTTTTGTAATTGTAAATTATATTAAATATTGTAATTATTGTTCTTTATAAAATAAAGCGTGTTCCCATACTTGCTCTATATTATCCACCAAAATAAAGTTGATTTCTTTTCGTACACTTTCAGGAAGTTCCATTATGTCTTTTTCATTTTGACGCGGGATAATGATTGTTTTAATACCTATCCTGTGAGCAGCAAGCGATTTTTCCTTTACGCCACCGATTGCAAGTGCATCGCCGTTCAAACTTATTTCGCCCGTCATTGCCAAACTATCTTTCACTTTTTTGCCCAAGATAGCGGATAAAACAGCAGTAGTAATTGTAATACCTGCACTAGGTCCGTCTTTTGGCGTTGCGCCTTTTGGTACATGGATATGAATGTCATGCTCTTCAAAAAACTTTTCGTCAATGCCAAGCTTGCTTGCTCTGCTTCTTACAACAGAAATTGCAATCATGGCCGATTCTTTCATAACCTCGCCAAGTTTGCCCGTAAGCTTAAGTTCTCCTTTACCTTGCATTATGCAAACTTCTATATTCAAAGTTTCTCCGCCAAAAATTGTCCAAGCAAGTCCTACAACTTTACCTACAGCGCCCTCAGTATTGTCATCTTTTTCGGAGAAAATCCTTACTCCAAGCATTTCTCTTACTTTTTTAGGAGTGACAACAACTTTTTTATCGTGCACCATTTTAGAGGTATCGCCGTTTGATTTAACTACAATGTTATATGCTATTTTACGGCATATAGTTGCAATTTGTCTCTCCAACTCTCTGACGCCCGATTCACGCGTATAGCCCTCTATTATTTCGATTATAGCACTTTTTGAAACTGTCAGTTTGGAAATATCAAGTCCATGTTCTTTTGCTTGTTTTGGCACTAAATACTGTGTTGCAATAGCAACTTTTTCCTGCAAGGTATAACCTTCCATTTCTATAATTTCAAGCCTATCCAAAAGCGGCTTATCCATTTCTTGAATATCGTTAGCAGTAAGCACAAACATTACATTAGACAAATCGTAAGGCAGTTCCAAATAGTTATCGCGGAAAGTCTTGTTTTGATTTGGGTCAAGCACTTCAAGCAAAGCGGCAGACGGGTCGCCACGCATATCGCGAGTGATTTTATCCACCTCGTCAAGCAAAAACAGCGGGTTGTTACTGTTTGATTTTGCAAGGTTGCTTAATATTCTACCAGGCATAGCACCGATATAAGTTTTGCGGTGTCCTCTTATTTCCGCCTCGTCATGTACGCCGCCAAGCGTTAACTGCACGAACTCTTTATTTAAAGCGGTAGCAATAGACTTGCAAATACTTGTTTTACCAACACCCGGAGGACCTACAAGACAAAGTACAGTACCCCTGCTTTCTCCGTTTGTCATAAGTCTTACAGCCAAGTACTCAACAATTCTTTTTTTAACTTTTTCAATGCCGTAATGGTCTTTGTTAAGTTGAGCGATAACCGCTTTCATATCGTTGCTATCTACAGTAGAGTTATTCCAAGGTAACTCTAACGCCCAATCCAAATAGTTACGAATAATGCTTGACTCAGGCGCGGATTCATTCATCCTGTTATATCTATCCAAGTCTTTTATCAATTTGTTTTTTATGCTATCGTCTGCATTTAAGCTTTCAATCTTATTCAAATATTCGCTATAAACGTCGTTTTCGCCCTCGCCTAATTCTTCCTGAATACTTTTTATCTGCTCTCTAAGCACAAATTCCTTATTGGAAGTCGATATTTTTTCCTGAACTTTTTTCTCTATATTATGAATCGCTTCCACATAAGCAATCTCTTCGGTAAGCATATCGCAAATAAGTTCAAACTTATTATAAATATTTTGTTCGGACAACAATTTTTGTTTTAAATTGCTTTGACTTACCAATCCCACTGCCAAATTTGCCAAAATATTGGCGTCGTTACATTTTTCCAAGGTGGTACGAATATGTTTTGGGAACATTTTGTCGTACTTGGTCATCAATGTGTCCAAGGTCTTTAAAATGAAAGTCTTGTTTGCGATAAAGTCGATTTCACTCATTACTCCCGTATTCAATCTTTCTTCCACATTAGCCATCAAAAAATCGCTGTGAGGAACAAATTCCACCATATCCACAGCACATAAACCATCTACGAGAATACGATAAGTATTTTCGTCTATTTTTAAAATTTTATTAATATCCACAAGCGTGCCTACACTGAACAAATCTTCAGCAAACGGCTTATCACACTCACTGTCGATTTGACAGCAAGCAACAATTTTCAATTTATTATCCACCGCAAATTTAATTGCATTTACACACATTTCCCTTGACACATCGATAGAAATAGAAGTGTTTGGAAATATCGTCAATGCACGAAGTGGCAAAACAGGTAATTGTTCAATCATATAACTCTCCTTTATTCTGGTAGTTCGATATGTTTTATATCATCCTTTTTGGAAACTCTGTATAAAGTAATTTTACTGCCTACTGTTTGAACAACGATTGCATTAACCTCATCCGCCAAACACTCGGCCACTTCTTTTGCACCCAAGTCACTGTTTTTAAGTACAGATATTTTTATCAATTCCTTACATTCCAACAAGTTATCAACTTCGCTAATGACAGAATCCGTCACTCCGTTTTTTCCTATATTGACAATCGGTGTCATAGTCATTGCCAGACTTCTCAAATACGCTCTTTGCTTACTTGTCATATATACCTCACTTATTTATTCTACAAATTCAAATTCTATATCGGCAATACGCACTATATCGCCCTCTTTTGCACCATGCTTTCTTAAACTAGAAATCACGCCTTTTTCCTTTAAACACTTTTGGAAATATCTAAAAGACTCGTATTCAGACAAAATAACATTTCTGACAAGCAGGTCTATCAAACCGCCCTCAACATAAAAAGCACCGTCATCCATTCTTGAAATATGGAAGGAGTTTTTATCTGCCTCTTCATAGTAAAAGGCCTCATATTCAAGCGGCTCTGCTTGAGGCAGCTCTTCCAATTTGTCAAAGATATCGTTTATCAAATTGTCAACGCCTTTTCTCATTACCGCACTTATAGGATAAACCTTTTGTCCGATTTTTTTACTAAATTCTTCAACAGCCTTTTCGTCAGTCAACAAATCAAGTTTATTTACGCAAACCATTTGAGGAACATCTCCAAGCTTTTCGTCATAATTTACAAGTTCTTTGTTGATTTGCAAATAATCTTCGTAAGGGTCTCTACCCTCGATTCCGGATATATCAACAATATGAACGATAAGTCTTACCCTTTCAACGTGACGTAAAAAGTTATGTCCCAAGCCTGCGCCCTCGCTTGCTCCCTCAATAAGTCCCGGGATATCTGCCATTACAAAAGTATCCCCATATCTTTGCACTACACCGATATTAGGAGACAATGTCGTAAAATGATAATTTGCGATTTTAGGCTTAGCACCCGAACATACGGATAAAAGTGTAGATTTACCTACATTAGGAAAACCGACCAAACCAACATCGGCTATTGTTTTAAGCTCCAATGTAAGCTCTCTTTCCTCCTTTTGCTCGCCTTTTTGACAAAATCTAGGTGCTTTTCTTAAAGCGGTGGCAAATCTCGCATTGCCTTTGCCTCCAAGTCCGCCTTTTTCCAAAATAAACCTGTCATCCTCGCCAAACATATCCACAATAATTTTACCAGACTGCTTGTCCTTAATAACAGTTCCTCTAGGAACTTTGATTATCAAATCGGGAGCATTTTTACCCCTACACCTTTTGGACGAGCCGTTTTCGCCGTTCTTTGCCCTAAAATGCTTTGCATATTTAAAATCCATAAGTGTTGAAGCATTTTTATCCACTTCAAAAATTATACTGCCGCCGTTACCGCCGTCGCCCCCGTCAGGTCCGCCTTGTGCGACATATTTTTCCGTATGAAAACTGACAACACCGTCGCCGCCGTTACCTGCCTTTACAAAAATTGTCGCTATATCTAAAAACATATTATCTCCTGTTTACCCATTAAAAATCGATACTAATCTACTTTTAACGCTAATTTTATTACACCGATACCCCTTTTGACTAATTAAATGATATTAATCATATTAAGTATTAGCGGTATGTATTATCTAATAACCTGTTTGCAGTTATTTATTGTACAAATATTGTACTTTTTTGTCAAACATTTTTGCTGTTTGCCCTTGCTATAATTGTTTTGGCAGCATTTTTACCTGCTCCCATAGCAAGTATTACCGTTGCAGCACCTGTAACCGCATCGCCGCCTGCGAAAATGTTTTGCACTGAAGTTTCCTGCGAATCTTCATTTACTATCAAAGTGCCGCGTTTGGTTGTTTGTAAATCAGCATACTCCCTTGTAAGCAATGGATTAGGTCTTGTGCCGATTGACATTACTACCTCATCTACAGGGATAACATACTCGGAATTAGGTATTTCCACAGGTCTTCTTCTGCCACTGCTGTCAGGCTCGCCAAGCTCCATTTTAACACACTCCATACCCTCTACATTAGTTTCTCCCAATATCTTTGTAGGATTGGTTAAAAGTTTCAACTGAATACCTTCTTCGATAGCATGTTCAATCTCCTCTATCCTTGCAGGCATTTCCTCTTTTGAACGTCTGTAAACAATGTAAACATTATCCGCACCTAAACGCTTAGCCGTTCTTGCAGCATCCATTGCGACATTACCCGCACCGACTACAGCAACATTTTTACCTACAAATACAGGTGTATCCGAGCCTTTCTTAAAGGCTTTCATCAAGTTTACACGTGTTAAAAACTCATTGGCACTGTATACTCCGTTCAAATTTTCTCCCGGAATATTCATAAAGGACGGAAGTCCCGCACCTGTGCCGATAAACACAGCATCAAACTCTTCAAGTAATTCCTGCATTTTAACTGTTTTGCCCACAACTGTATTGTATTTTATCTTTACGCCAAGCTCGGTAAGTTTGTTTATTTCCTTTTTTACGATTTCGTCTTTAGGCAATCTAAATTCCGGTATACCATAAACCAAAACACCGCCTGCCTCGTGGAAAGCCTCAAAAATTGTTACGTCTAACCCTGCATTGGCACAATCGGCAGCACAAGTCAATCCGCTTGGACCGCTACCTATTACCGCAACTTTGTAGTCAAGCCTTTTACTTGGTTTAGGTATTGGTTTGCTATCCGCCAAAGCATAATCTCCGACAAATCTTTCCAAACTGCCGATTGCAACAGAGCCACCCAATTTCAATTTGCGAATACACTTATCTTCACACTGTTTTTCTTGCGGACAAACCCTGCCGCAAATAGACGGCAAATTGTTATCTAATTTTATTATTTTAACAGCTCCGTCCAAATCGTCATTTTTCAAGCATTGTATAAACTCTGGGATTTTAACTCCTACAGGACAGCCCGAAGTGCATGGTGCATTTTTGCAATTTATGCATCTTTCGGCTTCCGCTTTCATAAGTTCATAGGTAAAACCTTGTGATACTTCTTCAAAATCCTTAACTCTGACTTCGCTTGGTCTGGTTATAGTTTTATTCCTTTCAGTTTTTACCATTTTTTTCAAGCTCCCTCTTATAACATTCACATTCATGCTCTTTATAAAATTTACTTCTGTTTACCGATTCCATAAAGTCTATTTGATGACCATCAAACTCAGGTCCGTCAACACAGGCGTATTTTGTCTCGCCGCCTACTGTAAGCCTGCAACAGCCACACATACCTGTACCATCAACCATTGTAGAGTTCATTGATACAATAGTTTTAATACCATATTTCTTGGTCAAATCACACACGGCTTTCATCATCATAACAGGACCTACGGCAAACACACAATCGTAGTTTTTGCCATCTTTTATCAAAGTTTCCAACTTAGTTGTTACAAAGCCTTTTTCACAATAACTGCCGTCATCGGTAACAATGTACAAATTATCTGCATTTTGTCTAAACTCGTCCTCATATACAAGCAAACTTTTGTTTCTTGCACCGATAATCACATCACACTGCAAACCATTTTGATGCCTAAACTTAGCTTGCGGATAAATAACCGCACTACCAATACCACCACCGACAAGTACAATATTTTTATACTCCGAAAGCTCGGTAGGATTGCCAAGCGGACCTACAAAATCGTGTATGTAATCCCCCTCATTTAAAAGGGATAATTTATAAGTAGTCATACCGATTGTTTGTACTAATATGGTAATTGTACCCAACTTAGTATCTATATCGGCAATGGTAAAAGGTACTCTTTCCCCCTCGCCGTCTACCCTTAAAATAATAAACTGTCCAGGACGGGCGTGTTTTGCGACATCCTCCGCCTGTACGACATATTCGTTTACATTTTCACTTAGTTGTCTTTTTCGTAAAATCTTATTCATTGTTATTCCCTTTTAAAAATTTCGAGTTTTGATATTATTTTTTACCGCAGTTAAAATGCTTACATTCGGTATTAAGCAAACATTCGTTGCATTTGGGATTTCTTGCCGAGCAAACATATCTGCCGTGATGTATCAACAAGTGATGAAGTGTCGACCATTCTGCTTGCGGAAACAATGTGTTCAAATCTTTTTCAATCTTAAGCACATCTTGACTATCCGATAACCCAAGCCTGTTGCTAACTCGCCTTACATGAGTATCAACTGCAATGGCATCCCCGCCAAAAGCTACGGCATATACTACATTTGCTGTTTTTTTACCCACACCGCGAAGAGTCATAAGCTCCTCCACCGTCTTTGGTACTTCCCCACCGAAATCCTCAACAATGCTTTTAGCCGCCTCGATTATCGATTTAGACTTGCTGTTATAGTACCCGCATGACTTAATGTAAGGTATTAGTTCCT
Source organism: uncultured Clostridia bacterium (assembly GCA_947646415.1). Classification (GTDB taxonomy): domain Bacteria; phylum Bacillota; class Clostridia; order Christensenellales; family UBA3700; genus MGBC100798. The sequence goes on along the minus strand of CANSGN010000011.1, from coordinate 38,866 downwards.
CCGCAGTAAGCTTTGCAAATTGCTCGGGCGTTTGCCATTGTGCAAACAAATCGGGAGTTATTTTGTTAACGCGTTTATCTGTGCACTGTGCAGACAAAATAACCGCAATCAACAAATGAAAGGGGTTATCATACTCAAGCTCACACACAGGATTGCTATGAATTTTTTTCAATTTTTCTAAAATAACATCGATATCCATATTTGTCCTCATTTGCACATAATCTATAATAAATTATTGTAACATACTTTTAATGTTATTTCAAGTCCTTTTATATATTTTTAAATAATACTAAAAAATTTTTATAAAATATACAAGCTTACGTCAAAATTTGCAAACGATTAAAAGGTGCGATTTCTCGCACCTTATTTATCCGATAGCTTTCGCCCGTTACTTTAAGTATTTATCTTATGGCAACCGCTATAGTTCTTGCACCGCTTTTCATTAGTTGATATGTTCCGATATACGTCGTTTTATCAAAAGCAGTTAACGCTTTCAACGCATACTCTCTGTATTTTTGTTCTACACTGACGCTAAGTCCGCACCCGACAGATAACTCACGCGGGGTATTGATAATTGTAGAAGGAACCCCTCCTTTACGTAATAACTCGCTAAATTTCAAACTATCGCTACGGGCCTTAAATGCAATAATAATATTCATCACATTTCCCCCCTTTGTGTGATATGTAAAAACAGTTCCTATATCATTAAATGATTAACACAAAAAAAGAGTTACAGCATACTATGTTTTTAGGAGAGCAATATGATATATTTTGACAATTCTGCAACATCGCGATTCAAACCAAAATGCGTAATAGACGAATACAACCGTTTTGTCCTAAACTCTTGCAATAGTGGCAGGAGCGGACATAAAGACTGCATAAAAACCGCTACAAAAGTGCTGTTAACACGAGAGAATATCAAAAGCCGTCTTGGCGCAAACGACGACTATGAAGTCCTATTTACCCAAAACTGTACAGAGTCACTAAACATGGCAATTTTAGGTTATGTAAAACCATCGTCACACGTAATCACAACAATATATGAGCACAATTCCGTACTTAGACCTTTAAAGTATTTAGAGGACAATTTCGGGGTAAAAGTTACCTATCTTATGCCCGATTTAACAGGCAAAATTATGCCAAGTCAAATTGAAAGTGCAATATGCGACGATACCACCTTAGTCATCGTCAACCAAACTTCCAATGTTACAGGCATAAGCCAAGATATTGGCGAAATAGGCAAAATAACCAAAAGGCACAATATAAGACTACTTGTGGATACCGCCCAATCGTTGGGACACGAGCAAATAGATATGCAAAATTTTAATATCGATATGTTAGCCTCTTGCGGTCATAAAGGCATACACGGTATGCAAGGCATAGGCATTTTGGTTGTCAAAAAAGATATCGCGTTAAAGCACATTAAATTTGGAGGAACAGGTACGGACAGCGACCTTTTAATTCAACCAGACCACTACCCCGAGGGATATGAGTGCGGCACTCTTAACACAGGCGGAGTGCTATCCTTATCCAAGGCGTTTGATTGGACATATTCCAATTTTAATGAACTTAACAGACACTACAAATACCTTTCGGGCGAGATAATTTACGGTTTAAAAAGTATGCGAAAAATCACTTGTTTTTCGGATTTCCCGTCCACTGTAATATCGATTAAGGTTGATGATTACTCCTCAAGCGAGGTTGCGGAAATATTGAACAATCATAATATTGCGGTTAGGAGCGGGCTGCATTGCGCACCAAAAATTCACGAATATTTAGGCACGATAAATGACGGACTTTGCAGAATAAGTATTGGCTTTAACAATACTTTATCAGACTGTCATACTTTGCTTAATGTACTTTCAAAATTATAATTTAATACCGATTTTTGCAAGCTTTTTGCTTGTTTTACAAATTATTTATATACAAAAGCATCCTGCAATTAAGCAGGATGCTTTTAGATTTTTTTGTTTATTTAGCATTAAATTATTTTTAAAATAACTTGTTATAGTTGTGCTTATTTAATGCTTTAATTTAGATAGCAATTTATTTTTTTATTGCATTTAACACAGCTTGTTTGATTTGGTCTTTTTCGATTACGTCCTTAAACCTTACAACTCTTGATTGCAAATTTTGTAGAGGCTCAGGAATATCAAAACCTGTATGCTCTTCCAACATATCGGCAGCATTAATGCTGTTTTGTACAAACTCGCCTGTCAAAGCGTTGTAAACATCTTGAGGGAATTTGTAAGGGCTTGCGGTAGAAACAATAACTGTTTTTGTATTGTCCCCGCTGTTTTCTTGATAAGCCTTATAAACCCCGACAGCAACGGCAGTGTGAGTATCTAGAAGATAATCGTTTTCGTCATAAAAATCGGCAATAGTATCCATTGTCATATCCTCATTTGAAAAACCGCCCTCAAAGTTAGCCGCATTTGCTTGCAATTTAGCAAAGTCGATTTCGTAGTAGCCTTTAGTTTTTAAATTGTTCATTAAATCGGCAACATACTTATCATCCCTGCCCGAAATTTCAAACAAAAGTCTTTCAAGATTAGAGCTAATCAAAATATCCATTGACGGACTCATTGTCTTGTAAAAATCTCTATTAATGTCGTATTTACCGGAAGAGAAGAAATCGGTAAGCACTTTGTTTTTGTTTGATGCACAAATCAATTTGTTGATAGGCACACCCATTCTCATAGCGTAGTAACCTGCCAAAATATTGCCGAAGTTACCCGATGGTACGCAAAAGTTAATTTTATCGCCAAACTCGATTTCGCCGCTTGAAAGCATATCCACATAGCTGGAAACATAGTACGCGATTTGAGGAACAAGTCTACCCCAATTTATAGAATTTGCACTTGAAAGTTTATAGCCGTTTTCAAGTAATTGAGCTTTTACATTGTCGTCGTTAAAAATAACTTTAACAGCACTTTGAGCATCGTCGAAATTACCCTTAATTGCACAAACGTAAACATTATCGCCTGTTTGAGTTTGCATTTGCAATTTTTGCATATCCGAAACGCCCTCGGACGGATAAAAAACGATAATTTCGCATCCCTCAACATCCTTAAAGCCCTCCAAAGCAGCCTTACCTGTATCGCCGCTAGTCGCAACCAAAATAAGAGTTTTGCTAGTCTCCCCTACTTTTTTGCGAGATGCAACCATAAGATGAGGAAGAAGAGTCAATGCCATATCCTTAAAAGCACAAGTAGGGCCGTGCCACAACTCCAGAATATAAGTTTTATCGTCGATAGCAACCAACGGACATGGGTCGCCGTCATAAAATCTTGCATACGCTTTTTTAGTGTACTCGTTAAGCTCTTCCAACGAAAAGTCTGTCAAAAACTTACTTAAAACAAACGCCGCACGCTCGCTGTACTCCATATCTTCCATTGCAGTCAATTCCTGTTTGGAAATAGCAGGAAACTCGCTAGGCACAAACAAACCACCATCTTCGGACAAACCTTTAACGATAGCCTGTGCACCTGTAACAACAGTATTTTTTGCCCTTGTACTTACATATTGCATAAAAAACTCCTTTTTATAGCCAAAAAAGCCTAACAACGGTTAGGCTTTTTGCAATTTAACCGTTTTTAAATATATTTTTTGATAAAAGCGGGTAATTTATCTTCCGCTTCGCTTACAGCAAGAGTGATATCCACATTTGCTTTTTGTGCAAAGTCCCCTAAGTTATCATAGAAATATTCCATCTCCGCAATATCCTCGCCGCAAATCCTGTGGCAACCGTCTATGTAGATGTGTTGAATATCGCTATTGCCGGCCACGATACCGCTGATAAAGCCCAAAAGTCCTTGTTCGCTGACAACGTGATAGTCAGTTGCGTTGATAAGTCTAACCTTGTGTTTAACGGAAAAATTATATTCATCGCTGTCAGTGATAAACACAACCTCGCCATCCATAACCGCAGTGTTAGCCCTGTCAATCAAGCGCTTGGTTTTACCGGTACCTTTTGCTCCGTAAATAATATAAATCATATTTCCCTCCACGATATATATTGTTAATTATATTGTACTATGGAAAAATGAAAAATTCAATACTTTTAACAAAATTTTACATTATTTTGCAAGTAAAAGTAAAGCTTTGTGTCTTTTTGGGTCAATTTGGGCAACCAAACCGTCAAGTTCGTCATCCCCCATAACGGTAGTCCTACCTTGAGCGTATAAGTTATCGATAATCTCCTTAATCTTAATGCAAAGAGGGTCTTTTTTGTCAATCTTATCCGCATCGTCCAAATCGTAGTAACCGTTTATCCAATAAGCAACACCCGCCAAACCCGAGTGAGAGTCAATGCTTACAAGCGGAGGCTTACCAAGTATTTTTTCGGTATCGAAAATGTTGTAAATTTCTTGGTCTTTCAAAAGTCCGTCTGCATGAACGCCCGCCCTAGTTGTGTTAAAGCTTCTGCCCACAAACGGCGTACGAGGAGGGATAACATAGTCTATTTCCTTTTCAAAATAGTCGGCGATTTCGGTAATTACTGACAAATCCATACCGTCGGTAGTGCCTTTAAATTGGCAGTACTCGATAGCCATAGCCTCTAGCGGACAGTTACCCGTCCTTTCGCCAATACCAAGCAAACTGCAGTTAACGGACGAACAACCATACAACCAAGCGGTATCCGCGTTTGTAACCACCTTATAAAAGTCGTTGTGACCGTGCCACTCTAGCCATTCGGACGGAACTTCCGCATAATATTTCAAGCCGCTGACAATACCTTGAACGCTCCTTGGCATAGCAACCCCCGGGAAGCCGACGCCGTAGCCCAATGTATCGCAAGCACGAATTTTGATAGGAATACCCGCCTGTTTGGAAAGTTTCATAAGCTCGATAGCAAAAGGCACAACAAAGCCGTAAAAATCCGCTCTTGTTATATCCTCAAAATGGCAACGAGGGACAATACCTCTATCCAAAGCCATTTTTACAACGCCCAAGTATTTATTCAAAGCTTGCTTTCTTGTAAGGTTCATTTTTTTGAAAATGTGATAGTCGCTGCAACTTACCAAAATACCTGTTTCCTTGATATTCATCTCCTTAACAAGCTCAAAGTCTTTTTCGCTTGCCCTAATCCAGCTGGTAATTTCGGGGAACTCGTACCCAAGCTCCATACAGTCGCGAACGGCTTGTCTGTCCTTTTCGGTATAAAGGAAAAATTCCGATTGACGAACAATACCCTTTTTACCGCCAAGCCTGTGCATCAATTTATACAAATCAACAATTTGCTTTGCTGTAAACGGAGAAGTTGATTGTTGACCGTCGCGGAAAGTAGTATCGGTAATCCAAATATTTTCCGGCATATCAAGCGGAGTTTGTCTAAAGTTGAAAGCGATTTTAGGAATGCTTTCGTAATCGAAAAAATCTCTGAACAGCTCAGGATTTATATTATCTTGTAGCTGTGGTTTCCAAGTCCTTTCTACCAATAAGTTGTCTTGATTTGAAAATTTTATCATAAGCCTCTCCAATAAATTAATGTATTAGTCAAATTTATATCAATTTTGCATTTCGGCAAGCAGCTCGTTTTGACTTTCAAGTTGCAATGCCGTAATCATATCGTAAATGTTTCCGTCCAAAAAGTCCTCAAGCGCGTAAACAGTAAGTCCAATCCTGTGGTCGGTCACTCTGCCTTGAGGGAAGTTATAAGTCCTTATCCTTTCCGAGCGGTCGCCGCTGCCTACCTGCAACTTTCTGTTTGCGCTGTACTCTTTGTTGATAGCCGATTGATAGTGGTCGTAAAGCCTTGCTTTAAGCACTTTCATAGCCGACTCTCTGTTTTTGATTTGCGATTTTTCATCCTGACAAGTAACAACAATGCCCGTTGGGAAATGAGTAATTCTTATAGCACTTTCCGTCTTGTTTACGTGCTGACCGCCTGCACCGCTACTGCGATAGGTGTCAACCTTTATGTCCTTGTCCAAAATTTCAAAGTTAACTTCCGGCTGTTCAGGCAAAACTGCAACCGTGCAAGTGGAAGTATGCACCCTGCCTTGCGACTCGGTAGCAGGCACTCTTTGCACCCTGTGTACGCCGCTTTCAAACTTAAGCTTGCTGTAAGCCCCGACACCGCTTATCATAAAGGTAACTTCCTTTACTCCGCCAAGCTCATTGTAGTTCATATCAAGTTCTTTTATCTTCCAACGCTCACGCTCGGCAAACCTCATGTACATTCTTACCAATTCTGCACCAAAAAGTGCGGATTCATCCCCGCCTGCGGCAGGTCTAACCTCGATAATAACGTTTTTGTCGTCGTTAGGGTCAACGGGAAGAAGGGCTACCTTAAGCTCCTCGGTCAAACTTTCCTTTTGCTTAATTGCGGCGGAGTGTTCCTCTTTTGCAAGGGCAACCATTTCCTTATCGTCGCCCAAACCGATAATCTCCTCGCACTCCTCAATATCCTTAAGCACTTTTAAATAGGCAAGGTACAAGGTTATAGGTTTTTCCAACGCAGAGTGTTCCTTTACTAGCTTTTGCCATTTTTCTTGGTCGGCAATCACACTGCTGTCGCCTATTAAACTTTCAAGCTCTTTGTATCTTGCAAGCATTTTTTCCAATTTTTCAAACATATATATCCACCGATTTTATTTTTCGATTATCACTGACAAAACCTTTTAAAGCCCGCTAAATCAAACTTTACTGCTAAGCTTTGCAAAAATCATTCTGTCGTTTTTTTCCAAGTCTTGCAAACACCTAATGTCCTCAAACACAGCTGTTTTGCAGTTAGTCAAAATTTCTGTCACACTTTCTTTTTGGTCAAAACCAATCTCAAAAGCCAAAATACCACCGATTTTCAAATGGTTTTTAGCATTTTCCGCTATTTTACGGTAAAAGTCCAAACCATCTTTACCGCCATCCAAAGCAATGTTCGGCTCAAAAAATCTTACCTCGGGGTCAAGCGTACCAATCACATCCGTTTTGATATACGGCGGGTTGGAAACAATCAAATCGAACTCCCCGTTTATGTTGTCAAAAAGATTGCTTACCACAAAATCTATCTGCAAGTTGTTTTGCTCCGCATTTTGTTTTGCAACCATCAAAGCTTTTTCCGAAATATCGCTTGCCGTAACGGCTACGTTTGGATTATCCCTTTTTACAACCAAAGCAATCGCACCGCTGCCCGTACATAAATCAAGCACAGCTTGCAAATTGTCTTGTTTTATAAGTCTGCTGACTTCCTCAACCAAATACTCGGTCTCCGGCCTTGGGCATAAAACGTCGCTGTTTACACTTATCTTCATACCGTAAAAGTCAGTATACCCAAACACTTGTTGCAATGGCTTGCCTGTACCGCGTTCCTTTGCAAGTGCAAGCATTTTTTCAAAATCATTGCTCCAAACAAATTTTAAATTTGCTACTTCGCTACGAGGGATATTAAGCACTTCCGCCATTATCCAATCCCTATCCGCATTGCCGTTAGTATCGATTTTCAACGCGTTATTAAGCTGCTCCAACGCTTTATCTATCATAATTTTAGTATTAAACTTGCTTGTAGGAGCATCCTTGTCGCTATCCAATAATTGCACCGTTTTAAATGCTGTTATGGCAACTTCTACCATGCTGTCATCAGGCTGTGAGGTAGTAATCTTTTGCAACAAAAGCCCGGGGGCTTTTATTATCCTAACAAACAAGTTATCAAACTTTGCAAGGAATTTAAGTATCTCGTACGATATACCTGCCACAACAGGCAGCAAGGCAAGTTTTATAACCAATTTGATAAACATTGCCCCAACCTTGCTAGTCACAATGGTGTTTGGCACAATACCCACTACGGAAAACAATGCCACGCTTACAATCATAACCAAAAACATAAATGTAGTACCGCACCTGTCGTGGATAGTAGATTGTTTTTGAACATTCTCAACCGTAAGCTCCAACCCATGCTCATAGCAGGAAATTGTTTTGTGCTCCGCCCCGTGGTATTGATAAACCCTTTTAATCTCTTTCATCAATGAGGTTAGCAAAATATAAACCACAAAAATTAATATTCGTATAACGCCCTCTATCAAGTTATAACAAAAGGCAGGCATGGAGGTATGTGCAACTTTTTCCACAAGCAGCCTAATACCCTCGATAGAAAAATGCGGAATAACAAAAAACAATCCGATAGCCAAAGCAAGCCCCAAAAGCACCGCAAACCACATCATAACAGACATTACGTTTACTTTAAACTTTTTTGAGCACCACTCCTCAAACTTAGATGGTTCTTCCTCACCGCCAAAAACCTCGCCCGAACGCATAATAATTTGAACACCCATAACCATAGATGCTACAAAATTGATAACGCCCCTAATAAAAGGCAACCTTTTCCACCTGCTTTTTTGCTTAAGTGGGGTAAACCTAGAGCTTTCCACCTGAATTTCGCCTGTCTCGTCACGAACGGCAGTTGCCATACTGCTCTCGCCGCGCATCATGACACCCTCTAAAACCGCCTGACCGCCTATTGCGGAACGAAACTTTTTTTTGTCTTTCATTATTCCACCCAAAACGGCATAATTTAGCCACGCAAAGCGTACAGTAAAATTATAACCGAAAAAATATTAAGTTTACAAAAATGGTGCGATAAATCGCACCCCTTGTCGTTGATTACATATTATAACGCTTTTTAAACTTGTTAACACGACCACCTGTATCAACCAACTTTTGTTTACCGGTAAAGAATGGATGACATTTGCTGCAGATATCTACTTTGATTACATCATTAGCAGTAGTGCTACCTGTTACGAACTTTTCGCCGCAAGCACATTCTACAGTAACTTCGTGATAGTTAGGATGTATATTCTCTTTCATTTTTATCACCTCACAAATGATTTTACTTTAGTATTATATACAATTTTACACAGTTAGTCAAGAATATTAAGCCACTTTTTAAACTTATTTTTATTAAAACAAATATACGCCCGCAAAAACGCAAATTTTTTTAATAAAAATGCGTAATTTAGAATATTTATACTAATCACTTGAATTTAATGCAAAAATGTGCTAAAATAATTTTACGAGGTATTTTTTATGAGAGAATGGCGACTTACTAAATCTAAGGAATACAAACTTTATACCACAAATAAGGATTCGGAGCAAATTGGGGAAAGGGACATTTACTTTGACCCTGTGTTGCCCGACAAACCGTTTGTAAAAGTTAAACTTATCAAGGCAAACCTTTCCTGCTTGGACGTTGCGGCATTTTTGGGCAAAGGCGACTTTGAGTATCCAATAGTCCCTGCTCGTTCTGCCGTTGCATACATTAGCGAGTCGTATGACTCTGACCTAGAGCAAGGCAGGAAAGTTTTTTTATCCCCTTACGATATTGATAGCAAAGGGGAACTTAAAATACGCAGTTACAACGCCAACGGCTACCTTGGCGACTATGCCTACGTGCCTGTAGATAGCGTTTACCCTATCCCTGAGGGGATAAAAGATGACGATGCCCTTTTTGTGGAGGATATTGCAGTTGCCATATCCGTATTATCCAAACTTAATGTGCAAAAAGGCGAATATGTTATTTTGCAAGGTGCAAGCTATCAAAATATACTTATTGCCCAAGTTGCAATTTACTACCACGCAATAGCAATAATTGTGGATACAAACGACGAAAGGCTTGAGGTTGCTGCAAACCTTGGCGTTTACTACACAATAAACGTTAACGATAGCGAAATGTATGAAAAAATTTCGGAAATCACAAGCGGCAAAATGGTTGACAAAGTCATTTGCCATATAGATATAAATACTAATATCGACAGTCAAATTTCCTTGATAAAAAATGGCGGAAAAATTGCACTTTACGGCTATGACATTACCTGCAAAAATATCCGCACGGATATTACCCCGCTATTTAACAAAAATTTGGAAATTATTGGTATTCACGAGGGTATGGCAAACATTCACAGCGCAATCAACCTGCTTGCAAACGGAATTGTTAAAACGGATGGTTTGATTGAATACACCACCCCTTTTATCAATATATTGGAAATTATGAAAGCAAGCGTGGGCAAAATAACCTATTACAAAAGTACAATCACTTTTGAATAAGCTTTAAACAAAAAACACATACAAACAAACATAACAAAAAATAGTCTGTTGCAAAATGCAACAGGCTGTTTTTTTTAGCCTAGTGCCTTTTTTTTCTGATTTTCCTGCATTTCCTTTAGTTTCCTACATTCTTCTTCCTCATAAAAGGCAATAATCTTTTTTAACTCTTCTTTTAAATGCGTTATCCTCTCGTCGGATAAATCATATTCCCTTATCCTTAGCGTATAGTTGGAACAGATGCTAACTGAAGTAGTTAAGCAATCATTTTTGCCGCAGTAAAGCAAACGGAATTTGCATGGCAAAAGTTGTCGCCTGTACAAATAATTGCAGTGCTGACAAGTCTTACAAGTTTTACTCATTTTTTAAACCCCCTACGCTCTTTTATATCTTCCTTAAGTATCTGCTCTATTTGCTCCAACTCCGTCAAAAGATTGTTCAATACAAACAACATATTTGTATTTTCTATAGGTACTTTGTGTTTAAAGCGATAATTCGGACAATTATCCATAAGTTTTTTATGGTCATTGCAAACACCACACCAACCAAAGCTACATTCATTAAACTTTTTTACCCCACGGGTGTAATACTTGTTAAAGTAAATACATTTAAAGCATCTGCCTAAATTTGGTTTATTTTCAAGTTTTGATTTATTTTCCATTTTTTCTCCTTTTTTTATAATTTTAAGTATTTTGCACATACTCAACTTGTCGCCACATATTTGCAACAAATTTGTTGCAATCAACCATTTGCTACAAATTTGTAATATAATACAATAGTAAGGATTAACTATGATTAATTACGGTAAAGAGTTAAAATATCACAGAATTGTAAGAAACAAGTCACTTAGAGATGTTGAAAAAGACACAGGTATAAGTAACACAAATTTAAGTAGATGGGAAAACGGAAAAGTTTTGCCAAATATTGATTTTTGTGTAATACTTGCTGACTACTATGAAATATCACTTGACGAACTAATCGGACGTGATACGTTTTACAAATAAATATTTAAACTGTAACATTTCCGTTACAGTTTTTTATTTAGTACAACCTAACTCCTTTACTTTTAATTTGCTTTGCGATTACAAAAAATGTACAATTAAATATAACTGTTACATTTTTGTAACAGTTATATTGTATGCTACAAATATGTAACTGTCAAGTATTTACTACAAATTTGTTGGTAAATATAAAAATATTTGAGATTTCAATATGAAATATTATGGTAAAAAAATAAAATATTTTAAACTTTAATTTTAAATATAAGCAAAAAAATGTAGGAATAAGCAATGTTATTTAATTAATCGGTAAAATAATAAAGTTTTATTTTGTTTAGATTTTTGTGTAATCTTTTCAAAGTAAACATATACTAGCCTTCCCTATTTACTTCATTTTCAAGTTTTGATTTGTTTTCCATTTTTTCTCCTTTTTTTATTATTTTAGTATTTTGCACATACTCAACCTGTTGCCACATATTCGCAACAAATTTGTTGCAATCAACTATTTGCTACAAATTTGTAATATAATACAATATAAGGATTAACTATGATTAATTACGGTAAAGAGTTAAAATATCACAGGATTGTTAAAAACAAGTCTCTTAGAGATGTTGAAAAAGACACAGGTATAAGTAGCACTAATTTAAGTAGATGGGAAAACGGAAAAGTTTTACCAAATATTGATTTTTGTGTAATACTTGCTAACTACTACGAAATATCACTCGATGAATTAATCGGACGCGATTTTCCATAACAAATGAACATTTAAACTGTAACAATATCGTTACAGTTTTTTTAATATACTGCTAGTCCTTTGCATTATTGATTTTTACTTTATAAATTTTTTTATTAAAAACTTTATCGCATAAATATTATATCACTAATCTTACAACAATTAAATTTTAATATCCAATTTTGGAAATTATAAGTTTTAATCAACAAATTTGTGATACAATGTTTACGTTAAGTAAATTTATTAAAAGTTTTACTCAAACTTGAATATAAAACAAGTATAAAAACAATTACTACTAAAAGTAGTAAAACAAATCATTTTAACAACTTTTTTTCTTATTTTTATACTCTTTTAGCATTGTTTTTCCGCACCTAATATGCTATAATAAATGTAAGATTTTTTTGGATAAAATTATTTGACAAAAATAAACGGAGTACTTACAAATTTTATGATTACTATCGGGGACGCATTAAAGCATAATAGAATTGTGCGAAACAAAACACTACAAGACATAGCAAATGCCACGGGTATTTCTATCACAAGTTTATCTATGTGGGAAAATAATAAAAGTTTACCCAACATTGATTTTTGTGTTAAGCTTGCGGATTATTACGGTATTCCCCTTAACGAGCTTGTTGGGCTTGACCTAAAAAAATAATGTAAAACAAAAATCTTGTAGCAATAACTACAAGATTTTTTTATTTGTATACCTTATTTTAATTTTAAAGCAACACTACACCCTTGCTTTCGCACTCCTCAATAGTCTCGTTATCCCAAATGGAGCTTTGAACTTCCCCGATATGTGCTTTGTGCAACAATAGTTGGCACAACCTCGATTGACCTATGCCGCCGCCTATTGTCAACGGATATGTATTTTCAATAACGTTTTTATGATAGTTTGTGCTTGGCTCAAGTCCTTTTGCCGCAAGTTGATATTTTAGCGACTTGCTATCCACACGTATACCCATGGAGGATAGTTCAATAGCCTTGTCAAGCTCGGGGTACCAAACCATTATATCGCCGTTCAAAGCCCAATCGTCATAGTCAGGGGCGCGCAAATCGTGAACTTCGCCGTTGGAAAGGCTTTCGCCTATTTGCATGATAAACACTGCACCGTACTTTTTGGTTATTGCATTTTCACGCTCTTTTGTGGTCATATTTGGGTAAGCCTTTAACAAATCTTCGGATGTGATAAAGTAAATATCGTCTACCAACCTGTTGGTTATTTTAGGAAAAACTTTTTCCACATAGCAAGCGGTGTCGTAAATTACCGAGTAAATGTCGCGTACCACCGATTTTAAAAAGTCAAAGTTCCTATCCTTTTCGGTTATTATTTTTTCCCAATCCCATTGGTCAACGTAAACACTGTGCAAGTTGTCAATCACTGCCTCCTGACGCCTTATGGCGTTCATATTTGTGTAAATACCCTCGCCCACACTGTAGCCGTATTTGCCAAGTGCCATCCTCTTCCACTTTGCAAGTGAATGTACAATTTCACAGTTGCTGTTAGGGATTGCCGTAATGTCAAAAGAAACTGCCTTTTCAGTGCCGCTTAAGCCGTCGTTCAAACCGCTATCCGTCCTTACAAACAATGGGGCGCTTACCCTGTGTAAATTCATTTTTTGTGAAAATTTATCCTGAAAATAATCACGTAGTAATTCGATTGCTTTTTCTGTTTCTTTTACACTTAACTTAGAAGTGTAATCTTGTGGAATTTTTTGCATATTTACTCCTTTAACAAACTTTTTATACTATCAATGTACCTTGCAAATACAATACCGGGGGCTGCCAAATCAGGTTGCCACCTTTTTATCCATTCCAAAGTAACGTATCCATCGTAGCCGATAGATTTTAAGCCATTTATTGCCTCTTTTAGCGGTAGGTCGCCGTTGCCAAGCATTTTGTACACGGTTGTTCCGTTTTCCCTCACAGAGTCCTTAATATGGGTGTATTTGATATACTTTCCTATATTTTTGATTGTCTCGTCTATTGTTTCCCTATTGTACCTGTATGGGTGGTGGATATCCCACAAAACGCCAATGTTGCTCTCCCCAATATTATCCATAAACTTTTTTAACAAGCTTGAGTCGCAAAACATTCCGTTTGTTTCCATAAGCGGGGTTACGTTGTACTTTTTGCCGTGTTGAGCAAGTGCTTTGTAGTAGCCTGTTGCAAGCTCAAAATCGCCGTCATCCAACATTGCCCTGTTGGTGCACATTATACGCACGTATTTTGCGCCTATTTTGCCCGCAAGCTCGATATACTCCATTGCCTCCTTAACGCTTGTATCGATATTTGTTTTGGTCGCAATGGTTGCGTTAGATGTCAAAATCGGTATTTCCAATCCGCCAAGTTTTTGGATTGTTTTGTCAAGTTGTTCGTCCGAAAAACATTTCATAGTAGGGGCGTACATTTCGCTTGCTATACCTCTGATTTCCACGCCGTTATAGCCCAAATCTTTTGCTGTTGCCAAAATTTCGCTGAGCGTCCAATCGGGACAGCCCAATGTTGAAAAACCTATTTTCATATTTCCCTCCTTATGCTGTTTCAATCTCTGCCGCGCTTTGAAGTTTTAATAACTCGATTGCCTCTTCACGCATTTTGAACTTTTGAATTTTTCCGCTTGCCGTTACAGGAAAACTGTCCACTATCCTTATATACCTTGGCACTTTGTGTTTTGCAAGGTGTGATTTTGCAAGTTCCCTTAACTCCTCAGGGGTGCTTGTTTCCCCCTCTTTTAGTATGATAACTGCCATAACTTCCTCGCCGTATTGCTCGGACGGTACGCCAATTACTTGCACGTCTTTTACTATTGGTTGGGTGTAATAAAACTCCTCGATTTCCTTTGGATAAATGTTTTCGCCACCGCGGATTATCATATCTTTAATTCTTCCGACAACCTTGTAGTAGCCATCCTTATCAACCGTGCAAAGGTCGCCTGTGTGCAACCATCCGTCTTTGTCAATAGCCTCTGCAGTTGCCTCGGGCATTTTGTAGTAGCCTTTCATAATGTTGTAGCCCCTTGCACAAAACTCGCCTGCTACGCCTGTAGGGACTTCTTCCCCTGTTGCAGGGTCAACGATTTTTGCCTCTACGCCGTCAAATACTCTGCCAACAGTGTTTACCCTTAGCTCCAAACTATCCTCTGTGGTTGTTTGTGTGCAACCGGGCGATGCCTCTGTTTGTCCAAATACTATTGTAATTTCCGTCATATTCATTTTGTCAACAACTTGGCGCATAACTTTGATAGGACAAGGGCTGCCTGCCATTATACCTGTTCTTAAACTGCTAAAGTTGTATTTTTCAAAGTCAGGGTGTTCAAGCATTGCAATAAACATTGTAGGCACGCCGTGTACTGCGGTGCATTTTTCCACCGTAATGGCATTCATAACCTTTGTTGGGCTGAATGACTCCACAGGCACCATTGTTGTTGCGTGAGTTATGCAGGACATTAAGCCAAGCACCAATCCAAAGCAATGGAACATTGGCACTGTAATAAG
This sequence comes from uncultured Clostridia bacterium, assembly GCA_947646415.1. Classification (GTDB taxonomy): domain Bacteria; phylum Bacillota; class Clostridia; order Christensenellales; family UBA3700; genus MGBC100798. The sequence continues at coordinate 23,600 of CANSGN010000011.1, read as the reverse complement.
CAATTTATCTTTGTGGGTAAATTTCATACCGTCGCCAATAGATTTGCCGTTGTTGATAATATTGTAGTGAGTAAGCATTACCCCTTTTGGAAAGCCTGTTGTACCGCTTGTATACTGCATATTAATTACGTCGTGACAATTCAAGCTGTTCATACGTGCATTTAGCTCTTCGTTGGTAACATTTTTGCCTGCGGTTACAATATCTTCAAAATTCATAAATCCGCGTGGCGTGTTGTCCCCGCAAATTACTATCTTTTTCAAAAACGGAAACTTGCTGTTGTCTACGTCGCCGTTTTTGCTGTTCCTAAACTCAGGCAATAATTTGTCGATTGTATCTACATAGCTGTTGTTTTTAACACCCTCTATCATTACCAACATTTTTGTATCCGACTGCTTTAACAAATACTCAAGCTCAAACTCTTTGTAGTTGGTGTTTACGGTTACCAAAATTGCGCCTATCTTTGCGGATGCAAACAAAATTTCATACCACTCGGGTACATTTGTAGCCCAAATTGCAACTTTGTCATCCTTTTGTATTCCGAGGCTAAGAAGACCCTTTGCCACCGCATTACATCTTTCGTTCAATTCTGACCAAGTTTTTTGGTACTCTCTGGTAGTGTATTTTATCGCTACCGAGTTAGAATAGTTTGCCGCCAAATCATCAAGCATACCGCCTAATGTTTTTTCAATCATTTCCATCTTCTTTTACCTCCTTTTAGATAGTTATGTTAAAAAAATTTTTGTCTAAGTTTATAGCAACACACCTTTTTTCGACAATCTTCCACCATTACCGACACTTTTTGTCGTAATTTTGTGCATATTGCGATTTTTATGTTATTAATTGTCGATTTGCAATAGCATTTTGTCGCATTTTAGTGTTTTTATGACATACTTTGCTATTTTTTGTCGCAATTTAGGGTTATCCCACCTATTTTGTAACTAAATGTCGATTTTTAATAGCATTTTGCCAAATTGTCATAATATTTTTGCGATTATTTGTCGATTTTTATAATTTTCACGCTAAAATTTGTAGCTATTTGTCGACTTTTGCGTGCAACATATTATTATATTATTTATATCATTTTTAGGCTTATCTTGCTTTGTTTTATCACTTATTAAATCATTATAAATCTTATTAAATGCTCTTTCAAACTCTTCATTAGTAAATGTGTTACTCATATAAGAATATCCTCTAATAAGCTCATTGCTTCATCAAGTGCATATAGTCCAATTAAACTTTCAACATTGTCTATGCTATCATTTTCTAATTGCTGTATATAATCAATCAATTTAGCGATATTCGCATTGTCTTTATACTTGCTATACAATTTTGTTATAACGCGTTTTGTAACACTAAATTTGCTTTCTTCACTTGCCATATCAGCCAAATTCCATTTATGCACTTTGCAAATAATTGTATGTCCATCTTCAACAACACTATCAAAAACTTTACTTTTTTTATCCATAATTCATCTCCTTTATAATGTTAAATTGTCTGCGTTTTCGGCATTCTCTTCCACTGCTTGAGGCTGTGTAATATCCTTTTGTGTTTCATTATTTATCGTTTTTTTGATTTACAACAACAATATTGTTAAATTTAATGTGTTTTTACAATTATTGCGAATCTGCAAGTTGCTTTTTGTTTATATTTAAAAACTTGGAGATATCAAAAGCTTTCCAAGGACTCGCATCTTCAGGCGGATATGCACGGAAAACCATTTTTTCCTTTGTTGTAGGGTGGAAAAACTTAATTTCGGTTGCCCACAATGCCAAATTGTAACCTTTTGTCCTTGCATCCGCACCATACTTCATATCTCCAAAAATAGGAGTGCCCAAACTTGCCATTTGCACGCGGGCTTGGTGCGACCTGCCTGTTATAAGATTGATTGAAACAAGGCTAAATCCTTGCACCTCGTCTAGCACCTTGTAGTCAAGCTCTGCCCTTTTTGCGCCCTCCTCCGAAAACGGAGCGATAACAACGGTATTATCCCTGCTATCCTTTTTAAGGTAGTGTTCAAGCTTTCCGCTTTTGTATGTAGGGCTACCGCAAACCACTGCTAAGTATTTTTTGTCAAACTCGCCATTCCTTATGCTTTCGGAAAGTCTGCTTGCGGCTTTGGAAGTTTTTGCAAATACCATAACACCGCCCGTAGGTCTGTCAAGCCTATGCACCAAGCCTAAAAAAACATCCCCCGGTTTGTTGTATTTTTCCTTTAGATACTGTTTTATCAAAGTAAGCATATCCATATCCCCTGTTATATCTGCTTGTGACGGGATATTAAACGGTTTGATTACCACGATTATATGATTGTCTTCGTAAGCAATATCCAAATCCTTATATGTGATAGGTTGCATTTTTACCTCCTGTATTTTGCGTGTAGGGTTAGCCAGCATAAGCCATAACCCAACTGTTAAAAAGACGTGTTTGTTCAAATTTGCCGTCTTTGGTTTTATCTTTTAAAAGTTGCAAGTCCGCTGCAACCGCAAGGCAAATCGATACCCTCATTGGTTGGCAGTGCCACTTCGTAGGCATCTATTTCCGCCTTAAAGTCCTTTAGTGCGATTGTTAGTATATTTTTTATCACTATAGGTTGCAAGCCCGTTGTGTACGAGTTTATCAAAAAAAACAACGGATTATCCACAAGCACCTCACGGCATAATTTGACCAAATCAAAAAGATTTTCTTCTATCTTCCAAGTTTCGCCGTTAGGGCCTCTGCCATAGCTTGGCGGGTCCATGATAATTGCATCGTATTTGTTGCCACGCCTTATTTCCTTTTCTATAAACTTTTTGCAGTCATCTACAATAAAACGCGTGTTTTCCGTAGCAACTTCGCTTGAAATGCAGTTTTGCTTTGCCCTATCCACCATAGCTTTTGCACTATCCACATGCGTTACGTGCGCGCCTGCTTTGCCGCAAGCCACTGTCGCACCGCCTGTATATGCAAACAGGTTAAGCACTTTTATTTTTCGTCTGCTGTTTGTGATAAGCTCGGACATTTTGTCCCAATTTACCGCTTGCTCGGGGAACAACCCTGTGTGTTTAAAGCCCATCAACTTGCAATTAAATTTAAGACCTTTTCGCTCTATAACAAAATTTTGCGGAATGTCTTGGGTAAAAGCCCATTCTCCACCGCCCGTCGAGGAGCGTTTGTATATGGCGTTTATGCCTTTGTAGGACGAAAGCTTGAATTTTGACGGCCAAATAACTTGGGGGTCGGGGCGCAGCATTATAAGTTTGCCCCATCTCTCCAATTTTTCGCCGTTGCCGGTGGCTATTATTTCATAGTCTTTCCATCCGTTTGCTACTTTTGCCATATATTACACCTTTTGGATATATAATGTTACGTCATCTCCGTTTATATTCCATTGCTTAGAATATCCGTCGATTACGCCGTTATTTATACCGTCTGCCAATACGTCCGATAAAATGCTCTTGTCGCTTGCCAAAACTTCTGCAGACATTCCGTTTGCAACATAGCCGATATTGATATGGTCTGTTACTTCAAAGCCTGCCTCTTTACGCATTGTTTGAATTTTGGAAACAAGCTCTCTTGCAACACCCTCTCTTATCAATTCATCAGTTAAGTTGGTGTCGATTGTTACTGTTATGCCTTTGTCGCTCTCGCTATACATACCTGCTTTGCTTGTTGTACCAATCAACAAATCTTCCTTTGCAAACTCTACATTTACGCCGTTGATAACTGCGCTATGTACTCCGTTTTCCACATCGCTTACAACTTTGTTGCCGTCGCAATTTGCAAGGTACTCGCGTATTCCGCCAAGCAATTTACCATACTTAGGACCTATTGTCTTAAGTTGTGGCTTAATCTCATAGCCAACAAAACTGCTGTTGTCCTGTACGATTTGTGCCTTTTTGATATTCAACTCCTTTGCGATAATATCAAGCATACCCATATCGTTAAGTTTTATATCCGCTTTGATATAGATATTTGCCAAAGGCTGTCTGTTTTTCATATTCGATGCATTTCTTGCAGCACGACCTAGCTCTACGCTTGCAATAGCAAAGCTCATATCTTTTTCAAGGTTACTATCCTCAAACGCTTTATCTGCCACAGGGAAATCGCACAAATGTACGCTTTCAGGCTCGTTTTTAAAGAAATTAATAACCAAGTTTTGATACATTGTCTCCGCAATAAACGGAACGTAAGGTGCAATAACTTTTGATAATGTTACAAGTGTTGTGTATAGCGTTGTGTATGCAGCAATCTTATCATCATCCATACTGCTACCCCAAAATCTGTCACGGCATCTTCTTACATACCAATTAGAAAGCTCATCCGTAAACTCGCCAATAGCTCTTGCTGACTCTGTGATTTTGTACTCGTTCAAATCGCTATCAACTTCCTCAATCAAAGTTTGTAGCTTGGACAATATCCATTTGTCCATTAGCGACAACTTGCAATCTTTGATATTGTACTTTGTTGGGTCGTATTTATCGATATTTGCGTAAAGTACAAAGAATGCGTACGTATTCCACAAAGTACCCATAAACTTCCTTTGTGCCTCGCTTACATTTTCTGCACTGAATCTTGACGGCAACCATGGGCTTGAGCCTGTATAGAAATACCACCTTACCGCATCCGCGCCTTGTTTGTCAAGCACTGTCCAAGGGTCAACTACATTGCCCTTATGCTTACTCATTTTTATACCATCTTTATCGTTTACATGTCCCAAAACTATGCAGTTTTTAAATGGTGCTTTGTCAAACAATAATGTTGATATTGCCTCCAAGGTGTAAAACCATCCTCTAGTTTGGTCAACTGCCTCGCTGATAAAGTCCGCAGGGAACTGCTTTTCAAAAATGTCCTTATTTTCAAACGGATAGTGCCATTGTGCAAAAGGCATACTTCCCGAGTCAAACCAACAGTCCATAACTTCCGGTGTTCTGTGCATTGGCTTGCCGCACTTTGGACATTTAATAACTACTTCGTCAATGTACGGTCTGTGAAGTTCTATATCTTTGTCAAGACCGCCCAATTCCCTAAGTTCCGCCTTAGAGCCTATTACATGAGTTTCGCCACAGTCCTCGCATACCCAAATAGGTAGTGGTGTGCCCCAATATCTTTCTCTTGAAATACCCCAATCGATTACATTCTCCAAGAAATTACCCATTCTTCCCGTACCGATTGTAGGAGGCATCCAATTTACACTCGCATTGTTTTTAAGCAACTTATCGCGTACAGCTGTCATTTTGATAAACCAGCTTGAACGTGCATAGTACAATAGCGGTGTATCGCATCTCCAACAGAATGGATAGCTGTGTTCGTACATTAATTCCTTAAACAAAAGACCTCTTGATTTAAGGTTTGCGATAACTGCTTTGTCGCCTTCCTTACAAAATACGCCCGCAAAATCTGCACCGCACTCTTCGGTAAACTTACCGTCCGTACCAACCATTTGCAAAAACGGAAGATTGTATTTTCTGCCAACATTAGCATCGTCCTCGCCGAATGCAGGGGCAATGTGTACAATACCCGAGCCATCTGTCAATGTAACATAACCATCGCAAGTGATATAATATGCCTTTTGTTTTGTGGTATTCAAATCAAAAAGCGGCTCATATTCCGTACCCTCGTATTCGATACCTTTTTTGCAATCGATTACTTCGTATTCTTCAAACAAAGTGGATACCAAAGCTTCCGCCATTACGATAATTTCGTCATTAGCCTTGATTTTCACATAGTTTTCGTTAGGATTCATACAAAGTGCAACGTTTGAAAACAACGTCCAAGGAGTAGTCGTCCAAGCAAGGAAATATGCGTTTTGCTCCCCTTTGATTGCAAATTTTACAAATATGGATTTTTCTTTTACATCCTTATAGCCCTGTGCCACTTCGTGAGAAGAAAGCGCTGTTCCGCAACGTGGGCAATATGGTACGATTTTGTGTCCTTTGTAAAGCAAACCTTTGTCGGCAATTTGTTTAACTGCCCACCAAATAGACTCGATATAATTGTCGTTGTATGTGATATATGGGTCATCCATATCCACCCAATAACCTACTCGGCTGGACATTTTTTCCCATTCGCCCTTGTATTTCCAAACGCTTTCCTTGCATTTTTTGATAAAAGGCTCTATACCATAATTTTCAATCTCTTTTTTACCGTCGATTCCAAGTAGTTTTTCAACCTCTAGCTCAACAGGCAATCCGTGAGTATCCCAACCTGCTTTACGCAAAACTTTATAACCTTTCATAGTCTTGTAACGTGGGATAATATCTTTCATAACACGGGTTAAAATATGTCCGATATGAGGTTTACCGTTTGCAGTCGGTGGGCCGTCAAAAAAAGTAAAATACGGTTTACCATCGTTTTTATTTACACTTTTTTCAAAAATCTTATTCTCGTTCCAAAAATCTATGATTTCCTTTTCGCGAGAACAAAAATCCATACTAGAATCAACTTTCTTGTACATAGCATACTCCTATTTTTTACTCCGCAAACAAAAATTTGCGAAGATTGTATTTATTATATATTTAATAAAATAAATTATCTTACCTATTTTACACGATAAAAAAATATTTGTCAAGCAAGCAATATCAATTTATGCTCAATCGACAAATAATTTTTAATTATATTAATAATAAGCAACAGTTTTGGCGACAAACAAATTATATCAAATTTAATTGCGCCTGTAGTCACAAACAATCATTTTTTTAAGTTTTGTTTGTTTTTATCGTTTACTTTTTTCAATTTTTCGGTTTTTCGTTGTTCTTCTTTCAACTCCATATACCGCTCCAATATGGCTTTATCGTTATATGAAACAATATTGATTTCTCCAACCATATCCAAAAGCTCTTGCATACTCAAAACCTTGCAACTGAAGTTTTCGCTATCCTCCAAATTGCCGATATAAAAATCGCATTTGTTGATAAAATGTACAACTTTGGCACCCAAAGCCTCCAATTTTGTCCAAACCGCTCTTGTCAAATCGATATCTTCAATCATTGTGTCACGGTTAAAAAATATCTTTTTTTTGTAAAGCGGATTGTTTTTATCGATATACTCAATATCCACAGGCACAGGCTCAAACATTGCCAATATCCTACGTTTGGAATTTTTGCTTGTTATGGACGGAGCTTGTCCCGCACATTTTTTAGATACAAAGTTTGTGATAACCCCATCGTCGTTAACACCTATTGTAGCCTCGTAATAAGCCATAAGTTGCTCAAAAGTCATATTCTCTTTTTCGCAAATGTACTTTAGGGTTAAAAGCGAAAGTCGGGCATCCTCATCCGCTCTGTGATGATTGAACTGTTCCCCAATCTCCTCCGCAATTTTGTCAAGGCTTATAACGCCCGAAGCACCTTTGTAAATGTTAAACAAAATTTGAGTGTCAACAAACACAAAATTATATGGTTTTAATGTGTTGACATTGCAAGCACTGTTAATCCCTACTATATCGTTGTGTATGGCATGTCCCAACACTACGCAATCGGGTTTTTGCAAAATAGCCCCGATTTTCGCATAGTTTTCCGCAAAAGACGGAGACCTATAATAAACTTTTAATGGATAAGCAAGTTTTACCCTATAATAAGCGAAATTCATTTTTCCTATAGGCCTAATCAAAATATTATCTTGCTTTTCAATCTCAAATTTTTCGTTTGCAACGCAGTATCCAAACTCGCAAATATTGCCACTTGAAAAACACCCGTCCGTACTCTCTAAATCAAAAGCAATAAATTGCATTAGTTTTTATTCTCCTTTCTAATCGGTCTTACCATAAACGAATAGGTAAACGGATTATGCTTAGATAAAATATGTTTAAATTTATCACGAGTATCAGGTCCGCAACTATTTGAGCCTATACCGCGTACAAAACCGTCAATAGAAATATTGTTCAAATCCATAACTTTAACATCTTCAAGATGATTTGCAGATATCAAATTATCTTCTGTAGTAGTTTTAGCATTAAAGTTAAACGATTTGCCGTCCGCAATAAACTCAAGTCCTAATCCGTCGTCATTGGTAACTTTTGCAAAACGTACACCGCACCTATTGCCTGACTCTTGAGGTTTAATATACGGCTCTAGCATTGCACCCGTAGTTGTTTTGAATATTCCAAGTCTTGCTTGATTGATAAAGTCAGGATAATTCTCCACATTTCCGTAGCCATAATACTCAATATTTTTAAAGTCTTTTGCCATCTCTAGGTTATAGCCAATCTTAGGCAAATCGTATTTTCCGCCAAGCGAGATAAATTCGCTATCCACCTTAAACTCTCCCCTCTTGCCTATTGTGTAAGTAGTGTTGTACTTAATTAGCGGAGTTTTACCCGATACCATTAAATGAGTTGTTTTTACCACACAAGGGTTTTCCGTATAACTTATACTGTCAAACACTACTTTCAATTTGTTTATGCCTTGTTTTTCAAGTAGTTTTGTAGTATACATATAGTTATCGATTGGTGCAGCAAACACATTACCCACTAGCCCAGATAAGCCATCAGCTCTTAGAGGTTTGTTATTTATAAGTTGAACTCCGTCAAGCTTATAGCTCGAAATAAGTCCGTTAAGCAAATTGATTACAAGCACTCCTCCATCAAAACTTATTCTTATATTCTCTCCGCTATTTATTACCTCTGTACCCGATTTAATATCGATTTTCGCAATGTTTTCATTTAATACAATACAATCTTCGCCCAAAACATTGCCGTTTGTTTTTGAGGTATAAGTAAAGATAATATATACATCCTTTGTAAGGTCTTTTAATATATAAGGAGTTATTTGAATATTCTCCTTAGGTTTTATAATTTGTTCTACAACACCCGAGCTTTGTTCGATGCCGCTTTCGTAAACTTTCCAACTAATCTCAATATTTTCCGTACTTAAAAAGTCTTGTCTGTTGCAAACAATAAAACAGTTATTGTCTTTATAAGTTCTTACAGGGCTGTAAACATTTTTCATACACAATGCACCTGTATGTGGCCTGCCGTCAGGATACATCAACCCGTCTACACAGAAGTTGCTATCATGCTTTTTCTCGCCGTGGTCGCCACCGTAAGTATATAAATATTTTGCATCTTTTTCCGAGTGTTTTACCACATGGTCACGCCATTCCCAAATCAAGCCACCCAATAAACTTGCTTTTTGGTACCATTTATCCCAATAATAATCCAAATCGCCGGGACCTACACCCATACTATGAGCATACTCACAAAGCATATACGGCTTGTTGTAAAATTTAGAAGGCAATTTGTCTTCAAGATATTTTTGAAATTTTTCAGGAGCACTGTACATTTCGGATATTACGTCATAAGCAAACCTTTTTGTACGAATTACAGCTTCGTAATGAATAGGAATATTAGTGACTTTCTTTAAATTTTTATAGCAATAATCTTGACACTTATATCCGTGCGACTCATTACCTAACGACCACATTGTCACTGCAACAGAGTTTTTATCACGCTCGTACATTCTTCTTACTCTATCCCAATAATGCTCTTTCCATTTCAAATTATGGCTTATTGCTTTTGGGTGCCAATATTCCTTATGCAATACTCCGTGCGTCTCGATATCTGCCTCATCAATGACATACAACCCATAATGTTCACATATTAAAATAAATATAGGGTCAGGAGGATAATGCGAAGTACGTACAGCATTTACATTCAACGCTTTCATAGCCTCGATATCGCGCAAATAGTCTTCGGTAGTCATATAGTAACCTGTACTCTCGTTACTATCATGGTGATTAACTCCCCTTATTTTTATTGCAACATCGTTAAAATAAAGTACATTTCCTCTTATTTTAATGTCTTTCAAACCAAAGTCACGGCGAAGACACATTGCAATACCTTTATTATCAATAAGCTGTAATTCCAATGTATAAAGCTCCGGGGTTTCGGCAGTCCACTCGATAGCATTATCCAAAATATATCTTATTTTTTCGCCGCTGTTGGTTGTAATGGTATGTAAGACTTCATCCCCTTTTTTGATAGTGTAAATCAAACTGTACAAACTACCCACGACATCAGCCCAAATATAAAGCTCATACCTGCCTTTAGACAAATAACGTGGCTCTATAGTAAAATCTCTTACAAAAGTAGTACCATAATGTGTCAAGTAAACATCGCGGAAAATACCTGTATTGCGGAACATATCCTGACACTCAAGATAACTACCATTACACCATTTGTAAACAAGACATACGATTTCGTTTTCGCCGTTTTGCAAATATTGCGCAACATTAAATTCGGCTTGGTTATGCGAGCCCTCGCTGTATCCAACAAATTCGCCGTTTATATATAGCTCCAAACAAGAGGATACGCCTAAAAAAGTCAAAACTTCGTTATCTGTAACTTTTTCCAAATTAATCAACTTATGGAATAATGTTACCGGAGAATCCTTTGGCACATTTGGCAAATTCGGTTTAAATTCGTATCTTTGGTTGACATAACAAGGAGCCTCTATCCCTTGGTATTGAATGCTGCCCGGCACTTTAATTTTACTGAACTTAAAAGTGTTAGCCTGAGTGTCAAACTCCGCCTCTAACTTTCTGCAATCGTCAAAGTATAAAATATTCCAAACTCCGTTAAGGATAGTTACCATATCACTGTTGTAGCGCTCAGTCAAATATGTATTGTCATACATTTTATCCAAACTGCCAAAAGGTATGTAGTAGCTCCTAGGTCGCATTTTATTTATTTCGAAAACTTCGAATTTATTAAAATTTTCTTGCTTGAAATTGTAAATCATATTATCCCCTATGTATTATAATTTTAAATATTATATCATATAAAAGTTTAAAAATCAATGCCTATTGAAAAATTAAGGCTATTATTTAATAATAGCCCCAAAAGGAAACATACAAACTTTTCCTACCTTAACCCACTGCAAAATTAAAGGAATACCAAAAATGCTCAAAATATGAAGCGTTATAGAAAGTACCGCAAAAGGTATTATCATCCAACCGACCAAAACAGACCAAAGCAAATTTAATGGCAAATATTTTTCAAAATACACACCTACCCGCTTGTTTGTAGGTTTTAAACACAGCCAACCTATCCTAAAACAATTTACCGCCAAAGGATATCCTACAATGGTTATCGTCAAAGCAACTCCAATCAAAAACCAAATTGCAGCAAGCCAAACTCCACCCAATAACCTCCAAATAAAATTGCCTATATACGATACTACATGTTTCATACAATTAGTATGTGGTAAGTAAAAACAAAAATTCATGAACAAATTTGCCAAAATCTAAATAAATATAAAAACTTTAAACTATTTCGTTATTAATCAATGTTGTGATTTACCAAAAATGTAATCAAAATAATTACCAATTAATTAGTTTGCGCAAACAAAAAAGTGGCAGAAATCTGCCACTTTCATTTGCTATACTATTATTTGAAATATCTATTCAATAAACCTTGGAAACCTTGGCCATGTCTTGCCTCGTCTTTTGCCATTTCGTGTACAGTATCATGTACAGCATCATAGCCTAATTGTTTAGCAAGTTTTGCAAGTTCGAACTTACCTGCACAAGCACCGTTTTCTGCCTCTGCTCTCATCTCAAGATTACGTTTTGTGCTATCTGTCAAAACATTACCCAAAAGCTCTGCAAATTTTGCTGCGTGTTCAGCTTCTTCCAAAGCATATCTCTTATAAGCCTCAGCAATTTCAGGATACCCCTCTCTATCTGCTTGACGGCTCATAGCAAGATACATACCAACTTCTGTGCACTCGCCCTCGAAATTAGCTTTAAGACCAGCGATAACTTCTTGCTCCAAATCTTTAGCACTACCTACAACATGCTCGGTTGCCCAAGTCATTACAGCATCTTTCATTTCGTTGAATTTGCTAGCAGGCACACCACATTGAGGGCATTTAGCTGGGGCAGAATCCCCTTCGTGAACATAACCACATACAGAACAAACAAATTTTTTCATAAATTTATCTCCTTATAAATTATTTTAATTTTATTTTTTGCAACAACATAAAAATTATTGCCTAAATACTTTTTATATATTCAAATGGACTTTTTTCAAAGCTCATAACAAATTGTCATTTATCGATTTTGCCGCTACATTTAGGACAAAGTCCGTAATAAACCAAGCTATAGCTTTTTGGAACAGCACCATTACTTTCATTTAATTTTATATTTATTTTGTATTTACTATCGTCAAAATCAATAACAGCACCGCATTTTTCGCAAATCAAATGACTGTGCCTGCTAATGTCGGCATCAAATCTATCCTTTTCAAGCACGGCAGGAACTTTAATTGCCATACCATTGTCGACCAACTGATTTAAGTTGCGGTAAACAGTCCCCTTTGAAATATTAGGAGCAAGTTCCCTTGCCATTTCGTAAACTGTATCCGCTGTCGGGTGTTCCTTTGTGCTTTTCAGCACTTCATATACGATATCCCTTTGTACAGATTTATTCATACTAACTCCATAAAATTAAATAGTAAATGATAAAACTTAGTAATCATTACTAATTTAGTATAGCATTTAATTAAACCATTGTCAACAAAAATATGAAAATAAATTATACAATTATACAATTTTGTCTAAAATTATAATATAAAATATCAAGAAGGTACAAAATGCAAATAATAAATTGTAAAATTTCATATATTATCGGCGAAAGTCAAGTTTACTCAACCGAACTAAAAAATAATGATTATAAAATAGATATAGAGTTAAAGGACGATGTTCTTTACTCAAAAATACAAACAAGCAAAGAATTTAAAGACTTTAAAATTGAGTTTTATTTGCCGATAGATAAAAAATTTACTCAAATGATTACAAACGGCTACCAAACTTGGTTACCGTCATATAAAATCAAATGCAACGGCAAACAAAACAAACTATCAGCTTTTTTACAAAAAAACATGTATAAAGGCAGCGGTATAGATTGTATTGCGGAATATCAAAGTAATTTTAGTAAAAATACTAGCTTTGGTATGTGCTATTTTAAAGAAGATAATACAAACAACACCTTAATGTTTGTTAGCCTTGACGAAAAAGACACATTTACAAAGTATGATTATGATTTTGACCGAAATGTTCTAAAAATAACGCGAGATTTTAAAGGTTATGCTATAAATAAAAATATGCAGCTTATCAAAGTACTTCAAATTGAAAAGGATTTTGAAAGTAGCACTAATGTTTTAAAAGAAAACTTAAACCTAACTGATAAAACTCAAAAAACTACAAGACTTATTGCATACAATACCTTTAGTGACTATAAAAGCAACATAACCGCACAAATAGTTAATGAAAAAATCCACAATTTGCAGAATGATTATAATATGTTTATCATAGGGGACGGATATGCACAAAATAGTGGCAACATACTTGATATTGACGAAAAAAAGTTTCCAAACGGTTTAAAATCTATTGTAGAAAATATCCACAGTAAAAAGATTTTAGCAGCGTTATGGATTACTCCTTTTGCAATATCGCCACTTTCAAAAAATTTTTCCGACCAACAAAGTTTGGTGGTAAAACAAAACGATAAACCTGTGGTTACCTGCCCGTTTTGGGGTGGAGCTTATTCCCTTGATATATCGCTTGACGATAGCACTCAATATTTAAAAGATATGTTTGACGTGATTTTCAACGAATATCAATTTGATGCGGTATACTGTGATTGCACTTATATGGCAGCAAGCATACCCGTTGCAGGCAAAACTCAAGCAATGCTTATTAACCACGCAATTAGCACAATTAGGAAATTAACCGAAAACAAACTATTGATTTTAGGCGGAGTTCCATTTTTATCCGCAGTAGGCAACTGCGATTGGATAGCGATTTCATCCGACAGCAGTAATTATTGGTATGATATAGGAGATATGCTTTCGGCAAATTTTCCAACGAGTGCCAAGTCAAGCGTAAACAGCTTGGTATATAAAAAATACCTTAACAAAATATATCCTTGTGTTTATACTGTGCCAAATAACAAAAAAATAAAAAATAAACTGTTGCAGCTTATATCTAACGCATCGCCCAACCTAATAATTTCCGATAAACAATTAAAACCTACAACTTTTCCGTCAAAATTTTCATTAAACAATAACGAATAAATAAAAAGCAAACTACACATTTTAACATACAAATGTGTAGTTTGCTTTTCGACAAAAAAAATATGTCGGCTTGCTCGTTATAACAAGCAAGTCGACAATGATAAGGGGGAAAATTATGAGCTAATTTATTACGAGGTACCGCAGCACCTTTATCGTGACTATATAATAACACCTAAAATTTTTTTTGTCAAATATTTTTTACGATTTTTATGTAAATTATATGTAAATTATAATTTGACATAATTATAGAAAAATAAACAATTATTTCACACTCATTTATTGCCGTAATTGTTCAAAATATATTCATTTGCCATTTCCGCAGCTATAGCCCCGTCACTTACTGCCGTCACAACTTGACGTACTTTTTTTTGTCTTACATCGCCTGCTACAAAAACTCCGTCGATATTTGTTTTCATATCTTCGTCAGCCAATATATAACCATATTCATCGCGAGCGATTTGAGGGCAAATATTGCTTGGAATTTGGCCTATTGCAACAAAAACTCCGTCAACTTGCATTTCGTTTATTTCTTTATTTTCTACATTTTGCAATTTAATGTGCGATAATTTATTTTCTCCTACTATTTCCGATACGACACTCTTATAAATAATATTAACACCGCTATTTATCAATTTTTCGGTATCTGCCTTGCTTGCTCTCAATTTATCGCGTCTATGAATCAAATGCACTTGTTTTGCAAATTTAGCAAGGTATAGGCAATCGCTAACTGCAGTGTTGCCGCCGCCGACTACCGCAACGATTTTATCCTTAAAAAAAGCACCGTCGCAAGTTGCACAGTAAGAAATACCACGCCCCACATACTTATCTTCATTTTGAAGTCCTAATTTTCGCGGTGTTGCTCCTGCACATAAAATTACTGCTTTTGCATTAATCTCATTGCCGCTCTCAAGGACAACTACTTTATCCTTATTATCAAACTTAAAATCCAAAACATTGTCATAAATAATTTGAACGCCTAATTTTTCCGCATGTTCCAACATTTTAGTTGCAAGTTCAAAACCGCTTACATTTAAAAGCGCTGGATAATTTTCAACACTTTCGGTGTTGGCAATTTGTCCGCCAGCAAATTGTTTTTCGACAACTGCAACACTCAAACCTGCACGCACGGCATATATTCCGGCAGTCAAGCCACTTGGACCTCCGCCTATAATCAAGACATCAAAATTCATAACACACCTTTTATATTTAATAATATTTTTATTTCCAAGCTAAGATAAAAATAAACACTTGCTATTAAAATATCTTTTTCAACGCTTTCAATTTATTTAAACTCACTTTTTTACACCCAAATCTACACCGATTTTTGTACTTGGAGCATCGCCACTTAAAATATCTTTTAGTTTATATTTGCTGTTTGCGATTATAACCTCTGTACCATTCATCACAGGGTCTTTAATATACTCAAGCTTTGCTTTTGCACCGCCTGCGCCTTTTCTACTTGCACCATAGCAAGCTTTTTGATATTCCTCAATGTTTTGCACAACTTCGCTTACTGTAGCACCGCTTATATATTTTACCAAAGAGTCTTTATCGTTAACATCGCTGTAAATGCCGTCCACACTCGTCATAATCAATAATCTTTTTGATTTTACTAGGCACGCGATTTGGCTTGCAGTTTCGTCATTATCTATGCCGTGAACATAGTTTTCGCTGTTTCCAAGCTGTATCAATTCCATTTTTATGATTTCCTCTGTAGATAGAGGGTCATTATAGTTGATAATAGGAATAGCATTTTGTGTTGGACAACGAAGTAATAGTTTTTTCAAATATTCTCTTTTTACTTCATTGTTAAAATGTTGATGCTCAACCAAAATTTGTCTTAAGGAATAACGGCTATCCATATATTGTCTGTAATTGCTCATCAAAATGGATTGACCTTGTGCGGCGTAATCCGTTTTAACTTCCGAACTGTCTCCATCAAGCTCATAGCCGTTTCTTTTTATAAAATCAAGCCTGCCAATCTCCGCAGCACCCGAAGTAACCCAAATATAACCGGGTTTTAACTCCTTTGAAAGCCTTGCAATTACATTGTAATTTATGTCATTATATTCCTTATTAATCAGAGCCATTGACCCAACTTTTCCAACTAGTTCTATATCAAATTTTGTCATTGTACATCTCCCAATTTTCTTATTATTTCGTTTATTATTACATTTTTGCTTTTTTTACCCAAAGTTACCCATATATCCGCATATTTTGCATATTTTTCCTTATCTTTGTTTGCAATACACACAATAAAAGCGGTTTTATTTACTACCTTATAAACGGACGGTAACCTCGATACTTTTTCGTCAAAAGCAATTACGCTGTCGCAAAAATCTCTCATTTGCGGTAAAGCTTCCTTTTGCAATTCATTGTATTTCCTTTTGCCGTACACTTGTATGACTTTATCACGGCTTACCAAATTTATATAATCGCAATAACCGTCAAAATCAAGATAATTCAACTCAAGCATTTCCGCCAAAACTTGACCTACGCTTTTGTTAACTTGACTGTTTTCGCCTATAATTACCAGATTAGTTTTCATGCGGCAGTGTTTATGTCTGTTTTAAAAGACATATCTCCCTGTTTATTAACTCTGAAAATTATATCGCCGTAAACTTTGGTCATATAAACTTGTACGCCGTATTGTCCCTTTCCGTCAGTATAATTTGCAAGTCTATCCAAACAATTTTGGTTTGGATGTCCGTGATTGTTTTCAACGCCTACGCTTATTACAGCATATTCCGGGTCAAGTCTTTTTAAAAACTCGTCACTTGCAGAAGAACTGCTGCCGTGATGACCGACTTTTAACAAATCTATATCTATATTATCATTGTAATTTTCCAAAAACAAACTTTCGCCATTGTTTCCGCCTTTGCCCTCGGCATCGCCCGTAAACATAATTTTTCTGACATCTTTTTCGGCATTGTATGTAAGCAATACCATTGGAGAAACTTTATTTTTCTCTTTTGCGTCTATTTGAGTTTCATCGCCGACAACATCTTTCAAATACCATTTTTCTTCCACACCATAGATATCAAATCTGTAACCTTTGCCGACTATTTCTTTTTTGCCTATATTAAACTCAACTTTCGCACCGATTTCCTCTTGCTCTTGTTTTACGGCAGTGACAAAATTATCATAAGTGACTGTTTGCACTGTGCCGTATTGAGGATTGACTCCGACAGCTTTTTCCGATTTGCTGTTAAATGCAGGTCTATAAATATTGAGAACATCGTATTCTTCAAGTACGGTGTCCATATAGTCCACGTGGTCAGCATCCGTATGCGTTAAAATCATATAATCAAAAGTTTTTATTTTAAGTTCGTTTATGTTGCTTATTATTCTGTCTTCGCATTTTTCATTAGTAGTATTTTTTGCATCTCCACCTGCGTCGATAATTGCATTTTTACCATCTGGCAACTCAATAATAATGCAATCGCCTTGACCGACATCAAGGAAATGTACCGCCAAATCGCCATCAGGATTCCCCTCAACACTCGGTGGATTAAATAAAGCAATAAATTTGTTCCAATAATCAGGAAAACCAAAACGGAAAACTAATACAGCTAAAACCACAACCAATACAACTACAGCAATCGCTATAAATAATGTTGATGTGTATTTTATTGTTTTTGCACGGCTTTTACCTACTTTTACCCTAACACCGCGATTGGTTGCCTTTACGTCAAAATCTTTTTTCTTATTTGCCATAATATCCTTTATACGTATAAAATTTACTACTTATATTTTATTACTTTTTTAAAAATATGTGATAGAATTGTTAAATTATCTGCCACGAGCTTTTCCTTTTAGCAAGCAAAAGCAAAACCACTTTTTATACAAAAAAGCTTACTTATATATAATATAACATAAACAAAAACAAAAGTAAATTTATTTTGTAATTATTTTACTAAATATAACGACACTGCACCAAATAAAAAATTTCGTAATAAATAAGCAAAATTATTAGAAAATTGTTGAAAAATTAATAAATATGTGTTATCATATATACATTAAACAAAAAACAATCGGAGGATTTTTTACTATGCCATTAATTACTAGTAAAGAAATGTTCAAAAAAGCTTACGAAGGCAAATATGCAATCGGTGCTTTTAACGTAAACAACATGGAAATTATTCAAGGTATCGTTGATGCCGCTAAAGAAGAGCAAGCTCCGCTAATTCTTCAAGTTTCAGCTGGTGCTCGTAAGTATGCTAACGCTACTTATCTTCGTAAAATGGTTGATGCTGCAGTTATCGACAGCAACCTACCAATCTGCTTGCACTTAGACCACGGCGACACTTTCGAGCTTTGCAAAGATTGTATCGACAACGGATTTACTTCTGTAATGATTGACGGCTCTCATCATCCATTTGAGAAAAACATCGAACTTGCTAAAAAAGTTGCTGACTACGCTCATGAAAGAGGCGTTGTTGTTGAAGCAGAGCTTGGCAGACTTGCAGGTATTGAGGATGCTGTTAACGTAAGTGCAGAAGACGCATCTTACACTCGTCCAGAAGAAGTTGAAGAGTTTGTAACTAAAACAGGTGTTGACAGTTTGGCTATCGCTATCGGTACAAGCCACGGTGCTTACAAATTCAAACCAGGTCAAAAACCTCAACTTAAGTTTGACATTTTGGAAGAAGTTGAAAGAAGACTTCCTAACTTCCCAATCGTTCTTCACGGTGCATCTTCAGTTCCTCAACAATTTGTTAAAATCATTAACGAAAACGGCGGAAAAATGCCAGATGCTATCGGTATTCCTGAAGAAATGCTACGTCAAGCTGCATCAATGGCAGTTTGCAAAATCAACATTGACTCTGACTTAAGACTTGCTTGCACTGCTGCAATTCGTAAGCACTTCAATGAGCATCCTGAACACTTTGACCCACGTCAATATCTTGGCGATGCAAGAGCAAACATTAAGGAAATCGTTCGTCACAAACTTGTTAACGTTTTGGGCTGTAACGGCAAAGCTGCAGAGATTATCGCTGCTGTTGAGAAAAACGCTTAATTTGAATTTTCTTTATTAATTTAATATGATTTAAAACAAAATAAAAGTCGGTTTTGCCGACTTTTATTTGTTTTGCTAAAATTAATTTGTAATCTATAAACTATATAAATTTTTCATCCAACAATTTAATACGCTAATACAATTTTACTATTTAATGCCGATTTTCAATTAATTTTGTATCATAATCGCAAAAAAACAGGAAATATCCTGTTTTTTTGTTTCATTTAATTAAAAGGCATATACTTATGAGCAGTTTTTGTACCACCTATGTTATTTATCGCGATAACCGTTCCGCCGCTTACTGTGCCTGTGCTATCCCAATAACAGCCGTCGCCTGTTTTTAAACCATAAGTCAATCTAATACCTTTATACTCTACGGAAGAGTTGTTAACATGGTCGTGACCGACTATAACATCTTTAGTACTTTTTAGCTCCTGCATTTTTGCAAAGAAACCACTATTGTAATAAGGCGAACATACATTTTCTCTATTTAAACCAAAGTTGCCGTTTACTTCTTCTCTGCCGTCAATAGTGTAATTACCGTTTTTATCTTTAATGCTGCCGTACTTTTGAGTCAATTCCTTTTCATAAATTGCATAAGCGATATTAAACTCCGGCAATGGGATATGGAAATAAGCTGAAGACGGAACAACATTATCTGCATTTAGCTGTGCATTGTTCAATTTTGCAACTCCTTTCACAACCCACTCGTACCACTCTATTTGATTTGCTTTTATAAAATCATATTTTGTGCCAACCGCATCAAGCTTGCTGTTATCCTTTTCGTTTGGTTTAAAAATATAATTGTCTTTTGTATACCACCCGTCAAGCCCGTCAATAGCATTGCTTTGTTCTATATTTTTAACATTTTCAGGGTGTTGGTCACCATTGTTGGAGTGAGAGTCAATCATAAAAATTGTATGTATTATTTTGTTTTGACTATCAAGCACATTAATAACATAGTTACCAACTCCGTCAATGTTGTTTGGACCTTTTGCCAAATCTTTTACTCTATTAGCATTTTCGCCGTAATTGAATATACAATTTTGAGCAGTCAAAAATTGCTCGATTATCCAATTTTTATCTACTTCCGTCTCAGGCTCATGGTTACCGAATACAGGTGCCCATGGCACACCCAAACTATCTATATTTTTAATAAACTTTTTAGTTGCGGACTTTGCATTGTTTAGCCAAAAATTATCGCCTGTAAAGGTCAACAAATCGGGCTTTTCTTGTTCCACCAATCTTCTAACCAATTCGTAATTACGCTTATTTTGTGAACTAGTATAAACTTCCGACATTTGCAAATCGGCAATGTTTAATACTTTAAAGTCTTTATCATCACTTTTTTTGATAACATATCCATCTTTTGCCAAATCAAAATCGGCAGTTTTGTCATACGAATAAGTACTTACTTGACCGTGTTTAGGGGCAAAAAATATCCCGCAAGGTATACCTACTGCCAAACCAATAATAACAACTATAGTTACTGCAGCAATTATCACGGCAGTCTTATGAGTTGTAATAAAATCTTTAGCTTTTCCCATAATTCCTCCAAAGATAAATTATTATTACTATTATACAACATTTTTTATAAATAGTCAACCTTGTATTATTTTTGAAAAATTTAAATAAAACACTTCAAAAATCGATATTAAATTATTAATTAGCTTTAAAAATTAACATAGCGATTTAGTTAACTGTGTTTTTATAATAGATTAAATTGCAAAAACAAGGTCGGTATTCCGACCTTGTTTATATTAAAAGAATATGTTTATTGTTAGCAATTTATCTATTATATTCCTAACGATTTCCGCATCTGCGGTTGTCACACCACCTTTGTTTATTACCATACTTGCAAGCTTCTTTTCCACACTCAAACTTTCGTATAACGCGTTGTCACTTGCTATTTGTCTTAGGTATGAACAATCGCTTGCACTTATCCTACCGTCGCCGTTAACGTCACCCAATACGGATAATATTATTCGTTCTGTAGTACCACCTTTGTTGTACTCGATATACCAACCTGTTCCTACTGCTAACTCATTGCCGTTATCCAATATGCTTTCACTTATTCCGCCTGATAATGCACCGTTTTCGTATATTAATTTGTTTTTACCATCATATAGCTTCATATTATTTTTATCTATACCTAGCGGTGCAAGCCTTTCCACAAAATATTTTACCGAAGTATTTGGCAAGATTTTTCCCAATATATAGCTTTGAATATCACTATCGTTGTAGCCGTGAATTTTTTCGTTTTCGCTGTAATTTTTGCGTTTATTATTTTCAAAATACAAAAAGTCGTATTCACTGCTTACATAATAATCAAAAACCACTTCTCCGTTTTTAAGTACTGCTTTTGCACTGCTGTTCTCCAAATAAAATAATGTAGACGGGTCTAAATTAGAATTGCCGTAATTTGAATATCCGTGTGTGAAAGTCGCAAATTTATCATATCCTTCGCCAAACTCTACGCACATCCCAATACCACTTTCGCCCAAAGATAACTCTCCGTCAATATCTATCTGCTTATTGCTTTTTAAATGCAAATCGCTTTTACCGCTATCGGTATAATTATCGGTAACGTTGATAGTCCCGCTCAAATAAATTCTTGTTGTAGGCTCACGCAAACTGATTCCTCCACCTATAATTGCATAATTATTTTTTACAGTAATATTTTTTACATAAACTATTGCATCGCTTCCCGCTTGCAAACCGCCGCCCTCTTGGCAGTTATTCTCGTTTGTCCCCAATGCCTGATTATTTTCAATTATGCAGTCATTAATTTTTGCAATGGAACCAACTGTGATATAAACACCTCCACCATGCAAATTCGCTACATTATTTGTAAAAGTACAATTATTGATATTCACTAAACTATAATTAATACTGTACAATCCTGTTCCATAATATCCACTGTTACTATCAACTAAGGAATTACTTAAGCTTGCTTTCGCATCGTTAAAATATAATCCACTACCTGAACTGTTTATAGAATGATTATCTATTATCTCCAAATTATCCAAAACACAATTACTATTAATCGAGTATATCCCTCCACCGCCACTTGTTGAGCTGTTTGACCTAATTTGACAATCGTTCATGTTTATCACGCTTTTTACTGCAAAATAACATCCTCCGCCGGTATAAGCTTGATTACCTGCAATTAAGCCACCTGTAATGTTCGTTTTTCCGCTAGTCATCATACCGCCACCGTTGGTTGCAGCAATATTTTGTGCAATAACACCATCGTAAATATTCATTATTGTCTCGGGATAAGCATATATTCCACCACCTGTGTTAGCGTAGTTATCGTAAATTAATCCTCCGTACATATTAAAAAATCCACCGCGTACTACTTGGTCATTTACAAGTGTTTCGCCTATATTTATTGCGCCACCGCCACCATTTGTATTACCTCCTGTAATTTTACCGCAAGCAATGCTATTAAGCTCACTTACAAGCTGACTATGCGTTTTTTCTCCTTTATTTTTGTAAATATCTACAATTTGATTTTTTATTGACTCTTTGTTAGCTATATACACATTATCCGTCAAATACAAAGCTCCTCTAACATAAAAAACCGAGCCGCCACTGATATGGTCGGTCAACTTTCTGCTAATTTTTTTGCCGTTAAGTTCCAAAACTATTTGTTCGTCAAATTTAATTTCAATATTGTTTGACATTTGCCAATCGTTACCCAATACTATTTTGATAAACTTACTTTCAGTTGCAGAACGCCTTGCCGCAGCTAAAAAATCACTGCGCATTTTTGTGTCGTCGCCTGTTATAGTTACAGTATCTGCTGACGAAATGTTAGGGATTGAATTTGCTACAGTTTCCAAATTTTTTGATTGTTGTTGCAAAATACTCTCTTCATTTGAAGTAGCACTATTTGCAATTACACACCCCATAATTACAAGACAAGAAATTACTAGTACAAAAAATATTATTCCGACTCTTTTAATAATCTTTGCCATAATAAAACCTCCGTTTTTGTCTTACATAGAATAAGTATATCTATGTACAAAATCACAGATTTTTTGAGTTTGAATATATAATTTTTGTATGCTTAAAGTAAAGAGTTTACAAAACCTTTGCTATAACGTTGACATTATCTTACATTTTAGTTTAAAATATACATATAATATGTACATAGATATACTTATTCCATGTACCCAAACTTTACATTTAAGGCAAATTTTTATCCCCGATAGTCCCGATTTTTGATAGGATTATTGCAGTGAACGCCACTTTTTGCCTACTTTAAACTTTACACAAAAAGTAACACCCCTAAACACAAAGTTTTGGAGTGTATTTTATTTGTATTGCGTATTTAAAATTATACAATTTTAAGAAATTTTACGGCTAAAAAATGTCTATATTAATCTATCTTACTATATACATTTTCATTTTTATTTATCTATTCTATTTGCTATACAAGTGAAATTTTTAAGTAATTATACAATTTATAGCAAGCAAAAAAGCCATTCGATTGAATGGCTTTTTTAATTAGTTACGCTTTT
>CANSGN010000010.1 GCA_947646415.1 uncultured Clostridia bacterium | reverse complement strand
TGACGCAGTGATAAATAATATTAGCCAATCTGTCCACTCCTACTTTACTTTTGTTCTTAAAAATGATAAAATAAAAGTAATATAAAATCACTAAAAACTAAATTTAGTACCGATTTTTTAAGACTAAAATAAAAATATCGCTAATTTTTACAGCGATATTTTTGTTGTATGTTGATGTTTTAAATAGAAACATTTTATAATATAAAAATTTAAATATTATTGATTACTTATATTGATAAACTTTTACATAGTCTATGACAAAGTCGGCGGGCATTGCGGAGCTTGGGTTGTTTGTGATTTCGCCTGCCCAAGTGAACTGATTGTTTGGATTGCTTGGGTTGCCGCTACCACTTTCGCCTGCAATTTCAACTGATAACCATAAAAATTCAGGAACTTGTGATACACCAAAAGACGTTCTCCAACTTTCATAGCCGTTTATGTAAAATATGTATTCCTTTTCCGTCCACAACAGACCGTAAGTATTAAATTCCGTATACATATTTTTTTGAACTTTCATATATTTGGAATTTGTTGAGCTATGTTGCTCTCCGTAACCGTCAACATGTATTGTATGAAGAGTAGTGTTGCGGTACTTATCCGACGGCAATGTAGGGTCATTGTAGTAAGGACTTTCCATTATATCAATTTCCGCACCCGTTTTGCCGTTTTCGGTATAAAGATTGTTTGCCATACTGTTTGATTGTAGCCAAAAAGCACTCCAAAGACCTTCTGCCGCAGGTGCTTTGCAACTTATCTCAAAGTATCCGTATTTAAATTCCTTTAAGTTTTGAGATAGGCAAGTACCTGTATACCAACCGCTACCGTGTTTGCCGTTCTCCAAATATTCCGTACGTATGATAAGATTGCCGTCCTTGGTAAAAGTTTGTTCGTCCGTCCAATACCCTCCTCTGCGGATAGGTTGTTCAAAGGATGTTTTCCAAACGCTTTTGTCAAGTTCTCCGTCAAAATTATCTTCAAAAACCAACTGCATATCGTCAAGGTTTATTTTTTTGCTTTTACTAATAGTGCCAAAAGGACTGCAAGCTGTTAGGCATATTGCAAACCCTAAACATAGCAGTAAAATTATTGCTGTAAGACCTGATAGTTTTTTCATAAAACTTTCTCTTATATCTTTAAATTCTATTAAATATGAAACACTTTTTCAAACTGTTCTTTAAGTTTTGTCAGCCCAAATGCTATGCCGCAAATCAAAGTAAATCCGCCTATAGCAGCACTTATTATTGCAGGGATTAAAATGCTTGTAACATTGCAGGCATAAAGTATAATAGGGATAAAGCCCAATATACTTATCAAATTGCAGGAGACAAATAGTGTACGGTTATGTTTATAATACAATATTAGCATGGAGCCGCAAACTATTATCATTGCCGAAATAATTATAGGTAAGCAGTAACCTGTTGCAACCTGCGTTTTAAATATCGCTTCGTAAATATAGCATAGCGATATCAAACATGTTCCTTGCAAAAAAATCTTTGTCCCGATTTCCGTATTGGAAAAAATGGTATTTCCAATAAGCAAATAACCATAAGCCAAAAGTGGCACTACAAACCAACACCAAAGGGCAGTCGAATGAGTAACATAGCAAATAATAATGCTTATTAACGAGATAAACACCGCGATAATAAGATAGATATTTCGTGGAGAAATTATAAGCGGAAGAGGTCGTTTTTCCCTTTTTGGAGGGTACTCGCATTTAATTTCCGTCACATTATCTTTGTTAATAATTTCGTGGCATAGCGGGCAAATATTGCTGTCGCCGATATCCACTTTGCAGTTATTACAACGCATTGTCCACCTCCCAATAGTTGCTGCTTACTTTTATATCAAAACCAAGTTCCGCCAAGTAATTAATAAAGAAACTTTCTATCTTGCAATCTTTAAGCAATCTTACAAACCCAATAGTCAAAGTGTTGTAGGTGGTTATTGCTGTAAACGAGATAGGAACGGATGGACAAGCATGCAACATAAAGGTAAATTTTTTAACGTAAGGCTCAAATGATTTTGGCAAGTCCACCACGCCTACATTGCTGAATGTAGCGGTTTTCGTAGGTTTTTTTATCGTTTTTTCATTGCTGGTGGCAAAAATCAAGTGTTTTAACCATAGTGGTAATATACGCATAAGCCAAAACTTTTCCCCTTTCATGGTAGTGCTTATGTTGTTGTCCAGATATTCCTTTTTGTAACAGCATTCAATAGAGTTTTGAATAATGCTTATAAAATATTCCAAAGAAATATCCTCTTTTTTTATATCCGCTCTCGCTCTTGAAAACAATGTGAAATTGCGAAGAGTACTGCTGTTGTAAAGCTTTCTTAAATTCATAGGGATAAACAGAGTGATATCTTTTGGGTTTTTGACAAATTTACCTTTTGTCATGTAAACGCTGTACATAAACAGTCCGCCCAAAAAGTGGGTTATTGTACATCCTTTGCTTTTGCAGTATGCAAGCAATTCTTTTGCATCTAGGTCGGCAGTTATTGCCCCTTTGCCAAGATAATCAAACTGTTCCCCGGGAACGGTAAAGGCTTGAGATTTACTGCCTGTCAATGTTGCGATATTAATATCTTTCAGCTTAACAGGTTTGTAGTTTGTTGCAAAGCTATCCTCATATTCTTTTGGGTTGATTTTGCTATCTACAGTCAAAATTTTCCCTTCGGTATCCAAAACAATGCCTTGAAGTTTAAAATAGGTATAAAGCAAGCTTTTTATAAATTGCAAAGCTCCGCTACCGTCGCATAAAATATGAAAAAATTCCAAAGTCAAACGATTGTTGTAGTACATAACCCTAAAGCAATAGTCATTGCAGTTGTGGGGGGTAATTTGCTCCATAATTATGTCCGATTCCGGCTGTACTTTTAGTTGTTTTGTATTTTCTTCCAAATAATACCAAAAAGCACCACGCCTCAGTCTTACGGCAAAGGACGGAAATCTTTTTAATGTCAAATCCAATGCGTTTTGCAAAATTTCCGCATCTATATCGTTTGTCAATTCCACCGTAAACCTAAAAAGGTTTTGTGTATCTTTTGTGGTTATAAAGGGATAAAGTTTTGCACTGTTATCCAATCTAAACCATTTTTTTTGAGTCATATTTACCTCTTAAAATTTATTGAAAAATGTCAATAAAAATTTATAATTACAATAATTGTACCACAAAATTAACTTTTAAACAACATAATTTGGAAAATTTTAACATTAAGAGTGGTTTTTATGTATGATATATAGGTAATTTTGTAAAAAATAATTTGCTAAAAGCAGGCAATATATATGCGTTTTAGTTGATATGTTTTTCCTTTTCTCTTTACATTTTAATAATTTTATGCTAAAATTATAGCCGAGGTAAGTATGAAAGAGTTCGATTTAAACGGAAAATGGTCTTTTCATGAGGTTGGTAGAGGCAAATGGTATACGGCAGTCGTTCCCGGCAGCAATTATATCGACTTGCTTGCTAACAATTTGATTGACCACCCGTATTATGATAATAATGAAGATTTGACTCAATGGATAGGCGAGCGTGATTGGGAATACGCCCGCGAGTTTACTTTACCTTTGGATATACTAAAAAAACCTGTTATTATGCTTGAGGCAGATAAGTTAGATTGTATTGCGGATATTTATATTAACGACAGGTTGGTTGCTAGGGCGGAAAATTCGTTTATTAAATACACCGTGGATATCAAAAATTTTGTATCTAGGCTTACAAATAAGATAAGGATAAAATTCCGTTCGCCAATTACATATATTGAAAACAAGTTGGAAAACAATCCAATGCCAAACAATAAGGAAGGTATGACAGGTGTACAGTTTATACGTAAACCTGCCGTGCATTTCGGGTGGAACAATAATGTGATTTTGCCTTTTAGCGGTATTTGCGGAAATATAAAAATTGTCGGATACGACGAAATTTATTTAGGCAAACCACAGGTTAGGAATGAGGCTATTTCCAAATCGCAAATAATCATTGTCAAAGCACCTGTAAAAGGCAAGCAACTTGGCGACAATGTAAATTATTCATTAAAACTTAACATAACCGAGCCGAATGGTAATGTAATAAAAGTAGTAAGCGCTAAGGTGGAAGAACAAAATGACATGGTTGCCACTATAAATAAACCCGAACTTTGGGATATTTACACAAAAGTTCAAAAACCCGCACTTTATAAAATTTCGCTTGATTTGTTAAAAAATGACGAAATAATAGATAGCAAAACATTCAATTACGGCTTAAAAGACATTAGGTTTGAAGAGGAAGAAGTAGACAGCTACAAAAAGTTCGGAATAGTTTTAAACGGCGAAAAGGTTTTTGTAAAAGGTGTTACTTTAATGCCGCTTGACAGCATGTCATCGCTTTTTAATAAAAAGAAGATGGAAAGCTATTTGGATAGCATAATCAATATAAACGCAAACTTAATAAGAGTGTTTGCAGGCAACGGATATATGCCTGACGAATTTTACACTATGTGCGACGAAAGGGGTATAATGGTATGGCAAGATATGCCTTTTGCGGGCATGATTTATCCGTTTGAAAACCAAGATTTTTCTGCCAATGTCGATAAGGAAATAAAATATAACTTAACAAAAATGCACTATCATCCGTCGGTAGTTTTGCTATGCGGTAGCTACGAAATGGAGAACAAACTATCAAGGACATTTGGTAAAAAACCATTAAAAGGTGCGATTTTTGACGTGTTTTATAAAAAAATCCCTGAAAGAATTAAAAATATGGGGTGCGATTTCTTGTATATTCCGTCCTCTCCGCTTTCGGGCAAATTTTGTGATAAGGTTAACAACTACAAAAACGGAATCACAAACATGTGGGAAGTTTGGGGCGGTATGAGGTCTATGCAAAAATTAGGCAAACATACTCCTAGGTTTTGCGGCGAGTTCGGTATGCCGTCAATGCCAAGCTCAAATGTATTTGACGAATTTATATCCAAAAAGCAATTTACCATATCCGGATTGGAGCTTGAAAAAAGGCAAAAGTATCGTGACGGAAACAATAAAATGCTTTACTATATTTCGTCAAGATTTAGAGTACCGAGAAGTATGTCTGATTTGATATATTATTCGCAACTGACTCAAGCGGAATACTATACTGAAATGATAGAGCATTTAAGACGCAATATGTCAAAATGCCGAGGAGTAATAATGACCTCGTTAAATGACTGTTGGGCGGGTATAGATTGCTCTGCTATTGATTATTTGGGGCATTACAAAGCGGTAATGTACAAATTAAAAAAAGTATTTTCCCCTATCTTAATGACGGTTACTTGTAATAAAGGCGTGGTAAAAGTCGATTTAAGCTCGGATGTAAATATTAGTGAGGAATGCAATTTAAATTGGAGAATTGAGGACTTTGACGGCATAGTAATGTCAAACGGGGAACTTAATGTGGAGATTGCCGGAAATCAAAACAGCACTATAGCAACATTGGATTTAAAGGAAGTTGTAACAGGTAAAGAAAGAGAGATTGTTTTTGTTGCACAGCTTACGGATAAGTCGGGCAGAATAATAGCGGCGGAAGATTTTTTGTTTGTGCAAAACAAACTTGCTATGCTACCTGACCCTAAGTTAAAAGTGGGTGTGGTTTGCAGGAAGGGCATTGCAAAAATAAGTATACAGGCGGAAAAATTTGCAAGATATGTTGCACTTTCTATGGAAAACACAAAAACGCCGTTTAGCAATAACTATTTTGATATTATGGCAGGCGGTAGAGCGGAAATCACTATTCCCGTGGGCAAAATGAAAGAGCAGGAAGTGCTTGAAAAATTGCGTATCAAATCGGTTGCAAATATCGACTCAAAAGGTAATGTTGTGCGTGACATTGCAAAAAATACAGGAGTATTATTAGCCCCTAAAAATATTAAAGACGTAGTTTTAAAATGGTTTTTCAAATAATTTTAAAATGTTTGAATATAATAAAAATGCCGAATTTATTTCGGCATTTTTTGTTGTATAACAAAACCATGTGTCATGTACGTGAGTTAAAAAAATGTTGCACATATAATTCTGGAAAATAAAACTCCTTTTGACACAATGAAATTGCAGCTAAAATAGTAAATAAGTTAAAATAAAAACATTAGAAAATTAAAAATAACCTTGCGAAAATCGCTATATTTAGTAAAAATCGGTGCAAGATTTAACTTGCACCCGAATTTTTGAGCATTAATTATTGTCCTGCTGGTCATTATTATCGATTTTATCATTTTCGGACTTTTTGTTTTTAAAGCTATCGCTTAAAGCGGTAAACTTCTTTTTAGTTGTAGCAAACAGGTCTTTTGTTTTAGTGCTTATATTGCTAAAGAAGTTGCCAGATACTGCAGCAGTGCTATTGCCCATTTGTTCAATTTTGCCTGCAACAAGTTTTTTGTTTGCGATTTTTTTGTAAATAGAATAGGCGATAATTGCGACAATCGAAATAGCAAGCAAAATGCTGAATATTTTAACTTCCAATCCCAACGGCAAGGCTTTAACTCTTGTCCACATTTTAACAACCATATCCTGTTTTTCGCCAAAGTCGGTCATTTCGACAAGTCTTTCGGCACTATCTGTGGAAGGCATTGTCAATTCCGGTATTTGCAATGCGGAAAAATCTATGCCGTACTCGTCGTTATAGTACTCAATCAAAGCACGATTTTCTGCTGAAATATTGCCGTCGTTATCTTCAAAAAGGTAAGTAAAGTCGTTTGCATCTACTTCCTCGTCAGTCATATAGTCTATAATGTCAGGAGAGATTACCGCCGTGGTATAGCCTGTCTCATCCATATTGCGAAGAGCAATGTCAGGGTCGCACATAAAGTTTATAAATTCGTGAGCAATATCCACGTTTTTGGAATACTTGGGTATAACCCAATTATCAAACCAAACGTTAGAGCCTTCTTCCGGGATATAGTAATCAAGGTTTATTCCGTTTGCCAAAGCTTCCTCTATTGCCCAAACAGCGTCTCCGCTCCAAGCAAGGTTTACGTAAGCTTCGCCATTTATCATAGAGTCTTTACCGCTGTCAACTTCGTAAGCGTAAAGTATATCGTATTGAGTACGCAATTCCTTTTCTACTAGTGCAAGCTTATCTGCGGTAATGTTGTTTGTCAAATCGCTTATTTTATCGCGATATTCTTCAGGAGTAGCTGTTTTTGCAAGTTCCTCCAATTCCTCACGGTAAGCGTAAATGGTTGCGATAAATACCGAGTCACGAATACTGTCTTTCATAAGTATTTTGTTTTTGTATTTATCATTCCACAACAACCCCCAATTTTTAACGTCTTCCTCGTCAACTTTATCGGTGTTATACATAATACCTACAGTCCCCCACATATAAGGTACGCTGTATTTGTTGCCTCTGTCAAAGTTTCTGTCCAAAAGGTAAGGCGGAATATTTGAAAGGTTAGGGATTTTGTTTTTGTCAAGCTCAATCAAAAGGTCGTTTTTCTTCATTTTTTCAATGATATAGTCACTTGGACACATTACATCATATTCGGCCTCACGTTTGTTGATAATGGTATAAGCCCTTTCCAAAGTATCAAAAGTATCATATTGAATACGAACTTTTTGACCTGTTTTTTCCAAGTAGTATTTTTCAAAGTCTCTTAAAACGCTTTCTTCTTCCCCGTGTTGAATATAGTCTTGAGCGTTGTAAACTTTAAGCACAATCACATTGTTATTGCAACCGCTAAGTACAGGGATAAGTATAGTAGCAAGGAGTAAAGTAAGCAAAACCAATACAGTTAATCTTTTGTTTTTCATATTTTAACCCCCTTTGTTTTAGCAACAGCTTTATTTTTTGATTTTTTCTCACGGTGAGAGAAAATATTTACTATAACAAGCAATAACAAAACTGAAACAAGAATCATAGTCGAAAGTGCACGTAAAGATGGTGTCAAACCATTTTTAGCAGCATCGGCATAGATAAATGTTGACAATGTGTTAATACCTTGAATGTTGAAAATAGTTACAACAAAGTCATCAATAGATAGTGTAAATGCAAGGAAGAAACCGCTTACAATACCTGACATAATTTGAGGAAGTACCGCTTTGAATAATGCTTTCATAGGGGTGCAACCCAAATCTAAAGCAGCCTCGTACAAGTTGTTGTCCATTTGTTGCAATTTAGGCATAATGGAAAGTATAACGTAAGGAGTGCAAAAAACTATGTGAGCAATAATAACGGTAACCATTCCGAAAGGTATGCCAAACAGCAAAAACAATAGCATTAGCGAAACACCTGTCACTATTTCGGCGTTCATCATAGGTATTTTACTTACAGTCATCATTGCCTCTTTAGAGCGGTTTTTCATGTTGTAAATGCCTATTGCCGCAAAAATACCAATCAATGTCGATATTATTGAGGATATTCCTGCGATAATCAAAGTGTTTTTCAAAGCGTCCAATATATCCGCACTTTTTGCGGGATTAAACAAATCTTGATAAAGTTCAAGGCTGAAACCTTGCCATTGCATAGTTGCCGCAGGAGTAAAGGAGTAAATAACCAATACTGCTATAGGAGCGTAAAGGAATAAAAGTACCAAGTAAACGTAGCCTTTGGCTAAAATCTTTTTTACCATATCCTACCTCCCGCAGTTTGAGTTTTGTTGTTATACTTTTTCTCGATAAACATTGTAAGCCCCATAAGAAGTAGCAGAATGATAGAAAGTGCAGAGCCATAGTTCCAAGAATTTTGAGTAAACTCCAAGTTAATAATGTTACCAAGTAGTTGAACTAAGTTGTTGCCCAACAAGTCTGATATAACGAAAGTGGAAAGCGTAGGCATAAATACCATTGTTATACCGCTTATAATTCCTGGTATTGCAAGCGGAAGGATAACGCGGGTAATAACTTTTGTTGGTGTAGCGCCCAAATCAAGCGCTGCCTCCGTATAGCTTTTGTCCAAACTAGAAAGAGTGGAGTAAATAGGAATAATCATAAATGGCAAAAAGTTGTAAACCATACCAAAAATAGTAGTCGCTTTGCCAAAAGTTATCTCTATATCAAGCCAAGAGCCAAAAGCCTCGAACATAGCACGAGTTGCGATTGTTCTTAGCAAAAAGTTTATCCACATAGGCAACAAGAAAAGCAAAAACAAAGTTTTGTTCCTATTGTATTTTTTGTTTGCCAAAATGTAAGCAACGGGAAAGCCTATCACAAAGCAAATAACAGTTGTAATAAAGGCAATCCAAATAGAGTCAAGGAAAGAGTTGAAAGTTACTCCGTCCGTAAAAAAGTTTATAAAGTTTTCCAAACTGATGCTGCCGTCCGCATTTGTAAAAGCGTAAAAAACTATCAAAGCAAGAGGCAAAAGCACAAAAAGCAACATAAATATCGCGTAAGGAAAAGCAAGATATTTTCTTTTAATAGTAATTTTTTTCATTTTTTGCTCCTACTTGGAAGAAATAATTCTTTCCAACTTAATGTCTTCCGGTTTGATAGTAATTCCCACACGGTCATTGCTGTCATACTCGTCCTCGGTATCTACAAAGAAATCGAAACCATTATCGGATTTTACAACATATTGATATTTATCTCCCTTGAAAATGCTTGATACGATATTACCTGCGATTGGTGCAGAGTCCTCGTAGTCGGTAAGGTCGATTTTATCAAAGTCAATGGAGATTTTTACTTCCTCTTTCAAATAGTCATTTTCGGAAAAACCCCCATTTTCAAAGGTTTTTTTGTCATAATTAAATATACCATCGGCAAATTCAATCTCTGTCTCGTTCAAAACTTTAGCGTTTATAACGTTGCTGTTTTTTTCCTTTTTCATTATGTGAATGTCATCCGGACGAATGTAAAGGCTGACTTTTTCGCCTGCCTTCCACTCGGTAGTCGAGTGAATCAAAAACTCTACCTTGTTTGCAATTACGCTCATCTCGTAGTGTACACCTTTAAATAGCGAGGAAATTACAACACCTTTTATTTGACCTTTTTCCTCGTCCATCAAATAAATATCTTCCGGACGGATAACAACGTCGATAGTTTGATTTTTTTC
The DNA here is from genome assembly GCA_947646415.1 of uncultured Clostridia bacterium. GTDB lineage: Bacteria > Bacillota > Clostridia > Christensenellales > UBA3700 > MGBC100798. The sequence goes on along the minus strand of CANSGN010000010.1, from coordinate 59,535 downwards.
AAAGCCGCTGTCCACGCAAACAAATTCCGCTCCTGCAAATCTAACAAGCTTATCCTCAAGCATAATACCGTTTATGATATTTGATTCGCCTATAAAGTCCGCAACAAACGCGTTAGATGGCTCGTTGTAAATGTCAATAGGTGTTCCTACTTGGTGTATGATACCGTTTTTCATAACCACAATGCGGTCGCTCATTGTAAGAGCCTCCTCTTGGTCGTGGGTTACGTAAACAAATGTAATACCAAGTCTACGGTGCATATTTTTAAGTTCAAGCTGCATTTCTTGACGCATTTTTAAGTCCAAAGCACCCAAAGGCTCGTCCAACAACAAAACTTGCGGCTCATTTACGATAGCACGTGCAATAGCCACCCTTTGTTGTTGACCGCCGCTTAGGCTTGTAACATTTCTATATTCGTAGTCGGTAAGGCCAACAATTTTCAAAGCTTTTTTAACTTTTTCGGAAATCAAGGCTTTAATAGCTTTTTGTCTTGCCCAAAAACCTTTTACCTCACGGCAAAGCTCTTTTTTCTTAAGTTTCAAACCAAACGCAATGTTGTCAAAAACATTTAAGTGTGGAAAAAGTGCGTATCTTTGAAATACGGTGTTTACAGGTCTTAAATGAGGCGGAATATCAAGCACCGATTTACCGTCAAGCAAAATTTCGCCGTCGGTAGGTTTTTCAAAACCGGCAATCATTCTCAAAGTAGTGGTTTTACCGCAACCGCTTGGACCTAAAAGGGTAACAAATTCTCCCTTTTCGATATTAAGATTTACATGGTCAACAACATTTTGACCATCATAAGCTTTGCAAACGTCTTTCAATTCAATAAGTGTACTCATATATTTTTTTCTCCATTAAAAAGTAGGTGGACTTGATATCCAAATTATTTTTGCGGGGATATTGCTCGCATTTTCAATATAGTGTAATTTGTCCGATACAAAGTAAAAACTTTCCTTAGCTTTTACCGTATAACTGTTTTTGCCTAAATGCAGTATAATTTTACCTGATAAAACATACCCGAATTCCTCCCCCTCATGCGGCATATCTCCGGGTAGTGAGTATTTTGGTTTTATGGTAACCAACAAAGGTTCCATTTCGTTTTTTTGACAGTTTGGTACTAGCCATATTTTTTCCTGCTCCAAGCTATCCTTTACGATAAAATCGTTTTCGGTAAAAACTACCTGTTCGTCTTCTTCTTCTTTAAAAAAAGTTTGAGCATCCGTACCAAGTGCGGACAATATATCTATAAGCGTTGAGATTGACGGGCTTGTCAAGTCGTTTTCAAGCTGCGATATATATCCTTTTGTAAGTTCGCATCTGTCCGCAAGCTCGGACTGCGTGAGCGAAAGTTGCAACCTTAGTCTTTTTATTTTTGAGCCTATTTCCATATTTAACTCCTTAACTACTTTGGTTTTACATACTAAACTTCAAGTTTAATGAATTTTATAATATTAAACCAAAAGTTTAGTAAAACAATTTTTGCTAAACCTAAAGTTTAGTTTTATTAAACAAAAAGAGTATAGCATACATTTATATAACTGTCAATTATTTAAAAGCAAAAAATCAAAAAGTTTTATCACTTTTAAAAAGACAATAAATATTGATAATAATTATTATAAAAAAATCTATTTGCTGTGGATATTGTAAAAAATAAAAAAATGCCTGCTGTAAAAGCAAGCATTTAAATATACAAAATTAGTTAATTGTTATTTTACAAAACTTTTAAGTTGGTTAATATTCATAAAACCTACTTGTGTATTTTGTTTAACGCCGTCTTTAAAAAGGATAAGCGTAGGGATTGACATTATGCCATATTCCTTTGCAACGTCAGATACTTGGTCAACATCGATTTTCAAAATTTCGATTTCAGGCATTTCGTTTGCAAGTTGCTCAAGCACAGGCGCTAACATTTTGCAAGGTCCGCACCATGTTGCAAAAAAGTCTACAAGTACAGTGCCGTTTGCTATTTTTTGTTCAAATTCTTCCTTACTATTAATGTGGTTTAACATATTATCTCCTTGTTATCTTGATTAAAGATAAATACTTTTTATTGTAACTATAATTATTATAGCACAAATTGTTAGATTTATCAATATATAGCCTGTAATTTACCTAAAATTTTCCAAAATCAACAGTTTTTAAGCAATTTTATATTAAAATTCGCTTAAAAATAGTTAAATTTAAGCGAATAGTCAACAGATTAGGCGTATTTTAAGTGAAATACGCTTAAACAAGTGCAAAAATAGGCGATTAAAATAAGTTTGTGACACGGGTAATTGAGTAGCATAAAATAATTATTGGCAAATAGTAAAGTAAAAAGCATACAAAAAAAGCAAATGATATACAAGCCGACTTTTATTTGCAATCTAGTTTTTAATGTTCTTTGATTGAAAAAGACTAATGGTCTAAAAGTTTATGGCAGCTTGTTAATAATTATATTGAACAAAGTTAGGTGCTTAGTCTAAAATATCTAGGTAAAGACAAAGAGGTTAAGAGTATTAATTTTGTTAGACAAAAGATTGCTAGCGGTAAAAATTTGGTAGACAAAGAATTTCTAAAAAGCGAAATAATATTTATTTTATATAATTTTTGTGTAAATTTTTTGTAGCATTTCCCTTGTTTAAGGTTTGATTAAGGTATATGTTCTATTATAATATTGTATTATACCACGCATATATAAAGGTATAATGAAAAACTGCTATTGCTCCCAATATTATTCAGTTGGTTTGCAATATGTTTTTTATCCGCTGTTTATATTGTGTGGTGGGCAAATTCTGACTTCTTAGGGAGGAAATTATGGAAAGAAGAAAGACGAGGGTATTCGGTATTTGCATCAGTATAGTGCTTACATTGTCTTTTGTTTTGGCTTTGTTTGGGGTGTTAACCTTAAACAAGTCGGATATCAGCAATGGTACTTATTTGGATACAGTACAGCCTGTTCTTAACGAGGGTTATACCGAAAATAACTATTTGGGCGGTGTTGGCGACCAGGAAAGGTACATAAACAGTTCCGGTTATGTGGAATCAACCGATTGGGTTGCTATAAGCAACGGCGCTCAATTACAAAGTTTTTTAAAACAAGAGGGTAGTTATTCCGGCAAAAGCGGATATTTGACCTCTAATGTTACCTTGGATTGGGGAACAACCTCAACTTATGCGGGTCTTGCACCCGGCAGCGTGGGTAAGTTTACAAAATGGTTTGACGGATGTGGATATACAGTAACTTTAGAAGGCGGCGGTCCGGATATTATAGCCTGTGATCATGCTCAATCAGTAGGTCAAAGACCTCATGTAACAGCAAAAGATATACCTGGATATGAAATGCCGGATGATAGTGGTAATCCATATCCTGTAGCTTACCATTGCTTTGGCGGTATGCTTAACGAGCTTGGCGCAGGCGGTAAATTGTTTAATTTCAAATTTTATATCCCATGGAATCATAAAATAACATATAGAGATACCGGCAGTGTAAGTAATAATGAGGGTAGATTAGATGCGCATATAGCCTTTGGAGGTCTAGTGGGCTATAACAGCGGCGGCGATATAGATAACGTAGTTGTGGAATTGGCTGCCGATAAGCAATTATATGTTTCTTCTCACGAGGGGATAGATAGAGACGATACTTTTTCTAAATCAGGTTGTAACGGAGCTATATTATTAGGACTTGTTGTAGGTGCAAGCAGAGGTGGAACTATAAGCAATGCAACTGCAATTTTTGGAACTAATAGCAAGCTATATGCAGAAGGTAGGTCGGGATATTGGACAGGTACTTTCCCGACTAAAACCTATAGAAATTCGGGCTCAACTTTGATTGGTGGTATAGCTGGTTATGTTGCAAATGGTGCAAAACTTAACAACCTATATGCTAAATTTGAGAATAATAGTAGATTACATGGCTATATAAAAACCCATCAAAACGGAGCAAGCAGAGGACCTTATAAGTGCTATAGAAAGATAGGTGGTATTATAGGTGTTAACTCAGGTGCTAGCGTAACAACTGCAATGGTATCCGGCAATTTGGATTGTATGATAGCAGAGGGCTCAAGCGGCGGTAGTGGCGAAGGCGAAGGCGTACAGCAAATGAAGAATATTTATATTGCGGAAGGACCTTTACCCGGAACAATGATTTATATGAACGCTACAGGCGGTACCAATAAGGAGGGTAACGAGGCCAGCGGAAGTGTATACAATCAAGGTTACGGAGATTGCGGAGAAAAAGCAACTCTTACAACAAACGGAAGGAATAATGGTAACAATGGTGTTGCAATACCTTACTTTTTCAATCATGATGGCCAAGGTGTAGTGATTTTTGTACCTCAAGGTAAAATTTTGTGGACTTTGTATAGCTCTCCAACATTCTCTAACTTAGAGTCGGGCATTATTGTAAAAAACAACTATCCGGATGCAGCTACAACCTCGGAAATCGAAGTAGGTATAAATAGTACCGGCGAAATAGGATTTTATAAGATGGATAGCAATGGAGAGGTTTCTGACACTGACGGTATAAAATGGATGGAAATGTCCGACCAAACCAGAAGTGCTAAAAATGGTGGTGTAGATTCTCCTTTGTATTACGATGGTACTACATACGAATTGAAAATGAAAATAAACGGACAGCTTTACGATAAAGGATTGCGAGTTATAAATGTAGGAGACCTTAAAAACTCCATGAATGTTTTTAACGGAAGAGCAGTAAAACTTTATTGTGACGATAACGGCGATAGAGAACATGCCGTTGCTTACAGTGACGAGCAGGAAAAAGTTGTCGTGCTTTTAAATAATGTTATTAACGATAGTATGTTAAGAACCATTACTATCCAAAAAAGAAGTCTATTGGTTAGAACTTCTGCAGGTTACAAACGAGGAGAAACAACTATTTTCGGAAATGCGTATGTTTCCTTTAACAAAATGACCGACGATAGGTCAGGTGTATACTCCGGATTTGCTGCTAACGAACAAATGATGTGGCAAGATACAGGATATAACGAAGGTGTTAGCATTAAATTAAATATTGCGGGCAGACAATTATTAAGACCATCTACAAACAACTATATTTTGTATCAAGAAGTAGAGCTTAGCAACGGTCATATGGTACTAGAAGAGATAGGAAGTTATTTTGCAGCAGAAATCAAACCTCACACTGTAACAGTACACCCAAGTATTTATATAAATGGTGCAGCCGTAGGCGGTGAGTACAAATTTATGAGCAACTTTGATTTTGGAAATGCAGATAAAAACGCTCAAAAGCGTACAATTACCATCACTGCAAGATTGGATGATAGCCACTTTACTGCAAGTGCCGTAAAACTAATAGATAAAAACGGCAACGAAATTACAGGTATTAGTTGGACTAATAATAACGGCTTAATGACTGCAACTTATACCGCTACCGATGATAGTTTGAAAGAAATTGCATTTGTAGATTATGCAGAAAGATTTTATACAGTAACTATCGATGATGGTGTTGATATAGTCGAAAAAGACGATTATAAATATGGCGATAAAGTTTATTTGGATGCTCCTGCTGCCAAAGAAGGTGAAGTTTTTGTAGGCTGGCAAAGAAAAGACGGTAGCTATTTGACTTATCTTCCTAAATATTCGTTAAAAGTTCAAGAAAACTTTACTTTAACAGCTGTTTACGAAGATATCGACATGGCGGCTAAGCCTTGGAAACATATTTATCGTGCAAACTACAACGAATTAAAGAGAGAATGTTATTATCATATCCCATCATACGATGCAGAATACAGATTGCCTAATGAAATGGGTTGGATATTCAAAGGCTGGGAAGAAGTATCAAGGGATGAAGTGAACAAAGTTGTAGAATTTAAGGCTTTGTTTGAAGAGACTGCTGATGCTCCTAAAGTTCAAGTAGTTTATGACAATAAAAATTCCGTATCTATGGATTATGGTGCTCCTGTAACATTGGAGGCTAAAACAACATATTTGGTAAATGGTGCACGTGTGGATGTAGGCGAACAGCCGTCGGTAATTTATGCTATTACCGATTTAAATATCGAGAAAGTTGAAAATATTGCTACTTTCCCTGGTGTTGTTAAAGAAAAATCAATGAAATATGAGGCATTCTTGTTGGATGGTATTTATTACATAAGTGCTACATTTGTTTACGGCAAAGCAGATACTGAGTATGATACAGAAAACAATAAACCTAATCTAACAATCAATGGATTTAATGCCTCTGACTTTACTCAATATTTAAGACAAGGCAATGTATACCAAATTAGTATGGTAATCCCTGAAAAGGAAATTGAGTGCAGATTTGGTAATAATGCGGAAATCGCAACATTCTTACAAGTTGAAGATTATGTATTTGACGAAATTATGATTTTCAAAAGAATTAACTAATAAAAAACTTTTCATAGTTAATTTATAAACAACAAAACTCCCGATTTATGTCGGGAGTTTTTGCATACCGTTCAACAAACCGTCCAACAACCGTTCAAGAAAGTTGACTATATTTTTGTAATATGGTAATATATATATAAGGAGATTTTTTATGGAAGAGTATAAACCGCCTTTTAATTTAAATACAAAAATTGTTAACTTAGTGGCTAAAATAAGCGAAATAATAGGAAAATTTAAATATGACAATAGACCTGTTCCGGATATTCGTTTACGTCGCGAGAATCGGATAAAAACAATTCATTCGTCGCTAGCTATAGAAAATAATACTTTAAGTATTGAGCAAGTTACGGCTATTGTAAATGGTAAAAGAGTATTGGGTATGCCGTCTGAAATACAGGAAGTTAAAAATGCTTTTGAGGCATACGAACATATTTTATCTTTTAATCCTTACAGCATTTCTGATTTGCTACAAGCACATAAGTTAATGATGCAATCGCTTGTATGCGAGGCAGGCAAATTTCGTACAGGTAGTGTAGGTGTTTTTGAGGGAGATAGGCTTGTGCATTTAGCTCCACCTGCACACATGGTAAAAGGGCATATTAATAATCTTTTGCAATGGGTTGAACAAAGCGAACTGCATATTTTAATAAAGTCATGTGTTTTTCATTATGAGTTTGAATTTATACATCCTTTTCAAGACGGAAATGGCAGGATGGGGCGTTTGTGGCAAACTTTGCTTTTATCTACTTATCATCCTATATTCATTTATTTGCCTATAGAAACTCTTATAAAATCAAGGCAAAAGGAATATTACAAATGTCTTGCTTGTGCCGATAGCAGTGTGGATTCAAGCGTATTTGTGGAATTTTTGTTGCAAATTATTTACGATAGCCTTTGTGAGCTGAAAGACGAAAAACTTCCTGAAAATATTGAACGATTAATGGGTGTAATTGATTACGAGCCACAAAGTGCAAATGAACTTATGGCTAAACTTGGGCTTACTCGTAAGCAAACTCTCCGCGAAAGTTATTTGAAACCTGCATTAGAAAAAGGCTTAATCGCTATGACTTATCCCGATATGCCAAACAATCGTAATCAAAAGTATTATAAAAAGTAAAATCTAAAAAAGCACCTAATTAGCAGGTGCTTTTTGCATACCGTTCAACAAACCGTCCAACAACCGTTCAAGAAATATGTTTTGGCTTACGTTTGCTTGTGATAATTAATTTTCTTGACTTAATGAGTTTTTGAGTGTATAATTATAATGTATAAATAAAAATATAATCGTATTAATATGCTTATTATAATATTAATATAATGTTTTAGGTATTATATTGTTATATTGCATTTTAATAAATATTTTTAATATGCGCATTTAAAACTCAAAAAATCTTTTTTTGGCGTATGCCAAAGGTAGGTATAATATGAAATATATTGTGATTTTAGGGGACGGAATGGCAGATTTGCCATCGGACGCACTTGGCGGTATGACTCCGCTTGAAGTTGCATACAAGCCTAATATTGACAGCTTGGCACAAAAGGCAATTTGCGGTATGTGTAAGACTGTTCCCGACGGCATAAAACCCGGCAGTGATGTTGCCAATTTGTCGGTTATGGGATATTCTCCATTAAAGTATTACAGCGGTAGGTCGCCTTTGGAGGCACTAAGTATAGGTGTTGATATGGCGGATAGTGATTTGGCTGTAAGGTGTAATCTTGTTACTTTGTCGGACGAGGAGAAATATGCAGACAAAAGTATGGTAGACTATAGCGCGGGCGAAATTTCTACTGAAGAGGCAGCAGAGCTTATCGGTTTTGTTCAAGAGGCACTTGGAGATGACGAGTTTGCTTTTTACAGCGGTGTAAGTTACAGACATTGTTTGATTAAACATAACGGCGAGCGTGGTACGGAATACACACCTCCGCATGACATAAGCGGCAAGGTTATAGGCGACTATTTGCCAAAAGGTCTTTACGGCGACAAAATGCTTGACCTTATGGTTAAGTCGTACGATATTTTAAAAGACCACCCTATAAATTTAAAAAGGATAGCAGAAGGTAAAAACCCTGCAAATAGCATTTGGCTATGGGGAGAGGGTAGTAAACCGACTCTTCCTAACTTTGAGAACTTACGCGGCTTGAGGGGAGCGGTAATTTCCGCTGTCGATTTGCTAAAAGGTATAGGCATTGCAAGCGGTATGGAAATTATTGAAGTAGAGGGCGTTACAGGCACTGTACATACCAATTTTGAGGGTAAAGCGCAAGCTTGCGTGCAAGCTATACGTGACGGCTTTGACTATGTATATCTTCACATGGAGGCACCTGACGAGTGCGGACATCAAGGGGATAGCAAAGGAAAGGTAAAATCTATCGAGCTTATTGACGAAAAGGTTGTAGCATATATTTTGAGAGAGCTTGAGGACGAGGACTTGCGTATTTTGGTATGTCCTGACCATCCAACACCGCTTATCACAAAAACTCACAGCAGTGAGCCTATTCCGTTTATTATTTACGACAGCACTTGTATTAAACAAGGTGTTTCTGCATATACTGAAAGTGAATGTGCAAAAACAGGAATTATGCTAAATTCTGGCGACGAATTGGTAGATATGTTTTTGCAAAAGGAAGAAGATATGCAAGAAAAAGATAATATCGATGCTGTAATAGACGAGCAAAATGATTTTGAAGAGCAGGAGATGAATGAAAGCGCCACAGAAGTTGATAACATTAACGACCAAGTTGTTGACGAAGAAAGCGATATTCCTGCTGACGAACAAAACAGCAATGACGAAGTTAAAGATGCAAACAGCGATATAGTTATCGTAGACGATAGCAATGCGGAAAATGCAGAAAAAATCGACCCTAACGAGCAAAATAGTGAGGAAGATGAGCAAGGCACAGATAAAAAAGGCAAAAAGAAAGGCGGGGATAAAAAAGGCAAAGCTACCCCTAAAAAGAAAAAGCTTATTACAATTTTAATTGCCGTTGCTGTGCTTGCGGTTGTTATTTTGGTATCTGTTTTAACACCTATTTTGGTTATTAATGCGCCTAAAGTTTTGATAAGCAGTGCGGAAGATTTTGCAAAGCCTATCAAAGACAAAAAGGAACTTTATTATTTAGAAAAGGATATCACGGTTGACGGCGATTTGACACTTGGCTTAAATGTGGATTTGAACAAAAAGACTTTGACTGTAAATGGTAACCTAACATTGGAAAACCCTAAAGGCGGGGCTATGACGCTTGGTGTTAAGTCGGGCAAAGAGTATACTTTGGGTGGTAAAATTACCGTTAACGGCAAATTGTCAATAAAAAATGCAAATTCAATAACTATTTTGACAAATGTTTCTGCTAATGATATCGAGTTTGACAGTATTGCTCAAGGCAATTCTATAGGTAGTATTCAAGCAAACAATTCGTTTAATATGAGAAGTAGTAAAGTCGTTTTTGACCAACTAGCTTTTGGCGAAAATATAAGCAGTATTAATGCAGTAAATTCGGATATTACATTTAATAAAGCTACAAAAATCGACATTAATTTGCAAAATGCGCGTGTTCGTGCAAATAGCGATATTGGTAACGCAGTATTGGATGAACATTCGGAACTAAGATTGGTAGGCTTTACTTACAACGATTTTAACAGCGGCGAACTTGGTACAATCAGCGGCGGTAAACTTGTTTACGTGAGTGAAAACGGCGGATTTGGTAAAATTATCGGTGTTAATACCGTTTGGGTAAGCAAAGAGAGTTTAAAAGATAATAACGCATTGATTATCAATGTTCAAAACGAAAAATATATCGATTGGCTTGAAACTCCTCAATTTGCGGTTATCGAAAGAGTGGGCGATAAAGCTACGCTTGAACTTTCTTCTATCGACAGCCTAGCTACCAAAGTTTTGGTAACTATCGATAACGCGGAAACTCCTTTGGAATTTGCAATAGACAGGGACAGCGATGGTATACCGAACTACGTATTTGATTTGGGAACTGTTTTAAACACTGTAGGCAACCACTCAATTAAAATTGTATTGCGCTCTGACGAGCCCGAATTTATAAGAGATAGCGACCCTTACTTTACACAACACACTCACTATATCACACTTGATAAAGTAGGCGCTCCTAAGGTAGAAAAAAATAATAACAACGAGTATGTTTTGACTTTTAAGGCAGTGCATTTTGCCGAAACTTACGAGATAGTTTTTGATGGTATCGTATTGACTATTAAAAATGACAACGTAAAAGCAGGGGAGGAAATTTTCTTTAATTTGAGCGGCGAGGCTAAGTTTGCTAATTTGCTTACTACTCCTGGTAACCACTCTATAATCATTGTAGCAAAAAGCAGTGTAGAGGGTATTAACTCAAGTGCCAAAGCTTATGCTAAATTTGACCCAATAAATGTTAATTTGGCTGCGCCATCGCTTGAAATTAAGTTGGATGGCGACAACTATGTGTTTAGTTGGAATAAGGTGGACAACGCATTAAGATACAAATTGGTATTTACAGGTGCGGATAAATCGGACTACGAAATAAGCACAGGTGTAACAGAGTTAGTTATTTCAAAAGCGGATTTGGACGGCTACACCGATATTAAATTAATTGCTATCGGCGGTAAATATTATAATGATAGCGAAACAGTAAAAACACTTGCATAAAGTGTCTGCAACGCTAAAACAATATGTGTATATAGTAGTACAAAGTACAAGTAACCAAAAAGTATTGACAAACATATTTATATTATGATATAATTCAATTACAATTTGATAAGGCGGTTGTGGTTAGTCACAAAATTGTCAAAAGAGTAGCTAAAGCTAATGTAACAGAGAGTATAGGCCATCGGGTGGAAGCCTATTTGCAAATGCTTTTGTGAAGTGCATTGACATAGTCAGGCGAAGGAAATGTCGCTCGGGGCATCGTTATCTGCATACAAGAGCAACTTTTTTGTTGTTGAATTAAAGTGGAATCACGGTATAGCGTCTTTATGTTATGCCGTGTTTTTGTATTTTAAGTGACAACAATAAATTAGTAAAAATATATGGTTATTTTACAGGCTTTTTTGGTAAATGTTATAAAAAATTACTATTAAAAAGTTGTTGCTACTATTTTGAAGTATGTAGTAATAAAAGATATTTAAAAAGTTGTTTTTACGTCAGTTGCATTATAATAAATTTGATTGAGTTAGTCTAATACTGTATTTGAGGTGTATTATGAAACAATTTAAAAATGATTTGCAAGCGGTTATGGATAGAGACCCCGCTGCAACAAGCAAGTTAATAGTTTTTTTAACTTACGGCGGCTTTAGGGCTATCCGTAGGCATAGGCGTGCAAATTGGTTTTACAGGCATAAAATGGTTGGCATTGCAGAGCTAATTTCTGCAAAAACAAGGAGAAAAACAGGCGTAGATATTCATCCTGCCGCAAAAATCGGTCAAGGTGTTTTTATTGACCACGGCGTTGGTGTAGTTATAGGCGAGACTTGTGAAATAGGCGACAATGTTACCATTTATCAAGGTGTAACACTTGGCGGTACAGGTAAAGATATAGGTAAAAGACACCCTACTATAGGCAATAATTGTATGATAAGCAGCGGTGCAAAGGTGCTTGGTCCAATTAACATTGGGGAGTACAGCAAAATCGGTGCGGGCTCGGTTGTTTTAAAAGACGTTCCGTCACACAGTACTGTTGTGGGTGTTCCCGGCAGAATAGTAAAAAGGCATGAGACTAAAATTGACCTTAATCAAAATGTGCCTGACCCTATTTTGCAAGAGTTTCAAAGAGTTTGCAAAAGGCTTGCCGTGTTGGAAGAAAAATTGGGTATTGAGTCTTGCAAGTATTCCATTTGCAACACCGAGGTTATAGAGGATGAGGCTTATTTGCAAATGCTTGTGGAAAAAAGAGAAAAAAACAAAGAAAAACAAGAAAATTGATAACATTAGTAATAAATATATTTTAGTTTAGGAGATATCGAAATGTTAAAAGTATACAACACTTTAAGTAGAAAAAAGGAAGATTTTAAAGAGCTTAACAAAGGGGAAATCACAATGTATTCTTGCGGCCCGACAGTGTATAACTACGCTCATATCGGGAATTTGAGAACGTATGTTTTTATGGATTTGTTAAGGCGTGTTTTGCAGTATGATGGTTACAAACTTAAAGGCGTTATGAATATAACCGACGTCGGACATTTGACAAGCGACGGAGATGAGGGCGAAGACAAAATGGATAAAAGGGCAAAGGAAACAGGCAAAACGCCTAAGGAGATTGCCGACTTCTATACTAATATTTTTATGACTGACCTTGCAAAGCTTAATATCGGTTTGCCCGAAACTATTGCAAAAGCAACCGAGCATATCGATGATATGATTCAGTATGTGCAAAGACTTGTGGAGGCGGGCTTTGCTTACGAAACAAGTGACGGCGTGTATTTTGACATTAGTAAATTTCCTAAATACGGGGAGTTATCTAGGTTAAATTTAGATGAGCAAATTGCAGGTGCAAGGGTAGAGGTAAACTCGGAAAAACGCAATCCACAAGATTTTGCCGTTTGGAAAAAAGCTGACCCTAATCATATTCAACAATGGCCAAGTCCTTGGGGAATGGGATACCCCGGCTGGCATATTGAATGTTCGGCAATGAGCCAAAAGTATTTGGGCGAGGTTTTTGATATTCATACGGGAGGTGTAGACCATATCCCTGTACATCACGAAAACGAGATTGCTCAAAATGAGGCTTTGACAGGCAAAAAATCAGTTGACTATTGGATGCACGGCGAATTTATGCTTGTGGATAATGGTAAAATGAGCAAAAGTTTGGGCAATACCTATACTATCGCACAGCTTGAGCAAATGGGTTACAGTCCTATGGTTTTCCGTTATTTCTGCTTAAATGCGCACTACAGGAAAAAGTTGAACTTTACTTTTGAAGGTATGGATGCTGCAAAAGTTTCTTACGAAAGGTTGTGCGGTATTTTAAGGAGTCACAGTTATGGTTTGGCTTTGGTTGACCAAGATACTTTGAACGAGTTTAAACAAGAATTCGACAATGCCATAAATGACGATATAAACATTCCTATGGCACTTGGCGTGCTTTGGAAAATGACAAAATTACCATTGTGTTCGGATGTTTATAAATTGGCTTTGCAAATGGATAAAGTTTTAGGTTTGTCACTTGATAAAGCGGAAGAATATATAAAGAAAAATGGCACTGACGTTCCTGACGAGGTAGTTGCTTTGGCAGAGGAAAGATTACTTGCAAAACAACAAAAAGATTGGACAAAAGCTGACGAATTGAGGGGTAAGATCAAGGAAATGGGTTATAGTGTGCTTGACAGCAAAGAAGGTTACGAGCTTAAAAAGCTTTAAAATAATTATTTTATTGCTTTTTAAAAATTATAGTTTAAAATACTTGCCTAAGATAAAGTAATATATTTAAATAATTTGAGTTGGAAATAAAAAAATCGGCACATTAGTGCCGATTTTTGATGTGTTTTTTATTAATTAGTATCTGCAATATATGCTGATTGTTGTTAAAATATAGCTTGCTGTCCATTCGTTTTTAATCATTTTTTTGCTGTGGGCACACATATATTTTGCTTTATTAAGCATCAATAGCAACTGCTTTTGCATTGTGACTATATGTCTTAAAAGTTTGCAATAGTCTTCTTCGTGGCTTAGTATAGGTGCATAGTTGATTTGTTTGTCGGAAACCGTATAGTAACATTTTAGCGATAATGTCGACGTCGCTTTTTTTAGCTTTATTACATCGGCGATATCGTCTTTTACGGCAAGCGGAGCTATTGTGAACAACTGTCTTAATGCCATTATCAAATCTTGTTCGGCAAAGTATATACGCTCAAACAATTTTTTTTGTTTTGGGTCAGTACCGCATTTGGCACTTTTGCAAAGAGGCACAGGTCGGTAACCGTTTATATTGCTTTTATATTTTTCGCAATTTTCGCACAAAAGTTCGCGTCTTCTTGTAATTTCGTTATATTCCTTATTCATCATATTTATTTGGTCTTCGGATGGCAATAATTCATTTTCGCACATAATATCCCCCTTGGATATAATGTATGCGTCTGCTTTTATATATTATGCTTAAAACTGCTTTTTTGTAAGGTGTGAGCTTATTTTTTATCTTGACTTTATATTATATTAATGTTAAAATATAAAAAGAGAGCAAAGTAAAAGGTATTTTTACTTGTAGCTCTTTTATGATTAAAAATTATGTGCAAAACATTTTGCATAAAAGTTTTGGAGTATTTATGGAAAAACAAATTGCTGTTGCTATGGGACTTGAAAAAGCTGATTTGGTGCTTAAAGGCGGTAATGTTATCAATGTTTATACAGGCGAGGTGGAAGTTGCGGATATTGCCATTTCGGATGGAATAATTGCCGGTATAGGTAACTATTGCGGTAAAACGGAAGTTAATGTGCAAGGCAAGTATTTGTCACCGGGTTTTATCGACGGACATTTGCATATAGAAAGCACAATGCTATCTCCGTCTAACTTTGCTAAAGCGGTTTTGCCATGGGGTACTACGACAGGCATTTGCGACCCGCATGAAATTGCCAATGTATGCGGCGAGGCAGGCGTAGGTTATATGATTAAAGAAAGTAAAACCGTGCCTTTTGATGCAATGTTTATGGCTCCTAGCTGTGTTCCTGCTACTCCTTATGAAAATAATGGTGCAACTATAGATGCTGATGGACTTGACAAGTTGCTTGAAAAATGCCATGGGGTTGGCGAATTTATGAATGCCCCTGGCGTTATCTATCGTGACAGCGATGTTATGAACAAGCTTAAGTATGCTAGAAAACGCGGAGTTGTGGTAGACGGGCATTACCCTCTTGCAGGGGAAAAGGAATTGAATGCTTATATCGGCGCGGGTATTACAACCGACCATGAGTGTGTGGATGTCAAAGACGCTTGCGATAAATTAAGACGCGGTATGTATGTTCTTGTCAGGGAGGGAAGTGCGACAAGGAATTTGCGTGACTTGTTCCCTATTATTAACAGCAAAACTTTAAGAAGACTTGTGTTTTGTACCGATGATAGACAGGTGCATGATTTGCTTACAATCGGACATATCAATAACAATATAAAAATAGCTATAGAAATGGGCTTGTCGCCTGTGGATGCGGTTACTATGGCAACATTGAATGCTGCCGAGTGCTACAAGTTGAATGACAGGGGAGCTTTGGCTCCGGGTAAAATTGCGGATATAGTTGTGCTTGACGATTTATTTAAGTTCAATGTTTTGCAAGTTTATAAAAATGGCAAGCTTGTTGCGGAAAATGGCAAGGCTTTGTTTGATGCCAAAGTACTAAATTGCAGCGAAGTAAGAAATACCGTTAATTGTGCACATATTAAAGCTGAGGATTTGGCTTTAAAATTAAACTCCGACACAGTAAGAATTATGGGGATAGAGCCTCATAACGTTACTACCAAAAGCCTTGTAAAAAAAGTTAGCGTGACAAACGGAGAATATGACTTTAAGGACGGTTTAAGCAAAATTTGTGTGGTAGAAAGACACAAAAATACGGGTAATATAGGTATTGGTTTGCTTGACGGCTACGATATAAAAAACGGTGCTATTGCGGTCAGTGTAGCACATGACAGCCATAATATCATTGTTTGCGGAGATAACGACCGAGATATGGCGATTGCCGTTAACGAAATTAAACGTGTAGGCGGAGGAATGACTGCCGTTCATAATGGTAATATTTTTGATACTTTGGAGCTACCTATTGCAGGTTTAATGTGCGATAAAGACATAGACTATATTGCGACAATGACGGCAAAATTAAATGAGTACGCTTACAAAGTTTTGAGCGTGAATAAGCAAGTTGAGCCGTTTATGACATTATCATTTATGTCATTGGTGGTAATACCCGAACTTAAAATAAGCGATAGGGGACTGTTTGACTATTCATCTTTTAATTTTGTAAAAATTGAGGTGGAAAAGTAATGTTTGTTTTGGATGATATAAAAAAAATAGAGTGGATTCAAGTAGAGCCCGAGCCTTTGGGCGGAGATTTGGCAGAAGATTTGGGTAAAATTATCAATAAATTTGTCAAATTCGGCTTGAATGATTGGTGGAAATATAAAGGGTTTAACAAGGAAAGTAAAAGTGAATATCTAAGCTTAAAAGGACCTTTTGACAGGATTGTAAGACAATGTGTTTATATGGCAAAAACTATTGCCGCAGCGGTAAAGTTTAAGTTTTATGACGAAAATGAAGTCGGACACAAACTTTATGTCGCACGTGATAGATATATGAAGCTTATACGCTCCTGCCTTTACCACCACATAGCAAACAGCACGGACGGCTGGGGCGGTTGTAGCGAGCATTTGTCTGCCGTTACCGAGTTGCTTTTTGTTTGTTGGCTTGTTTGGGATAAATTAAATATCCGTGATAAGGAATACGCTGTAAATCTTTTGAATTTGGAAAGCGAAAGAGTAATCAATCAAGCTATCGAATATAACTACAATTCGGATGACTCCCAAAACGACGGGGAGTGCAAAACGATTGTCAATATGGAAAATGCAAACTTGTTGTATCTAATCAGCGTTATGACTGAATCTGACACAACGGCACAAGACTTTCGCGAAAAGGCGATTTTGACATACAGGGCATGTTTTGCATCTAAAAATCACGGAGATATGGCTGGCTATAATGTGGGCGAAGATATGCTTATCCATAGGTTTGATACAAGAAGTCCTTTTGCAACAAGCTATATAGGCGTGGGGATAAAAGCATTTATTTTTTCCAAAATTGCGGAGCAAGATTTGCCAAGCGGTGCTTGCAGAAATTTTGAAGATATTTACAAAGCTTTTTATGGCTACGAAATTCAAAGTGACGGAAAGCGAAAAGGGCTATTTACTGTTTATGATAAAAAGAACAGACCTTGTGGCGGCATACTTTATCCCGACGGGATAAGAGGTGGCAGAGTCAATGAATCTGCGCTGTATGTTATGGATATTTTTGCGTATATTTTAGGTGCGGAACAAACAATAGACATTAGCTCCCGTGAATGGGCAAAAGCAAGAATGAAACTTATTGAAAAAACCTTTAAGCATAACGAAAAATTTACTTTCCAAGGTTGCAATCAATACCGCAACGTTCATGGCGAAGCAGTTTGTTCCGAGCTTACGGATTGCTATTTGGCATTGTTTTTACACTTGGTTGCCAAAAAGGCGGAAAACAATTTTGTAGATAAATTCTCTCGTGAGGAATACAGTGAACATAACGAATAATTGAATTTATATGTACTAAAATTATCAATAAATCTATAAGTGATAAAAATATAAATTACAATAAAAAAATTAAAATACTTCCGATTTTCGATTGAAAATCGGAAGTATTTTTATAAATAATAACAGAATGGACGAGTAAGATTTTTAAAGTAATTTTATAAATAGGTGTAAATGGTAATATGAAAAAAAATTATCGTTTAGTATTGATTTGTTATTGATAGTAAAGCATTGATTGTGTAAAAGGCATTGTTTTGTAACAAGTAGTTAAACAGTATATCATAAAGTTTGTTAAATTGACTTTGAAAAATATGTAATGATATAATAACTCATATATATAATATATATAAATAAAGGGTTTAACGGTAATTCTCTTGCAATTAGGGTATTAATATGATATAATTACAATATTATATTTATAAAAGGTGAAATACATGTTACAAGTTAATGATTTGAGTTTACAGTTTGGACAAAGGAAATTATTTGAGGAAGTTAATATAAAGTTTACCAAAGGTAATTGCTATGGAGTTATCGGTGCGAATGGTGCGGGGAAATCTACATTTTTAAAAATCTTATCGGGAGATATTGAGCCTACCCACGGCAATGTAAGTATAGGCAAGCAAGAGAGAATGTCCGTTTTGCAACAAAACCAAAATGCTTATGACGATTTGACGGTTTTGCAAACTGTTTTAAAAGGACACAGCAGAATGTATGAAATTATGATACAAAAGGAAGCTCTTTATGCAAAAGAGGATTTTACCGAGGAAGACGGTATTTTGGCATCCGAGCTTGAGGGAGAGTTCGCAGAGCTTGGCGGTTGGGAGGCAGAGAGTGAAGCGGAAACATTGCTTAACGAATTAAAGATAGATAACTCTTTAAACAATACCTTAATGGCAGATTTGGATGCAAAAACCAAGGTAAAAGTGTTGCTTGCTCAAGCCCTTTTTGGCAATCCGGATATTTTGATTTTGGACGAGCCAACCAACAACTTGGATGCAAAAACCACAAGATGGCTTGAAAATTATTTGATGGATTTTGAAAATACTATCATTATCGTTTCCCACAACAGACACTTTTTGAACAGAGTTTGTACGCATATTTGTGATGTGGACTTTGGACATATAAACGTATTTGTCGGCAACTACGATTTTTGGTACGAAACTTCGCAATTACTTGCAAGACAAGCAAGGGAACAAAATAAAAAGGCTGAGGCAAGAGCAAAAGAGTTGCAAGAGTTTATTGCAAAATTCTCTGCAAATGCGTCAAAATCAAGACAAGCAACAAGCCGTAAAAAAGAGCTTGAAAAGTTGACCTTGAACGATATCAAACCGTCTATGCGTAAATATCCGTTTGTGGACTTTAAGTATGAAAGGGAGATAGGAAGAGAGATTTTAAAGGTTGAAAATTTGACCAAAAAAGGTTATTTTGAAAATGTCAGCTTTATGGTAAAAGCGGATGAAAAAATTGCATTTTTGGCAGATAAATCAACCACTATCACAATGCTTTTTGACATTTTGATGGGCGAGGAAAGTGCAGACAGCGGTACTATTGAATGGGGAAAAACCATTATTCCAAGCTATCTTCCTGAAAATAACTCTAAGTACTTTGACGGTTGTGATTTGAATTTGGTACAATGGATAGGACAATATTCTCCAAAAGAGCAATATGAAGAGTTTTTGCGCGGTTGGCTTGGCAGAATGTTATTCTCCGGCGAGGAAGTTAAAAAATCCGCAAAAGTGCTAAGCGGTGGCGAAAAGGTTAGATGTATGCTTGCAAGGATGATGCTTGCAGGAGGTAACTTTTTGATTATGGACGAGCCAACCAACCACTTGGATTTGGAGTCAATCACTTCACTTAACAAAGGAATGATAAACTTTAAAGGTAATATGCTTTTTGCAACGCACGACCAAGAGATTTTGTCTACCGTTGCAAATAGGATAATCGAAATTAACGGCACTAAGGTGTTCGATAAGGAAATGAATTACGAAGATTATTTGGATATGGAATAAAGTTTTAAATACTAATATCCTAAAAAATCTTCAAAAATCGGTATTAATTGCATTTTTTGAAAAGCGTATTTAAAATAGCTGAAAATATGTTGCTTAGATATTTTTAAAGATAGTTAAATACAAACAATAGCAAGTAATAATGAGATATTGATAATTTAAAAGAATTGTAAAAATTTTGTGAAAGATAATAAATTTATAATAAGGGGTAATTATGAATTATTGGAAAGAGTTAAAAAGCTATAATGTAAATTCTATTGAAAGATACGCTGCGGGTTTTCCTTATGACGAAAAAGGGGAAACCACTGCGGTTTGTCTTGACGGGGAATGGGATTTTAAACTTGTCCCAAACCCTAAAATGATACCCGTAGACTACGAAAAAGTAGGTGCGGAGCTTAAAGATTTTAACAAAATCGAAGTACCGTCAAATTGGCAAATCAAGGGATACGGACAACCAATTTATACAAACTATATTTATCCGTATGCGTTGGCACAATTTAATGTACTTGCTATCCCTCACGTAAAAAACAGATATAACGAAGTTGGCTGCTATGTGACCGAATTTGAAGTGGAAAGCTTGGATAAAGATATATTCATTCGTTTTGACGGAATTAACAGCTGTGGGGATATTTATGTAAACGGCGAGTTTGTAGGTTATTCGGAAGATACGTTCAGTCCGCAAGAGTATAATATTACCGATTTTGTAAAAGTCGGCAAAAACAAACTTGCGGTTTCCGTATACAGATACACTACGGGCAGCTATCTTGAAGACCAAGATATGTGGAGAATCTCGGGTATTTTTCGTAGTGTTTGGGTTATTTGCAAACCTAAAATGGAAATTGCAGACTATTTCACACATTCACAGTTGTTCAACGACTACCGTTCCGCAAGATTTTTTGCGGATATAGAGGTAGAATCAAGGGATATTACCGCAAGCAATGTATACGTTCGCGTAAAATTGTCTTATGAAGGCGAAGAAGTTGCTGTAATGCAAAGTGGTTTATTTTCCATTGCAAAAAACAGCAATCAAAAAATAAGCTTGCAAGTAGATTTGGAAAAAGTTGTACTTTGGTCGCACGAATTTCCTAATTTGTACGATGTTCAAGTGGAGTTGATTAATGACGGCAATGTTATAGATTGTCGCAAATCTCATTTCGGTTTCCGTGAAATCAAAATCGAGGGGATGCAAAACGATAAAGGACCATTTATCAAATTAAATGGTAAAGTTATTAAAATCTTTGGTGTAAATCGTCACGAGTTCCACCCTGACTATGGTCATGCAGTGCCTGCGGACTTAATTGAAAAGGATATAAAACTTTGCAAGGCAAATAATATAACTTCTATACGTAACAGCCATTATCCAAATCAAGATGTGTTTTACGAGCTTTGCGACCGATATGGTATATTGGTTATGGCGGAGACAAACTTGGAAACGCACGGTTTGGCAATGTTTTTGCCTAAGAGCAACAAAAAGTGGGTAAATCAATGTATTTACAGGGCTACCAATATGGTAAAAAGATTGAAAAATCATCCTTGTATTATAAGTTGGTCGCTAGGTAACGAGGCAGGCTTTGGCAAAGACTTTTTCGAAATGAAAAAAGCAGTCTTAAAGCTTGACAGTTCTAGGTTTATACATTATGAGCCGGACCAATCGGGTAAAGTAGGGGATGTGCTTAGCGAAATGTACTCTAAGGTGGAAAAAATGCCTGTGATTGGCAAAAACGAGCCAATGCGTCACTGTGCTGCATTGTGGTCTCCGTTCGGCTCAAAATATACGCCTGACATGTATCGTGATTTGCCTTTTATTGAGTGCGAGTATGCACATTGTATGGGCAACAGCTTGGGCAACTTTAGCGATTATTGGGATAT
Source organism: uncultured Clostridia bacterium (assembly GCA_947646415.1). GTDB lineage: Bacteria > Bacillota > Clostridia > Christensenellales > UBA3700 > MGBC100798. The sequence continues at coordinate 38,043 of CANSGN010000010.1, read as the reverse complement.
GTTTTGGAAGTATGACCGTTTGGCAGGAGGTTATATTTGGGACTTTGCCGACCAAAGCATACGTACAAACGAAAACGGAAAAGATAAATGGAATTACGGTGGAGATTTTGGGGATAAGCCTAATGCAGGAAGATTTGCATTTAACGGCATTGTAAGGGCAGACCGTTCCCCTAATCCGGCACTATTCGAAGTAAAATATCAATATCAACAAGTAAAATTCGGTTTGCAAGATAATAACTTGACTATTTTAAATAGATATCGATTTACCAACTTGGCGGACTTTGATATAGTAATTTCCGTAAAGGCTGAGGGTAAGGAAATTTACAGCAGAGTTTTAAATGTGGAATGTCCTCCTGATATGACAGTTAGTACCGAGCTTTTGGATAAGCAAGTAATCTTCCCAAAAGACAAGGAAATTGTTTGCGATATCAAAATGCTTACGAAAATCGATAGTATTTTTGCAAATAAGGGGCATATCGTGGGTATTGAGCAGTTTGTTTTGCAAAAGTTTGATTATGCACCTAAAGCTATGTTTGCGGGCTCGACATATACACAAGACGGCGATAACTATGTTATAACTTGCGGAAAAACGGAATATATTTTGGCTCAAAATGGTGGCATAGTTTCTGCAAAGGTTGACGGATGCGAAAAGCTAAACGCACCTATAATGCCAAATTTCTTTAGGGCAACTATTGATAATGATGCTTTACCTCAAGTACCAAAAATCATAGCGGATATAATAATGGGTGTAAGTGCTTTTAAAAATGCCAGAAAAACACTTCGTGCAAAAGCTATTACATTTAGTTACGATAACGGCTTGGTTGTTGCTGATATCAAATGGAGTATGAAACATTTAAAGAGCTTAAATACGACATATAAGTTCGGCGGAGACGGCACTATTGAGATGGCAATGCAAGTTGAATGTACAAAAGACTTGGAAAGATACGGCTTTACTTGGAAACTTACAGACGGTTTGGACGGCGTAGAAATGTATGCAAAAGGTCCGCACGAAAACTACTGCGACAGAGCTACCGCTGCTAAAATAGGCTTGTATAACGGTATGGCAGAAGATTTTATTCATGATTACCTATATCCGCAAGAAAACGGCAATCACACAGGTGTACGCTTTGCAAATATCGGTGGCGAAAAGGGCATAAGTTTGCGTGCGATTGAAAAACCTTTTGAAATGACTGTACATCCTTATACGGTTGATATGTTGCACAATGCAAAACACTCCTGTGAACTAGAAAGGGAGAATGCTCTTACAATTTGTGTGGATGGTAAACAGCGCGGAGTAGGCGGAGATATCCCTGCAATGGCAAATACAAAGCCTAAGTATAAAATTTTGCCAAAACAAAATCATACATTAAGGTTTACACTTAAATTTAATTAATTTTAATATTATAATTATTAATTACACTGTATATTATGTACGGTGTAATTTTTTTGTAAATGCTTTTATAAAATAAAAGTCGAGTTTTTAAGGTTACTATCGAACAATGCACAAAATTGACATTGGTTTGAAAAAAATACTCCTTTTTATGCGTAAAACTTTAATTTTAGTATATTTATGGCTGGATATGAGTAACAAATATAAGCATGTATGTGTAATTGTACTTTAGCACGGTAAAGTATTTGCAAAAATCAAAGAAATTACTAAAAAACACTTTACAACTTTAGCGTACTAAAGTATAATAGTAGCATAAACAAAAAACAAGATTGCAAAAGGCAATTAATAAGGAGAATAAAAATGAAAAAGAGAATTTTAACTATTATAGCAGTTGTAGCACTTGCTGTAGTTATGGTTGTAGGTCTTGTAGCGTGTGCCGGCAAGAAAGAGGTAAGCGGTTTTGATATTGACCTTGCAAAAGCAATTTTTGAAAAAGAGGGCATTGAAGTTGTAACTCGTAAAATTGACTGGTCTCAAAAAGAAATTGAGTTAAATTCAGGAAAAATTGATTTGGTTTGGAATGGACTTACAATTACTGATGAAAGAAAAGAGAATATGCAAATCTCTATCCCTTATCTAACAAATGAGCAAGCTGTTGTAGTTAAAGGGGAGAATGCTTCTCAATATTCAAAACTTTCAGATTTGGCTGGCAAGAAAGTTGCTGTAGAAAATGGTTCAGCAGGTGAAGAAACTGCTACAGATATTAAAGATAACAAAAACATTGATATCACTATTAAAGGAATTACAGCCCAAATCGATGCTTTGATGGAAGTAAAATCTGGTCAATCTGATTTAGCAATCATTGACTCAACAATGGCAGGATATTTGCTAAATCAAACAAATGGTAGCTACACAGATTTGAAGATTGTTACAATTAGTGATTATGAGCAACAAAAAGAAGAGTACGGCGTAGCAGCTAAGAAAGGCAATACAAAGTTAATCGACTTTATTAACACAAAATTGGTTGAGTTGCAAGATACTAAGTATAGCGAAGTTGCAGAAAAGTATGGTTTGACAGATAGAAAAGTAACAATGACTTGGACATCTACTTTAACAGGCGACGAGTGGAAAAACGAGTTGAAAAACAAAAAGAAAGTTGTAATTGGTTATACAGTTAATGCACCAATGGGCATTGAATTGGACAAATAATACAAGGATAAATATGGATATACAACAAGTAGTAATAGCATTATTTGAAGGTTTCGGCATGTCGGTAGCAATATTCTTTGCTACCCTTGCCGTTGCTTTGCCTTTGGGACTATTATTTGCATTTTTACAAAAGTGTAAATTTAAACCTGTTAAATATTTAATGGATGCTTTTATTTGGATAATAAGAGGAACACCGTTAATGTTGCAAATCATTGTGGTTTATTACGTACCGGGGCTTTTAGATTGGGGATTTGGTATTCGTGAGGAGTTTGTTGCGGTTTTAATTGCTTTTTCGATAAATTACGCTTGCTATTTTTCAGTTATTTACAAAGGCGGAATGGATGCAGTACCAAAAGGACAATACGAAGCTTGCCAAGTGCTAGGTATGAAAAAATCGCAAGCATTTGTAAATGTTGCAATGCCGCAAATCTATAAAAATATACTGCCTCCTATGAGTAATGAGATAATTACTTTGGTAAAAGATACATCGCTTGCAAGAATAATCGGTTTGTCAGAGTTGATATTTGTTGGACAAGACTTTTTGAATAAAGGATACTTAGCACCATTCTTTGCAACTGCATTATTCTATCTTGCTTTTGTAGGAATATTGTCAATCGTATTTGCAAAGCTTGAAAAACGTACAAATAGGTACAGGTAAGGGAGGATTTTATGGAAAAGATTTTGGAAATAAAAAGTTTGAATAAGTCCTTTGGATTAAACCATGTACTTAAAGATATAAGTTTTAGTATGCAAAAGGGCGAAGTAATTGCAATTATCGGCTCAAGCGGTGGCGGAAAGTCAACTTTGCTAAGATGTTTGACATTTTTGGAAAAGGCACAAAGCGGTAGTATTTGGATTGGCGGGGAAGAAATTGTCCCAAGTGAACTGCAACCTGTAAAGCCAAAGTTTATGTTTGTGCAAAAGTTGCCTTGCGGCAGTGGCAAAAAGTTTAAGTTTGTAAATAAATATGAGGAAAACGGTAAGAAAAAATTTAAGTTTTTTACTACAGTACCCGTAGATATGACTTACAAATATAAGTTTTTTAAAAAATATATCCCAACGGATGAAAGCGGAAATCCACTTTCCGAAATCAATGTTAGTATATATCCAAAAGACAATGTTTTGAGGGAAAAAGCGTTGAAAATGGGGCTTGTTTTTCAAGATTTCAATTTGTTTCCTCACAAAACGGTTATAGAAAACTTGATAATGGCGCCAATGTTGGTTAAAAATATGGATAAGCAAGTAGCTATAAATTTAGCAAAAGAACAACTTGCAAAAGTAGGACTTTCCGATAAGGAAAACGCATATCCTTGCGAGATAAGCGGCGGACAAAAACAAAGAGTTGCAATAGCAAGAGCACTTTGCCTATCTCCTGAAATTTTATGTTTTGACGAGCCGACTTCGGCACTTGACCCAGAGCTTACAGGCGAGGTATTAAAGGTTATAAGCGGCCTAAGGGAAAGCGGTACAACAATGCTAATCGTTACGCACGAAATTATGTTTGCAAGGGAAATTGCGGACAAAGTAATCTTCCTTGACGGAGGTAAGATTTTGGAGTATGGCGATGCAAAAGCAGTTATCGACAACCCAACAGAGCAAAGAACAAAAGAGTTTATGGATAAAATACTTAAGGCATAAAGGGGGAGAATATGTCGAATTATGAAGAATTTTTGCCTGATTTGTATAAGGCAATAACGGATATAGAAAGTGTGGAGGAATGTAAGGCTTTGTTTGATGACCTTTGTACATATAAGGAAGTTGAGCAAATGGCACAACGTTTAAGAGCTGCAAAACTTTTGTTGGATGGTATGACTTACAACGAAGTAATATCACAAACAGGCATTTCTTCCGCTACATTAAGCAGGGTTTCCAAGTGCGTAAATCACGGCTCGGACGGCTACAAAAAAGCAGTGGAAAAATCTATATTAAAATAATAAAAAAGATTGCGATTTCGCAATCTTTTTTGTATTTATATTTTGGTTCCTTTGTTTGCTATTTGTAAATTAGACGTTGCAAAAAGGTCATCATTTAAAAATTCGTTTATTGTTATGCCAAAGGCATTACATATTTTAAGTATTGTTACAATGTCGATATCTTTGTATTTGCATTTAAGTATTTTGTTCATACTATAATGAGAAATATTAGTTTTTGCCTCCAACAGTTGTTGAGAAATATTTTTTTCTTGCATTAAATTTTTTGTTTTTATCGCTATTGCCTCAATTAAAGTCATAAAAACTCCTAAATATTTTAATTATTTTTAAAAATAATAATAGTCAAATTATATCAAGTCTTTTAAGACTTGTCAAGTACATTTGGAATATGTTTTGATATAATATGGCTATGGATTATAGAGATAGAATAATTGAGTTGAGGAAAGAAAGTGGTCTGTCACAAGCACAACTCGCTAAAAAACTAAATATAAGCCAATCAGCAGTAGCAAAATGGGAAACAAAAAGAACAGAGCCAACAGCAGCTGCAATTATTTCGTTATCAAAAATTTTTAATAAAACAACGGACTATATTTTAGGGTTAGAAGATGAGTGGGGGAATGTTTCCAATAACAACATAAAGTAAATAAAAGTTAAGTATAAATTTTTAATAAAAAACGATAAAAGGAGTTGCTGTATTACGGCAACTTTTTATATTTATGCAATTTGCCAAAAAATTTGAAATATTTGTGCTAATAGCAATATAACTAAATTTTATGGCAGATAATAAATAAAATTTTAAGTTAATTATTTATTATTGCTTGTAAATTTTTACTAATTTGTGCTATACTAAAGTAGAAAAAATTATAAAACCTACAAAGGAGATTTATATATATGTACAAAATTAACAATCCTATCGCAGAAAGTTTGAAAGGCAAAGTAATTATGGATGTTACCACTGTTGAGCAAGCTAAAATCGCTGAGGCAGCAGGTGCTGGTGCAGTTATGGCTTTGGAAAGAGTTCCTGCAGATATCAGAAGAGAGGGCGGTGTAAGCCGTATGAGCGACCCTAAAATGATTAGGGAAATTCAAAAAGCAGTTAAAATCCCTGTAATGGCTAAATGCAGAATCGGTCATTTTATAGAGGCAAGATTACTTGAGGCTATGGATATTGATTTTATCGACGAAAGTGAGGTTTTAACTCCTGCAGACGATGTTTACCATGTTGACAAAATGTCTTTCAAAGCTCCATTTGTTTGCGGTGCTAGAAACTTGGGCGAAGCTCTTCGCCGTGTGCAAGAGGGTGCAAGCATGATAAGAACTAAGGGCGAGGCAGGTACAGGCGACGTTGTTCAAGCTGTTAGACACATGAGAGCAATGCAAGCTCAAATGAGAGCAGTTAAAGCTATGAGCCCAGACGAGCTTTATGAGGAGGCAAAACAACTTCAAGTACCTTACGATTTGATTAAATTTGTTCACGAAAACGGCAAATTGCCTGTTCCAAACTTCTCAGCTGGTGGCGTTGCAACTCCTGCAGATGCAGTTTTAATGAGGCATTTAGGTGCAGAGGGCGTATTTGTAGGTAGCGGTATATTTAAGTCTGGCAACCCTGCAAAAAGAGCTGATGCAATCGTTCGCTCGGTAGAAAATTATATGGACTATGACTTGATTGCAAGATTGTCCGAAGATTTGGGCGAGCCAATCGTTGGTATTAACTGCGACGAAATCAAAATCAAAATGGAAGAACGCGGTCAATAATCAATAAGCAAACAATAATAAAAAACCGAAATTTATTTTCGGTTTTTTTTCTTTATAAAGGCTAATAAAAAAGGAACACTCAAACTGAGTGTTCCTTAATTTTTGCCAAAAATAATCATATTAGTACCGATTTTCAAAGGTTTTTTTACTTGTTTTTAAGCTAAATGTCAAAATGTATTTATTTGCTTTGCATTTAATATTGCGTAATTCCAAGTAAATAGTCAGCAGATATATCCAAAATTATACAGACTTGTTTAAGCTTTTCGTAGTCAAGCTGATACCTGCCACTTTCATAAGTTTGGTATTGCTGTAAAACCATTCCCATTTTTTCCGCCATTACTTTTTGCGTAAAGCCTTTTGCCTTACGTTCGTTTTTTAATCTTCTTCCTAATTCTTGTGCTATCATAAATCCTCGCTACTTATTAGTTTGTAACAATGACAATCCTTTATTACTAATGTTGTAGTGCAAACCACTGTAAAATACTTGACTTGCAGTGTAAAGCACTGTATAATAAATTTCGTATAGGAGGTCTTATTATGCACAAATCAAAAAGGTTATTGATATTTATTTTAATTGCTTTAATGCTGACAATGTCGGTTATTTTGATAGGATGTGATAAAAACGAAAGCAAAAATGAGGAGAAACCTCAAGATATTATTGAAACTTTTAAATATGACCTGTCTAGCAATGGATATTACGTAAGTGAGTTGTTGGATGTAAAAGCAACGGATATTGTTATTCCGTCCAAGTATAACGATATAAATGTTGTAGGGATAAAGAATAATGTATTTGATGGATGTAAAAATATAAAAAGCATTACTATCCCTAACGGAGTGTCTGAGATAGGAGATAGTGCGTTTAAAGATTGCAAACAACTAAGCAAAATAAATATTCCTGAAACTGTTACAAAAATCGGAGATTATGCATTTAAAGGTTGCAGCGTTCTTACTAGCATATTTTTACCAAACAGTTTGACAAGTTTGGGTATAGGTGCATTTGAAAGATGTAGTAATCTTGTGGAAATAAAAATTTCCGAAAACGTTGCAGTTATTAAAAGCAATACTTTTTACGAGTGCTATAGTCTTGAGGAAATAGTGTTATCCGATAGTGTGTCAGTGATAGAAAACCGGGCTTTTTATGAATGTAGAGGTTTAAGCAGTTTAACATTAGGAAACGAAATTACAAAAATAGGAAATTACGCATTTAGTGGATGTAGCAGGTTAACAAAAATTGTACTTCCCAAAAGCGTTGTGCAAATTGATAGCAGAGCATTTGAAAGATGCAGCAGGTTAAATGGTATTTATATTTCAGACTTGCAAGCATGGTGTAATATAGATTTTAAAGACAGCTTATCAAATCCGTTGTATTATGCAGGCAAATTATATTTGAATAATCAAGTAATCAGTAATTTAATAATACCGAGTAGCGTTGAGGTTATAAAAAACAATACATTTGTCGGTTGCAGTGCTTTAAAAAGTGTGACTTTGCATGAAAATATAACGGAAATAGGGGAAAGTGCTTTTTATTTTTGCAGCGGTCTTACCGATTTAACACTACCAAATAGTGTGGTTACATTGGGCGATTTTGCGTTTAGAGATTGTAGCGGACTTACCAGCGTTGTTATGGGAAATAAATTACAAAGCATAGGCATGCAAGCATTTTATGTATGTACGAGGTTAATCGATTTGACAATTTCCGACAGCGTAGTCAGTATCGGCGAAAGTGCGTTTGGTCTTTGTCGTAGCCTTGTAACTTTGGAAATCCCAAATGGTGTAACTCAAATAGGTGCTAGAGCTTTTGAATATTGTAATTCTCTAGAACAAGTTAAAATACCGGAAAGTGTAAATTTTATTGGAGATTATGCTTTTGAACAATGCAGTGAACTTAGAGCAGTTTTAATAAACGATTTAGAATCTTGGTGTAATATAGATTTTGGTGCAAATCGCTCAAACCCATTGTGTTATGCAAATAAATTATTTTTAAATAATACGATGGTAAGCAATTTGGTAATACCTGAAGCGATAACTCAAATAAAAAACAATGCGTTTGAGGGCTGTAGTTGGTTTGATTCAATAACATTTCATAACAATGTGGTAAGCGTAGGTCAAAAAGCGTTTGAGCAATGTACAAACCTGAAAAAAGTTTGCATAAAAGACTTAGAGGCATGGTGTAATATAGATTTTGGAGCAAACTACGCTAATCCATTGTATTATGCCCATAATTTGTATTTAGATGAAACGTTAATAACCGAATTGGTAATACCTGAAACAATAACACAAATTAAAGACTATACATTTGAGGGCGGCAGCGAGTTTGTTTCTGTTACAATACATGAAAATGTAGTAAGCATAGGTCAAAATTCCTTTGAGCAATGTACCAAACTAGAAAGAGTTTGCATAAAAGACTTAGAGGCATGGTGTAATATAGATTTTGGAGCAAACTACGCTAATCCATTGTATTATGCCCATAATTTGTATTTAGATGAAACGTTAATAACCGAATTGGTAATACCTGAAACAATAACACAGATTAAAAATAATACATTTGAGGGAGGTAGCGAGTTTATAACTATTACAATCTCTAACAGTAAAATAAGTATAGCAAAAAATGCTTTTGACGGGTTTTCTAAGTTAACGTGTATTATTTTTGGGGGAAGTATGGCTGATTGGAATAAAGTTAAAAAAGAGGTAGCTTGGAGGGATACAGGCGAGTTTATTGTAGAGTGTACCGACGGAACACTTAACAAGGCAGGCGAAGTTGTAGAAGAAAAAGAAATTAATTAAAAATACAAAAAATCACTTTGAATTTGTCAAAGTGATTTTTGTTTTATAATTTACAATTAAAATAATTTTAATTAATCATTTACACAATTCTTCAATAGCTTTCACATAGATTTTGTACATATTTTCCAAATCGGAAAGTTTTGCTTTTTCATTTTTTTGATGAATAGTGGACTCTTGATTAGGAAAAATCGGCCCGAAAGCAACGGCTACAGGTAAGGCTCTTGCATAAGTTCCTCCGCCGATAGTAATAGGCTTTAAGTTTTCGCCCGTAACATCGCTGTAAGCTTTTAATAATTTAGTGCAAAGCGGGTGGTCGGGAGCAATGTAAAGCGGATTATGGAAAAAACCATATTCCACAGTTCCGTTATCAAAGGTTTTGCACAATTTTTCATAAAGTTGTTCCCTTGTAATGCAAAGAGGGTGTCTTATATCAAGACTAAAGGTTATATTCTCGCTGTCGCTAGAGATTGTACCGATATTTATTGTTAAATTTCCACTAATTTCGTCGCTACATTTGATATTGTAATTTGAGCCGTCGGTATTGCAAATTATGTTTGCAAAATTTTTGGCGGTTTGGTCATAATCGGCTAAAAATTTAACAACTTTCCAAAGAGCATTGTCCCCAAGATGTGGGGAAGAGCCGTGAGCGGATTTGCCGCTTGCGGTAAGTATGTTTCCGTCCACAGTTACCCCAAAATTGTTATTTGCAGGTAATTTTTCCGCCATTTCATCGCAAACGATACATTTGATTTTATCCATAACCATATTGGCACGCTCGCCACCGCACACGCTTACCACATATTTAGGCTTTTTGATATGCACGGTAAAGTAAGCTACGCCTTTTTCGCAGTTTATTACAGGGAAATCTCCGTCAGGGGTAAAAGCTATGGTAGGTATTTCCTCCAATTCACAGTACTTATCTATACATTCCCATCCCGATTCTTCGTCGCAACCAAAAATAATACGTATACGTTTGTTAGGGACAAAACCGCTGTCAATAAGTTGTTTTGCAGCAAACAAAGTTGCTAGGATAGGGCCTTTGTCATCAAGTACCCCGCGGCCGCATAAATAACCGTCAATAATATCTCCGCCTAACGCAGGGATATCCCAATCGTTACCGATAGGCACGGTGTCTAAATGCCCCAAAATACCAAGCATTTCTTCCCCTTCTCCTATTTCGGCATAGCCGTAGTAGCCGTTTCCGTAAAAAGTTTTAAAGCCTAAACTTTCGGCTATGGCAAGTGCTTTCCTCAAACAATCGTCCACGCCTACACCAAAAGGTTTGCCGTCAATGGCACTGCTTTCCACACTATTTATTTTTATAAGGTCTTTAGCTGCGTTTATATACTCGTTAAAATAATTCATAATCACTCCGCATAATGTTATTTTGTTAAAAGATAAATCAAAAGGCTTCTTAATTATAAGTATATACTATTAGCAAATAAATGAGAACTAATTTGAATAAAGTTATTTAAAATATTGCAAAAAAAATACAAAGGTGGTATAATAATTGCGTATATTAAAATTTAAAGTAAAAAATTTAGCAGTAGGGGATAAATATGGCAGTTCATGACGGACATAGGGACAGAATGAGAAAGAGAATCGAGCAGTACGGCATCGATAGCTTGCAGGACCACGAAGTCTTGGAATACTTGTTATATGCTGTTGTGCCGCGTAAAGATACCAACGAGCTTGCCCATACTATACTAGATGAATTTGGAAGCTTGGGCAACGTCTTTGACCAACCTATTGAAAGATTGCAAAAGGTTAAAGGGATAAGCTATAATATGGCGATATTTTTACATAGTTTAAGCGATGTAAGCCGTAGATATTACAGGAAAAGTTTAGATGATGTTTATATCAACAATATTGAAAATGTACTTGCACTTATGAAACCGATAATGGCTACTCTGCCAAGGGAAGAAATACACATGCTTATGGGCGACAGCGCAGGCAAACTAATAAAAAGAGTGGTTTTAAACAGAGGCGTAGTAAACGAATCTTTTTGCAATGTAAGAGAAATTGCGGATATTGCTTTAAGGAATGAATCTTGCAAAGTCATATTGGTGCATAACCATCCGTCGGACAATGTTACGCCAAGCGTAGCAGATAAAAATTTGACTGAGCAGCTATACCTTACGCTAACAATGTTAGGCATACGGTTTGACGACCATATTATTATAGCAAAAAGCGGATATTTTTCGTTTAGGCAAAGCGGTTTGTTGGACTCGATGAGTAACGGAAGATTTGAACTGCTTCGCGGAAGAATTAAAGACGTAAGATATTAATTGCCTTTTAATATCGATTTTTGTATGGTTTTTAAAAGTAATTTCAATTTATAATAACAATAGTAACTTAAGGAGTGTTGATTGATAATGGAAGTAAGAACAAGATTTGCACCAAGCCCTACGGGTTTTATGCATGTCGGAAATTTGAGAACATGTTTATACGGATATTTGTTTGCGAAAAAAAACAACGGCAAATTTATTTTGAGGATAGAGGATACAGACCAAGAAAGGTATGTAGAGGGTGCTGTTGAAATAATTTACAACACATTAAAAAAAGCAGGTATAGAGCATGACGAGGGACCGGATAAGGATGGCGGAGTAGGTCCGTACATTCAAAGCGAGAGGAAAGCCATTTATCTTGAGTATGCGAAAAAACTTGTGGAATTGGGCGGAGCTTACTATTGTTTTTGCGATAAGGAAAGGCTTGATAGTTTGGCAGGCGAAAACGGCATAAAAAAATACGATAAACATTGTATGAATTTAACCCCTGAACAGGTGCAACAAAAGCTTGCAAGCGGAGTTCCTTACGTTATTAGGCAAAATATACCGCAGGATGGTGTTTCTTCCTACAACGATATGGTATTTGGGGAAATTGCAGTTCCAAATGCGGATATGGAGGACGGAATACTTATTAAAAGCGATGGTATGCCGACCTATAACTTTGCAAACGTTGTAGATGACCATTTAATGAATATAACTCACGTTATTCGCGGTATGGAGTATTTGTCAAGCACTCCGAAATACAATTTAATGTACGATAAGTTCGGTTGGGAAAGACCGCAATATATGCACTTGCCGCCTATTATGCGTGATGCTACACATAAACTATCCAAAAGACACGGGGATGCAAATTTTGAAGATTTTCTTGAAAAAGGATATTTGGTACCCGCTATTGTAAACTATATTGCACTTTTGGGTTGGGCACCTAGCGATAATAGGGAAAAAATGAGTATGGCAGAGCTTATGGATGCTTTTGATATTAAAGGCATAAGCAAAAGCGGCAGCATTTTGGACGAGGCAAAAATGAAATGGTTAAACTCGCAATATATCAAAGAGCTTAGCGAGGACGAATTTGTTGCACTTGCAAAACCATTTTTTGAAAAGAGCAAAGCAGCAGGCAAATACGACTATAAAAAACTTGCAAAGCTGCTTATCCCTAGGGTGGAAATTTTGAGCGATATCCCAAGTAAAATCGACTTTTTGGAAGAGTTTGAGGGCTATGATAAGGAGCTATATGAAAACAAGAAAAACAAAATGGACAAGCAGATTGCTGTAGAAATTTTGGAAAAGTGCATACCTAAATTTGAGCAAACGGATGATTACAGCGAGGAAAATTTGCAAGCAATAATATCCGAAATTATCGAGCAAGGCGGATACAAAAAAGGTCAAGTATTTTTGACGATAAGGCTTGCATTGACGGGTGCACAAATGACTCCGGGCGGTGCTACCGAAATGGCAGATTTGCTTGGCAAGCAGGAGACAGTACGCAGGCTTAAATACAGCTTGGAGTATTTGAAAGGTTGACAATGAAAGTTTATTTACCTATAGCAAAAGAGTATCTTTCCGAAAAGGAAATTTTAGGACTTAATCCGTTGGTTTTGGCTTTTGTAGGGGATAGCGTACAGCAACTTATGGTAAGGACAAAGCTTGCATCTACTTCCACAGCAAAAGCAGGGGAACTGCACAAATTGCAAAGTGAACAAATTAAAGCCTCCGCACAGGCAAAATATATGGACGAAATAATGTCCATTTTGACGGAAGAGGAAATCGCCATATTTAAAAGGGCGCGCAATACTCACATGAATACAATGGCAAAAAATGCAAGCGTTGCAGACTATAAAAAAGCGAGCGGTTTTGAGGCGGTTATCGGATATTTGTACCTTTTGGGCAAAAACGAAAGGCTAGAAGAATTGTTTGAGTTTATAGAAAAAAAACGAGGCAATTAATAATAATTGATTTAATAGGGAATTTATATGATAATCGAAGGCAAAAATGCTGTAAAAGAGGCAATAAAAAGCGGTGTTACCATATCCGAGCTAAAAGTTCAAAAAGGTATTCACGATAACGACAATGTAATAGGTCTTGCCAAAGACAAAGGGATAAGGTTTGTTTTTTGCGACAAAATAAAAATGGATAAGCTTAGCGAAAGCAAAAAGCACCAAGGGTTTATCGCAACTTGTGAAGACTTTAAATATTCTACAATAGCGGATATGAGGGAGCTTGCTGCAAAAAAAGGGGAAAAACTTTTTGTTATCATCCTTGACGGAGTGGAAGACCCTCACAATGTAGGCAGTATATTAAGGGTAGCCGATTGCAGCGGCGCACATGGAGTAGTTTTGCCAAAACACAGGGCTTGTTCGGTTAACGATACGGTTGTAAAAGTTTCCAGCGGTGCGAGCAACTATGTTAAAGTAGCTATGGTAACCAATATAAATGATACGATAAGGGAGTTGAAAGAAGATTTTGTAAAAATCGTGTGTGCGGAAGCGGACGGAAGTCCTATGTATCAAGTGGATATGACCGATGATATAGCAGTGGTTATAGGCAGTGAGGGGAATGGTGTAAAAGCATTGACAAGAAAGCTTTGCGACCAAGTGATAAGCATACCTATGAAAGGAAATGTAAACTCCTTAAACGCATCCGTTGCAAGCGGGATAATTTCATTTGAAGTGATAAGACAGCGAAATTTTAATTGATTGAAAGTGTAAAAAGTTTTATGAATAAGGGAATATGATTTAAACTATTTAGAGGGGCTAAAATTATGAAATTTTTGATTGTGGAACAAAACGAAGGGGTAAACCACAATATTTCGGGGCTTTTGTCCGATTACAAAGGTGGCAGTACTTGCGATAGTGCCTACGATTTGGATAGAGGGCTTGATATGGCAATCGGCGGTAAGTACGATATGATTGTTATTGGTTGCAATGGTATTAAAACAGCCGTAAAAAATTTGATAACTAAAGTTAGGGTAGATAATTCGGTGCCTATTGTGGTGCTGTCCAACGATAAGGATTTAGAGGTAAAAATAGATTTATTAAACAGCGGTGCAGATAGTTATATGCCTTATGATTTTGACAGCAACGAATTTCTTGCCGTAATAAACAGCGTGTTACGTAGGTATTACTGCAATTTCGGAACAAATATTTATGAGTTTAAAAACTTGCAAATAAACTTTTTTGAGCGTTCCGTTAAAATAGACGGCGAACAAATGAATATAGTTGCCAAAATGTACGAAGTGTTTGAGTATATGGTAAGACACAAGGAAATTATAATTTCCAAAAACACATTGTTTAACAGGGTGTGGGGATTTGAAAGTGAAACTACTTTTTCGGTGGTAGAGGTTTATATAAGCAAACTACGCAAGTTGCTCGAAAAAGGCGGGCTTTCCAATCATTTGCAAACTATAAAAAATGCAGGATACTTGTGGACGGAAAAGGAAAACGCAAACAATTAACTTAACATTTAAAAAAATAGCGTCAAAAATCGGTACTATTATCGGTTTTTGACAATTTTTAAGATTATAGCATTTGTTATAGGAATAACAAAAATATGATTTTTAACTAAAATATAAGCAAATAAATTACTATAAGGTGAACTATGATTTTTTATTACAACAGCAGAGATTTGAAATACAAAAAACCTTTTGGTGCGGTAGCATGCGGCAAACAAATCGATTTTAAAATTACCGCTCGCGACGGTATTTTTGTAGAGAGCATTTATCTTGTTTTGACAAAGGACGGCGAGGACGATTGCTACTATCAAATGAACTACCAAGGTGCGGAGGACGGACACTCTGTTTTTGCTTTGTCTTTAAGTATAAATGACAGCGGTTTGTATTGGTACAAGTTTGTGACAAACACAGAGCTTGGCAGTTTTGTTTTTGGTAAAGGGGAAAATGCCGAGCTGTTGCAAAATGCCGAGCCTTACAGTCTTACTGTTTATAGTGAGGAATGTTTTGCGCCTCAAACTCAAAGCGGTGGAGTTATTTATCAAATATTTGCAGATAGGTTTAATAAAGGGGAAGATTGTGCTTGTTTGTGGGATAAAGACGGTGTTTTGAAAGATTGGTCGCAAGATGTTACAATAGTTGACAGTGACGGAGTTTTTCGTGCCAACGATTTTTATGGCGGCAACTTGCAAGGAATTATCGATAAACTTGACTACATAAAGGATTTGGGTGTAACAATGATTTATTTGTCTCCTATTTTCAAGTCAAGCTCCAACCACAGGTACGATACGGGCGACTATATGTGCATTGACGAACTTTTGGGGGACGAAAGTTCACTTGCAAGACTAATTGCAAAAGCTAAGGAAAAAGATATAGGAATAATGCTTGACGGAGTGTTTAACCACACGGGCAGTGACAGTAAATATTTTAACAAGCTTGGCAAATACGATAGTTTTGGTGCTTATCAAGGCATAAAATCTCCTTATTACGATTGGTATTACTTTATCAACTATCCTGACGAATACGGCTGTTGGTGGGGGATAACCGTTACACCTACTGTAAACAAAAACAACGAAAGCTATCGAAAATTTATTTTGGGTGAAAATGGTGTGCTTGATAAATGGACAAAATTCGGCTTGGCAGGTTGGCGTTTGGATGTTGTCGACGAGCTTGATATCGAATTTGTTAACGATATAAGAAAAAGAGTAAAAAGCGTGGATAAAAATGCTTATGTAATCGGCGAGGTATGGGAAGATGCCTCTACAAAAATTGCATACAGCAAAAGACGCCCTTATTTGCAAGGCAATCAACTTGACGGTGTTATGAATTATCCTTTTAAAAATGCTATTATAGATTATGTATGGAATAAGGATATAAATAAATTTATAAATAATATAATGACTATTTATGAAAATTATCCGCTATGTGCATTAAACTCCTGTATGAACTTTTTGGGTACTCACGATACCGTAAGGGCGCTGAATACTTTTTGCGACTACAAAATAGATGGCACAAGCAAGCAAGATAGGTTGCAAATAAAACTGCCCGAAGATGTAAAAAGCAGAGCAAAAGAAAAACTGAAACTAGCAACTGCCATTTTGTATGCGTTGCCGGGACTGCCTACAATTTTTTACGGCGACGAAGTAGGGCTTGAGGGCTACGAAGACCCAATCAATCGCAGACCTTTCCCTTGGAATAATATGGACAACCAATTATTGGAACATTATAAAAGCCTTGGCAAGTTACGAGCGAAATACAAAAAAGCTTTTAGCGGCACTATGGAGATATTTGCGGATAACGGGTTGCTGTATATTATGCGAAAAAGTGCCGATAATACACAAAATATACAATTTATATACAATAACAACGAGGAAGAAAAGCAGATTTTAGCCAAAAATTGCGTAAACTGTGTAACAAATAAAGCTATGGACGGCGAGATTTCCCTAAAGGTGGGCGAATTTGCGGTGTTGAAATGTAAAAATGTATAAAAACTATTCAAAAACTGTATTTTATACATAAAAATTAGCAAAAAATGCAAATTTTTTCATATTTATACAAAAAATATTCAAAAATTAGTTGATTTGTGCATATATGTATGATAGAATGTATACACAAAACAAGAAATAATTTTTTGAGAGGACATAAAAATGAAAAAATTTAAAACATTATTTATTGCACTTATGGTACTAGTTACTGCTGCTATTGCTACTTTCGCTCTAGTAGGTTGCGATAAAGGTAATTATTTAACTGTTGCAACAAATGCAGAGTTCCCTCCATTTGAATATTACGAAGGAGATAAAATCGTAGGCTTTGATATGGAGTACATTGATGCTATCGCAAAACAAATGGGTTATGATGGAGCAAAAATTGAGCACATGGATTTTGATTCAGTAATCCCTTCTGTTCAAAGCGGTCAATATGATGTGGCTATTGCAGGATTAACCGTTGATGATGAAAGAAAAGAAAAAGTTGATTTTTCTAACACATATTTTAATGCTTCACAAACAATCATTTATAAAGGTGAGACTTTAAATTATACTACTGAAGAAGAGCTTTGGAACTTCTTAAAAGGTAAAAAGATTGGCGTTGCTAAAGGCTTTAGTGGTGATTTAATGATAGATGAGGCTTTAGCTGAAGGTGGAGCTTTATTTGGAACTGGTGCAACAACTACTAAGTTTAAAACTGGTGGTCTTGCTGTACAAGATTTAGTTAATGGTCAAATTGATGTTGTAGTAATTGATAATGCACCTGCACAAGAGTTTGCTAAGAAATTTGCTAACCAAGGTGTAAAAGCAAGCACTGTTGCAATGGGCGATGAAAAATATGCTATTGCCGTTAAAAAAGGTAATAGTGATATGTTAAAGAAAATTAATGATGCAATGAAAGCTTTGGAAGAAAGTGGTAAATTTGCTGAAATAACTGCAAAATACTTTGGGTAAGGAAATAATTTTATGATATTAAATATAATATCTGCAGTTAGTACAAATATTTGGAAATATATATTTGTAGATTCAATATCTTTACTTTTAGGAGGGTTGTTAAACACCCTTCTAATTGTGCTTTGTGCGTTCCCAATAGGAATTTTATTAGGGTCAATAGTTGGTATAGCATACTATGTTCCCAACAAAAATATTTTTATTAGGATATGGAAATGGATAAACAATTTTTATGTTTCATTATTTAGAGGTACACCGATTGCAGTTCAACTATTGTTTATATACTTTGCAATGTTGTCGCCTTTAGGCTTTAACAAATTGTTCGTAGCAATATTAGTTTTTGGCTTAAATAGTGGCGCGTATGTTTCTGAAATTATTCGTGCTGGCATTGCTTCTGTTGACAAAGGACAATTAGAAGCAGGGCGTTCTTTAGGAATGTCATATAGCAAATCAATGTTAAAAATAATTATGCCACAAGCCATTAAAAATATTGTACCAACATTAGGTAACGAATTAATATCTTTGACAAAGGAAACTTCGGTTGCAGGTTATGTAACTGTAATGGATATAACATTTGCTTTACAAACTATTGCTTCAAGTACTTATGATTATTTTGTTGCATATTTTGTGTTAGGCGTAATCTATTTTATTATTGTATATGTAATAAGCAAATTGTTAAAATTACTAGAAAGGAGGTTATCAAGAAGTGATAAGCGTTAAAAATTTACACAAACATTTTGGTAGCCTTGTTGTATTAGATGGTATTGATATAGACATTAAGCAAGGCGAAAAGGTTGCTGTTATTGGACCTTCTGGTAGTGGTAAATCAACTTTTTTAAGGTGTTTAAATTTACTTGAAAGACCAACTATGGGACACCTTTATTTTAAGGATAAAGAGATTACTTATTATCCAAAAATATCTGCAATGTCCAAAAAGTTTATCAATTACAAAATTAAGCAATACGATAAAAAAACAAGTAAGTTGATTTTAAAGGCAGAAAGTTTAAAGGGCAGTGCGGACGAAAAAATAATAAAGAAGTTGCAAGAGTGTGAAAAGAAAATAAAAGACTGTACCGTACTTCGTGACGAATTGGTAAGAGAGCTTGAGTTTGATATCGAAGTAAGGGAAAACATTAAAAATATAGAATTGCAGTTTTTGTCGGACGAGGTTAAACAAACCTTTTTTGCGGATACAAATTTGAATTTAAGCTTTGAAAATATGAATTTGTCCGAGGTTGTTACGAAAGTTAATGATAACCTAAGTCGTGACAGCGAGTACAGAGATAATATCAAAAAGCTGCAAAGCAAAGTATCAAGCTTGATTAAAACTGCTAAAAGCAAAGCAAATAAATCCATCAAAGTAAATGAAAATGCTGTCAGAAAAAATATGGGAATGGTGTTCCAACACTTTAACCTTTTCCCTCACATGACGGTTATGGAAAACATTACTTTTGCACCGCTTGAGTATTTGTCAAAAGAAATAAAGGAAAAACTTAAAAATAAGGAAATCACAAAAGAAACTCAAGCAAGCTATAAAAAGGCAAGAAAGCAAGAGATAGAGGACTATGCAAAACAATTATTAGAGCGTATCGGTCTTGAGGAAAAAGCAAAAGCTTATCCTAACACTTTGTCGGGCGGTCAAAAGCAAAGAATTGCTATAATAAGAGCGCTTGCTATGAAACCGGAAGTAATGTTGTTTGACGAGCCAACCTCCGCTCTTGACCCTGAAATGGTTGGGGAAGTATTGGAGCTTATAAAACAACTTGCCGACGAGGGTATGACAATGGTTATAGTAACTCACGAAATGGGCTTTGCTAAAGAGGTTGCTACAAGAGTTTTGTTTATGGACGGCGGAAAGATTATGGAAGACAACACTCCTGCAGAGTTGTTTGACAATCCGCAAAATGAAAGATTGAAAACCTTTTTATCTAAGGTTTTGTAATCTAATATTTATTAAATTGCAAATAATTGTATATCAAAATTACAGTTTATAATGTTAAAGAAATCGCAAATATCCTTTGAAAATCGGGGCTATTTGCGATTTTTTATATTTTTGACCTGTAAAAATCTAAATAGATGTAAATATAGTATGTTGTTAAATCCAATTATTTATATTAAAATAAAGTACAATTTTGACCCAAATTGACAAAAACTATTTACAATAAATAAAATAAGTGCTATAATGCTATATATATTTATATAAAAAGAGAATAGTATGAAACAATCGAATGATTTTAGTATGTACGAATATTTGAAAGCCAGGGATAAAGGGGATAACAGACCTTTAATCTCCTACTACAATAATCGTATATCTACAAATACATTTTTTGAACAGGTGGATATTGTTGCAAATGCCTTAAATTCGTTTGGGGTAAAATGCGGCGACAATATTGCATTGTGTTTGCCTAATATTCCCAATGCGATTATTATATTTTATGCCGCAAACAAGTTGGGTGTCGGGGTAAATTTAATACATCCGTTAGTGCCGCCTAAAGTACTTGGCGATATGGTAGAAGTATTAAACAGCAAATTGGTGTTTGTGCTTGATATGTTTTACAATAAAAATCGTGCGGTATTGGAACAAAAAAATATAACCACTGTGTTGTGCAGACCATCCGACTACCTTAAAAACGTTTATAAATGGGGATATGATTTGTGGACAAGCCGCAAAAAACCTTGTTTGAACAATACGGATAATGTTTTATATTTTAATGATTTTATAAAATATCAATTACAACCCGCGCCCGTACGCGAACACTATGCAGGTATCGGGGATGAGATAGCGGCATATATTCACTCTGGCGGTACAACGGGCATGCCAAAAACCGCAATGCTTGCAAACCGTGCAATTAATGAATGTAGCTACAGCATACGCACGTTGATTGGGGATGAAGTGCAAAAAGGCGAAAGTATGCTTATGGTATTACCTATGTTCCACATTTTTGGTCTTGGAGTGTGCATGCACTCAACGCTTACAGCAGGTGCAAGATGTATTTTGGTACCAAGCTTTAAACCAAAGTCGCTTGCAAAAGTAGTAAGGCGAGAGAGGGCAACTTATATGACGGGTGTTCCCTCAATGTACGCTAAGCTTATAAAAGTTAAAGCTTTTGGTGGCAGGTATCTTAGAAAGATGAAATATTGCTACTGCGGTGGGGACAAGCTTAAACAAGAGATTAAGCAAGATTTTGACAATCTTATGAAAAAATATAAGTCCGATTGCAGGTTATGTGAGGGCTACGGCTTGACCGAAGCGGGTGTATGCAATGTAAATGTAGAGGCTTATAGCAAGGTTAGCTCGGTCGGCAAACCGCTTGGAGATATTAAGGTTTGCATTGTGGATAGCGAGCATAACAAACTCGATTACGGAGTGCGTGGGGAAATCTGCCTATCCGGCGACAATATTATGAGCGGATATTTTGCGGATGAGCAAACCACCAACAAAGTTATGTTTGAGGATAGCGACGGCGTTGTTTGGCTAGCAACAGGCGATTACGGTTATCTTGAGGAAAGCGGACATTTGTTTTTCGTGGACAGGATAAAACGAATGGTTAAGATTAGCGGAATGAATGTTTTCCCTAACGAGATTGAATATATAGTCGGCGAAAATGTGCAAGAAATAGACAAGTGTTGCGCGGTAGATTTTGAGAAAAACGGAAAACCTTATATCAAACTTTATGTTATGATGAAAGAGGGATACGAGTTTTCACAAATGGTGGAACAAAAGATAAAAAATACAATAAAAACCAATTTAATGAAATATTCTTTACCGAAAGAAATAGAATGTGTTAGCGAATTACCGCTTACCGCAATCGGCAAAGTAGATTATAACAAATTAAAGGAAAAGGAGCAATTTTTATGATAATCAGTGAAAGATTAGCAGGAGAATTTCAATTAAAACAGGAGTATAGCGATAATATTATCAAACTTATCGACGAGGGTTGCACAATTCCGTTCATTGCCCGTTATCGTAAGGAAATGCACGGCACTTGCGACGACCAAACTTTGCGTAAGTTTGCTGACCGCCTAACTTATTTGAGAAATTTGGAAAAGAGAAAGGAAGAGGTCAAAAACAGCATAGAGTCTCAAGGCAAATGGACTGACGAGTTGGCAGAGGCAGTTTCTAAGGCAGAGACTATGACCGAAGTGGAAGATATTTATCGCCCATATAAGAAAAAGAAAAAGACAAGAGCATCCGTTGCTATTGAAAAAGGTCTTTCCGAGCTTGCAGATATTGTTATGAGCGATTTAAAAGATGGCGACATAGTTGCTATTGCAACACCTTTTGTTAACGAGGAAAAAGGAGTAAACAGCGTTAAAGAGGCTTATGACGGTGCAAAAGATATTATAGCTGAAAGAATAAGCGACGATGCGGAAGTTCGTAAAGAGTTGCGTGAGCTTTTTGTTGGTATTGGCGATATTACCACCACCTTGGACGAAGAAAAGGACAACGAAAAGGGTGCTATCTTTGGTATGTACAAAGATTATACTGAAAAAATCAAAGCTATCCCATCGCACAGAATACTTGCAATCAACCGTGGCGAAAAGGAAGATTGCTTGAAAGTTGATTTGAAATTGGATAAGGAAACAGCACTTTCGACTATTTACACAAAATATGTACATACCGATTGCTTGTTTACTCAATTAATGACCGAAGCCGTAGAGGATAGTTACGAAAGATTGATTTTGCCATCAATCGAAAGAGAGATAAGAAACGATTTGACAGACAATGCCAACGAGGGTGCTATTAAAATGTTCGAGACAAATTTGAAACCTCTTTTAATGCAACCACCGCTAAAAAACAATGTAGTATTGGCACTTGACCCTGCTTACAGAACAGGATGTAAAGTTGCGGTATTGGACGAAAACGGTAATGTACTTGCAACAGGCGTGGTTTATCCAACTCCACCTCAAAGCAGAGTGGAAGAGGCGGAAGAAAAACTTACTGCACTTATCAAAGCTCATAGCGTACAAGTTATTTCTATCGGTAACGGAACAGCAAGTAAGGAAACAGAGATTTTCGTTGCCAACTTGATTAAAAAGCTTGATAGACCTTTGCAATATATGGTTGTAAACGAGGCGGGTGCATCCGTATACAGTGCAAGTGAATTGGGTGCGGAGGAATTCCCTGAATTTGATGTATCATTGCGTAGTGCGGTAAGCATAGGCAGAAGATTGCAAGACCCGCTTGCAGAGTTGATTAAAATAGACGTTAAGAGTATCGGTGTAGGTCAATATCAACACGATATGCCACAAAAAAGACTTACCGAAGTACTTGAGGGCGTAGTAGAAGATTGCGTAAACAGCGTAGGTGTAGATTTGAATACAGCATCTTACAAATTGCTTTCCTTTGTATCCGGTCTTAACTTGGCTATTGCTAAAAATATCGTTGAGTACAGAAAGAGCAAGCCGTTTACAAAAAGGGAACAACTTCTTAAAGTGCCAAAGCTTGGACCTAAAGCTTACGAACAATGTGCAGGCTTCTTGAGGATTACCGACGGTGTAGAAGCTTTGGACAATACTTCGGTGCATCCGGAGTCTTATGAGGCGACAAGAGCATTGCTTGCAACTTTCGGTTTGACCGAAAAGGATGTAACAAACGGAAACTTGGGCGATTTGGAAGAAAAAATCAATAGTTACGGAAAAGCAAAACTTGCCGGCGAACTTAATATCGGTATGCCAACATTGGAGGATATTATCGACGAGATTAAAAAACCTGGTAGAGATATCCGTGATAGCTTGCCAAAGCCTATTTTG
The DNA here is from genome assembly GCA_947646415.1 of uncultured Clostridia bacterium. Lineage (GTDB taxonomy): Bacteria > Bacillota > Clostridia > Christensenellales > UBA3700 > MGBC100798. Next base: position 14,548 of record CANSGN010000010.1, on the reverse strand, counting down.
CGAGATGACTTGCTTGATATTTCCAACTTGAAAGAGGGTATGGAAATTGTAGGTACGGTAAGAAACGTTATTGACTTCGGTGCGTTTGTAGATATCGGTGTTCATCAAGATGGTTTGGTGCATATAAGTGAAATAAGCAATGACTATATCAAACATCCGTCCGATGCTTTGACGGTGGGCGATATTGTTACCGTAAAAGTTATTGGCGTAGACCCTGCTAAAAACAGGATAAGCTTGACTATCAAGGGCGCAAGCAATGCTAAACCTAAGTCGGAAAGCACTGTAAAAGACCCAAAACTTCAAGACAGAAAAGAAAGAAATAAAAATAAAGATTTTAAAGGTAATAATAAGGGTAATAATTTTAAAAATAACAATAAACCTAAAAAGCCTGAACAAAGCGTGGATGACTTGTTGTTAAAATTGCAAAACAAGTTTAACAGAAGATAATATATTTTATAAAATATATAATAACCTCGATTTTTGATAGGTTTTTCAAATTACAAGCATTAAAGGAGGGAGATTTATGGAAAAGTTTTCTGATTTTATCATAAAACATAAACTTGCAATAAGCATTGTGTTTTTGATACTTACGATAATTGCCCTTGTATGCTTGTTTTTTGTTCCTATAAATTCCGATATCATATCCTATTTACCGGAGGATATGACAACTTCCGAGGGATATGCTTTTTTAAAGAAAACTTTTGATATGGAAAGTGATGCCATTGTTGCCGTAAAAGGTGCTAGCGAAGAGCAAATGACGGAAATTACCAAGAAAATGCAAGAGCTTGAAGGAGTACGTGCAAACGGAATAACTTGGTACGGAACTTTGGATAGCTTTGCAAGTATGGGTAATATCGGCGGCGTGGATGCCAACGAACTTGTTGAGCAAATTAAAAACAACCCGGATGTTAAAAAACTGTTTTGTCCAAAAGAGGATATATATACCATTATGGTGCAAATGTCAGTTGCATCAAGTACTAACGAGGCAAGCGGTATTTTAAAACAAACCAAAAAGATTATTGAAAGCTATGGTTTGGATTATGCTATAGGTGGCAGTGCGGAGATTTCCACCAACTTGCTTGGAACGGTTGTAAAGGAAATGCCGTATTTCCTAATTGTTGCGTGTATAATCGCAATTTTGGTGTTGGTTTTGACAACTACAAGCTTTTTCGAGCCTGTTATTTTGCTAACGACTTTGGCAATAAGTATTTTCCTTAATATGGGTAGTAATATCATTTTGGGGGATGTATCGGTCATTACATTTGCTACTTCTGCAATATTGCAGCTTGCACTGTCAATGGATTACTCGATTTTCTTAATGCACGCATTTAAGGAAGAACGGAAAATGTGTTTTGATGACAGGACTGCAATGAAACGAGCTATACCAAAAACTTTATCGACGGTTTGTGCCTCTGCACTAACTACGGTCGGGGGCTTTATTGCTTTAATGTTTATGCAGTTCGGTATAGGTGCCGATTTGGGTATCGTGCTTGCAAAAGGTGTGTTAATGTCAATGCTTACAGTTTTGTTGTTGCAGCCTTGTTTGATATTGTTTACTACAAAAACTACTGCTAAGCTCGAACATCCCGTACATTTACCTAAGTTTCAAAAAAGTGCGGAAGTCGCTATTAAGGGCAGAAAACCTATACTTGCAATCGCATTGATAGCTTTGGTGCCAATGATATATTGCGGGCTTAGCATATCTTATTCGTATATGAAAATGGATAAGGACAAGTCGGAACTTAGCGAAGTTCAACAGGTTGTCGAAGTTATGGGTAACAGTATTTTGATTTGTGCTCCTAACGATAAAGCAGCCGTACACTTGGATTTTATCGAAGATTTGAAAAAGATTGAAAATGTAAGCGTAGTAAGTAGCATTTATGCACTTGCACCCGAGGAAATGGCAGAGCAATTATCGCTTGCAATTAAATGGAATTTGCCACAATTAAAAGCGTATGCAAACAATGGATATGTGCTGTATACTCTTATGATAGAAACAGAGTCGGAATCGGCGGAAGAGGGTATATTACTGCAAAATGTAAGAGATACGCTTAAAAAATATTTCGGCGACAAATATTACATTACGGGGATGGCGCAGGCGGTAAATGACTTGTCGGTGGTAACTCCAAAGGACTTTGCTTTGGTTTCCGCAATAAGTGCAATCATTATATTTATAATACTAATGCTGTCCATACGAAGTGCAAAATACTCGCTCGCACTTATGGGTGTTGTGGAGTTCGGTATATTTATAAATTTGGCGTTGAATTTTATTATCCAAGCACCTGTCAACTTTATGGCATATATCATAATCAGCAGTGTACAAATGGGTGCAACGGTAGATTATGCGATATTGCTGGCAACTAAATTTAAGCGTAATATGGCAACTATGCCTGTTAAACAAGCTTGTTTAAAAGCCACAAAAGATAGTACTTTGTCAATCCTCACATCGGCTACGATTTTGGGTGTTTTGTGTTTGGCAGTATGTGCAATAACAACAAATGCTATTATAGGACAAATTACTTTGCTTATTGGCAGAGGTGCAATAATAAGCGCGCTATTAATACTGTTTGTTTTGCCGGCTCTTTTAATTGCTATTACAAGAAAACCGCCGACAAACGATGATATTTTTCATAAAATCCGTTTGAAAATCGGTAGTAAACTGCAAAATAAGCGTGATAAAAAGCAACTTGCAATGGTAGCAGCAGACCAAAATGTCAACCCGCAGCAAGAGCAGGAAGAAAACTGTATAATGGATAATGACAGCAGTTCGGACATTAAAAAAGCGGATATAAATATGCAAGTAGATTTCGAAAATAGAGCTGCGGACATCAACGAAAGCGATAACGAAACTTAAAATAATTAAATATTAGAATACATTCCATAATTTGGTTTGTATTCTTTTTTTATTGGTATAATATGCCTTTAAAGTCTATATAAATATTGACTTATAATAATTATTATGATAAAATTATAATGTAATTAATGTTACCTAGAGGGGACTATGAAAAAAAAATCAATTATAATTTTTGCTATAATCGTGTTGCTTTGTGTTATGTGTACGGGCTTGGTTGCTTGTAAGCACAACCACGAATGGAATATAGAGTGGTCAAATAATGAAACACATCATTGGCACGACTGTACTAAGAAAAAATGTAAGGAAAAAAATGACTATGCAGAGCATAGCTTTGAGTTGAATTTTGATAACAACTATCATTGGCAGGAGTGTTCTGTTTGCGGATATGAAAAGGATAAAGTTGTTCATACGTATAACAGCGAAAATATATGTACTTTGTGTGGTAATAAGCATAATCATACAATAAAGTATAACGATAAAAATCATTGGTACGATTGCAGCGATATTTGCGATATTTCCAAAGAAGAAGAAAATCACACATTTGAAAACGGGAAATGTACTGTTTGCGGTTTTATGAAAGGCTCGGAGGGACTTATTTATTCCTTAAACACTGACGGATATTCTTACACTGTCAGCGGGGTTGAAAGCGATATCGAAAATATGATTACGGAAGTTGTAATCAGCGAGTATTATGACGGCAAACCCGTAACCGTAATAGGCGACAAAGCTTTTTATGGCAAACGTGCGTTATCAAATGTTTATATACCTAAAACTGTTGTGACAATTAAGGAAAGAGCATTTTACGGTTGTTCGGCTTTGGCGGAAATAAGCATTCCGTCAAGCGTAAAAAATATAGAAGAAAGTGTGTTTGAAAACTGCTACGGCATAACAATATACGCTCAAGCGAAAGAAAAACCTGCAGGTTGGATTACCTATGATTGGAAGATAGACCAATTTAGTCGCTATCCTATTGTGTGGGATGCAGACAATAACAATGTTGCGGATGACGGATATATTTATTTTATTGATACTAACAGAGGATATGTAAAATACGGAATAAAAGGTAATGAGGCTATTGTAGCTAAACAACCTATTACAAACGATAATATCGAGTTGCGACCTGCTGTCGAATATGATGGTAAACCATACAATGTTACTAGCATCATGGGCTATGCTTTTTATAGGAACGATGTTATCACTCAAATAGAAATTCAAAGAAATACAATAAAAATAGGCAATTACGCTTTTTATGCTTGTAGCAATTTGACAGCTGTAAATTGGAGGGAAAACGGTAAATACGAAATTGATGTCGACGTTGAGGAAATAGGTGCATGTGCTTTTGCGGAATGTAATCTTTTGGATAGTTTTGTAATACCTGATACCGTTACTTCTATTGGAGCAGCTATGTTGCAAGGCAGTGATAGAATAAGTAAAATTATCATTCCTGACACAGTTGAAAAAATAGGCAGTGATGCTTTTAGATATTGCTTGAAATTAATTATAAAATGTGAAGCACAGGCTAAACCGAACGATTGGAAAGATGATTGGAACTCTTCAAACCGCCCTGTTATTTGGGGATACACGGAGGATGGAGACGGCAATAACAATATTACATCGGATGGCAGAATAATTTTAGAAAATGAGGGTGTCTCAATTTATTTGCTAAATACTCAAGATAGAACTGCCGAGGTTATATTCCAAGAAAATATAATGGATTCTAAAATTGCAAACATACCATCTTATACAACATACAATAGTATTAATTATAATATGACCAAAATAGGGGATAACCTATTTGCAGGAAACAGTGTTTTGACAAAAGTAGTAATTCCGTTTACGATTGAAAGCATTGGTGTAGGTGCGTTTGCAAATTGTTTGTTGCTTGAAGAAATTGAGTACAGTGGCACAATGGAAGATTGGGCAAACATCAAAAAAGGTAGTGGTTGGAATAGTTCAACAGGTAATTATGTTATAAAGTGTTCCGACGGTACAATCAACAAATCGGGCGAACTTATATAATAATTAATCTATTAAAAACAAGCAATTCGAATATGTTTTAAATCATTATAATTTGTACAATAAAAAAGAGATTTGAATTATCAAATCTCTTTTTGTTAAATTAAATATACTGCTTTATTATCTTGTCCAATCAATAGTATTGTTTTTAAGCTCTATTATGCGCTGATTGGAACTTCCGCGGAAAGGAAGAGTCAAGTCCTTTAGTTCTTCGCAAAATCTGCCGTCTATCAACCAATCACAAATATCAAGCAGTTCATTTATATCTGCATTGTTCATTTGCTCAAGCTCTTCAAGTGTGTAACCTGTGTAGCAAATTATGTTTAAGTCGGTTTCGGCTTTTATTTTTTTTGCAAGCTGTAAAAAAGCTTTTGGTTGGCACATTGGCTCGCCACCGCTAAAAGTTACTCCGCTAAGTATTTTATTTTTTTTGGCTTTTTCAACAATTTCGTCAATGTCCATATCATATCCGCCTTTAAAATCGTGGGTATGTTTGTTATGACAGCCTTTGCAGTTATGCGGACAGCCTTGGCAAAAGACGGTAAGTCTCATTCCCGGGCCGTCTACAATAGAGTCGTTGACTAAGCCTGCAATTCTTATTTTACACATGGTGTTTTACTCTGTCGTTTACTTCGGCACGTTTTGCATTGTTAAATCTATCAACAGTACCTACCAAATATCCTGTAATTCTGCGGATTCTCTCAAAGTTTTGTTTGCCGTCGCCCTCTTTTCTGCCACATTTAGGACAAACATTATCGATTATTCCATTATATCCGCAAACAGGGTCACGATCTATTGGGTGGTTGATTGAGCCATATCCTATACCGGCCTCTTTCATGCAACGTACGCAAGCTTCAAAAGCATCCAAGTTCTTTAGAGGGTCGCCGTCAAGCTCGATATAGCTGATATGTCCGCCGTTTGTCAAAGCGTGATAAGGTGCTTCGATTTTGATTTTATCCAAAGCTGCAATATTGTAATAAACAGGAACGTGGAAAGAGTTTGTATAATATTCTCTATCTGTAATGCCTTTTATTTTACCGAACTTTTTAGCATCGATTCTTACAAATCTGCCGGATAGTCCTTCTGCAGGAGTTGCGATAACAGAGTAGTTAAAGTGAGTTTCCTCGCAAAGTTTTTCAGTAAAATCTCTCATGTGTTTGATGATTTCCAAACCTAGTTTTTGACATTCCTCACTCTCTCCGTGGTGTTTGCCTGTAAGTGCTACCAAGCACTCTGCAAGACCGATAAATCCGATAGACAATGTACCATGTTTTAAAATCTCGCCGATTTCATCTTCGTAGTCTAGCTTATCGCTGTCTAGCCATACACCTTGACCCATTAGGAACGGATAGTTTTTAACTCTCTTTTTAGCTTGAATTTTGTATCTGTCCATTAATTGGTCGGAAACCAAATTAAGTTTTTCGTCAAGCATTTCATAGAATTTGTTTAAATCGCCTTTTGCAAGAATACCAAGTCTAGGCAAGTTGATTGATGTGAATGATAAGTTACCTCTTTGAGTAACAATCTCTCTATCCTTGTCATAAACGTTACCTGCAACCCTTGTACGGCAACCCATGTAAGCTATTTCAGTCCTGTAGTCGCCCTCTTTGTAGTATTGTAGGTTAAATGGAGCATCAATAAACGAGAAGTTAGGGAATAACCTTTTTGCAGATACTCTGATAGCAAGTTTAAACAAATCGTAGTTAGGGTCTTGTTTATTGTAGTTGATACCCTCTTTTACTTTAAATATGTGGATAGGGAAGATAGCTGTTTCGCCGTTACCCAAACCTGCATCTGTTGCTAGCATAATGTTTTTAATAACAAGTCTGCCTTCAGGGGTGGTATCTGTACCGTAGTTGATACTGCTAAACGGAATTTGTGCGCCTGCTCTAGAGTGCATTGTGTTCAAATTGTGAACAAAAGCCTCCATTGCTTGGTATGTTGCACGGTCAATTTCTTGCTCCGAATATTTCTTTGTGAACTTTTGAATTTTTTTGATACTTTCGTCTTTAATACCGATTTTTGCAAGCTCTTTTGCCTCTTCAATCATATAATCGTCTTTCTCTAGCTTAGGAACGATATCCTTTTCTGCAAGAGAATTTGTTATATTGTTAGCAACTTCCTCAGCGTTTTCGATTTCGTAAATATCCAAAGCCTTGATAAGATTTTTCTTGTAAATTTTCTTATAAGATTTTGCTACACCGATAGCCATTGCGTATTCAAAGTTAGGAATACTTTGTCCGCCGTGTTGGTCATTTTGGTTGGATTGAATAGCTATTGCTGCAAGTGCGGAGTAGGATGCTATGTCGTTAGGCTCTCTCAAAAAGCCGTGTCCGGTACAAAAACCGCCTTTAAACAATTTGATTAGGTCTATTTGACAGCAAGTTTCAGTCAATGTCAAAAAGTCTAGGTCATGAATATGAATGTCTCCCTCTTCATGAGCTTTTGCATGTTCAGGACGCAATACAAACAATTTGTTAAATTGTTTTGCACCTTCGCTACCATACTTTAACATTGTACCCATTGCAGTGTCGCCGTCAATGTTAGCGTTCTCTCTTTTTATATCATTATCTTTTGCATCTTTAAAAGTCAAATCTTTATAGATTTCCATAAGAGAAGTTTTCATTTCTCTTGCTCTTGTACGGTTTGCTCTGTAAAGAATATAGTTTTTGGCAGTTTGTGCGTGTCCCTTTTCAATTAATGTCTTTTCAACTGCGTTTTGGATTTCCTCCACGGTTGGGGTAGTGTTGCCTTGGCTTTCCAAATACTCGCAAGCCTCAACTGCAAGCTCTAATGCGGTATCATGGTCGCTTCCTCCAACAGATGCTGCTGCTTTAAAAATAGCATCGGCAATTTTTTGCAAATTAAATGGAACTTTTCTGCCATCTCTTTTAATAATGCTTTTAATCATAAAATTTCTCCTTCTTCTTTGGGTTTACTGATATTGCTCATTCAGTATACAACAAATTATATTCGTTGTCAAGAGGAAAAATCAATATATTGTGGTCATTTTTTGAGATTTTGGCAATTTGACCACAATATGTTGTGTTCAAGTAAAAATCTATGTAAAATTTTTATCACATATTTTTGCTACTTTTTACTTTATTTTATACCTTTTGTTTAGTTTAAAAAACTTAGAGTTATTATTATACGTTTAATTATTCAAATCATATAGCATTATAATATGAAAAGAAAAATTTATGTAAAAAGTGATAATGATTACTAATTTTATAAAACTATTACCAAAAATTGGCAATAGCAAAAAACAAATGTCAAATTTTGGCACAATTTAGGCTAAATTGGTTTTTAACACATAAAAAATCTAGATTAAAACACATAAAAAATAGTGCCATAGTCATTTAAGACCATAGCACCATTAGATTTTCAAATTTTACAAATAGTTTGAATTAGCATTAGTTGCTGTCAAATATCCCTACGGGCTGCTTGGCGACAACTTCAGATAATAGAAATTCCTAATAAATCAACTATCGTAATCGTAAGGAATCTTATTCAATTTTTCGCCAAGCAAGTTGATTATATATCCATCTTCTACTTTACAAAACCATTTTGGATTTTGTTTTGGTAAATTTATCAATAAATAATCATCTGTGCAATCGCTCTCTTCAACAACTTCCAAGTCTTTTATATCTATAACGCATAAAATATCTGGTTTAATTGAATACATCGTTTCTTCAGTAAATGGTGTGGGGTCAGTAAAAATCACATGAAACGACCTTCCTCTAATTTCTGCATCAATTATTGTCCCTACCATTCCTTTATAAACTTCTTGCTCTTCATATTCTGGCTTTGAAACTAAAACTTTAACTTTGTCAAACAACTTCATTTAACCACCATCCTGCTATTAATGTATTACTCTTTAATTTTCCATTTGAAAAAACCATCCAGCCTGACCTAACATAATAAGTTTTCCCCGTTTTTTCTCCACTACCTTCAACTTTAACTTTAATACTTATGGATACACCATACTTATTGATATTTAATATATAATATTGTCCTTTACAATAACTCTTCAAAACTTGTTTTTTAAAATATTCTAAAAATTCTTCGTTTGGTTCATAACCCAAAGCTTTTTTTACCAATCCCTCTTTATCATTAAACAACCATCCAATTTTTCCTTCGGGAATAATTAATTCTATTTCAGATTCTTTGGGAGCAGGAATGTTTATTTCTTTGCAATGACAATTATAATGATATAATCCTCTTTTATTCTTTGTATCCTTTAATATCTCTTCAAAGCTATATTCCATTCGTTCAGGTTTTTTATTTTTTTCATCCACAAACCAACACTGATTTGCTGCAATACATTTTACACAATGTTTAGTTGTTATTAGACCATGTATACCATGTTCATAATCAAAATCATCAATGACAACATCGTTTAATTTGTCAAAAACTTTAATCCATTTGCTTGTCCACTCTGCTAACATTTTCCACCTCACAATTATATTTTTTAACTATATTGTAAGGCATAAAAATTATTTTTAAATGGTTTTATGACAAATTCTTTTGCATTATTGTATAAAAAAATGTTATTTTAAAGCTTGTTAAAAATAAAATTAATTATCAAATTAAATTCTTGATAAATTAACTGTCATAATCATAAGGAATCTTATTCAATTTTTCGCCAAGCAAGTTGATTATATATCCATCTTCTACTTTACAAAACCATTTTGGATTTTGTTTTGGTAAATTTATCAATAAATAATCATCTGTGCAATCGCTCTCTTCTACAACTTCCAAGTCTTTAATGTAAATTGCACAAATAATATCGGGTTTGATTGAATACATAGTTTCCTCGGTAAATGGAGTCGGGTCAGTAAAAATCACATTAAATGTCCTTCCTCTAATTTCAGCATCTATTATTGTGCCAATCATTCCTTTATATATTTCTCTTTCACTATATCTTTGTCTTGACTCTAAAACTTTAACCTTATCAAACAACTTCATTTAACCACCATCCTGCTATTAGTGTATTATTTTTTAATTTTCCATTTGAAAAAACCATCCAGCCTGACCTAACATAATAAGTTTTCCCCGTTTTTTCTCCACTGCCGTTGATTTCTACTTTAACACTTATTGCCACACCATGTTCATCAATGCCTAATATGTAATATTTACCTTGGCAATAACTTTTCAAAACCTGTTTTTTAAAATATTCTAAGAAGTCATCATTTGGCTCATAACCCAACGCTTTTTTTACCAATCCCTCTTTATCTTTAAACAACCATCCAATTTTTCCTTCGGGAATAATTAATTTTATTTCAGATTCTTTGGGGGTAGGAATGTTTATTTCTTTGCAATGACAATTATAATGGTACAACCCTCTTTTATTCTTTGTATCCTTTAATATCTCTTCAAAGCTATATTCCATTTGTTCAGGTTTTTTATTTTTTTCATCTACAAACCAACACTGATTTGCTGCAATACATTTTACACAATGTTTAGTTGTTATTAGACCATGTATACCATGTTCATAATCAAAATCATCAATGACAACATCGTTTAATTTGTCAAAAACTTTAATCCATTTGCTTGTCCACTCTGCTAACATTTTCCACCTCACAATTATATTTTTTAACTATATTGTAAGGCATAAAAATTATTTTTAAATGGTTTTATGACAAATTCTTTTGCATTATTGTATAAAAAAATGTTATTTTAAAGCTTGTTAAAAATAAAATTAATTATCAAATTAAATTCTTGATAAATTAACTGTCATAATCGTAAGGTATTTTGTTCAATTTTTCGCCAAGCAAGTTGATTATAAAACCATCCTCCACCTTACAAAACCATCTTATATCTTGATTTGGTAAATTTTCTAACAAATACTCATCTGTGCAATCGCTTTCTTCAACAACTTCCAAATCTTTTACATGAATATAGCACAAAATATCATCTTTTAAATCAATATAATCCCAATTTTCTGATGTTACTGGTGTAGGGTCAGTAAAGATAACTTGAAATGCCCTAAAACGTATTTCTGCATCAATAATTGTCCCTACCATTCCTTTAAAAATTTCCCATTTTTCATATTCTGGCTTTGAAACCAACACTTTAACCTTATCAAACAACTTCATTTAACCACCATCCTGCTATTAATGTATTACTTTTTAATTTTCCATTTGAAAAAACCATCCAACCAGACCTAACATAATAAGTTTTTTCCGTTTTTTCTCCACTGTCTTGATTTTACTCCATAACAATCATTCATAAAAAATAAACCGAACTCCTTACTAAATAAAGAGTTCGTCTTATTCCCTTATGGTGAACGATAAGGGATTCGAACCCCTGACCTTTGCGTCCGTAGCGCAACGCTCTATCCAGCTGAGCTAATCGTCCATTTATTCGGTTACCTAAAAAGTATATACAAAATTTACGGTAATGTCAAGTAAATAGGTAAGTGTTATTTTAAAATTTTCTTTTTATTTTTAACAAATTATATTTTACGTTTATCTACAACAAATAGAGATTAGCAAACTGCATTGCAGATATATAATTGTAAAAATATTTATATATCATATTTTATATATTTTTAATTATATATCAATTATCTTTTGTCCTGTGTTTTGCGGTTATGCTTTCTACCTCTATTTTATATACATTTACTATAGGTAAAACATCCGTATTAAAGGTGTGGTCGGAATAATTGCAATGCTTTAAAATTTGTTTTAGGCCGTGGATAGCATCATTTCCGTTCAGTAAAGTGCATTTGCCGTATGCTATAAAACTTTCGTAAAGGCAAGTTACCGATTTTATCGTATCCATATAACGGTGAAAAATGTCTCCTTCCACGCAAACCAACGGGTTTTTATCTAAAAGCTGTACTTTTTTACCTATGGTTGCACCATGAAAATAAAAACAAAGTTTGTCATCTTGCACGTCAAAACCAAAAGAAACCGGCACAACATAAGGGTAAGGGGAGTCATTTATACCCAACCTTATTGTATTTGTGTTTTGTATAATGTCAACTATTTTATCCAAGCCGTGTATTTCTCTGTTTGACTTTCGCATAATGCACCTACTATATTATTTTATATATTATAACATAAATACAATATTAAATAAAGCAATTTTACAAAAACTTAGCATTTGAGCCGATAATTTGATTAAAACTTTTTATAATTGCGTGTTGATATAAGGCTTGATATTAAAAATACTATTATTTTATATTTTTTGCTTTAAGCATAGTCAAAGCCAAGTCAAACAAAATGCCTTTGTCTTTTAGACTAAGTTGTCTTACGGTATTGATAAAGATATTTTCATCTTCACTTAAGTTGTTAGTAAACATTATCATACCTTCCTCGGTTTCCTTGCCGATAATGTAATCGACAGAGCAGGCATAAACATTACTAAGTTTTATCAAATTGGAAATATCGGGTTGAGTTATTCCTCGCTCCCAAGATTGATAAGTGTTTGTCGCAACGCCGATTTTAGTTGCAATGTCTTTTTGGAAAAAACCTTTGGATATTCTCAATTCTTTTAGCTTGTTATTGTACTCCATATTGCTACCCCCTCTACAAAAATAAAATTTGAGAAATATTTAGTGATTTATTTCAGTTATTAAATTATTTTATTTTTACGAAAAAAATCGAAATAAAGCTATAATTTTATTATTATCTACACAATGCCAAAAAATTCGGTATTTTACTTGACAAACTCAAAAAATTAGGTGTATAATATATAAAATACCAAATAATTCGGTGTAAGATTGTAAAAAGTTAGTATTTTTGCTGCCGCAAAAAGTTTGCGGTGCAAAAATACACTAAAACTCTTAATGAATTTTTTTCTTTGGAGAAGGATAACTTCAAAAATTGTACAACAAAATACGCAAGTTTTTAACTTGCGTATTTTGTTTAATCAAAGATTTATAACTATTAAATAATGACTATTTAAAAGTAAATAGTTTTTGTTTTCTACCAATAACTTATGTGGTAAAAAGGTAAGTGTGATTAATCATAACGTTTGTAGCGCTTTTCAGCTTGCCGTAATTTGTTTGTAGAGATTGTTTTAAATTTGTTATTGTCATAACTTCATTTCCTTATCAAACTTCTATTACTTTTATTTTACATTATTTCCAAATAAATGTAAATAACAATAAAAAAACTTACTTTAATTTTATATAAATATATAGCTTTATTACATATTACAGCAGTTTTGAGGGTTGAAATTAACTATTTATTATGCTATAGTAAATATATTGAATATTTATTTTAAAAATATCGATATAGAAAGGGAGTTTTTATGAAGATTAAAAAATTGTTTGTAATTGTCGGCAGTGTGTTGCTTGTTGCAATATCGGGTGTTTTATTGGTTGGTTGCAGTAAGCCGAGCTATGATGCGTTTACTTTGAACGGTTGGGAGTATATTGCTTTAAACAACTTAGGTAAAAGTGCGGATGAGGTTGATATAACAAAACTGAAAGTTTCCGATTTTATAAATTTAAGCGGACTTATGGATGATACATATTTGTATAAGGGTGGCATTAAGTTTAAAAATAACAGCGGTTGGTATCCTACATTGATAGATAACTTTGATGAGACCTATAATGAAAACAGCGGTTTGAATCCTAAAATATGGGCAACTTCAAGGCATGATATAAGGTGGGCAAGTCAAAAGAAAAGTCATCCCGAGTATTCCAATTATTGGTGTAGCGAAATGGTATCCGTTAAAGACGGAAAGGCAGTTGTAAGAGCAGCTTATGACGGCAACCACACTTGTCCTGTTTGCACTGCAAACGGTTATACTAAAGGTCGTTTTACAGGCGGTTTTGAAACAAGGGCAGAAGTTAAAAATGATAATGGCGGCTATGACAGCAATATTCTTTGGGGACAGGCTTTCGGATATTACGAAACAAGTATAAAGTTCCCCGATAAAGACGGTATGTGGTCAGCTTTTTGGTTACAAGGCAACGAAATGAGGGAGACAGGTTTTGACGGAATAGATGGCACCGAGATAGATGTTTACGAATCTGCATTCCGTAAGGATAACAAAAAAGTGTCTAGGATGGGACATGCTCTTTTGTGGAACGGGTACGGAAATAGTGGCAAGGTATCTGGACATATCGGAAAACTTGAACAAAATTTGTATGACGGCAATTTCCATACATTCTCATTACTTTGGACGCCTGACTGTTACATATTCTTTATAGACGGATATGCTACTTGGGCAACAAATGCTGGCGGTGTTTGCAAAGTTCCCGAATTTTTAAGATTTACAAATGAAATTGATGCAGGCGATGGTTGGGGACCTCACGGTCAAAGGATAGGTCAGTTTACTCACGATAGCGAAGCTGCAATGGAAGTAGAATATATACGTGTTTATCAAAATGTAAAATATGAAAGTAGTATAGCACCAAGCAAAGACGGCAAGCCATATTCGAAAGATAATAATTTTGAAAGCCATTTTGATAGTCCTTACGACAAGGCAAATTGATTTTTCAAATAAGCGGAACAGTAAAAAAGTTGATTAAATTTTAATTGTCATAAGCAATTTTCAATGAATATCAATTTTAAAAGTAGTCTAAAAGCTACTAAAAAATCAACTGATTGCAATTTTAAATAAATAAAAAATACACCTTGAAACAAAATATTTCGGGGTGTTAGTTTTTGTGTAAAGTTTAAAGTAGGCAAAAAGTGGTGTTCACTGCAATAATCCTAT